>NZ_BAAARA010000022.1:0-42512 GCF_039531955.1 Saccharopolyspora halophila
TCGCCGGATGATGCTTGGCCAAGATCCGCAGACTCAACCGGCCAGGCCACCAATCACAATTGTCCCCACCAGCCACCGGATGACTCCGACCACGATCGCTCGCACGGCCAGTCCGCACGCTCTGGTCGTAGTTCTTGGTGATCGCCACGGCGTCGGGGTTTTCCGGCATTGGAAACTCCTCCCCTGGGGGCGCGAGGCTCCTCAGATGTCCAGCGCCCGGCGCACCGCCGGAGCGTTGCGCCGGGAGACCGGCACCATGGTGTTCGGCTGGTCGTCCATGACCAGGAGCAACTCACCCTTGCACCGGCGCTCGACCTCGCGGATGCGCCCGAGGTTGACCACGTACCTCCGGTGTACCCGCAGGAAGCCGGCTTCGCCCTGCTCCGTTTCGAGTTTGTCGAGGCTGCCCGTGGCGGCTCGCAACCTTCCTTGATCGGTGGACAGCCACAGGTCGTTGCCGTCCGACTCCGCGAACGCGACCTCCGGAAGCCGGAGCAGGACCATCCGGTTGTCCCGCATCGCGACGATTCGGTCCGACTGCCCTCGATGGTGTGCACCACCATCGGTCCTGGGCAACTGCTTGCCCTCGGAGACCCCGAAGGAGACCAGATTTCCGACCAGGTGCCCGGCGAGGAACACGGGGCGGATGCTGATCGGGGTCGGTTCGTCGGCCAGCTGCGTGAAGATCTGCGTCGAGCCGACCCACTCGGGATTGCGGGAGGACTGCTTGGCGGCGTACTGGGCGATCCTGATCAGTTCCGGTAAGCACGGGGTCCAGCGCACGGCCGGGTCGGGCGCCGGTGTCGAGCTGGGCACGCCCAGCAGTACGCTCGCCGCGTCGTCGGCGATCACGACCCTGCCGGCCGGGTCCAAGGCGGCCAGGCCCGCGCCCCCGCGCGGCTTGGCGTGGTGGTAGGCGGCGATCAACTCGGCGCTGCCGTCCTGGGCGCGCTGCCGCAAGGTGCGTTGCGTTCGGGTCGCGGCGTTGCTGAGCCAGGCGCCCGCGGGCGTGGGAAGTTCGCTGCGCCAGCAGGAGATGTTGAGCACCGCGACCGGCTCCTTGGTCACCACGTCGCGCACCGCCACACCCGCGCAGTTCCAGTCGTGGAAGGCCTGGCACCAGTGCTCGGCACCGCGGATCACCACCNCGGCGGCGAGTTCGCGGGTCGCCTTGTCCCCCCATTCCGCGAGGATTCGACCGGTGGCGTCGGCGACGGTCACGACGCCGCCCGCGTTGCTCACCTCGTGGGCCACCGAAGCCGCGCGGAAGCCGAGCTCGGCGAACACGACGTCGTGCTCGAGCGTGTGCTCGATCTCCGCGCCCGCGATCGGCGCTCGGGTGAGCTGCGGGTCGACCCGGTACTGGTCCCGGCAGCGATGCCAGGAGATCGCGACTTCGGGACGCACGCCCGAGATGTCGTCCTCGCCCCGCACGAAGCGTTCCCACGCCGCGTGCACCGTCGACTTGCCGGGAGCACGGGACGTCGGATCCAGCCGGTGCACATCTGCCATACAACAAGACCGCCTTTGGTCTCACCAAGCCGACCGGGAATCGCCGGAGCCGAACCGCGGATTTCCTGTCGCAAAGCCACAAGCTAGGCCGATCTCCGCCGCCGGGGCCAGCAGGCGGGGACGATCGCGGGCGAACACCGCACGAACGGTGGCTCAGGAGCAACGAGTGGCGGCCAGCCGGTCATCAGCGGCCGCCGATCCGGAAATCACCGACCAGGCGCCTGGAACTCCCCGGTCGCCAGAACGTGCGCCGCGAGCATCGCAGCCGTGGCGGGAAGATGACCCCGGTTGGCGACGAGGTGCCAGTCGCGGTGCAGCGGAGTGCCCGCCATCGGGACCTCGACCAGCCGTCCCTCGGAGAGCTGGCGCGCGACGGCGTCCCGGGAGATGAGCGTGACCCCGAGTCCGGCGGCCACCGATTCCAGGATCGCCGTGTTCGAACCCAGCGTCAGCGTCCGCGGTGCCGCGTCGAGCTCGAGGCGGGCCAGGAAGGATTCGGTCACCGCGCGGGTTCCGGAACCGGGTTCGCGCAGCAGCCAGGTCTGCTGCGCGGGCCTGCGGGTCGGCTCCCGGTCCGGAACGGCCTTCCGAGGAGCGACGACGATCAGCTCGTGCGCGCGCACCGCCAGCACGGTGACGTTGCTGTCGGGCTCCGGTCGGCCACCGAGCACCAGGTCGACCTCGTGCCTGTCCAGCAGCAGCCGGACGCGATCGCGGTTGCCGACCTCGAGGCGCACGCCGACGTGCGGGTGCCGGGAGCGGAAGCCCGCCAGCACGGTGGGCAGCAGCTGCTCGCCCGCGGTCGTCAGCGCGGCGATGCGGAGTTCGCCGTGCTCCGGATCGTCCTCGGCGACCGCGGCCGTACGGGCCTGATCGAGCATGCCCAGCGCGGTGCGCACGTGGTGCGCGTAGATCTCGCCGGCCTCGGTGAGTCGCAGACCCCGGCCGTCCCGTTCCAGCAGCCGCAGATCCAGGGATTTCTGCAGCGCGTTGAGCGCGGCCGAGACCGCCGATTGCGTGACGAACAGCTGCTCGGCCGCGGCGTGCACGGAACCGGTCTCGGCGATCACCAGAAAGGTGCGCAGCTGCGTCAGCGTCATGATTGTGAACCGTTCATTTGAGAATCGCGTCGGGATTCTTGATAGACGATTGCTGAATTCGCCGCCATCGTCAATGCCACGCAGGAACGACCGAGGAGGACGCATGGCGGAGAAATCCGAGCGCTGGGGCCCGGGCGTGATCCCGTACGCGCAGATGGGGTATTGGCAGCCCGACTACGAGCCGAAGCCGAGCGACGTGCTCGCGGCGTTCCGCGTGACCCCGCAGGACGGGGTGCCGCCCGAGGAGGCCGGGGCCGCGGTCGCCGGTGAGTCCTCGACGGCGACCTGGACGGTCGTGTGGACGGACCGGCTGACGACCTACGAGCACTACCAGGCCAAGTGCTACCGGGTCGATCCGGTGCCCGGTCACGAGGACCAGCACATCGCCCACATCGCCTACGACCTCGACCTCTTCGAGGAGGGCTCGATCGCGAACCTGACCTCCTCGATCATCGGCAACGTCTTCGGGTTCAAGGCGCTCAAGGCGCTGCGGCTGGAGGACATGCGGATCCCGCCGCACTACACGAAGACCTTCCAGGGCCCGGCGCACGGGATCGTCATGGAGCGGGAGTACCTGAACAAGTACGGCAGGCCGCTGCTCGGCGCCACCGTCAAGCCCAAGCTCGGGCTGTCCGCCCGCAACTACGGCCGGGTGGTCTACGAGGCGCTGCGCGGCGGGCTGGACTTCACCAAGGACGACGAGAACATCAACTCGCAGCCGTTCATGCGCTGGCGGGATCGCTTCCTGCACTGCATGGAGGCCGTCAACCGCGCGCAGGCGGAAACCGGTGAGATCAAGGGCCACTACCTCAACGTCACCGCCGCGACGATGGAGGACATGTACGAGCGCGCCGAATTCGCCAAGGAGCTCGGCAGCGTCGTGGTGATGATCGACCTCACCGTCGGCTACACCGCGATCCAGTCGATGGCGCACTGGGCGCGCCGGCACGGGATGCTGCTGCACCTGCACCGCGCCGGGCACAGCACCTACACGCGGCAGAAGAACCACGGGGTCAGCTTCCGGGTCATCGCCAAGTGGATGCGGATGGCCGGGGTGGACCACATCCACGCGGGCACCGTCGTCGGCAAGCTCGAGGGCGACCCGAACTCCGTGGCCGGGTTCTACGACACGCTGCGGCTCAACCGGACCGAGCCGGACCCGGTCAAGGGCCTCTACTTCGAGCAGGACTGGGCATCGATGCCCGGCGTGCTGCCGGTGGCCTCCGGCGGGATCCACGCGGGCCAGATGCACCAGTTGCTGCACCACCTCGGAGAGGACGTGGTGCTGCAGTTCGGCGGCGGCACGATCGGGCATCCGATGGGCATCGCCGCGGGCGCCACGGCCAACCGGGTGGCGCTGGAGGCGATGATCAAGGCGCGCAACGAGGGCCGGGACTACCTCGCGGAAGGAACGGACATCCTGCGCAATGCCGCCCGGCGGAGCCGCGAGCTCGACGTCGCGCTGTCCACCTGGGGCGACATCACGTTCAACTACGAGTCGACCGACACACCGGACGTCGTCGAGACGCCGACGCTGGTCTGAGGAGGTATCGCCATGCGCATCACCCAGGGCACGTTCTCCTACCTTCCCGAGCTCTCCGACGGCGAGATCCGCAGCCAGATCCAGTACGCCCTGGACCACGGCTGGCCGCTGTCGGTGGAGTTCACCGACGACCCGCACCCGCGCAACCACTACTGGGAGATGTGGGGGTTGCCCATGTTCGACCTCGCGGACGCCGCGGGCGTGCTCTACGAGGTCGGCGAGTGCCGCCGGGCCTACCCGAACCACTACATCCGGCTCAACGCCTACGACGCCGCCCTGGGCCGCCAGACCACGGCCATGTCGTTCATCGTCAACCGCCCGCCGGAGGAGCCCGGCTTTCGGCTGGAGCGGCAGGAGACCGAGGACCGCAGGTTGCGCTACACCGCCCACCCGTACGCGCTCGATCGTCCGAAAGGTGACCGGTACTCGCAGTGAACACGGCAACTCGGCAACGCCCGGCCTTCGGGATGCGCCAGTCCGGACCACCCGCCGACGAGGAACGGCCGGACGAAGCGCTGCTGCCCGAAGACGCCGCCGTGGACCTCGCGGCGGAACGCAACTCGGCTGGTCTCGACGAGACCATCGAATCGCTGGACCGCGAACTCATCGGCCTGCACGAGGTGAAGACCCGAGTCCGGGAGATGGCGGCGCTGCTGCTCGTCGACCGGATGCGGCAGCGCTTCGGCGTGAGCTCCTCGCGTCCGAACCTGCACATGTGCTTCACCGGCAATCCCGGGACGGGGAAGACGACGGTGGCGCTGCGGATGGCCGAGCTGCTGCACCGCGTGGGCTACCTGGACCGCGGGCACCTGGTCAGCGTGACCCGGGACGATCTCGTCGGGCAGTACGTCGGCCACACCGCCCCGAAGACCAAGGAGGTCCTCAAGCGGGCGATGGGCGGCGTGCTGTTCATCGACGAGGCCTACTACCTGTACCGGGCCGAGAACGAGCGCGACTACGGCCAGGAGGCCATCGAGATCCTGCTGCAGGTCATGGAGAACCAGCGCGATGACCTGGTAGTCATCCTCGCGGGCTACACCGATCGGATGGAGGAGTTCTTCCGGTGCAACCCGGGCATGAGCTCCCGCATCGCGCATCACATCGAATTCGGGGACTATGAACTCGACGAACTGATCGCGATCGCACGGCTGATGTCCGATGGCGAGGGGTACCGGCTGTCCGGTGAAGCGGCGGAAGCGCTCCGCGAGCGGCTGCGCGGGCAGATGGTGCAGCCGCGGTTCGCCAACGCCCGCAGCGTGCGGAACGCCTTGGAGAGGGCGAGGTTGCGGCACGCGAGCCGACTGCTTGAGTGCGCGGGACGTTGCGGCGTGGCCGAGCTGACCCGCTTGGAGCCGCCGGACTTCAGCCCGTAGAAGGAGGTCATTGGCGTGAGTGACACAGACCTGATCAGGACGGCCCGGGAACTCGTCGCACCGGGCAAGGGCATCCTCGCCGCCGACGAGAGCACCGGAACCATGAACAAGCGGCTGACCGCCGTGAACGTCCCGGCCGACGAGGAACGACGCAGGAGCTTCCGCGAGCTGGTCGTGACCACCCCGGGACTGGGCAGGTGGATCAGCGGGGTGATCCTCTACGACGAGACCTTCCGCCAGTCCGCGCGCGACGGCTCCCTGCTCCCCGCCGCGGCCGTGCGCAACGGCGTGCCCCCGGGGATCAAGGTCGACACGGGAGCCAAACCCCAGGCGGGCACCGACGGCGAGACGGTGACCGAGGGATTGGACGGGCTGCGTGATCGCCTCGCCGAGTACGTCTCCATGGGCGCGCGGTTCGCCAAGTGGCGAGCGGTGATCCGCATCGGCGAGGGCAAGCCGAGCCACGCCTGCCTGTCGGCCAATGCGCACGCCCTGGCGCGCTACGCCGCGCTGTGCCAGGAGGCCGGCTTGGTGCCGATGGTGGAACCCGAAGTCCTGATGGACGGTGCGCACGGCATCGAGCGCTGCTCGGAGGTCACCGAGCAGTGCCTGCGCGTGGTCTTCGACGAGCTGCGCAGCCAGGGCGTGCTGCTCGAGGGCATCGTGCTGAAGCCGAACATGGTGGTCTCCGGCGAGGAATGCCCCGAGCAGGCCGATGTCGACGCCGTCGCGGACGCCACGCTGGCTTGTCTGCGCCGGGTGGTCCCCGCAGCGGTGCCCGGCATCGCGTTCCTGTCCGGCGGGCAGAGCGACGAAGCGGCCACCGCGCACCTGGACCGGATGAACCGCCGGACGCGGCAGCCCTGGGAGCTGACGTTCTCCTACGGCCGGGCACTGCTGGCACCGGCGCTGTCGACGTGGGCCGGTGACGACTGGAACGTCGAGGCGGCCCAGCAGGTCCTGGCCCACCGCGCGCGCTGCAACGCCGCGGCGCGGTCCGGGGAGTACACCCCCGACATGGAGAAGGAGCTGGCCGAGCGCGTCCCGGCCGCGGGGCAGCACTGATCCCGCCGACCGTGGTGGACCGGGCCGGGCGCGCAGCGGGTGCCCGGCCCGGCGCTCGTCAGCTCGTGGTGGGTGGGGCGTCCGCTCGGCCGGCGGCGAGCAGGAATCCGAACGTGCAAGGCGTGACGGCGCGGTGCGGGAGCGCGCTCGCAGGACCGGCGAGCACCTCGGCGGTTCCTGGCGCGCCGAAACCGTCGGCGATCAGCGCGGCCTCGTGCAGATCGTGGTGCCGGGTGTAGCCGTTCGTCACGGCGAGGCAGACCAGGCCGGCCGCCCGCGCGGACACCAGCCCGTTTCGCGAATCCTCCACCGCGACCGCTTCGCGGGCCGGGATTTCGAGCTGCCGCAACACTTCTCGATACGCGTCGGGCTCGGGCTTGAGCGCGGTCATCTCGGTTCCGGTCACCACGGCGGAGAACACGTCCCGCCCGAAGACCCGATCGAGCAGCGGCTCGACCCACGTCCGCGTTCCCGTGGTGGCCACCGCGAGTGTCGTGCCCGTTTCCCGGAGCGCGCGCAGCAGTCGCTCCACCCCTGGGCGTGCGGGAACGGCGCCTTCCGCGCATCGCGCGGTGAAGATGTCGGTCTTTCGCCGGTGCAGGTCCTCGGCGAGGCGGTCCGCGTCCTGGTGCCCCCGGTCGCGCAGGTAGCTCGCCAACCGCCGCGCACCGCCGGCGATGGTGAGCAGCTCGCCGTATTCCCGCTCGGACCACCGGTACGGCAGCCCCGCCTCGGCGAAGGCCTCGTTGAACGCGACCCGGTGCCCGTGCCGCTCGCTGTCGACCAGGGTTCCGTCGACGTCGAACACCACGGCTCGCGGGAAGGCATCTGGTGTGCAAGCACAACGCACGAGAACTCCCGGGCCGAGGTTCGAAGGGGCGGCCCGCTCAGGCTGCGCCGATCGCTGCCGATTGTCCATCGAGAATTCGCATTCAGCCGGAAAGCGGATGCTTGCTATCCGGAATCCTCGTTCGTTCGCGGATTTTCCGGTGCGGGAAAGTCTCCGGAACTGTTGCCCGGAGGGTGGATTCGGAGGACCCTTTGCAGCGACAAGGAGAAGAGCACTCGATTCCGCGGCCGGTGTAGCGGGATAGGCCGTGCGAGGGAACATGCCTTGAACTCGCGACCTCCGCGAGGCTACATTGTGATAGCTATCACCATCCGTTGGCGCCCCGAGGTTCGCCCTCTCGAGCGACAAGGAGGTCGCGATGACCGGGAGAGTGCCGCCGCTGGAGATCGTCTCGAGCAGCACCGGCGACGACCAGCGCATCGGGGGCAGCACCCTGACCACGGCAACGACGAGAGACGTCGCGCGCGCGTGGGAGAGCTTCGCCGCGGGCGAAGATGTCGAGGAAGGCGTTCGCCCGGAAATCCTGGCCTCCTGGTACCGCTGCCGGGATCAGTACGAGGTCGACCCCACGCTGAACGTCGCGCCCGGTGCGCCGGGGTGCAACGACCACCGGCTCGACAACGACGTCATCTTCGCCAAGCTGGGCGGTCTCGGTGCGCTCGCGGGCCGGGAAGTGGAGCTGGACGGCGGCGTGGTGGCCGTGACCGACGGTGCTGGACGCGTCCTCGGTTCGTGGGGCGATCCCAGTGCGCGCAAGCGTGCCGAGCTGAGCAACCTCGCTCCCTGGTCGTCGTGGTCGGAGCAGTGCACCGGCACGAACGGGATGGGGACCTCCTTCGAGGTTCCCGGCCCGGTGACGGTGACGGGACCGGAGCACTGGTGCGAGGGATTCCACCAGTGGGCCTGCGCGGGGATCTCCGTTCGCGACGTGGTGACGGGATCGCCGATCGCCTCGATCAACATCTCGCGGTGGGACGCGCCGATGTCCGAGCGCGTTCCGGCATGGCTGACGCAGGCCGCCGCGAGCGTCGAGCAGGACATCTACCGGCGCACCGTGGCCGAGGCCAAGAGCGTGGTTGCCGAGTTCAAGCAGGAATGCGCCCAGGAAAGCGATCCCATCGCGGCCATCGACCGCGGTGGAAATGTGATCGCCGCGAACTACGGGGCCGTTTCGCTGCTCGGGATGACCAACGACAGCGCCGTCGTCACGGGTGTCGTCGAACCGGCGAATCGCTGGAAACCGGATATTCCCGAGTTCAGCGCGGTCGTGCGGTGGGCGACGAGCAGGGCCCTGGAACGGGCGCAGTGGAGCGGTCACGCGCGGTTGGCGGTGCGCCCGGGCGAGAACCCCGTTCCGGTCACCATGCGTCCGGTCATCGCCTCGAATCACGTCGTGGGCATGTTCTGCGTGTTCGGGCTGCAGGAGGGCGAACCGTACGAGAACGATTCGCAGGCGGCCGCCGTGTCCCTGCCGCGGCGCGTGATCGGGGTCCGCAACGATCGTCTGGTGCTGCTCGCCCCTTCGGAGATCCGCTACGCGGAGGCCGACCGCAACATCGTCTGGCTGGGCACCGATCGGGGGCGGATCCAGGCCGCCACCCGCGGCCTGGACAACGTCGAGGAGCTGCTGGCCCCGCACGGGTTCTCCCGCGTGCACCGGCGCTTCCTGGTCAACCTGCGCCGGGTGGCCGAACTGGAGCGCGGTGTCAAGGGCGAGCTGGTGCTGATCACCGACCCGCGCTCGCACGAGCTCGTTCCCGTCTCGCGCAGGCACGCACCGGAGGTCCGCCGACTGCTCGGCGTCTGACGGCCGCCTGCGGCAGCTCTCCCCGCCGCCGTCCACGGCCGTCCGTTCGTCGCGTGATGCCCACCGGTCATTCGTGATCCGCCACCGGTGGTTCGAGATCGGTTGTCGCCGCTCGCCGAGTCGATGAGGCTTTGCAGGACGGGCATACCGGCAAGCGCCGGGTGCGGACGTTTCTGCGCGTCGCGGGGAGTGGTCGAGATGAACGGCTTTTCGCGGCCGCGCAGCGACGATCCGAGGCAGGAGTTCGGCGCTCACCCGATGCCCGACAGATGGCGGCACGGCCGTTCGTTCGCCACGGGCGTCCACTCGTGCCGGATCGAGCTCCACCAGTCTTCCGATCGTCGTCCGGCACCGGAACGCCGGGACATGGTGTCGCCCGGGATGCGCCGGAGCCGGCGGCGAGCGAGACGAGGCGGGGGATGCGGGGGCATCTCCGCCCGCTGCCCGATGTGGACGCGTGGCCAAGCCGGAAGCGTTTGTCGAAGGGACCTTTGAATGATCAAGTCGCGTGCGGTGGTGGCACCGGGTCGCGGTAAGCCGGTCGGTGTGGTGTCGATCGACGTGCCCGATCCGGGGCCGGGGGAGGTGCGGGTCCGGGTGCAGGCGTGCGGCGTCTGCCACACGGATCTGCACTACCGCGAAGGCGGAATCAACGACGAGTTCCCGTTCCTGCTCGGGCACGAGGCCGCGGGGGTCGTCGAGGCCACGGGACCGGGCGTGACCGAGGTGTCGGAGAAGGACTTCGTCGTGCTGAACTGGCGCGCGGTCTGCGGTGACTGCCGGGCCTGCCGGCGCGGCCGTCCGTGGTACTGCTTCGACACGAACAACGCCGACCAGTCGATGCAGCTGGAGGACGGCACGCCGCTGTCTCCCGCCTTGGGCATCGGGGCCTTCAGCGAGCGCACGCTGGTGCACGCCGGCCAGTGCACGAGGGTGGACCCCGCGGCCCGGCCGGCCGTGGTGTCCCTGCTGGGCTGCGGTGTGATGGCCGGTGTCGGCGCCGCGATCAACACCGGCAACGTCTCCCGCGGCGACTCGGTGGCCGTGATCGGTTGCGGCGGTGTCGGGGACGGCTCGATCGCGGGTGCCTGGCTGGCCGGAGCCGCGCGGATCATCGCCGTGGACACCGACCCGAAGAAGCTGGAATGGGCCGCGGAGTTCGGTGCGACCCACACGATCAACGCCGCCGAGGCCGACACGGTTGCCGAGATCCGGTCGCTGACCGGCGGGAACGGTGCGGATGTCGTGATCGATGCGGTCGGGCGGCCGAGCACCTTCGAGCAGGCCTTCTACGCCCGCGACCTCGCGGGAACGCTGGTCCTGGTCGGTGTTCCGACGCCGGAAATGGAGATCGAGCTGCCGCTGCTCGACGTGTTCGGGCGCGGCGGCGCCATCAGGTCCTCGTGGTACGGCGACTGCCTGCCCAGCCGGGACTTCCCGATGCTGACCGACCTCTACCAGCAGGGCCGGTTGCCGTTGGAGAAGTTCGTCAGCGAGGAGATCGCGCTCGACGAGGTGGAAGAGGCGTTCGCGAAGATGGAGCGCGGTGAGGTGTTGCGTTCGGTGGTGAAGTTCTGATGGGCGCCCGCATCGACCACACCACGACATCGGGCACCTTCTCGCTGGACGGCCAGACCTTCGAGGTGGACAACAACGTGTGGGTGATCGGTGACGACCACGAGTGCGTGGTGATCGACGCTCCGCACGACGTCGCGGCGATCCAGGAGGTGATCGACGGACGCCGGGTGCTGGCCGTCCTGGCGACGCACGCGCACGACGACCACGTGCGCGTCGCGCCCGAGCTCGCGGCGGTGACGAACGCGCCCATCCGGTTGCACCCGGACGATCTCGTGCTGTGGCGGAACACCCACGGCAGCACGCAACCGGACGCGCACCTGGCCGACGGTCAGCAGATCCGCGTCGCCGGGATCGCGCTGCACGTGCTCCACACGCCGGGGCACGCGCCCGGTGCGGTCTGCTTCGACGCCCCGGAACTCGACGCGGTTTTCACCGGTGACACGCTCTTCGCCGGAGGGCCGGGAGCCACCGGGCGGTCCTATTCGGACTTCGACGTCATCGTCGAGTCCATTCGGGACAAGCTGTTCGCCCTGCCCGGATCCCGCAAGGTCCACCCCGGGCACGGGGCGACCACGACCATCGGTGCCGAGCGTCCGCACCTCGACGAGTGGATCAGCAGGGGTTACTGACCGGTCTTCGGTTCGCGCACGACGGTCGCGCGATCCGCGAGGAAGTCGCCCGGCCATCGGGCGCAGTCGGGGCGAGGAGGAAACCATGTGGGAAACACCGGAATACGCGGTCATCGAGGTGTGCGCTGAGGCCACCGGGTACTTCCACCGGGGCTGACGCACCGGACCGCGGCGCGCGGCTCCGGATCCGCCAGGCGAATCCGAAGCCGCGCGGCTCCGGATTCGAATTACCCGCCGAAACGGGCTGATTCGAACAGTGCTGGGAGCTGGTCCTTCGTATCGGGCCACCAATCGGCGGGTGGTGGCATCGCTCGGGAGCGGGGCAGCGCGAGACCCGGGGAAGGGGAGTGGCATCGATGGAACCCGCCACTCATCGCGTGCGCGCGTGCGCCCTGCACGAGATCCCGCCCGGTACGGCGCTGAGGCTGCGAACCGGTTTCCCCTCCATCGCGATCTTCAACGTCAACGGAACCGTCTACGCCGTCGAGGACGTCTGCACGCACGCCTTCGCGGTGCTCAGCGAAGGCCACTTCGACGGCATGTCGGTGGAGTGCCCGCTGCACAGGTCCCAGTTCGACGTGCGAACGGGTGAACCGCTGTGCCTGCCCGCGACCGAGCCGCTGCGCACCTTCCGCGTCCAGGTGGTCGACGGCGACGTGATCGTGCACGTCGACGTCGGCAATGACAGGTAGGCGATCCGCTGAGGAGATGTCTCAGTTCGCGGTGCGGGCGGCCGGAACCTCGGACGCCCCCCGGGGTCCGCGACTTGAGCAGCGGCCTGCGCGGCGTTGCGGCTGTCCTGGCCCGGCGACGTCCGAGAACCCGAGCCGGTGCGGGCTGAGTCCCCGCACCCATGCGGCTGGCGCCGCAGGTCGAGAGGCCCCTGGGAGCGTTGCGAAAGCCCGGCCGAAGCGGGGCGGCTTCGTCCTCGTGTTCGACGCCCCGGGCCGTTTCACCACCGCGTCTCCACCCCCGCGCTCACCCCTGGGGTGGATGCCCCGCCGGTCCGCGACTGGTGAGGTCTCAGGTGCGGCGATCGTGCTCCGCGCACGCCCACGACCTGTCAGGAGTGGTGAGATGTTGACCGAGCGCTCGACATTGACCCGATTCCTCATCGAGGAGCGTCGACGGCATCCCGGTTCGAGCGGTGAGCTGAACTCGCTGATCCTGGACGTGGCGCTGGCCTGCAAAGCCATCTCGCAGCGCATCGCCGCGGGCGCGCTCACCGGCGGCGCGGGAACGGTGAACGCGCAGGGCGAGCGGCAGCAGCGGCTCGACGTCGTGGCCAACGACATCTTCCTGCGCACCACCAACTGGGGCGGTCAGCTCGCGGGCATGGCCTCCGAGGAGATGGCGCAGCCCTGCGCGATCCCGCCCGAGTTCCCGCGCGGGAAGTACCTGCTGGCCTTCGACCCGCTCGACGGTTCGTCGAACATCGACGTCAACCTCTCGGTGGGCAGCATCTTCTCGATCCTGCGCGCGGCGGTGGCCGGCCGGGACGCGCGTCCCGAGGACTTCCTGCAGCCCGGTGCGGAGCAGGTGGCGGCCGGTTACGCCATCTACGGTCCGTCGACGGTCCTGGTGCTCACGGTGGGGACGGGCGTGCACGCCTTCACCCTCGATCCGACTCTCGGAGAGTTCTTCCTGACCCGGCGGGACATCGTGGTTCCGGAGGCCACCGCGGAGTTCGCGGTGAACACCTCCAACCGGCGCTTCTGGGAACCCGCCGTGCGGCGATACATCGACGAGTGCCTGCAGGGGCTGGCCGGGCCACGGGAGAAGGACTTCAACATGCGCTGGGTGGCGTCGCTGGTGGCCGAGGTGCATCGCATCCTCACCCGCGGTGGCGTGTTCATGTCCCCGAGGGACTCCAGGGACGTCGCGAAGACGGGGCGCTTGCGGCTGCTCTACGAGGCGAACCCCATCGGCTTGCTGATCGAGCAGGCGGGTGGCCTCGCCACGACCGGCCGGGAGCGCGTCCTCGAGATCGAGCCCGCTGAACTGCACCAGCGCATCGGGCTCGTCTTCGGCGCCCGCGAGGAGGTCGCGCGGATCGCCCGGTATCACGCGCAACCGGCCGAGCCCGGCCCGTTCGAGAACTGGAATCCGTTGTACGGCACGCGCGGCCTCTTCCACGGGGCTGATCCGAAGGGGGACCAATGTCCGTCAACCACCCCGTAGTCGCCATCACGGGTTCCTCGGGAGCCGGTACGACCTCGGTCATGCGCACCTTCGAGCAGATCTTCCGGCGGGAGGAGGTCAGCGCCGCGTTCGTCGAGGGGGACAGCTTCCACCGGTACGACCGCATGGCGATGAAGGACGAGCTGGCCAGGGCCTTGACCGACGGCGACCACTCGTTCAGCCACTTCGGCCCGGAAGCCAACCTGTTCGAGGACCTGGAGACGCTGTTCCGCGATTACGGCGAGACCGGCACGGGACGAGTGCGCAAGTACCTGCACGACGAGGCCGAAGCGGCGCCGCACGGGCAGGATCCGGGGACCTTCACGCCGTGGGGAGACATCGCGGAGGGTACCGATCTGCTCTTCTACGAGGGATTGCACGGTGCGGTCGTCACCGAGAAGGTCGATGTCGCGCAGCACGCCGATCTGCTGATCGGCGTCGTTCCCGTGATCAACCTCGAGTGGATCCAGAAGCTCCAGCGGGACAAGGAGAAGCGCGGATACACCACCGAGGCGGTCACCGAGACGATACTGCGCAGGATGCACGACTACGTGCACTACATGACCCCGCAGTTCTCCCGGACTCATGTGAACTTCCAACGAGTTCCGGTGGTCGACACCTCGAACCCGTTCATCGCCAGGACGATTCCATCGCTGGACGAGTCCATGCTGGTCATCCGATTCGCGAACGCGCGGGGGATCGACTTCCCGTACCTGCTGTCGATGTTGCGCGGTTCGTTCATGTCGCGGCCGAACACGATCGTCTGCCCGGGCGGGAAGATGGACCTGGCCATGCAGCTGATCTTCACCCCGATGCTGTGGCGCCTGCTGGAGCGCCGCGCCAAGGCTGGTTGAGGCTCGTGCGGAGGACGTCCTCGCGACGGGTGAGCGGTGGGGCGCGGGCTCACGCGGCCCGAACTCGAACATCTCCTCAGGAGACATTTCGGTTTGCCGTGTGCGTGGCGGTGCGGGTGGCGGAACCTGCCGCGCCGTGTGGCTGCGGGATCCGCTCCTTGAGTAGCCGTCCTACGCGGCGTCGCGACTGTCCTCGCCACACGACGCGGCAGAACCCGCGGCGGTGCGAGTTGAGTCCCGCACCGCATGCGACTCCGCCGCATACTGCAAGGACCTCTTAGGCTTGACGCATGACGGCGTCGTCCCCGGACCCGCAGCGCCTCGTGCTCGTCGACGACCACGAGATGGTGCTGCACGGACTCGACGCCATGCTCGGGCACTTCCCCGAGGAGGTGGTGAACGTCGGTCAGGTCACCACCGCCGCTGCGGCGCTCACGATGGTCGCCGAGCGCTCTCCCGACGTCGTGCTCTGCGACGTGCGCATCGGCAAGGAGAGCGGCCTGGACCTGTGCAGGCAGATCACCTCGCAGCACCCGGCCACGAAGGTGGTCCTGCTGACCGTGTACGACGACGAGCACTACCTCTACCAGGCGCTGCGCGTCGGAGCCTCCGGCTACATCCTCAAGCGCATCGGTGGGCAGGAGCTGGTCGGCTACCTTCGCCGGGTCCGCGAGGGCGAGACCGTCGTGGACCCCGCGCTGGCGGGACGCGTCGCGCTCTCGGCCGCGCACATCAGCTCGGGCGAGTTCTGGTCCGGGGCACACCTCGGGCTCACCCAGCGCGAGTCGGAAGTGCTGGAGCTGATCGTCGCCGGGCACTCGAACCGCGCGGTCGCGAGCAAGCTCGTGGTCAGCGAGGACACGGTGAAGACCCACATCCGCGGGCTCTACCGCAAGCTCGGCGTCGCCGACCGCAGCGGCGCCATCGCCGTCGCGCTGCGGGAAGGGCTCTTCCGGTGAGCGCGATGGCCGGTTCGATCCCCGGCGCGGCCGAACTCGCCCGAGCGCTGGAGGCCGACGGCTCCCTGCTCTACGCGGTCGACGGCCAGGACCTCGACCTCGTCGACATCTGGCCGGAGCACGGCTCGGCGGCCGGGTTGAAGCTGCAGGTCGGCTTCGGGGTCACGGGGTTGGTCGCGCGCACCGGCAAGCCCGTGCTGCTCGAGTCCGACTCGCCGCGCAACGAACTGCACCGCCGGTTGCTGGGCCTCGGGCCCGAGCAGACCGTGGCGCGGATGTGCGTTCCGCTGCGCGGGCTGGACGGCAACGTGGTGGGCGTGCTGGCCGTCCACCGCAGCCCGCGACGCCCGTTCTGCCAGGAGGACCTGCGCGCGGCGGAGTCCTTCGCCGCGGTGCTCGGCCTTCGGTTGCACGCCGAAGAGCTGTGGCGGGCGGTCAACCGGCACCGCGGCGAGCGCGATCGGCTCGTCAAGCAGGCCATCTCGGCGCAGGAGGCCGAGCGGCGCCGCATCGCGTTCGACCTGCACGACGGCGTGACCACCGCGCTGGCGTCCATGTCCTTCCACCTCTCGGCGGCGGAGCTGACCGTCTCCGAGCTCGCCGCGGACGAGGATCCGGCGGTGTCGAGCCGGGTGCAGGAGCTGCGGCGGGCGCGGGCCGAGCTGGTGAGCGCCCGGGAGCTGGCCGACATGGCCTACACCCAGACGAGATCGGCGATCTCGGGCCTGCACAGCCTGGTGCTCGACGACCTCGGCCTGGTCGCGGCGATCGAATCGCTGGTGCGGATGGCAGATCGCGAGTCCGGTCCCGCCATCGAGCTCGTGGTGGACCCGGCGGCCGAGCCCGAGCGCATCCCGGATCACGCGGCCGCCGCGCTCTACCGGATCGCCCAGGAGGCCCTGGCCAACGTGGTCAAGCACGCCGAAGCCAGCCGCGTGGTGCTCTCGCTGCGACGGGTGGGGGACTCGCTGGTACTGGGCTGCACCGACGACGGAAAGGGCTTCGACCCGGCGCGGCGCCGTTCGGCGCGCAGCTCGGAGGCGGACCAGGCGCAGCACTTCGGCCTCAGTTCCATCGCCGAGCGCTGCGCTCTCATCGAGGCGTCCCTGCGCGTCGAATCGGCCCCGGACCGCGGCACGACCGTGCTGGTCGAGCTGCCGCTGCAGCCCGCGGATTCGGCCTGATCACCTGCAGGAACGCTGGTCGCCGGAAAGCATGGCAGCTGCTGCCGGTGTTGGTTCCCGGGCAACCCGCGGGGTGTCGCGGGCGTCTCCTGGACGGGCCGTCCGGGACGGGCGGCTGCCTGGGGGAATCGTCGAGCACATCATCTATCCAGGGGGAATACGAATGTATCGCAGGTCGGGACGGTGCCTGGGCACCGTGGCGCTGGCGGGCGCGGCCGTGCTGGCGACGGGGCAGCCCGCGGTGGCGCAACCGGCGCCCGCGGGTGAGTCGGAAACGGTCCACGCCGATGTGGACGGCGACGGTGCCGCGAACGCGGTCACGGTGCGCAAGGTCGACGACACCACGCAGGTGATCAGCTTCGCGCTTCCCGGGGAGTCGGTGATGACCACCGCTCCCGCCGAGTACGCGGTGCTGCAGACGCCGCGGGCGACGGATGTCGACCGCGACGGCGTGGCCGAGGTCGCGGTGACCGTCGCGGCCGGGGCGAACACGCAGACGTTCCAGCTGTTCAAGTACGACCCGGAGGCCGGTGTGGTGGCCATCCGGCGCGGGGGTGAGCCGTTCACGCTGCACGAAGGCGGCGGAGCCACCGCGCGCTCGGGCTACCAGTGCGAGGACACCGGCAAGGGCTGGATGCTGCGCACCGTGGACGCCCGCTACGACGACGTGACCGCGAAGTTCGACGGGACCAGCTCGTGGTTCGTCTTCCACGGCAACAGCACGAGCAGGTGGACCAGGGCGCCCTTCTCGGACGTGCCCGCGGATGACCCGCGGCTGAACCTGGACCCGACGACCTGCGCACCCTGATGAGCGGCCCTCGAACGGCGGCGGACGCGCACCGTCGCCGCTCCGAGATGGGGCCGCCATTTCGACCACGCGTGTGAACACGCGTGTCGCGACTGCCCGAGGTGGGTAGTGCTCAGGCATGGAAGAACGCGACCGCTCCTACTACGAACGAGGGCTGCCCGGCTACCACGATCCGATGGCCGGCTTCGGCGGCGCGCCCTACGCGCGCAGCGCCCTGACGCTGCGGCTGGTGCTGGCCGCCTTCGGCTTCGTGCTCAGCGTGGTCCTCGCGATCGTGGTGCTGAGGTGGCTTCCGGAGCAGGCCTGGCTGGGCTGGGCGCTGCTGGGCGTGGCGGCGCTGGCCGCGATGAACTTCGCGTGGGTCGCGCACCGCAAACGGCGCGGTGAACCCGGCTGACGCGGGCGGATCACTTGGTCATCCGGTAGCTCCCGTTGAAGTTCAGCGATTCGAGACCGCCGGTGAAGCAGCCGCGCGCGAGACCGGAGGAGTCGATCCGGCCCTGCCCTCGGTGCTTGTTGCCCTTGAACGCACCGTCGGTGTTCTGCCCGGTGAACGTGCCGGTGATCGGCTCGGACGGATTGCTGAGGTCGCCCCGCAGGTCGAGCGCGAAGTTCGCGGTGCTCTTCGCGGTGCTGCCGTCGGCGCGCGTCCAGGTGATCTCGATATCGCCGTTGACGTCGCGGGGCGGCGAGGAGCAGGACATGTGACCGGTCATCGCACCAGTGAGCCTGGCGCTGGTGATGTCGAGTCCGCTCCGGCTGCTGCACCCGGTCGCGTCTGCCGTGACGTTCACCCGGGTGCGTTGACCGGCTGGGTTGAGCGAAAGCGCGGGCGCGAAGGACGCCTTGCCCGACATGTCGCAGGACAGCAGCGTTTCCGGCGCGGGAGCCGGGGCCGCCTGCGCCGGCGGGGCGGTCAGCAGCGGTGCGGCGAGCAATGTCATCGCTGCGCCGAGAATGCCGGATTTCTTCCCCATTTTGGGAACCATGCGGATCGGGCTCCTTAACTTCGCAGGCGTGTTGCGGCGTCCTCCTGATCTCCGAGTAAGGATGGGAACACGGCTCCGCGGGAACAGCAGGTCGAGTCGTTCGATCCTGCCCGATCGTGGTTCGCGCTTCGGTTGCTGGTTGCGCCGGTAGGTGTTCCGGGCGTGGTCGTCGTGCGTGCGCGCGGGAACTGGTGGAACGGGCGCTCGGCGGACCACTTCCGCACACCCGCTTCGTCCACTTCACGCCGGTCGCATCCCGGCTTCGGCGGCCGCTACGCGCTCAGCTACGCGCGCGGCCTGGACGACGAGCTCGCCGTGCACGATCACGTCCTGCTCGTCCGGCACGGCGGCACCGATCAGCAGGTCGTCGACGCGGTTCCACGCGTGCGGTGCCGCGGTTCGCCGGGCCCTGCCTGGACGGGCGCGAGCTCGAGGATCGCGGCGGTGGCTGGGAGGACGGGGCTCGCGGTGCACGTCGCGCTGCAGCCGAACCACCTGGTCGAGCGCGGTCGTACGCGGATCGGGCGGAAAACCCGACTGGGCTTCGCACGCGAGGTCCTGCCGCTCACGACCTCGCGCCGCCGGAACCGTGGTCCGCGCCGCTGGAACCGGGGTGCGGTGCGCGAGGCGCTCGCGCGGTTCCGCGCCCAGCCGCCGGAGGTGACCGCGCTGGCCGCTTTCGACGAGAACACCGAGCTGCGCGCGCTGGCCGCGATCAACGATCTGGGACTGCACTGCCCGGAAGATCTCGCCGTGATCGGTTTCGACGCCGTGGACATCGGATCGCTGGTGACCCCGGCGCTCACCGCAGCGCACATCGACGCGGAGGGGCGCGGCCGTCTCGCGGCCCGGCTGGGCGCTCGGGCTGAGCACCGTCGACCTCCCGCGGAACCACGCCCACGTGGTCGTGCGGGAATCGGTCTGAGGGTACGCGGCCTCGGATTCCGGGGTCGTGACGCCAATCACGCCCCGTGCGGGCGACTGCATCGATCGCCGTACGGCGCACGATCGGTCCCGCACGTGTGCGCCTCGGTGCGATCGAGGTCCCCCGGAACGTTCTTGCCGGTGCCCGGTCTCCAGCTCGCGGGGCGGCTCGGCGCCGTGGTGACGAGCTTCTCGTCGTTCGGCGGAATCCCCTCTTCCGAGGGCCGTGCGGCGCCACGGGTGGATAACACCCGCCGAGGCGAGCCTTGTTCGTGCCGCAACGATCGGCGACCGCGTCGTCGCGGCCGGTGAGCGCGAGGGCGTCCGCGATGGGTGCGGTACCCGCCCGCGCTGCTCCCAGTCGCTTCCTCGGTAGCACCGAACGCTAGCAGTGAATTGCGACAATCGCAACAGGGGCTCTAGATCGCAACGCCCTGACCGGGTGTGGGCGTCGCGGAAGGTGCCAGAGTTATAACGGTGAGCTGCGATGAAGCGATCCGGTACTTGACGGGAGCTGGCGAAGGGCTCAAGGTGATACGTCGATGCGAAACTGATTAGTCAGTTGAATCGCAACGCTCATCCGATCGGCGAGCGCTGTTGCGCCCGACGTGGACGACGCGCATCGGCCGCGGTCCGCTCGCGGCGCGGGCGCCGCCGAACGCGGTAAGACCAGGCCGGCAGGAGTCGGCCACGAAGTTGTGGAGGTGCTTCCGTCATCCTTGCGGCAGACGGAAAAGTTCGAATCGACAGACGAATCTTCTGGTTCTCGGTGGTGCTGGTAACCGCGATCTGCGTGCCGGTGCTGCTCGCCCCGGAACGCGGTCAGCAGGCTCTGGACAGCTTGCTCGGTTTCCTGACCGGGCAGTTCGGGTGGCTCTATCTCTGGTTCGCCGCGGCGGTCGCCGGCTTCCTGGCGTGGCTGGCGTTCAGCCGCTACGGCCGGGTGAAGTTCGGCGGTCGCGACGACAAGCCAGAGTTTTCCACGCACAGCTGGCTGAGCATGATCTTCACCTCCGGCATCGGCGGTGGGATCGTGTACTGGGGCGCCATCGAGTGGTCGTACTACTACACGGCGCCACCGATGGGCATCGAACCCCGCAGCACGGAGGCGGCGGACTGGGCGGCGACCTACCCGCTGTTCCACTGGGGCTTCACCGCGTGGGGCCTGTTCTGCCTGCCCGCGCTGGCGCTGGCCTACGTCTACCACGTGCGCAAGCAGCCGACCCTGCGGCTCAGCGACGCCTGCCGCGGCGTGATCGGCGACCGCGCCGACGGCTGGCTCGGCGGGCTCATCGACGTGCTGTTCATCTTCGGCCTCATCGGTGCCGCGGGCACTTCGCTGGGCCTCGAGGTGCCGCTGGTGTCCGAGGGCATCGCCGCGATGACGCCGCTGGAGAAGGGCACGCCGCTGGACATCGGCATCGTCGTCATCTGGACGGTGCTGTTCGGCGCGAGCGTGTTCCTCGGGCTGCAGAAGGGCCTCAAGCGGCTCGCGAGCTTCAACGTCTGGCTGGCGCTCGGGCTGGGGCTGTTCATCCTGGTGCTGGGCCCGACCGTGTTCATGATCGACACGTTTACCCAGAGCACCGGGCTGTTGCTGCAGAACTTCGTGAAGATGAGCTTCTACACCGACCCGGTGGGCGGCTCCGGGTTCGAGGAGACCTGGACGATCTTCTACTGGGGCTGGTGGATTGCCTACGCGCCGTTCGTCGGCCTGTTCACCGCCAAGATCTCCAAGGGTCGCACGATCCGCGGCATGATCGGTGCCATGTGCCTGGCGGGCAGCGCGGGCTGCTGGCTGGCGTTCATGCTGCTGGGGAACACGTCGCTGTACTACGAGATCAACAAGCTCGTGCCGGTGTCCGACATCGTGCAGCAGGACGGTGACGCGGCGGGCATCATCGCCACGCTGGCGAACCTGCCCTTCGGCGCCTTCGCGGTGGTGGCCTTCCTGCTGCTGATGGTGGTGTTCCTGGCCACCACGCTGGATTCCTCGGCCTACACGATGGCCGCGGTGGCGTCCAAGGACCTGCCGAGGGATGCGAATCCGGCGCGCTGGCACCGCGTCTTCTGGGCGATCGTGCTGGCGGGCGTCTCGATCGTGCTGATGTACACCGGGGGCCTGGAGGCCCTGCAGACGCTGTCCATCGTCACGGCCTTCCCGCTGATCTTCGTGCTCGCGCTCGTCGGAGTGTCGCTGGGCAAGTGGCTGCGGGCCGATGTCCACGGTGGCGGTGCGATGCCCGCGTTGATCGCCGGGCCCGCGCAGCAGCGGGAGGACCAGGCGGAGGAATCGGCCGAGGAGCCGGTCGCCGCGTCTAGCTGACTCCTGGAGCAAGACCGGATCGGGACCGCCGCCCTGCCCGGGTGGCGGTCCCGATCTGCGTTTCCACCGCGCCGAGCGATCATCCACTGTGGATTCGGCAGGCGTGGCGCGCCCCGCTGGCGGGAGCTCCGCAGCGTCATCGGCGCCGAGCCTGCCGATCGCCGCAGGTTTGGCGCGCGGGGCTACGGGAAACGCCGCCATTGCGAAGTGAACTCCGTCGAGGAGGGTGACCGTGAAGGCGTTGACCTGGCAGGGTCCGCGAGACGTGCGGGTGAGCGATGTCGCCGACCCGAAGCTGCAGCACGCCACCGACGCGATCATCCGCGTCACCAGCAGCGGAATCTGCGGTTCGGACCTGCACCTCTACGAGGTGCTCGGCCCTTACCTGGAGCCCGGTGACATCCTGGGGCACGAGCCGATGGGTGTCGTGGAGGAAACCGGTTCGGCGGTCACCGACATCTCGCCCGGCGATCGGGTGGTGGTTCCGTTCAACATCGTCTGCGGGCACTGCTGGATGTGCGATCGCGGCCTGTACGCGCAGTGCGAGACCACCCAGGTCAGCGAGCAGGGCAGTGGCGCCGCCCTGTTCGGCTACACCAAGCTCTACGGCAGCGTTCCGGGTGGTCAGGCCGAGTACTTGCGCGTCCCGCAGGCGCAGTTCGGTCCGATCAAGGTGCCGGAAGGACCTCCGGACGAGCAGTTCGTCTACCTCTCGGACGTGCTGCCCACCGCGTGGCAGGCCGTGGAGTACGCCGCTGTGCCCAGGGGTGGCACGGTCGCCGTCTTCGGGCTCGGACCCATCGGGCAGATGTGCACCAGGATCGCGCAGCACCACGGCTTCCGCGCGATCGGCATCGACCGCGTGCCCGAACGCCTGCGGATGGCCGAACGCAACGGAGTCCGCACCATCGACGCGGGCGAGCACGAGGACGTCACGGCCGTCGTGCGAGATGACACGGATGGGCGCGGCGCGGATTCGGTGATCGACGCCGTCGGGATGGAGGCGCACGGCTCACCGATGGCGGCCTTGGGGCAGAAGATGGCCAACCTGCTTCCCGAGGGCGTGGCCGAGCCGCTGATGTCCAAGGCCGGTGTCGACCGGCTCGCCGTGCTGTACCAGTGCATCGAAGCGGTGCGGCGGGGCGGCACGATCTCGCTCAGCGGGGTCTACGGCGGCATGGCCGACCCGATGCCGATGATGAGGATGTTCGACAAGGGGATCCGATTGGCCATGGGACAGGCGCACGTGAAGCGGTGGATCCCGGAACTGAGGCCGTTGGTCGGCGATGAGTCCGATCCGCTTCGCGTGCGCGACCTGGCCACCCACCGGATGCCGCTGCAGGACGCGCCGCACGGATACGACATCTTCCAGCGCAAGCAGGACGGAGCCATCAAGATCCTGCTGGAGCCCTGACCGCCGTAGCGGCCGTTCCGCGCTCCGCATCGCGTTTCACCCGGGGCACGGCCGGAAAGCCTGATGGGGGATTGAGAAAGCACTTGCCTTCGGAGGTTCGCCATGAAGCACGATGAGTTCATCGCGAACGTGCGCAGGCTCGGGGAGTACGACTCCACGCAGCACGCCGACCACGTGACGCGCTGCGTGCTGGGCGTCCTCGGAGCCCGCATGACCGACGAGGAGGCCGGTGACCTCGCCGCCCAGCTGCCCGGCGACCTCGGCGCGGCGCTGCGCTCGGAGCCCGAACCCATGCCGACGCTGTCGGCCGAGCAGTTCACGAGCGCGGTGGCGGCCCGGCTGGACGGTGCGAGCAACGAGACGGCGCGCTGGGACACCAGCGCGGTGCTCGCCACCGTGGCCGAGAGCATCGACGGCGGCGAGCTCAACCAGGTTCTCAGCCAGCTGCCGAGCGGGTACGCCACGTTCTTCGGACACCCAGAACTGGCCTGACGAATCGGAGCGAGACCGGCGTTTCCGGTGCCCGAAACGGGTTCCGGACGCCCGCACGCGTATGCGCGGGCGCGGCAAGTTCCTTCGGCGACCCGCCGACGAGATTTTTCGATCGGAACGGGGATTGAGGACGCGGGTCATCCGGGTAGGGGAGGGGAGCGACAACGCCGAACGGACGAATCGGAGTGTGTGGCATGGCAGATGAGACAGTGGCCGAGTTCCTGCTGCGAAGGCTGCGGGACTGGGACGTCGAGCACGTCTTCGGCTATCCCGGGGACGGGATCAACGGTCTTCTCGGCGCCTGGGAGCGAGCCGATGACAACCCGCGGTTCATCCAGGCACGCCACGAGGAGCTCGCCGCGTTCGAAGCCGTGGGGTACGCGAAGTTCTCCGACGACGTCGGGGTGTGCGCGGCCACTGGCGGCCCCGGCGCGATCCACCTGCTCAACGGTCTCTACGACGCCAAGCTCGACCACGTCCCGGTGGTGGCGATCGTCGGGCAGCAGGCCAGCACGTCGCTCGGCGGCGCCTATCAGCAGGAGGTGGACCTCTCCTCGCTGTACAAGGACGTAGCCGAGTTCTCGCAGTTCATCTCCGCGCCGCAACAGCTTCCGAACGCGCTCGACCGCGCGATGCGCACCGCGCAGGTGCGGCGCACGGTCGCCGCGCTGATCATCCCGAACGATGTGCAGGAGATGGCGTATTCGGCGCCGACGCACGAGTTCAAGATGGTGCCCTCCAGCGTCGGCATCTCCGACTCGGTGACCGCGCCCGCCGAGGCGGATCTCGACCGCGCCGCGGAGGTTCTGAATTCCGGCGAACGGGTCGCCATCATGATCGGGCAGGGCGCCCGCGGCGCGGCCAACGAGGTCACCGCGGTCGCCGACACGCTCGGTGCGGGCGTGGCGAAGGCGCTGCTGGGCAAGGACGTGCTGCCGGACGACCTGCCTTGGGTCACGGGTGCGGCCGGACTGCTGGGCAGCAAGCCCTCCTGGGAGATGATGCGCGACTGCGACACGCTCCTGATGATCGGCGCGGGGTTCCCCTACAGCCAGTTCCTCCCCGAGTACGACCAGGCGCGCGCCGTTCAGATCGACATCGACCCGACCATGATCGGCATGCGCTACCCGTTCGAGGTCAACCTGCTCGGCGATGCCGCGACGACGCTGCAGTTCCTGCTGCCGAAGCTGCATCGCAAGGAGAACGAGCCCTGGCGCAAGAAGATCGAGGACTCGGTGAGCGACTGGTGGAAGGTGCTGGAACGCCGCGCGGCGGTCAGCGCCGACCCGATCAACCCGGAGCGGGTCTTCCACGAGCTGTCGCCGCGGTTGCCCGATGACGCCATCATCACCGGTGACTCCGGGTCGGTGGCCAACTGGTACGCCCGGCACCTGCGGGTGCGCGGCGCGATGCGCTGCTCGTTGTCCGGCACGCTGGCCACGATGGGCCCCGGGGCGCCGTACGCCACGGGCGCGAAGTTCGCGCAGCCGGACCGCCCGGTCATCGCCCTCGTCGGTGACGGGGCCATGCAGATGAACGGCATCAACGAGCTGATCACCATCGGGCAGTTCTGGCGCGAGTGGCGAGACCCGCGGGTGGTCATCGGCGTGCTGAACAACCGCGACCTCAACCAGGTGACCTGGGAGCTTCGGGCGCTTGGCGGGTCACCGCAGTTCGTTCCCTCGCAGCGGGTTCCGGACCTCGACTACGCGGCTTTCGCGCGCGCCGCGGGTTTCCGCGGTATCCGGGTCCAGGATCCCGGCGAGGTAGCCGATGCCTGGGAGCAGGCGCTCAACGCCGAACAGCCGTGCCTGGTGGAGTTCGTCACCGATCCGGCTGTTCCACCGATCCCGCCGCAGGCCAACCGTGAGCAGATCGAATCGGTCACCGAGGCGATGCTCAAGGGCGATCCGGACGGCTGGTCGGTGGCCAAGGAGGGCATCAAGTCCAAGATGCAGGAGTTCCTGCCGCGCCGGCGCTGACCGGTATCAACAACAGCGGGGCCCGCTGCGAACGATTCGCAGCGANGTTCTTGGCCGGGTTCTTGGCCCGATGGGGTTCGGGCGGCACGCGCGGTCCGGTGCGCGTGACCGGGTTTGCGGGCTCCGCGGCGACGGACTCGCGCGCCTTGCCGGAGGTCCCGCGGTTCTCGCCCTTGTGCTTCATCGGGTTGCGCTTGGCGACCTCGTCGCGCACGCGCATCGTCAGATCACGAATCCGGAGGTCTCGCACGACGAACCACGTCCTCTCAGCCGTTTTCCCGCTGCAGGCGCTTTAGCAGCATCTCCTTGCCCTGCTGGCCCGCTGTCTTGTTGTTCTCCTGGATGCGCTGCAGCCAGTTCGCCAGCTCCTCGTCGCCTTGCGAGCGCGCGTCCTGGACGTACTGGTCGAGCATCCAGACGTGGTGCAGCGACAACTGGAGCACGTTGATCAGGTTGTAGTTCTTGTCCTTGACCGGGCTGTTCGAGTCGTCGGCCATCGATACCTCCTGGTCGTCCGTTCATCGCACACCCATCGGGTTGCCACCGCACGGGCTTGTGAAACCCTTTAGAGCGCAGTCGGATTGGACAATTCTCGGCGAGTTCGAGCATGCCGTTGCGGCCGCGTCAGCGGCTTCCGAAGCCGGCCGGGGCAGGACCGCCGACGTGATCGCGTTCGGCGAGCCCGCTCGTCAGCTGCCGGCCGCTTCTCGCAACGCGGGCAGCAGCTGCTCCTCGGCGAAGCCGAAGAAGCCGTCGGGATCCTCGTCCACGCCGACCTGGACCAGCGCGATGTCGGTGAACCCGGCCTTCCAGTAGGACGAGACCGCGTCCACGATCGGCTCCACCTCGCGGCAGCAGGGAATCCCGGCGGTGACGTCCTCCTCGCGAACGTACTGGGTCGCGGCGGCGAAACCAGCGGGCCCGGGCAGCTCGGAGTTGACCTTCCAGCCGCCGGAGAACCAGCGGAACTGCGACCACGCGCGCTTGGCAGCGACGTCCGGGTCCGAGTCCCAGCAGATCGGTTGCTGGCCGAACTTCCGCGTCCCACCGCCGGTCGCCGAGTCCCAGCTGCGGCAGAGCTCGGCGGTGGGCTCGACGGCGATCATGGCGTCGGAGAGCGGCGCGAAGCGCTCGATTCCCTGCTTGCCGGATATCGCGGTGGCGATCGGGACCTGCTCATCAGGCAGATCCCACAGCTTGGCCGAATCGACGCGGTAGTGATCCCCGGTGAAGTTGACGTAACCGCCCGCCAGCAGCGACCTCATGATGTGCAGCGCCTCGGAGAGCTTCTCGTGCCGCACGTTCACCGGCGGCCAGTCCTGGCCGACCACGTGCTCGTTGAGGTTCTCACCGGAACCGACGCCGAGCGTGAAGCGGTCGTTGGAGAGCAGTCCGATCGTGGCGGCCTTCTGCGCCACGATGGCCGGGTGATACCGCATGATCGGCGCGGTGACGAAGCTCAGCAGGTCCATTCGCTCGGTCGACTGGGTGACGGCACCGAGCACGCTCCACGCGTACGGGGAGTGCCCTTGCTCGTCTAGCCAGGGCGAGTAGTGATCGCTCATCACCGCGAAGTCGAATCCCGCGCGCTCGGCCGCGGCGGCATGCTCCACGAGCTCGCGCGGGCCTGACTGCTCGGTCATCAACGTGTATCCGAAGCGAACCATGGGTGTCAGCCTTTCGGCGCTCAGGACGGTGGGCGTCGGTGTTGTGATGAGAGGGCGCGGCCGAATGCCGCTGCCCGGCCTCCCGGAGACCCCTGCACTCGAGTAACCACCGCGCCCGGTCGCGAAACATCGACCCCGTCGGAAGTCGTGCCCTCGGGCGTCACGTGGTGAGGACGAACCCGCTTTCGGGGCGTGCCGGAACTCGGCGCAGCGAAATCGTCAGGTCCTGCTCGGGCACTCGGTAGTCCAGCCGCGCCAAGCGCACGGCCAGCGTCGCCAGGATCGCGACCGCGGTCGGTTCGCCCGGGCAGCGGTGGTTGGTGGCCGGGTCACCGCCGCCCTGCGGTACCAGTTCGAACGGACCGATCTCCCGCCCGAGGAAGCGCTCCGGGCGAAAGACGTACGGATCGCCCCACAGCTCCGGGTCGTGGTTGTGGCCCCACAGGTCGAGCAGGACCATCGCGCCCTCCGGGATCCGTTCGCCGCGCCAGGACGATTCGCGCACCGCTCTGCCACCGATGAACGGCGCGAACGGGTAGAACCGGCGGACCTCGTGCGCGAACGCTTCGGCGAATTCGCCATCGTCCTCGCGCAACCGCTGCCGGTAGCGCGGCCAGCGGTGCAGGGCGTGGCCGGTGTGGGCGATAAACCAGCACACCGCAACGGTCGGGCGAATCACGTTGAGCAGCTCGACGGCGGCCGTTCGGGCGGTGAGTCCGCCATTCGGAACCCAAGACCGGGCGGCCGTCTCGAGCAGCGAACCTTCCGGAGGTTCGAGGCTGCCGTCCCGCACCCGGTCGACCAGCCGGGCGAGCCACGACTCCCGACGGCGCCGCGCACGCCGGGCTCTCCCGTGCCGTGGCCCGGGCGTGGCGAAGCCGTCCACCATCGCCACCAGATCCCGCGCGAGACCCGGCAACTCGGATTCGGCGAGCGGGATGCCGACGGCGCGGCACGTTCCGCGGGTGATCACCCGGCTCGCCTCGTCGAACAGCACCACCTGCTGCCCCGGGCGCTGGTCCGCGATGGCTTCGTCCCACGCGGCCGCGACGTGCTCGGCGATGTTCTCGGACATCTCCGGGGTGAGGTAGGAGAGGAATCGCCGCTTGCGGGCTCGATGATCGGCTCCGTCGAGCGTGTGCACCGCGTTCCTGCCGAACAGCGTCTTCTGCACCGGCAGCGGTACCGCTCCGCTGCGGCGCACGTTGTGCTCGTCGTAGAAGAAGCGCGCCGCGTCCGGCCCGCACAACGCGACCGCTCGCTGCCCCAGCAACCGCGTGTGCACCACGCCGGACTCGGTGCGGGCGCGCAGTCCCGGCAACCACGCGTATCCCGTCAGCAGGGCTGGTACCGACTCGTCGACCAGCGCACGTGGCAATCGCATGGCCACGGAGTACCCCGGAACTTCCCGGTCAAACGAAGCGATCCGGGTGGTTAACACCCGCTGAGCGGATACCCGGGGTTCAGGGGTTTTCAGCGGTAGCCGCATGCGGTGAGGGCTCATTCACGCGAATCGCAGACTGAAACAGCTCCCCGGAGAGGGGTGTTCGGCGCAGCGGAGAAGGGGTTCCCGATGGACATGACGCTCTCGGTGGTCAACGGCCTGGTCAACTACGTCCGGAGCGTGACCGCCGGCATGGAGGAGGAGATGGGCGTGGTCGATCTCGAGGTCGGTGACGAGCTGACCACGGTGATCATCCTCGTGAAGTCGCGGGTGCCGGCGCTGGCGGAACTGCCGCTGCTGCTGACCTGGGACGAGGTGAGCGGTTGGGCGTTGCGGGTGGGTACCGGCGACGACGGGGACACGACGCCGCTGGCCTACTTGGGCGAGGACGTCCTGCCGCATCCGCGAACCGTGCAGGAGTTCCTGCGGGAGGCGCTGCGCGGCGCCAGCCCGGGCCGGGTGACGTCTCCGGCGTTCCGCGTGCCGAATGCCCGGGACGGCCTGGAGCAGCGGCTCGAGCGGCTGCCCGGGGAGGGCGAGTCCCGGTGATGCTCGTCTTGAACAGGGGTTCGTTTCGGCGCGGACCCGGCCGGAAACCCCTGCGGTGAGCATGCACGGCGTTTCCCCGTCCGCGGAGAGGACATGAGCCACCGAAAACGTTCCCCGGTCTCGCGTCGGCAGCGGTCGTCGGTCGGCGGGACGAGTCCCGAGTACGGCAAGCGAGCCGCCTCGCACGTGCTGCGGGTGTGGCACTGGGAGAGCTGGGCGGAGCTGCTGGCGTGGCTGCGAGTGGAAGGCGCGAGCGACCCCGAACTGGGGCCCGGCGAGATCCGCGCGCTGTGCCGGGACGTCGAGCGGGCCTCGTCGCGCGGCGCGGACCTGCCGGCCGACGCCGCCGGACTGCTGCGGGTGCTGCGCAGCGGTTCCAGGGCTCCGTCGCGTCCGTAGCGGAGCGAATCCGAGCGCGTTTGCCGAGCGGAGGTCGTCGCCGGGGAACCTCCGCGTGCGGGGACCTGCCGGACGCCGTCCAGGACGAGGGGTGTCCTCGTGGCCCGCGCCCATGAACACCGGACGGTGCGCTCGGCCTGCCGAGACGCCGCGTCCGACCGCCCGTGGTGAATCCGGAGCCCACGATGAGCGAGTACGTCCAGGTGCTGAAGCTGAATACCGGCGAGTTCGCGGCCGAGGTGCACGAAGGCGAGGAAACCACCCAGCACCGCGTGGTGGTGCCGGACCGGTTCCGCGACGCCTTGGAGATCTCCGGCCTGGACGAACAGCAGCTGATCAGCGAGTCGATGAAGTTCCTGCTGCAGCAGATACCGGTGACGTCCCTGCCGCACGACATCGACCTCGACGAGGTTCGGCAGAACTACCCGGGATTCCTGCCCGAGCTGAGATCGCGGTTGGGCGCGGTCACCTGAGACCGACATTTCGGTTGCGCACAACTAGGTTGTGTGCAATTGAATGGTGCACTACAGTACTGGTGTGGCGAAGGAACCGGAATCGACGCTGGATCGGCAGCTGTGCTTCGCGCTCTACAGCGCGTCGCGCGCGTTCACCAACCTCTACCGGCCGTTCCTCGACGATCTCGAGCTGACCTATCCGCAGTATCTGGTGCTGCTGGCGCTGTGGGAGCGCGAGTCGCTGACGGTCAAGGAGCTCGGTACCGCGCTCCGGCTCGACTCCGGAACGTTGTCGCCGCTGCTGAAACGGCTCGAGGCGCGCGGCTTGCTCGCTCGGAGTCGCAGCGTCGACGACGAGCGGTCCGTGCGCGTCGAGCTGACCGGCGAGGGGCGCGAACTCCGGCAGCGGGGTCGCGAGATCCCGCAGCGGATGGTGGCCGCCACCGGGATGGAGCTCGGCGAGATCGACGAACTGCGGTCCACATTGGAAAACCTGACGGCCGTGCTGAACGACGCGGCGCGGCAGATCACCGAGAATCGGGAGATGCGAACATGACGGCTCTTTACACGGCCCGTGCGACGTCGACCGGCGACGGCCGCGGCGGGCGGACCCGCTCGTCGGACGGCGCCGTCGACCTCGATCTGGCCATTCCCGAGGAGATGGGTGGCGAGGGTGGCGGGAGCAATCCCGAGCAGCTCTTCGCCGCGGGGTACTCGGCCTGCTTCCACAGCGCCCTGAAGCTGGTGGCGCGCAAGGCCGGCGTCGACGCCGGGGGAGCCTCGGTCACCGCGGAGGTCGGGATCGGCTCGAACGGCCAGGGCGGGTACGCGCTCGGCGTCGCGCTGGTCGTCGACGTGCCCGGTGCCTCCAAGCAGCAGGCGCAGCAGCTGGCCGAGGACGCCGACGCGGTCTGCCCCTACTCCAACGCCGTTCGCGGCAACATCGACATCGACGTGCGCGTCGCCTGAGCGAACCGCACGCAGCTGGACGAAAAGACCCCTGAACGGCGGCCTTCCGGGCGTTCGGGGATTCTTTTCACGTCGGTTGGCGGGGTGCGGAGCCCGCTCCGGTCATGCGAGCAGTTTCCTGGCGAACTCGCGGGCCTCGGTCAGCAGCCCCTTGCCGTGGATTCCCTGGTGGGCGAACGCGCCTTCCAGCAGTAGGAACAGGTGTCGTGCCAAGCGCCTCGGGTCGGCCGCGGGCTGGTCCTCGGCGATGAGGCCGCGAAGACGGTCTTCGACGGCCTGCTTGTGGTTGCGGATGATCGCGTAGGCCGGGTGTTCAGTGGACAGCTCGGCCGCGGCGTTGAGGAACGCGCAGCCGCGGGTGGTGGTGCGGGCGTCCTCGGCGTAGACGTCGAAGAGCGCGAGGGCGCGCGGTGGTTCGGCCGCCGCGAGACGCTCCTCCAGGGACTGCCACCACGTTGCGTGCCGGTTGGTCAGATATGCGGCTACGAGAGCGTCTTTGGAACCGAAGTTGTTGTAGAGCGTGCGCTTGGTCACGCCCGACTCGGCGGCGATCGTGTCCACCCCCACCGCGTGGATGCCGCGGTCGTAGAACAGCTCGGAGGAGACCTCGAGTATGCGTCGCGCCCTCGGGGTCAGCCGGTGGATGTTCGCTACCTCATGCTGCACGCCCGCCTCCTTGACGTTCACAGATCTGTATAATTACCCTGCTCCAATTACACAGATCAGTGTAAAGGCGCGGTCATGGTAGCCCCTCGCGGCAACCCGCCGGGAGCGACCCGGGCAGCACCGCGCCGACGACGCGACATCGCGTGACCGGTCGCCGCACGGAAAGTGAGGACTATTTGTGGCTTCACCATCGGAAGCAGCACCGAACCCCTTAGCGGCGGCATGGCGCAGCCTGTCCAAGCCGGTGTTCATCCCGGCGATGGTGATCATCATCGCCGCCCTGGCCGCCGCGACCTGGTACGGTGCCGCCTACGGCGAGGACGCCGAAACCGCGTTCACGAACCTGCGGGACGCTATCGGGTCGACGGTCGGCTGGTGGTACGTCCTGGTCGTCACCACGTTCCTGGTCTTCGCGTTCTGGGTGGCCCTGTCCAGGGCGGGCAACATCCGGCTCGGCCGCGACGACGAGCGGCCGGAGTTCTCCCGGTTCTCCTGGTTCGCCATGCTGTTCTCCGCGGGCATGGGCATCGGCCTGATCTTCTGGGGCGTTGCCGAACCGCTCAACCACATGATGTCCCCACCGGACATCGCAGGCGTCGAAGGCGGCACCAAGGCGGCCAGCCGCACCGCCATCGGGGAGGCCCTCTTCCACTGGGGCCTGCACGCCTGGGGCATCTACGTGGTGGTCGGCCTCGGTCTGGCCTACATGTCCTTCCGGCGGGGGCGCCCGCTGTCGGTCCGCTGGTTGCTCGAACCGATCTTCGGCCGCAGGCTCATCGAGTCCTGGGTGGGTCACGCCATCGACGTCTTCGCCATCGTCGGCACGATCTTCGGGGTCGCCACCTCGCTCGGTCAGGGCGCCCTGCAGATCCAAGCCGGGCTGGCCCACCTCGGGTGGTTCGAAGCGTCCAACGGCCTCCTGCTCGGGATCGTCGCGCTGATCACCGTGGCCGGAACGCTGTCGGTGGTCTCCGGCCTGAACAGGGGAGTGCTCTGGCTCTCCAACGCCAACATGTCGCTGGCCGCGCTGCTGGCCGTCGGCGTCCTGCTGATCGGGCCGACGGTCTTCCTGCTGCAGTCGGTGGTGCAGAACACCGGCGAGTACGTGCAGGCGATCCCGCAGCTGATGTTCGTCACCGGGGCCGGCGCCACCGACGGATGGTCGCTGAGCTGGACGCTGTTCAACCAGGCCTGGTTCCTCAGCTGGGCGCCGTTCGTGGGCATGTTCATCGCCCGCATCTCGCGTGGCCGCACCATCCGCGAGTTCATCCTCGGCGTGCTGCTGGCGCCCACGGGCATCGCGATCGTGTGGTTCACCATCTTCGGCAGCACCGCGCTGCTCTACCAGCTGCGAGACGGCTCGATGGTCGGCTCCGGTGGCAGCATCGACAGCGACACCGCGCTGTTCCAGCTCTTCGAGAACCTGCCGGTCGGCGGGGGAACGGCAGCCGTGCTGGCGGTGGTCGCGATCGTGGTGATCACGCTGTTCTTCGTGACGTCGTCGGACTCCTGCTCGCTGGTGGTCGACGTCCTCTCGCACGGCGGCCGGACCGAGACCCCGCGGGTGACCCGGCTGCTCTGGGCGGTGATCATCGGTATCGCGGGCGCTGTGCTGCTGCTCGCCGGTGGCGAAGCCGCGCTGACCGTGCTGCAGGTCAGCTCGATCGCGAGCGCGGCGCCGCTGTCGGTCATCTACGTGCTCGCGGTGCTCGCGCTGCTGCGGATGTTCCGCTACGAGACCTCCATCATGCCCCGCTACGTGCGCACCCGCGCCCAGACCGGGGAGGCCTCGACGGTGCTCGCGGTGCACGACATCCCGGCCGAATCCACCACGGTCGATGATGCGGGGACCTTGGCGTGGAACGATTCCCACGCGGCCAAGGACCCGATCGCCGGCGAGGTGTTCGACACCCCGGAGTTCGACGCGTCGGTCGCCGCGGCCGAACTCGAGAACGAGGAACTCGTCCGGAAGTAGCGGTGGGAGCACGAAACCCGCCACGGGGCAATCCCGTGGCGGGTTTCGCCTGCCGGGAACCGCTTCGCCTTTCAGGGCTCGCGCAGAGCCCCCCGACAACAGGCGCCCCCGACTGGCCAGAGCCCGGTGCCGGCGTAATCCCGCTGCCGGGATCGGTTCGTACTGGTGCTCGGGGCGTCCGTTGCTGCCGTATCGCAGCGTCATGATGGCTCGCCCGTCTTGCGTCAAGGCGGCCAGCTAGCGCTGCGGTGGCGCGGCAAGCACCCAGTTCCTCGGCGATTCCGGCGGCGGAACGCGACTGTGCGCTGCTGCGCAGCGCTTCGGACGCGAGTCGGGAGGGTCCACGGCGACTGGCTCTTCGGGTGGGTCGATCTCCCTCGTGCAGCATTCGCAGGGCGCGATCGATCTCCCCGAAGCGTGCCGGTCATGCTCCGCACCTTGTCGAGCTCCCGTTCAGCGCCTCCAGATCGGTGCGGTCGCGGAGCATGAGGACGCTGCCGAGTTCGACGTCGCCGCAGGTCACCGGCCGGTGGTTGGCCACCAGCACCGGGTCGTCGGTGAGGGTGATCAGGTTGTCCGCGTGGCTCCGGCTGAGCAGCAGGTCCCGAAGCCGGGGCGGAATGTCCAGGTCGGTCGCCGCGGTGCCGACCTCGCGCGGTACGTCCAGCAATCCTCGGCTTCGCGGTTGCTGGACCGAGACCCGCCCGGTGGCGTCGACCGCGAGCAGGCCTCGCCGAAGCCGTAGAGCACTGCTGCGCGCTAGCGCACCAGTAGTTCGGCCAGCTCCTGTGTTCGAGCCGCAGCGTGAGCCGCTCGAGGATGCGGGTGAGCCACGCTGCGCCCGCGATCCCGATACGCCCTCGGACTGCGTGGACGCGTCAGGCTGCGCACCGCCGCTCACGTCGGCGCGGGAAGTTCTGGTGGAGGGGACTCCGCCGAGCCCGAAGGTGGCGCGGCCGAGTTCGACGTCCTCGCGCCGGACCGGGATTCCCTGCGTCCGCAGCTGCACTGGTGCAACGCAGCGCTGACGATCGCGATGCTCACCGCGCTCATCGTCGGCGTGTTGCCGGTCGCGGTGTGGTTCATGATCGGCTGCGCGCTCGCGCTGATCGTCAACTGCCCGCGGCTGGGCCAGCAGCGCGACCGCATCGCCTCGCACGCCGACAGCGTGGTCGCGGTGGTCGCGATGGTATTCGCCGCAGCGGTTTTCACCGGAGTGCTGTCCGGTACCGGAATGATCGAGCAGATGGCGCGCTACCTGCTCATCGCGCTGCCGGAATCCAGGTTGCCGTTCTTCAGCATCATCGTCGCGGTGTTGAGCGTGCCGTTCACCTTCTGCATGAGCAACGACGTGTTCTACTTCGGCGCCATGCCGCTCCTCGCGGAGGCAGGTGTCCAGCACGGGATCGGTGCGATGGAGATCGCCCGCGCATCGCTGCTCGATCAGCCCATCCACATGCTCAGCCCGCTGGTGCCCGCGATGTACGTCCTCATCGGACTGCCGAAGGTCGACCTGGGTGATCACCACCGCTTGGCGATCAAGCGGGCGCTGCTGGTGTGCACCGCGGTCAATCGGTAGCGGGTTCGGCCTCGGACTGATCTCGATCCACTGAGGAGATGGAAAAAGCCCCGACGGCGAGGAAATCGGCGGCGATGCGTCCGATGGGCCCGGGAAGGCCGGTCGGGGGCGTCTCGAGGCGGACGGGGCGACACGACCTTGTCGCCCCGACCTCGTCTCGGCCAGCGCGCTGCGCCGGCGCCGGCGGGGATGGTGAAGCCGCCGAGCTCGGGGTGCCTCCTCGATCGGTGCTGGGAGGCACCCCGGCGGCGAGCTTCAGTAGCCCCGCGCCACCCACTCGTCGAAGTGCGGGATCACCTCGCCGATGGTCGTTCCCGGACCGTGGCCGGGGTGGACCTTGGTCGCTTGGGGGAGCGTGAGCAGGTGGTCGCGGATCGACGCCGTGATCGTGTCGAAGTCCGAGAAGGACCGCCCGGTTGCGCCCGGCCCGCCCGCGAACAGGGTGTCTCCGGTGAACACCGTGCCCAGGTCGGGGCAGTAGAAGCACACCGATCCCGGCGTGTGACCAGGAGTGTGGATGACCCGCAGGTGCAGGCGCCCGACGGAGAACAGCTGCCGGTCGACGAGCAGCCCGTCGGGCTGCCGCGCCGGGTGGGTCAGTTCCCACACCGGCAGGTCTGCGGGGTGCAGGTGCAGCGGTGCACCCACGGCGTCGGACAGTTGCGGTGCCACGCGCACGTGGTCGTCGTGCGCGTGCGTGGCCAGGATGGCCAGGACCTCCCGGCCCGCGACCAGTTCCCGTGCCACGTCGGCGTCGTGCGGTGCGTCGATGACAACGCACTGGGTGTCGTCGCCGACCACCCAGAGGTTGTTGTCGACCTCGTGCACCTCGCCGTCGAGGGAGAACTTCCCCGAGACCGTGGCGTGATCGAGTCGGATTCCCATCAGAACGTCACCACCGAACGCAGGACTTCACCGCGGTGCATCTTCTCGAACGCGTCCTCGACGCCGTCGAGGGAGATCTCCTCGGTCACGAACTTCTCCAGCGGCAGCCGCCCCTGCTGGTACAGCTCGGTGAGCATCGGGAAGTCCCGCTCGGGCAGGCAGTCGCCGTACCAGCTCGACTTCAGCGCCCCGCCGCGGGCGAAGACGTCCAGCAGAGGGAGGTCCAGCCGCATTTGCGGATCGGGCACTCCGACGAGGACGACCGTGCCGGCCAGGTCGCGGGCGTAGAAGGCCTGCTCGTAGGTCTTCGGGACGCCCACGGCGTCGATGACCACGTCCGCGCCGTTACCGCCGGTTAGCTCGCGGATCGCGTCGACGGTATCGGTCTTGGACGCGTCGACCGTGTGCGTGGCGCCGAACTCGCGCGCCCATCCGAGCTTGTCCGCGTCGGTGTCGACGGCGATGATCCGCCGCGCGCCGGTCATCGCTGCGCCCGCGATGGCCCCGTCCCCGACACCGCCGCAGCCGATGACGGCCACGGAGTCCCCGGGACCGGCCTTGCCGGTGTTGACGGCGGCGCCGATGCCGGCCATCACTCCGCAGCCGAGCAGTCCGGCCACGGCCGGGCGCGCGGCCGGATCGACCTTGGTGCACTGTCCGGAGTGGACCAGCGTCTGCTCGGCGAAACCACCGATGCCCAGCGCGGGCGAGAGCGGGGTGCCGTCGGACAGGGTCATCGGCTGGGAAGCGTTGTGGGTGGCGAAGCAGTACTGCGGACGGCCGCGGTTGCAGGCCCGGCAGCTGCCGCACACCGCGCGCCAGTTGAGCACCACGAAATCGCCCGGCTCGACGTTGTGCACGCCTTCGCCGACTTCTGCCACCGTCCCGGCCACCTCGTGGCCGAGCAGGAATGGGTAGTCATCGCTGATGCCGCCCTCGCGGTAGTGCAGGTCGGTGTGGCAGACCCCGCAGGCTTGCACCTGGACCACGGCTTCACCCGGACCCGGGGCCGGGACGTGGATCGTGGTGACCTCCACCGGCTTTCCCTTTCCGGTGGCGACCACTCCGCGTACCTCGGTCACTGGCTGCTCCAATTCGGTTTCGGTGTTTCAGTTCTGGTATTCGGTTGCGGCGTCGGTGAGCCAGTCGGCGAGGTAGCGGGCGAAGGAGGAGCGCACGAAGATCCAGTAGCTGGGTCGTTCGTGGTCCCGGCACAGCAGCACGACCCCGGCGCGTGCGAGCAGGGTTTGCGCGCACTGGTCGGAGGTGAAGGCACGCCGGTGCAGGTCCAGGGCGCAGCCCTTGGCCAGCAGTTCGCGTGATTTCGGTCCGGATACCTCGACGATCGTGCGGTGCCCGGATACGTCGGCCACCGAGCCGTGTTCCTCGCCGAGGGCTTCGACCAGGGTGGCCTGGATCTGCTCGCCGCTGCCTTCGCTGCCGACGAGCAGCCACTCGTCAGGACCGAGCCAGAGCACCTGCAGGTTGCCGGTGCGGGCGACCTGGCCCGGCTGGTTGGGCAGCATGGCACCGATGGCGGTGCCGATGCGTTCGGCCGCAGAGCTTTTCGGATCGACGCGCAGCGCGATCTGGGCGGTGAAGGCGATCTCGGAGATCCGCAGCTCGCCGGGCACCGAGGAGTCGGCCAGCGCCTCGGCGCGGGCGGCCAGCGGGGATTCGCCGTAGAGCTCAGCCATCGCGACGGGCTCCTTCCTTGTCGTAGAAGACCGGTTCGGTGATCTCGACGGGCACGAACCCGTCGCCGACGTGGCCGTAGATCGTCTGCCCGATGCGGTCCCGGCCGCTGGTGACCAGCGCGAGTGCGAACGGGCGCTCCAGCGCGGCGCTTTGGTAGCTGGAAGTGATGTGGCCGAGCATGGGCACGGGTGGTTCGGGCAGCTCGGTGTGCTCGACGAGCTGGGTGCCCTCGGGCACGACCGTCGAGTCGGCCGGGGGCAGCAGTCCGACCAGGTGCTTGCGGTCATTGCGGGCGGTGTCTTCGCGGGCGAAGGAGCGCATGCCGAGGAAATCGTCCTTCTTCTTCGACACCGCCCAGCTCATCCCGAGGTCGTGCGGGGTGACGGTGCCGTCGGTGTCCTGCCCGACGATCGGGAAGCCCTTCTCCGCGCGCAGGACGTGCATGGTTTCGGTGCCGTACGGCGTGATGCCGTGGGGTGTGCCTGCTTCGTGCAGGGCTTCCCAGATCTCGCGGCCGTACCACCAGGGCACGTTGATCTCGAAGGCCAGCTCGCCGGAGAAGCTGATCCGGCAGACCCTGGCTTGCCTGCCGGCGACCTTCCCGTCGGTCCAGGACATGAACGGGAACGCGTCGTTGTCCAGATCGATATCAGTGGCCACCCGGGACAGGACCTCGCGGGAACGCGGCCCGGCCAGGGCGATGGTGGCCCAGTGCTCGGTGACCGAGGTCAGGTGCACCCGCAGGTGCGGCCACTCGGTCTGCAGCCAGTCCTCCAGCCACTCCAGCACCCCGGCCGCACCACCGGAGGTCGTCGAGATCAGGTAGCGGTGCTCGCCGGTGCGCATCACGGTGCCGTCGTCGAAGACCATGCCGTCGGCGTGGCACATGAGCCCGTAGCGGATGCGGCCGACCTTCAGGGTGCTCATCTTGTTGGTGTAGACGAGGTCGAGGAACTCGGCGGCGTCCGGGCCCTGCACATCGATCTTGCCGAGGGTGGAGACGTCCTGCATGCCCACCCCGGTGCGCACCGCGTGGCACTCGCGCAGCACCGCGGTGTGCATGTCCTCGCCGTCCTGCGGGTAGTACCAGGGGCGCTTCCACTGGCCGACGTTCTCGAACGGGCAGCCCTGATCGAGGTGCCAGTCGTGCATCGCGGTGACCCGGACCGGGTCGTAGAGATCCCCGCGGTCCCGTCCCGCCAGCGCGGCGAAGGGCACCGGCGCATACGGCGGGCGGAACGTGGTCGCGCCGACGGTGCTGACGTCCACGCCGAGCAGTTCGGCGATCACACCCGAGGACAGCAGGCCGGAGGTCTTGCCCTGGTCGTGCGCGGTACCGATGGTGGTGAACCGCTTGACGTGCTCCACCGAGGACATGCCGGCCCCGACGGCCTTGCGCACATCCGCGACCGTGCCATCCCGCGCCAAATCCACGAACTGCTCGCTGCAGGTTTCCGCCGGCACCCCCGGCAGCAACCAGACCGGCTGCGGCGGCGTGACCGGGCAGGAGAAGGCGCTGGGCACGTTGGCGAAGTCGGCGTCGAAACCGGCCTCCCGCGCCGCGTCGCTGCCCGCTTCGGAGCCGGAGCGCAGGCAGTCCACCGTGCTGAACGTTCCGGCGGCCGCACCCACCGAGCGCACGCCGCGGGCGGTGCGATCGGGAACGAGCGCGCCGATCTCCTCGGAGTAGCGCACTGTTCCGCGGGCCTGGCTGTGCAGGTGCACGGCCGGGTTCCAGCCACCGGAGACCAGAAGCACGTCGCAGTCCAGCTGGGACGGGAAGGTCAGCGCCGACTCGCCGGAGGGCAGGCGGGAGACCTGCGCACCGCTGACCCGGTCGGTGCCCGAGGTTCCGGTCACCGCGCAGCTGGTCAGGATCTGGATGCCGCGGTCGATGCACCGCGCGGCCCACGACGTGGTGGCCACCGGTCGCACGTCGACCACCGCCGCGATGTCGAGTCCGGCGTCGTGCAGGTCGATGGCCGCGGCGTAGGCGCTGTCGTTGGTGGTGTAGACGACTGCGCGTTTTCCGGGGAGGACGCCGTAGCGGTGGAGGTAGGTGCGGGCGGATGTGGCCAGCATGGTGCCGGGCCGGTCGTTGTCGGGGAAGACGAGGGGGCGTTCGTGGGCGCCGGTGGCCAGCACGACCTCGCTGGCGCGGATGTGCCAGGTGCGCTGCCGGGTGAAGGTGTCCTCGCCGCGGTGCTCGACCGCGACCAGGTAGTTGTCGTCGTAGCAGCCGAACACGGTGGTGCGGGGCAGCACGGTGACTTCGGGAGCGGCTTCGAGTTCGGCGGTCACGCGGTTGATCCAGCGTTGTGCCGGGGCGTGGTCGAGTTCTTCGCCGCTGCCCAGCAGGCTGCCGCCGAACTCGGTGTCGGCGTCGGCGATGATGACTCGGGCGCCGCTGCGGGCGGCGCTGAGGGCGGCGGCCAGTCCGGCCGGGCCGGCGCCGACGATGAGCACGTCGCAGTGCGCGTTGATCGCGTCGTAGCGGGCGGGGTCGGGCTCGGTCGCGAGCCGTCCTCGTCCGGTCAGGCTGGTGGCGGTGAGCCCGTCGCGCAGCTCGACGGTGGTCGCGGTCAGCATGGGCTCGGGGAAGGGTTCCTCGATCTGCACCAGCGCGTTGGGCTCCTCGGGCCCGGCGGCCATGATGCCGCGCGGGCGGCCGTAGCGAATGCTGGTGCCGACCTGGTGCACGCCGTTGGCCAGCAGCGCGGAGGCGAGCGTGTCGCCGGCGAAGCCCTCGTAGTCGTGTCCGTCGAAGCGGAATCGGAGCGGGCGCTCGCGGTCGATCCGGCCGCCTTCGGCGAGCCTGTACTGGTCGTTCACCTCGTCACCGCCGTCGGAGTCGTCCGGGAAGATCTCGTTGGTGGTGGTCTCGCGGCGGAGGGTGAACCAGCGGCGGCAGCCGGCCTGGTGGTTCCACCGCTCGGTGAGGACGCCTTTGGGATTGGCGCGGTAGAACAGGAACCGGGCCCATTCCACATCGGACACGGCGTGCGGGTCGGCCGGGTAGCTGACGTCGGCCTGCCCGCCGTAGTGGTATTCGGTCTCGTTGCGCGGCCCGCACCACGGGCACGGAATCAACATCATGGCGAATCTCCTCGTAGGAGTTGGTTCACGGTGCGGCGTGAGCCGCTGTCTCAGGTGTGGGACTCAGCCGGCACCGCCGCGGGTTCTCAGACGTCGTCTGGGGAGGACAGCCGCAGTGCCGCGTATGCGCATACTCAAATCGCGGATCCCGGAGCCAGGCGGCGTCTGAGGTTCCGCTGCTCGCACCGTCACGCAAACCCATCCTGAAAACCTCTTTCTCAGTGGGCGACGCCTGCGGCGCCGTGTTCGTCGACGAGGGCGCCGGTGGTGAAGCGGTCGAGGTTGAACGGGGCGTTCAGCGGGTGTGGTTCGTCGTGGGCGATGGTGTGGGCGTAGCACCAGCCAACGCCGGGTGTCGCCTTGAAACCGCCTGTGCCCCAACCGCAGTTGACGTAGAGGTTCTCGAACGGGGTGAGCCCCATGATGGCTGAGGCGTCGGGGGTCACGTCCACCACACCGGCCCAGGTGCGCAGCACGTGCGCGCGGGAGAACATGGGGAACAGCTCGACGGCCGCGGTCAGTTCACGCTCGATGGTGTGGAACGACCCGCGCTGCCCGTAGGAGTTGTAGGAATCGATGCCAGCGCCGAGCACCAGCTCGCCCTTGTGGGCTTGGCTGACGTAGACGTGCACGGCATTCGACATGACCACTGTGGGGTGCACCGGTTCGAGGAGTTCGGAGACCAGCGCTTGCAGCGGGTGGCTCTGGATCGGCAACGGCAGTCCGAGCTGGTCGGCCAGCACCGAGGTGGATCCGGCCGCGGCGAGGGCGACCTTGCCGGTGGCGATGTCGCCGCGGGTGGTGCGCACGCCGGTGATGCGGTTGCCGATCCGGTCGAAGCCGGTGACCTGGCAGTTCTGGACGAGATCGACGCCCATGCGGTCGAGGGCGCGGGCGAAGCCCCAGGCGACGTGGTCGTGCTTGGCGATCCCGGCGCGCGGCTGCCAGGTCGCCCCCAGAACCGGGTAGCGCAGGTCCTCGGAGGTGTTCAGGATCGGGCAGATCTCGGCTACCTGCTGCGGGTCCAGCCACTCCGCGTCGATGCCGTTGAGCCGGTTGGCGCCCACGCGCCGCTTGCTGTCGCGGACGTCCTGCAGGGAGTGCGCCAGGTTGAGCACTCCGCGCTGGGAGAACAGCAGCGGGTAGTCCAGGTCCTCCTCCAGGCCCTCCCAGAGCTTCATGGCGTGCTCGTAGAGGCCGGCGCTCTCGTCCCAGAGGTAGTTCGAGCGGATGATCGTGGTGTTGCGGGCCATGTTCCCGCCGGCCAGCCACCCGCTCTCCAGCACGGCCATGTTGGTGATGCCGTGGTTGACCGCGAGGTAGTAGGCCGTGGCCAGCCCGTGACCACCACCGCCGACGATCACCACGTCGTAAGAGGATTTCGGCTCCGGCGAGCCCCAGAGCCAATCCGGGTGATCCGGCAGGTCGGCACCAGGAGTGGGCGACATCAGAACCCTCCGTTCACGTTCGGGTAGAGCGGGTGCTTGGTGGCGAGGGTCTCCACGCGGGCGCGGAGCCTGGTGCTGGTGGTCTCGTCGAAGCCGGGTTTGAGGGCTTCGG
>NZ_BAAARA010000023.1:0-192537 GCF_039531955.1 Saccharopolyspora halophila
AAGGTCCCGCACGGCAAAATCAATACCGTTGACCTTCTGCAGCTCTACGCTCATGACTTCCTTTCTCTTTTAACCAAATTTCAGCTGTTTGGACCAGCGGAATCAGGTGTTGAAGTACTTCGCTTCCGGGTGGTGGGCGACGATCGCGTCGGTCGACTGCTCCGGGTGGAGCTGGAACTCCTCGGAGAGCTCGACACCGATGCGGTGGGACTCGAGCAGGTCGACCAGCTTGGCGCGATCCTCGATCTCCGGGCAGGCGCCGTAGCCGAACGAGTAGCGCGCGCCCCGGTAACCGAGCTTGAAGAACTCCTGGACGTCCTCGGGGTCCTCCTGAGCCACGTTGCTGCCGCCCGTCCACAGCAGCTCGCGCCGGACCCGGCGGTGCCAGTACTCGGCCAGCGCCTCGGTGAGCTGCACGCTCAGGCCGTGGATCTCCAGGTAGTCCCGGTAGGAGTTCGCGGCGAACAGCTCGTTGGCGAAGTCGGCGATCGGCTGACCCATCGTGACCAGCTGGATGGGCAGCACGTCGACCTGACCGGTCTGCTCGGCCAGCTCCCGCGAGCGGTAGAAATCGGCCAGGCACAGCCGCCGGTCCCGCTGCTGGCGCGGGAAGTGGAAGCGGTGCCGTTCCTGGGCGTCCGGCTCCTCCTTGTCGAGCACGATGAGGTCGTTGCCCTCGGAGACGCACGGGAAGTAGCCGTAGACCACCGCCGCGTGCTGCAGGATGCCCTTGGTTTGCAGCTCGTCCATCCAGGCGCGCAGCCGCGGCCGCCCCTCGGTCTCCACGAGCTCCTCGTAGGACGGTCCCTCGCCCTTCTTGGTGCCGCGCAGGCCCCACTGGCCGAAGAACGTGGCCCGCTCGTCGAGCATCGACAGGTAGTCGGCGACCGGGACGCCCTTGACCACCTTGGTGCCCCAGAACGGAGGCGTGGGCACACCCGGGTCCTGGTCGACGTCCGACCTGGTGGTGTCGTCGAGGCTCGGCAGCTCGCCCTGCTTGGCCTTGCGCTCCTCAGCGATCCGCTGGGACCGCTCGTGGCGTGCCTTGCGCTCGGCCTTCTTCTGCTTCTCCGCCTCGTCCTGCTCGGGGTTGTCGCCCCGCTTGGCGGACATGATGCGGTCCATGAGGGTCAGGCCCTCGAACGCGTCCTTGGCGTAGCGGACGTCGCCCTCGAAGACCTCGTCGAGCTGGTTCTCCACATAGGTGCGGGTCAGCGCGGCGCCACCCAGCATCACCGGATACTTGTCGGCGATGCCCCGGGAGTTCATCTCCTCGAGGTTGTCCTTCATGATCACCGTCGACTTGACCAGCAGGCCGGACATGCCGATCGCGTCGACCTTGTGCTTCTCGGCCTCTTCGATGATCGTGTTGATCGGCTGCTTGATGCCGATGTTGACGACGTCGTAACCGTTGTTGGACACGATGATGTCGACCAGGTTCTTGCCGATGTCGTGAACATCGCCCTTGACCGTGGCCAGCAGCAGCTTGCCCTTGCCGCCGGAGTCGTCCTTCTCCATGTGCGGCTCGAGGTGGGCCACCGCGGTCTTCATGACCTCGGCGGACTGCAGCACGAACGGCAGCTGCATCTGTCCCGAACCGAACAGGTCACCGACGACCTTCATGCCGCCGAGCAGATCCTCGTTGACGATCTGCAGCGGTGCCTTCTCCTGCATCGCCTCGTCGAGATCGGCGTTGAGACCGTTCATCTCACCGTCGATGATGCGCTGCTTCAGGCGCTCGAACAGCGGCATCGCGGCCAGTTCCTCGGCCTTGGAAGCACCGGTGGACGCTGCCGTCTTGCCCTCGAACAGCTCCATCAGCTTCTGCAGCGGGTCGTAGAACGACTCCTCCTCGCTGCCCGCACGACGGCGATCGTAGACGAGGTCGAGGGCGACCTCGCGCGCCTCGTCATCGATCTTGTTCATCGGCAGGATCTTCGAGGCGTGCACGATCGCGCTGTCCAGGCCGGCTTCCCGGCACTCGTTGAGGAACACCGAGTTGAGCACCTGGCGGGCCGCCGGATTGAGCCCGAACGACACGTTCGACAGGCCCAGAGTCGTCTGCACCCGCGGGTGGCGCTTCTTGAGCTCGCGGATGGCGTTGATCGTCTCGATGCCGTCCTTGCGGACTTCTTCCTGACCGGTGGTGATCGGGAAGACCAGGGTGTCGATGATGATCGCCGACTCGTCCAGGCCCCAGTTCTGCGTGAGGTCCTCGATCAGCCGCTCGGCCACGCGCAGCTTCCACTCCGCGGTCCGGGCCTGGCCTTCCTCGTCGATGCAGGTGCACACCACGGCCGCACCGTGCTCGACAGCCATCTTCATGACCCGGTCGTAGCGACCGCCGGGCTCGGTGCCGTCCTCGTAGTTGATCGAGTTGATCGCGCACCGACCACCGAGGTGCTCCAGCCCGACCTCGATCACATCGGCCTCGGTGGAGTCCACCATGATCGGCAGCGTCGACGAGGTCGCCAGGCGGGACGCCAGCTCCCTCATGTCCTGCGTGCCGTCGCGGCCGACGTAGTCCACGCACAGGTCGAGCATGTGCGCGCCCTCGCGGGTCTGCCCCTTGGCGATCTCGATGCAGTCGTCGTAGCGCTCCTCGATCATCGCCTCGCGGAACGCCTTTGACCCGTTGGCGTTGGTCCGCTCGCCGACGTTGAGGATCGAGGCGTCCTGCTCGAACGGGATCGCCTGGTACATCGACGAAATCGACGGGATGATCTCCGGAGTGCGCACCGTGGGGGTGAGCGACTCGACGGCCGCCGCCACCTGGCGCACGTGCTCGTTGGTCACACCGCAGCAACCGCCGACGAGGCGGCAACCGTAGTTGTTGGCGAAGTCGACCAGGGCCTCGGCCAGCTCGTTCGGCTGCAACGGGTAGACCGCACCGTTGTCACCGAGCTCGGGCAGACCCGCGTTGGGCATGACCGAGATCGGCACGGTCGCGTGCTCGGCCAGCACCCGCAGGTGCTCGCTCATCTCCGCCGGACCGGTCGCGCAGTTCATGCCGATCATGTCGATGCCCAACGGCTCGAGCGCCGTCAGCGCGGCACCGATCTCGGAGCCGACCAGCATGGTGCCGGTCTGCTCCACGGTGACGTGGGCGATGATCGGCACCCACTTGCCCTGCGCCTCCATGGCCCGCTTGGCGGCCACGATCGCGGACTTGGTCTGCAGCAGGTCCTGCGAGGTCTCCACCAGCACGACGTCGACGCCACCGTCGAGCATTCCCAGCACCTGCTCGTAGTACGCGTCCCTCAGCTGCGCGTACGGTGCGTGTCCCAGCGTCGGCAGCCGGGTGCCCGGTCCCATGGAGCCGAGCACGAAGCGGGGCTTGTCCGGCGTGGAGTACTCGGCGCAGCACTCCTTGGCCAGCGCCACGCCCTTCTCGGAGAGTTCGCGGATGCGCTCTTCGATCCCGTACTCACCGAGATTGGGCAGGTTGCAGCCGAAGGTGTTCGACTCGATGGCGTCCGAGCCGCTCGCCAGGAACCCGTTGTAGATCGAGCGCACCACGTCGGGCCGCGTCTCGTTGAGGATCTCGTTGCAACCCTCGAGGTTCTGGAAATCCGCTTCCAGATCGAGCTCGTACTCCTGCAGCGCCGTGCCCATGCCGCCATCCCCGACAAGGACGCGCTCATCTAGGGCTTTGAGAAAACCGCTGGGATCATTGTGCCGGTCTGACATACCGCTACTCCCCGTCCGTCAGCGCAGAATCGGCTTGACCTCGGCGACCGCTTCTTCGCCGTAGGCCTCTGCGATGCGAGCCAGGAAGGATTCCCGCTCGAAGTCGTATTCCTGGGGCCCGTCGGTCTCCAGCGACACCGTGGCCAGCGTGCAGCCGAGCTGCAGCGAGCGCTCGATGCCGAGACCGTGGGACTGACCGGCCAGGAAGCCGGCGCGCAGCGCGTCACCGACGCCCGTCGGGTCACCCTTCTGCTTTTCCTTCGGCGGCTCGACCACGAAGGTCTTCTCGCCCTTGGCCTCGACCTGCACGCCCTTCGGGCCGAGCGAGGTGACCCACTTGCCGACGCGGTCGAGGACCTCGTCCTTGGTCCAGCCGGTGGACTGCAGCAGCAGACCGCTCTCGTACTCGTTGGTGAACAGGTACTCGGCGCCCTCCACCAGCTTACGGATGTCGTCGCCTTCCATCCGGGCCAGCTGCTGACCGGGGTCGGCGAGGAACTTGTAGCCGCGGTCCCGGCACTCCTGGGTGTGCCGGAGCATGCCGTCCGGGTCGTTGGCCGAGATGACCACGATGTCGAGACCGCCGAGCTTGTCGGCGATGGGCTTGAGCTCGATCTCGCGGGCCTCGGACATGGCGCCCGGGTAGAACGAGGCGATCTGGTTGTGGTCGGTGTCGGTGGTGCACAGGAACCGAGCGGTGTGCTTGGTCTCGGACACGTAGACCGACTTGGTGTCGACACCGTGGCGGGAGAGCCACGCGGCGTACTCGTCGAAGTCCTTGCCGACGGCGCCGACCAGCGTCGAGGTCACTCCGAGCTTGCCCAGCCCGAAGGTGATGTTGGCGGCGATCCCGCCGCGACGGACGTCGAGCTCGTCGACCAGGAACGACAGGGAGACCTGGTCGAGCCGGTCGGCGACGAGCTGGTCGCTGATCCTACCGGGGTAGGACATCAGATGGTCGGTGGCGATCGAACCGGTCACCGCAATCCGCACTGAAATTACTCCTTCACCAGGGCAGGCTGCGGGACACGAGCGCGTCGCGCCCCGCAGCCTGCGTCTGCTCGGTCGGTCTTGATCAGAGTCCGGCCGCGGCCTTCAGGGCCTCGGCGCGGTCCGTGCGCTCCCACGGCAGATCGACGTCGTTGCGCCCGAAGTGACCGTATCCAGCGGTCGCGGCGTACAACGGCCGAAGGAGGTCGAGGTCACGCACGATCGCGCCCGGGCGCAGGTCGAAGACCTCGTTGACCGCGGACTGGATCTTGGCCGGGTCGACGTTCTCGGTTCCGAAGGTCTCCACGAACAGGCCGACCGGGGCGGCCTTGCCGATCGCGTAGGCGACCTGGACCTCGCAGCGGTCGGCCAGACCGGCGGCGACGGCGTTCTTGGCGACCCAGCGCATCGCGTACGCGGCCGAGCGGTCCACCTTCGACGGGTCCTTGCCGGAGAAGGCACCGCCACCGTGGCGGGCCATGCCGCCGTAGGTGTCGACGATGATCTTCCGGCCGGTCAGACCGGCGTCACCCATGGGGCCGCCGACGACGAAGCGACCGGTCGGGTTGATCAGCACGCGGGCGTCGTCCGCGTCGATGCCCGCACGCTCGATCTCCGGCGTGATGACGTGCTTCTGGATGTCGCCCATCAGCTGACCCTCGAGGTCGATGTCCTCGGCGTGCTGAGTGGACAGGACGACCGTGTCCAGAGCCACGGCCTTGTCACCGACGTACTCCGCGGTGATCTGCGTCTTGCCGTCGGCGCGCAGGTACGGCAGCGTGCCGTCCTTGCGCACGTTGGTCAGACGACGCGACATGCGGTGCGCCAGCGTGATGGGCAGCGGCGCGAGCTCGTCGGTGTCGTTGCAGGCGTAGCCGAACATCAGGCCCTGGTCGCCCGCGCCCTGCTTGGCGATCTCGTCCTCGCTGCCCTCGACGCGCTTCTCGTGCGCCTCGTCGACACCCTGGGCGATGTCCGGGGACTGCTTGCCGATGGAGACGCTGATACCGCAGGAAGCGCCGTCGAAGCCCTTCTCCGAGGAGTCGTAGCCGATCTCCAGGATGGTGTCCCGAACCAGGCTCGGGACGTCAATGTTGGCCTTCGTGGTGACCTCGCCGGCGACGTGCACCTGGCCGGTCGTGATCATGGTTTCCACCGCCACGCGGGACTTCGGGTCCTGGGCCAGCATGGCGTCCAGGATCGAGTCGCTGATCGCGTCGCACATCTTGTCGGGGTGGCCCTCGGTCACCGACTCACTGGTGAACAACCGGCGGTTGATCTCACTCACGACTGCTCCTCACCTCACTGCTGATGGGGTGTTGATCCTTGCGTACTTGGTAACTGCGGGTTGTTCTCGGGGTCAGGCCCGGGCGTGGATGATGCCCCAGGCGAGGTTGCCCGCCTTGCCTCCGCTGACCCAGTTGCGCAGACCGGCCTTCATCTTGGTCCGGTACTCGTCACTGATCTTGTTGGCCAGCTCGCCCTCGTGGGCTTCCAGCTCCTGCAGCACCCGGCCGTAGTGCATGGACAGGTACTCGGTCAGGTCCTCGAACTCGAAGTTCTGCAGGCCCAGACGGGCGAGTTCGCGGCGGTAGAAGCCGGGCGACCCCATGCTGTCCAGGTTGAGCCGGTCCAGGATCGGGCCGAGGTCGTCCTTCTTGGCGCTGTCCGCGGCCATCGGGTCGGTGAACAGGAAGGACCCGTTGGCGTTGAGCACGCGGGTGACCTCTTCGAGGACGCGCGGCCGGTCACCGGAGTGCAGGATCGCGTCCTGCGACCACACGATGTCGAACGCGTTGTCCTGGAACGGGATGTCCTCGAAGGACCCGTCCTTGACCTCGATCAGGTGGTCCAGGCCCTCGGCCCGGTTGAACTCGACGTTGCGCCGGTTCTCCACCTCGGAGAGGTTCAGGCACGCGACCTTGCAGCCGTAGGTCTTGGCCAGGTAGCGGGCCGCACCGCCGTAGCCGGCACCGATGTCGAGGATCCGGGTCTCCGGGGTGATCTCCAGCTTGGAGGCCATCCGCTCGACGGTCCGGCGCGAAGCGGTGTCGATGTCCTGGTCCGGGGTCTCGTACAGGCCGACGTGGATGTCGTTGCCGCCCCAGACGTGGTAGTAGAAGTTGTCCGCGTCCTCGGAGTTGTAGTAGTCGCGGGCGGTGTGCACCGCGCTCGAGTACGTGTCGGCCAGGTCGTCTTCCTCGACGTACTTCTTCTCCGCCACGTGGATGTAGAAGTCCGGCTCACCGTCCTTGTAGGTGGCCTGGAAGTCGCCGTAGGTGTCGATGCTCTGGAAGCCGACCTCACGCAGCAGGCGCCGCGTGTAGTTCTTCCGCAACGGGTACATGTTGAGGAAGAATTCCTGCTTGTCCGGGAACGTGTACTTGAATCGGGCCAGGCCCTCGTCCACGTAATCCGGCTCCGCGGAAACGTCCTCACCAGCGTAGTAATACGTGTGCTTCGAGGAGAAGCCTTCGTCCAGAATGGAATCGTAATTCCGCTGGTCGATGATCAAAACGCCGTCGTGCTTGAGCATGGCGTAGAACTCGGCGAGGGTTTTCCGGCGGTCGCGCTCGGAGAACAGGTGCGTGAACGAGTTCCCCAGGCAGATGATCGCGTCGTATTCACCGTGGACGTCACGATTCAGCCAGCGCCAGTCGGCGTGCACGACGCGCAGGATGTGCCCGCCGTACTCGAGGCCGTTCTCGAAGGCCTTGGCCAGCATCTGCGGGCTGCCGTCCGCGGAGACCGTCTCGAAGCCCTCCTCGAGCAACCGCACCGAGTGAAACCCGGTACCGGTGGCCACGTCCAGCACGGACTTGACACCCCGAGCCTTCAGCTGATCGACGAAGAACGAGCCCTCGGACTCGTACCGCTTCTTCCAGTCGATCAGGTCGTCCCACTGCTCCACGAATCCACCGACGTACTCGTGGGTGTAGTGGTCGGACTCGCGCACCTCCAACGGATTTTCGCCGAAGACCTGCTCCTCCCGGGCCACGAGATCAGCTGTATCAGCTGAACCCGCGCTCTCACCAGAAGCCAGGTCGTCCACGCTCTTGGCCATTTTCACTCCCACCACTCACGTTGGTCATGCGCCACCCACAAACTTCAGGCATGCGCAAATCCGTGCCCCGAGCATGTGACTCGCGGCCGTGCGGGTCGCCACTGCGAAAAAAGGCAACACCTCCGACCGGCGTGGGCAGCCGAGAAACGCTCAAGGCCGCGGCACCACGCCGATCACACACGGCTGGCTTCCTTGCCAACCGGCGTGACGCATTTCCGTGCGTCGCTTAACCAACCTAGGCGAAAGAGATCGGGAATCAAGCGTACAAACGTGTGACACTAATCACCGCAATGCGATGATTGCGTGATTCGCATTGTTACCCAGGGTGAAAAAATGCGCGACTACCTGGGATTATTCCACTAATTTACAGACCGCATAACGATCACATGAGTGCACTAAGTCACCGGCGCGTGTATACTGACGCGCGCGCCTATAGCATATAAATGAGAATTGCACAACAGTGAGAACCGATAAATTTTGATCGGTTTGCCGATGTGGCGGTTGACTTTTTATCCCGCACAACCGTTGCATCGAAGAGCGGATGTCGGATGTTACGGTCTCCACCCCCGCGGCGCCATACCCATTTCTGAGAAACCAGTCAATCAGGGGTGTCACTGGCCCGAAGCCAGACCGATTCAGCAGCCGCGATCACTGCGATGACCTGCGAATACAACCTCCATCGCGGCGCCCCATCACCGGAGTTTCCGGTCGATGTTCGACTGGGTGGAAGTCCAGATGGCGGGACGCCCGCCGCTCGCGTCAACACCTTCTCGCGGATCGCGAGACGCCTTCCCGCGCGACTCGGCACCGGAGACATATCCCTCCGCTTTCTGCGGCGAATGCCTTCCGATCTCGAATGATCTCTCCCGCGGATGGCGCGGCGATGATCACCACATCGTCCTTGACGCCACGTTCCGCACCGCGTTCCGCGCCACGTTCCGCGCTGCGGTTCGCGCCGCCGAGCGGAGACCGCGGCGGGATGCGAGCGTGCGACGCGAAGCCGGCGGACCGCTCCTCCCCCGCGCGCCGGCACGGACGGGCCGCCCCACCGGGTTCGTCGGGCGCGGGGCGTTGCTCCGTTTCGCGGACCCTGCTTCACCAGCGTTGACCTCCCGTGCGGTGTTGGTCACTCTTGTTGATTACTGGTGATTTTTTTCGGATTCACCAGCGTGCAGGAGGACAAGGATGGACTTGCCCGGAACACTCGCCACCGCACTCACCACCGCGTTGTTCGTCACCGCGGCAGGACCGCCCGCGGCCGCCGCGCCCACCGAGCGATGGCAGGCCGAGCAGCCGCCGCTGACGACGCCCTGGACCGAGGAGGTCGGCCCGGACAACGCGCTACCCGAGTACCCGCGACCACAGCTGACCCGCGAGCGCTGGCTCAACCTCAACGGCCTGTGGAACTACGCGGGCAGCTCCGAACCACCGGAGACCACCTCGGAGCAGATCCTGGTGCCCTACCCGCCGGAGAGCGGGCTCTCCGGCGTCCAGCGCCACGACGACCACATGCTCTACGAGCGCACCTTCACGGTCCCACCGGATTGGCAGGGCGAACGGCTGCTGCTGCACTTCGGCGCCGTCGACCAGCGAGCCGAGGTCTCGGTCAACGGACACCGAGTCGCGACGCACGAGGGCGGCTACACGTCCTTCTCCGCCGACATCACCGATGCGCTCGCGCCCGGGGCCCAGCAGCGGATCGCTGTGAAGGTCAGCGACGCCAACGAGAACGCCCCGCACCCGGTCGGCAAGCAGCGCGACGAACCCGGCGGAATCCTCTACACCGGAGCCTCCGGCATCTGGCAGACGGTGTGGGTCGAGCCCGTGTCCGAGGCGCACATCGGCGAGCTCGGCGTCACCCCCGATCTCACCGGCTTCGACATCGGCGCGAAGACCACGGGAGGACGGACTCTCCAGGTCGACGTCCGCGACCACCAGGGCAACGAGGTCGCCTCCGCCGCGGGTGAGACCGGAGCACCGATGCGGGTCGAGGTGCCCGAACCGCATCTGTGGAGCCCCGACGATCCGTACCTCTACGACCTGGAGGTGCGGCTGCTCGACGAGCACGGCTCGGTCGTCGACGAGGTCGGCAGCTACACCGGCCTGCGCACCGTCGAGATGGCCGAGGACGACCAGGGCAGGCCGCGGATGGCGCTCAACGGCGAGATCCTGTTCCAGCACGGTCCGCTCGACCAGGGGTATTGGCCGGACGGCATCTACACCGCGCCGACCGACGAAGCGCTGCGCTACGACCTGGAGGTCACCAAGGAGCTCGGCTTCAACATGGTCCGCAAGCACGTCAAGGTCGAGCCGCAGCGCTGGTACTACCACGCCGACCGGCTCGGCCTGCTGGTCTGGCAGGACATGCCGTCGCTGCCGATCGACCTGAGCGTCCCGCCGGAGGAGACCCCGCGCCCGTCCGCGGAGATGCGGGAGAACTACCGCGACGAGCTGGTCGACATGATGGACCAGCACCACAACTCCCCTTCGGTGGTCACGTGGGTTCCGTTCAACGAGGGTTGGGGCGAGTTCGACACCGCCGGAATCGCCGATCTGGTGCGGCGGACCGATCCGACCCGGCTGATCGACATCTCGAGCGGGGTGAACTGCTGCTACTCGCTGCCCGACAGCGGTGCGGGCGACATGTACGACGACCACACCTACGTCGGTCCCGGCGCGCCGACGATCAGCGATGACCGGGCGATCGTCGACGGGGAGTACGGCGGACTGGGGCTGGCCGAGGAAGGCCACCTCTGGCCCGGCGATCCCACCGCCTACGAGATGACCGGCAGCCGCGCGCAACTCACCGAGCGCTACGGGGAGGTGAGCGCCGAGCTGGCCCGGATCACCCGGGAGAACGGCCTCTCCGCCGCCATCTACACCCAGACCACCGACGTGGAGAACGAGGTCAACGGTCTGCTCACCTACGACCGGCGGATCCTCAAGCCCGACGCGGCCGAGGTCCGGGCCCACAACCTCGCCGCGATCGATGCCGGCACCCCTGGAGGGAACCGATGAACCCGAAGCTGAGCAGACGCACCGCGCTGCTGTCGGCTGCGGGCGCCACCGCAGCGGTCACCACCGCGGGCCGGGCGGACGGCTCTACGAGATCGGCACCGGGCGGCACAGAGCGGTGATCGCCGGCGTCGCGGCGACGCTGCTGTCCTGGACGGTCGACGGCGCCGAGATGCTGTTGACCCACTCGCCCGACGAGGTCGGGCGAGGGCTACCGCGGAAAGACCATCCTCCCGTGGCCCAACCGGATCGACCGCGGCGCGTACACCTTCGGCGGCAGGCAGCTGCGAGTACCGATCAACGAACCGGAGAACGACGCGGCGCTGCACGGGTTGATGAGCTTCGTGGAATGGCAACCGGTGCGGTGGAGCCGCGACGCCGTGGTGCTGTCCTACGCGCTCCCGCCGACCTACGGCTACCCGTTCCAGCTGTCCTTCGAGATCGAGTTCGCGATCGACAAGAGCGGCGTGCGCAGCACGCTGACCGCCACCAACATCGGGGAGTCCGCGGCGCCGTTCGGCACCGCCAACCACACCTACCTGGCGGCGGGGCCAGGCGGGAAGATCGACGACATCGTGCTGACCGTCCCGGCGGACACCCGCTACGTCGTCGACGACCGGCTCATCCCGACCGGGACCGCCCCGGTGGAGGGCACCGAGTACGACTTCCGCAGCCCGCGCCGGCTCGGCGGCACCCGGATGGACACCGCGTTCACGGGCCTCGCGCGCACCGGTGGCGCGGCGGTGGTCCGGTTCGATCGGCCGGACGTCGGCGTCGAGCTGTGGGTCGACGACAGGCACGACTACCTGCAGTGCTACACCGACGACTCGCCCGAGGGCGACCGCCCGGGCAGGCAGGGCATCGCGGTCGAGCCGATGACCTGCGCGCCCAACGCGTTCGTCACCGGGGACGGCACGATCGCGCTGCGCCCGGGCGAGAGCCACACCGGCTCCTTCGGCTGGCGGATCGCCGGGTAGGCGGAACGCGGCGGGGCGGTGGAACTTCCGCGTTCCGCCGCCCCGCCGCGTTCGCCCGGCGGGTGGAGTCGCGCGGACCGCGACGGCAGTAAGGTGCGCTCCGTGGCCGAGTACATCCAAATCCCCACACCAGCCGGGAACTTCGACGCGCTGACCGCGGGCCCGACCGACGGTCGTCCGGTGTTGCTGCTGCACGGCTTCCCGGAGGCCGGGGCCGAGTGGAGCGAGCAGCTCTCGGTGCTCGGCGGTGCCGAGTGCTTCGCGGTCGCGCCCGACCAGCGCGGGTACTCCCCCGGCGTGCGCCCGCAGAACGTCGCCGACTACAAGATGAACGAACTCGTCGGGGACGTGCTGGCCATCGCCGCGCACTTCGGCTGGCAGCGCTTCGACCTGGTCGGGCACGACTGGGGCGCCGCGGTGGCCTGGGCGACCGCGGCCGCGCATCCGGACCGCGTCCGCACCCTCACAGCGGTCTCGATCCCGCACACGGACGCCTTCGCCGAGGCCATCCGCGAGGACGAGGACCAGCAGCAGCGTTCCGCCTACATGCAGGCCCTGCGCGCGTCGACCGCGGAGAAGACGCTGCTGGAGGAGAACGCGAAGAAGCTCCGCCGCATCTACTACCCCGGTGGCGTTCCGGACCACCACGTCGACGACTACGTCCAGCGCCTCACCGAGCCCGGCGCCCTCACCGGCGCGCTGAACTGGTACCGCGCCATGAAGTACAACCCGCGGATCGGGCCGGTCGAGGTTCCCACCCTCTACGTGTGGAGCACCGAGGACGTGGCGGTCGGCTCGACGGCGGCCATGGCCACCGAGCAGCACGTCACGGGCCCCTACACCTTCGAGATGCTCGAGGACGTGACCCACTGGATCCCGGAGGAGGCCCCCGACTCGCTGAGCCGGTTCCTCCTGCAGCACCTGCTCGCCCATCAGGACTGACGCCGCGCGCCTCCCGCTTGCCGATGGTTGTTCGGGCGGTGAGCATGAGGCTTGATCCGCTCGGAGGGAGCTACCTGGTGAAGGGTTCCGAAAGCCTGCTCACGACCGCCGCGACCGCCGGAGTCGAGGTGTGCTTCGCCAATCCCGGTACCACTGAGATCGATCTGGTCGAGGCGTTCGACGAGGTGGAGGCGCCGCGGTCGGTCCTGGCCCTGTCCGAAGGCGTGGTGACCGGCGCGGCCGACGGGTACGGCCGGATGAGCGATTCCCCCGCGATGACGCTGATGCACCTCGGTCCCGGACTGGCCAACGGGATCGCCAACCTGCACAACGCGCGCAGGGCCCGCACTCCGATCGTCAACGTCGTGGGCGAGCACGCGTCCTGGCACCAGCCCGCGGACGCTCCGCTGGGCAGCGACATCGAATCGCTGGCGTGGCCGGTGTCCGGACAGGTCAGCCGGACCACTTCCGCGGAAGCCGCTTCCGCGGAGTTCGCCGCGGCCTACGCGGCCGCGCTGGAACGGCGGATGCCCTCCACGCTGATCGCGGCGGCCGACCACATGTGGAACCAGGGCGGCATGCCCGCACCCGCTCCGGCCATCGCCGCCCGGCAGGCCGTCGACGACCAGCGGATCGCCGACGTGGCCAAGGTGGTCTCGGCGGGTCGCAGGCCGGCGTTCCTGCTCGGCGGGCACGCGCTGGAGGCCGAGGGCGTGCGCACCGCCGCGCGGATCGCGGCCAACGCCGGTGGCGAGCTGCTGTGCGAGCGCGGTTTCGCCCGGTTGGAACGCGGCCCGGACATCCCGCCCATCCGCTCGCTGCCCTACTTCCCGGAGGACGTGTTCGCCCTCCTCGAGGACTTCTCCGATCTCGTGCTGATCGGGGCGGGCAAGCCCGTGGCGTTCTTCGGCTACAAGGGCATGCCCAGCCACCCGCTACCGGAGGTCCTGCGGGTGCACCCGCTGGCCGATCCGGACCAGGACGCGCTGGGCGCGCTGCGAGCGCTGGCGACGGCCACCGACAGCGCGGCCGTCGAACCGCTGTGGACGCCCCGGCCCGAGATCGGCGATCCGAGCGGGAAGCTGGACGCGGCCGCCGTTGCGGCGGCGATCGTGCGCACTCAGCCGGAGAACTCGATCGTGGTCAACGAAGGCGTGTCCTCCTCGGCCGCCTACCCGGAGATCGCCGCCGCCGCCCCGGCGCACACCGAGCTCTCGCAGACCGGGGGCGCGATCGGGATGGGCATGCCGGTCGCCACCGGTGCCGCCATCGCCTGCCCGCGACGACCGGTCATCAACCTGCAGGCCGACGGCAGCGCCGCCTACACGGTCCAGGCGCTGTGGACGCAGGCCAGGGAAGGTCTCGACGTCACGACCGTGATCTGCTCCAACTCCCGCTACCGCATCCTCGAGGCGGAACTGCAGCGATCGGGGGTCGACGCTCCCGGCGCGGCCGCAGCGGGCATGACCGATCTCGGTGACCCGGCCGTGGACTGGCAGGCCGTCGCCAGGGGATTCGGCGTTCCGGCGCTGCGGGCGACCACGGCGGAAGAGCTCGTCGACGCCCTTCGCCGGGCGCACTCGGAGCCGGGCCCGACCCTCGTCGAAGCGGTGCTGTAGGGCTGTTCGCCGGTGCGAAGAGGGGCCCCGCGGCGGGGCCCCTCTTCGCACCGCGGTCTAGATCGTCCAGGTGTCGTTGCCGGTCAGCAGCTTCTGCAGGTCCGCGGGCTTGGACTCGGCCGCCTCGGCGACCTGGGCCCTGGCCTGGTCGTCGTAGGTGGGGCGAGAAGTGCTGCGGAAGACACCGGTGACCGCGGGATCGAGGTCCTGACCGCCCAGCCGCGACAGCGCGAAGGCGTACGAGGGGTCCTCGCGCGTCGCGTCGTGCACGACCACATCGGACTCGTCCACTTCGGACAGCTTGGCGACCTGCAGGCCGTCCGGACCCCGCACCACGCCGTAGCGCTCGTCCTCCGGGCCGAAGGTGACCGGCTCGCCCTGCTTGAGCGTGACGATGCGGCGCTGCTTCTCCTCGTTGTCCTTGAGGACGTCGAAGGCGCCGTCGTTGAAGATCGGGCAGTTCTGGTAGATCTCCACCAGCGCGCTGCCCCGGTGCTCGGCGGCGGCCTTGAGCGTTTCGGTCACGCCCGCGCGATCGGAATCGATCACCCGCGCCACGAAGGACGCCTCCGCGCCGAGGGCGAGCGAGACCGGGTTGAACGGGTGGTCCAGCGACCCGGCCGGAGTGGACTTGGTGACCTTGCCGAGTTCGCTGGTCGGCGAGTACTGACCCTTGGTGAGTCCGTAGATCCGGTTGTTGAACAGCAGGATCTTCAGGTTCACGTTGCGGCGCAGCGCGTGGATCAGGTGGTTGCCGCCGATGGACAGCGCGTCGCCGTCACCGGTGACCACCCAGACCGACAAGTCCGGGCGCGTGGTGGCCAGGCCCGTCGCGATGGCCGGGGCGCGCCCGTGGATGGAGTGCATCCCGTAGGTGTTCATGTAGTACGGGAAGCGCGACGAGCAGCCGATGCCCGAGACGAACACCATGTTCTCGCGCTTGAGGCCCAGCGAAGGCAGGAAGCTCTGCACCGCGTTGAGCACGACGTAGTCGCCGCAGCCCGGGCACCAGCGGACCTCCTGGTCGGACTTGAAGTCCTTGGCCTTCTGCGGCTCTTCGGCGGCGGGCACACCGGCCAACCCGCCGAGGCTCGGCATTCCCAGCTCGGTGGCGGTCACGCGGACACCCCCTGCATGAGGTCGATCAGCACGTTCTGGAGTTCTTCGGCCTGGAACGGCAGTCCCGCCACCTTGGTGTAGGACTGCACGTCGACCAGGTAGCGGGCGCGCAGCAGCGTCGCCAGCTGCCCCATGTTCATCTCCGGCACGATGACCTGGTCGTAGCTGCGCAGGACCTCGCCGAGGTTGCCGGGCATCGGGTTGAGATGACGCAGGTGCGCCTGGGCCACCTGCTCGCCCTGCGCGCGCACCCGGCGGCAGGCCGCACCGATCGGGCCGAAGGACGAACCCCAGCCCAGCACCAGCACCCGAGCCGCACCGCCGGGGTCGTCGACGGTGATGTCCGGGACGTCGATGCCGTCGATCTTGCGCTGCCGGATCCGGACCATCTGGTCGTGGTTGTCCGGGTCGTAGGAGATGTTCCCCTTGCCATCGGCCTTCTCCAGGCCGCCGACCCGGTGCTCCAGCCCGGGCGTTCCGGGCACCGCCCATTCGCGGGCCAGCGTCTCCGGGTCGCGCACGTAGGGCCAGAACTCACCGGAGCCGTCGGAGGCGTTGGCCTCGGTGGCGAACTCGACGGTCAGATCCGGCAGCGCGTCGGCGTCCGGGATCATCCACGGCTCGGACCCGTTGGCGACCGCGCCGTCGGACAGCAGCAGAACCGGCGTGCGGTAGGTCAGCGAGATGCGGGCCGCGTCCAGCGCGATCTCGAAGCAGTCCGCGGGCGAGCAGGGCGCCAGCACCGGAACCGGCGACTCGCCGTTGCGGCCGTAGAGCGCCTGCAGCAGGTCGGCCTGCTCGGTCTTGGTCGGCAGGCCGGTGGACGGACCGCCGCGCTGGATGTCGCAGACCAGCAGCGGCAGTTCGAGGGCCACGCCCAGACCGATGGTCTCGGACTTCAGCGCCAGGCCCGGACCCGAGGTCGTGGTCACGCCGAGCGAACCGCCGAAGGAGGCGCCCAGCGCCGCGCCGACACCGGCGATCTCGTCCTCGGCCTGGAAGGTCGTGACTCCGAAGTTCTTGTGCTTGGCCAGCTCGTGCAGCACGTCCGAGGCCGGCGTGATCGGGTAGGTGCCCAGGAACACGGGCAGACCGCTGCGCCGGCCCGCGGCCACGATGCCGTAGGCCAGGGCGGTGTTGCCGGTGATCTGCCGGTAGGTGCCCTCGGGCAGCTTCGCCGGGGCGACCTCGTAGGTGACCGCGAAGGACTCGGTGGTCTCGCCGTAGTTCCAGCCGGCGCGGAACGCGAGGAGGTTTGCCTCGGCGATCTCGGGCTTCTTGGCGAACTTCTCGCGCAGGAACTCCTCGGTGCTCTCGGTCGGCCGGTGGTACATCCACGACAGCAGGCCGAGGGCGAACATGTTCTTGCACCGCTCGGCGTCCTTCTTGCCGAGACCGGTCTCCTCCAGCGCGCCCTGCGTGAGGGTGGTCATGGCGACCTCGTGCACCGCGTACCGCTCACCGAGGTCCTGGTCCTCCAGCGGGTTGGTCTCGTAGCCGACCTTGGAGAGGTTCCGCTTGGTGAACTCGTCGGTGTTGACGATCAAGATCCCACCATGCGGGAGATCGCCGATGTTGGCCTTCATCGCGGCCGGGTTCATCGCCACCAGCACGTCCGGCCGGTCGCCGGGAGTGAGGATGTCGTAGTCCGCGAAGTGCAGCTGGAAGCTGGAAACACCCGGTAGCGTGCCTGCGGGAGCCCGGATCTCGGCGGGGAAGTTCGGCAGCGTGGCGAGGTCGTTGCCGAAGGCGGCGGCCTCCGACGTGAACCGGTCACCGGTCAGCTGCATGCCATCACCGGAATCGCCCGCGAAGCGGATCACGACCCGGTTGAGCTTGCGGGTTCCGTTCGTCCGGTGTCCGTTCGTGGTGCCCAATTTGGTCCGTTCCCCTTCACGCGCAGGCAACGTTGGTCCTGTGGCGCACGATACAGGCCGGTGCTGCGCAGCGATCACGAGATCGAACCGGATGATCACTGTGCGCTGATGTCCGTCCGATCCGGTCCGGCCACCGTCCTCACCTGCGGACAGTGCGACCTGTATCGATGGTGCTATCCGCGGCGGGAAGGACGCCATGACCACCGAATCGGCATATTTGTGATCTGACACACCATTTTTCGCTCCCACGATGCGAGAACACGATCGCTGAACTGGCCGATATCCATCGGGTGGCCTGGTCGGATTACATCTGTGCCCGAGCCGTTGACCGCCAGGAGGGACACGACATGCCGCTGCATCCGGATGCCCAAGCGCTGATCTCCCAGGTCCGGGAGCACTTCCCCGACCTGGGAGGTGAGGTCACCGACGCCGCGACCGCCCGCCGGATCATGGCCGAGGGCGCCGCCGCGCGCCCCCAGCAGGAGGTCGCCGACGTCGAGGATCGCGAGATCCCGGGCTCCGCGGGCGTGCGGGTACCGGTGCGGGTGTACTGGCCGTTCGGGCGAGCTGCCGAGCCGCGACCGGTGGTGGTCTACTTCCACGGCGGTGGCTGGGTGCTCGGCGACCTGGACAGCCACGACGGGGTGGCCCGGGCGATGGCCAACGAGGTCGGCGCGATCGTGGTGTCGGTGGACTACCGGCTGGCGCCCGAGCACCGCTACCCCGCCGCCGTGGAGGACGCCTACTCGGCGACGGTGTGGGCCGCTGAGAACGCCGCATCGCTCGGCGGCGACCCGGCGCGCCTGGCGGTGGCCGGCGACAGCGCAGGAGGCAACCTCGCCGCGGTCGCCGCGCTGCTGTGCGTCGAGCGCGGGACGCCCGGCCTGGCTTTCCAGCTGCTGATCTACCCGGTCACCGATCACGACTTCGACACCCGGTCGTACCTGGAGAGCGACGCCGACTGCGTGCTGACCAGGCGGCACATGATGTGGTTCTGGGACCAGTACGCACCCGATCGAGAGCTGCGGGAGCACCCGCACGCCGCACCGCTGCGCGCCGACGACCTCACCGGGCTCCCGCCCGCGCACGTGCTCACGGTCGGGATGGACCCGCTCTGCGACGAGGGCCGCGCCTACGCGGAGCGGCTGCGCGCCTCCGGCGTGCCCACCTCCGCCCAGCACTGCGACGGCCTGTTCCACGGATTCCTGCCCGGTGCCGAGCTGATGCCCGTGGCGTGGGAGGCGGTGACCGAGATGTACGCGGTGCTGCGCGCCGCGCTCGAGTGAGGTGGCAGCGCTCGAGGTGCGCGCCGAGGTGACCGGTGTTGCGCTGGGTACCGCGAAGTCCGATCGGTGGATGGAGTGGTCCGAGTGCCTGACGAGGTGGACGTCGTGGTCATCGGCATGGGGCCGGGCGGGGAGGACGTGGCCTCCCGGCTGGCCACCGCCGGGCTGTCCGTGGTCGGCATCGAGTCCCGGCTGGTCGGCGGCGAGTGCCCCTACTTCGCCTGCATCCCGACCAAGATGATGGTGCGAGCCGCCGATGCGCTCGGCGAGGCGCGGCGCGTTTCGGAGCTGGCGGGATCGGCCGAGGTCGCGCCGGACTGGGGTCCGGTGGCGACGCGCATCCGGGATGAAGCGACCACCGGTTGGGACGACACGATCGCCGCGGAGCGGTTCGAGTCCACCGGTGGCCGGCTGGTGCGCGGGACCGGCCGGATCAGCGCGCCCGGCGAGGTCTCGGTCAACGGACGGACGTTGCGGGCGCGCCGGGCGATCGTGCTCAATCCCGGGACCGAGCCCGCGGTCCCGCCGATCGAGGGTCTCGCGCAGACGCCCTACTGGACCAACCGGGACGCCGTGAGCGTGCAGAAGGCGCCCGGGTCGCTGATCGTGCTCGGCGGCGGGCCGGTGGGCCTGGAGTTCGCGCAGGTCTTCGCCCGGTTCGGCAGTCGGGTGACGGTCGTGGAGGCCCAGCCGCACCTGTTGCCCGCCGCCGAACCGGAGGCCGCGGAGGTCATCACCGAGCGCCTCCAGGCAGAGCGGCTGACCGTCCTGGCCGGGGCGAACGTCGAGCGGGTGTCCCACGACGGCACGTTCCGGGTTTCCGCGGGCGGTACCGAGCTGGCAGCGGACCAGTTGCTGGTGGCCACCGGCCGGCGCACCGATCTGGCGACGCTGGGCGTGGGCGAGATCGGCCTCGACGAGCAAGCGCGGACGATCGAGGTCGATGACCGGATGCGCGCCGCGCGGGGCGTGTGGGCCATCGGCGACGTCACCGGCAAGGGCGCCTTCACGCACAACTCGGTCTACCAGGCGCGCATCGCCGCCGCCGACATCCTCGGCGAACCCGGACCGGTCGCCGACTACCGCGCCATGCCGTCGGTGACCTTCACCGACCCGGAGGTCGCCGCGGTCGGCTACACCGCCGCGCAGGCCGCCGAGGCCGGCTTGCGCACCCGCACCGCGACCACTCGCCTGCAGGACTCGGCACGGGGCTTCATCCACAAGACCGGCAACGAAGGCCTGATCAAGCTGGTCGCCGACGCCGACCACGACGTCCTCGTCGGCGCCACGGTCGTGGGCCCGGGCGCGGGAGAGATCCTGGGCGCGCTCGCCGTGGCGGTGCACGCCGAGGTCCCGGTCGACCTGCTCGGCCAGATGATCTTCGCCTACCCGACCTTCCACCGGGCCATCGAGTCCGCGCTCGCCGAGCTGTGACGCGCCGCACCGGCCTCAGTGCCGGTCCTGGCGGCGGAATCGCTTGTGCCGGTACATGTTCCGGTCCGCCTCGTGCAGCAGGGACTCCTGGGTCGCCGCGGGGTCGGCCGTGGCGGTGTGTCCGACGCTGGCCTGCAGCGCGAAGGGCTCCCCGTCGAGGAAGACCTCCGTGTTGAGGTGCCCCTCGACGCGATCGCACAACGACTGCGCGGCCTCCGCGTCCGCCACCACGCTGACCACCACGAATTCGTCCCCGCCGAGCCGGGCCACGGTGTCACCGGCGCGCACGGCCTTACGCAGCTCGCCCGCGGCGGCGATGAGCAGCTGGTCGCCGGTGGCGTGGCCGTAGCGGTCGTTGGTGGGTTTGAGCTGGTCGAGATCGGCGAGCACCACGGCGAGCGTCCCGTCGCCGCGGGCGATCTGGTACAGCCCCTGCTCCAGGCGGTCGGCCAGCAGCGCGCGGTTGGCCAGCCCGGTCAGCGGGTCGTGCAGCGCCAAGTGGGCCAGATGCGCGTCGACCAGGCGCCGCTCGCCGATGTCCTCGTACTGGCTGACGACGAACGCCGGGCGCCCGTCCGCGCCGGGCACGGCCGTGGCCCGGATCAGGACCCAGATCGGGTGACCCTTCTTGTGCCGGTACCGCTTCTCGATGTTGACGCTGTCCACCAGGCCGGCGATCAGGTCGTCCAGCGCGTTGGTGCCCTGCTCCTCGTCGTCCTCGTAGGTGACGTCGCCGAAGGCCATGCTCAGCAGCTCATCGCGGGAATAGCCGAGCATCTCGCACAGCGTGTCGTTGACAGCGGTCCAGCCGCCCTTGAGGTCGACCAGCGCCATCCCGATGGGCGCGTTGGCGAAGCTGCGCTGCCACAGCAGCTCGGTCTCCCGGCGCTGCGTGATGTCCTGGATCTGGGACAGGTGGAACAGCGGCTCCCCATCGTCACCCCGGATGTAGGTGCGCGCCACGAGTGCCCAGATCACCGCGCCGTCGGAACGGATGTAGCGCTTCTCCAGCGGCTGCGCCGACTCGGTCGGGCCGTCCGGGTCGACATCGTCCGGGTGGGTGATCTCGCGGTAGTCCAATCCGCGGAGCTGATCCTGCCGGTAGCCGAGCATGCGGCACAGCGCGTCGTTGACGTGCAGGTAACGGCCCTGCAAATCGATGATCGCCATGGCCGCCGTCGCCTGGTCGAAGATGTGCTGCCAGGGCACGTCGGCGGCGCTGCTGGGCTCCGAGGTGGACATGAGAACCGAACCATAGCGGGGTTGCCGACGATCCGCACCGACCCGGTCCGCTACGGGGCGTCGATGCGCGCGGCCACGCCGTCCAGAATACGCCGAAGGCCGTATTCGAACGAATCGTCCGCATTGCGGTGTCTGCGCCCTCCGAGCTCGCCCAGCACCGCGGCCACCGTCGGGTAGTTCTCCCGGCGCCCGTGCGCGGCGATCAGCTCCATGTCGATCAGCCTGCGGTCGGTGTCGCGCTCGGCCGCCAGGAACGGGGCGACGCCCCGCACGAATCCGTTGAGCAGCACGACCGTGTCGATCATCTCGGCGGAGCTGAGCCCGGTCCCGGACAGTGCGGCGAGCGCGGCCTCCACGTAGGCGACCTCGTTGGGCCCCATCGTCCGCGGCCTGGCGGCCAGCGACAACACCCAGGGATGGCGCTCGAAGACCGCCGCGCAGCTGCGCGCGCAGGCCTCCAGCGCGCCGCGCCAGCCGACGCCCTCGTCGACCTGCGGGGGCGCGCCCATCGCCGCGTCGAGCATCAGAGCGATCAGATCGTCCTTGCTCGGCACGTAGCGGTACAGCGACATGGTGCCCGCGCCGAGTTCGGTCGCCAGCCGCTGCATCGACAGCGCCTCGAGACCTTCGAGGTCGGCCAGCTCGATGCCCTCGGCCACGATCCGGTCGACGCTCAGGCTCGGTTTGGGTCCGCGCGGCGCGCGCGTTCGGTCTCCCCAGAGCAGTTGCGCGGACCGGGATTCCCGATCGGTCATGGCGATCCATCCTCGAGCTCTGCGGCACCGTCCGGCGTTCGTGGCACGGGCGATGCTACGCAAACCGAGCCACCCGAGAACGCCCGCGCCGAGCCCTTCGGAACCGAAATGCCTGCAGCGACCGCTATCCAGGTCGAATGCGGCGGCGTCACCCCCAGCCGACGCCGCCGCATCACCCCGACCCCGGACGCACCCACCCCCACTGCGTGCGCCGTACGCGCATTAGCGTACGCCGCGCACGACGCACCCTCCAAATCGACCACATGGCAACTTCACGCCACAGCACCCCACGAGGGACGTGACAGTTTTGCCTAGAACTGCGCATGATCGATGTCCGTTTTGCCCGGACAGTTTTAGGAGACATTTCAGTTTGGGGTTTGCGTGGCGGTGCCGGGAGCGGAACCTCAGACGCCGCCGGGCTGCGGGATCCGCTCCTTGAGTAGCCACCTACGCGGCGCCGCGGCTGTCCTCGCCCGACGACGTCTGAGAACCCGCGGCGGCGCAGGCTGAGCCCCCACCTGAACCAGCGGCCCCACCGCATTCTGCGAGGACCCCTTAGGCAAAACTGTCACCGGCCGCCCGGGTGGGTGTTGCGGAGGGCACGGGTGTTGCGGAGGGCACGGGGTGGTTTTGTTGACCACGGGGTTCGGGGCGCTTAGCGTTCGCCGGAACCCCTGCTGCGCGCGGGTGCGGTCCTGCGGTACGCGCGAAGCTCGATTTCACCGGAACCCTTTGGAGGACAGCACGTGTCGGAGTCCACCCGGATCAGCTGCACAGTGACCGACGGGGTCGCCGACGTGCGGCTGAACCGCCCCGACAAGCTCAACGCACTGGACCCGGAGATGTTCCGGGCGTTGGTCGATACCGGTCTGCGCCTGAACGATGATCCCGGCGTGCGCGCCGTGGTGCTCTCCGGAGAGGGACGCGGTTTCTGCGCCGGACTGGATTTCGCCGCGATGGCCAAGTTCTCGGAGGGGTCGAACACCCGCGACCTGACCGCCGACCAGCCGATCGGCCCGGCCAAGGCGCGCGGTCAGCAGGCCGCCTACGTCTGGAACCACCTGCGAGTGCCCGTGATCGCCGCGCTGCACGGCGTTTCCTACGGGGGCGGGCTGCAGATCGCGCTCGGCGCGGACATCCGCCTGACCGCCGCCGACGCGCGGATGTCGGTGATGGAGATCAAGTGGGGAATCGTGCCGGACATGACCGGAACTCAGCTCTTGCCCGAGCTCGTGGGCCGCGACGTCGCCAAGGAGCTGACCTTCACCGGCCGCGTGGTCAGCGGCGAGCAGGCCGCACAACTGGGGTTGGCGACCCGGGTCGAGCAGGATCCGCACGCGGCGGCGCTCGCGCTCGCGGCCGAGATCGCGGGCAAGAGCCCCGAGGCGGTCCGCGAGTCCAAGCGGCTGCTGGACATGGCCGGGCGAGTGGACCTGGCGACGGGCTTCGACGCGGAGCAGGACTCGATCGGCCAGCTGTTCGGAACCCCGAACCAGGTCGAGGCCGTCACCGCGAACATGGAAAAGCGCGACCCGGTCTTCACCGACCCCGCCTAGCAACTGTCCGGACCGGCGGCGTCCCCGCGCCCCGCCGCCGGTCAGTGCCCCGCTCCGGGACCGCCACGACGGCCGCGCAGCACCTACCCGAGACCTGCCGCGGCGGCTTCGGCAACGGCCTCGGCCGCCGCGGCCAATACCGGCGAGTCGAGCTTCCACTGCTGCCAGTACAGCGGCACGTCCACTCCCCTGCCCGGATGCACCTCGACCAGCGATCCGTCGGCCAGCAACGGCTCGGCCTGCACGCGCGGGACCATGCCCCAGCCGAGACCACCCGCCGTCGCCCCGACGAAGCCCTCCGAGGAGGGAACGCGATGGCGCACGGCGGCGGACGAACGCCCGCCCCGGGCCACCCGACGGACGAACGCGTCCTGCAGCTGATCCTCGTCGTCGTAGTAGAGCATCGGGCCATCGGTGATCAGGTGCTTGGCGTCCGGGTAGCGCTCGACCAGTCCGGGCGCCGCGCAGGGCAGATAGCGCATGCTCCCGAGAGGGCGGGCCGCACACCCCTGCACCGGCTCGGCCGTGGAGGTCACAGCGGCCATCACCCGCCCCTCGCGCAGCAGCGCGGTCGTCGCGCTCTCGTCGGCGCGATGAAGCTCGAAGCAGACCTGCGCGGGCGCGTTGCTCAGCGCCTCGACGAACCAGGTCGACAGCGAATCCGCGTTGACCGCGATGGCGATCCGGTGCGGTTCGCCCGCACCCGACATGCCCAGCTCGGCGCGCACGTCGTGCTCCATCCGGGTCAGCTGGCGCCCGAAGCGAACCACCACCGCACCGGATTCGGTCAGCCGCACCGGTTTCGTCCGGATCAGCAGCACGCGCCCGGTGCGCTGCTCGAGGGCCTTCACGCGTTGGCTGATCGCGGAGGGCGTCACGTGCAGCGCTTCGGCCGCCGAGTCGAAGGTTCCGGCCTCGGCCACCGCGAGCAGCGTGCGCACCTGGTCCAGCGGCAGGTCTAGGTTCACATCTCCTAATGTTACGTAAGAATCTTTAGCTGTACTTCGCACCGGCCCGTCCCTAGCGTCGAGGGCATGGGAAGCGCACTGCCCGCAGTGGCCGCCGGGTTCGGCACCTGCCTGTCGTTGATCGTGTCCATCGGCGCGCAGAACGCCTTCGTGCTGCGCCAGGGCTTGCAGCGGCACGCCGTACCGCTGGTGGTGGCGATCTGCATCGTCTCCGACGTCGCGCTGATCGCCATCGGCGTCGGCGGCTTCGCGGGCATCGTCAACACCCGGCCCTGGCTGATGACCACCGCCGCCGTCCTCGGTGGCCTGTTCGTCATCGGCTACGGCCTGCTGGCCGCTCGCCGGGCGTTCCGCCCCGCGGCGATGGAGGTCGGGTCGGGAACCACCGGGTCCCGCCGTCGAGCCGCCCTGACCTGCCTCGGCGTCACCTGGCTCAACCCGCAGGCCCACCTGGAGGCGGTCTTCATCATCGGTTCGGTGGCGGCCGGCTACGGGACCCTCCGCTGGGAGTTCGGCGCGGGCGCGCTGGTCGCCAGCTGCCTGTGGTTCGTCTGTCTCGGCTTCGGCGCGAGACTGCTCACCGGTGTTTTCACCCGCCCGATCGCCTGGCGGATCCTCGACGGCACCATCGCGACCATCATGGTCACGATCGGTACATCGCTGCTGGTCAGCGCGTAGGAACGCGATCGCGCCGGAACCGCGCCACGCCACTTCGTTGAAATCGGTCGCACGCGGTGGAAAGGTGCCGTGCGAACGGCAAAGAGGAAGGGCGCGCAGGCATGTCCGAGGTGGAGTACCGCCAGTCCCGATTCACCCCGCCGCCGGGAGCCACCGACATCCTGCTGATCCGGCACGGCGAGTCCGCTCCCGCGGTTCCCGGCGAACCCTTCGACCTGGTCGACGGGCAGGGTGACCCGGATCTGGCACCGGACGGCAGGGAACAGGCCGAGCTGGTCGCCCAGCGGTTGGCCGGGGAGTCGTTCGCGGCCCTCTACACCACGAACCTGCGTCGCACCGCGCAGACCGCCGCCCCGCTGGCGGAAAAGCTGGGGATGGCGCCCCAGGTCGAGAAGGAGCTCCGCGAGGTCCACCTCGGCGAGTTCGAGGGCGGCGTGTTCCGCCGGAAGGTCGCCGAGAACGACCCGGTCATCCAGCGGATGTTCGCCGAGGGCCGCTGGGACGTGATCCCCGGCGCCGAGCCCGCTGAGGCGTTCCACGAGCGCGTCCGGACCGCGCTGGAGCGGCTCGCGCGAGCCCACCCGGACGAGCGGATCGCGGTGTTCACCCACGGCGGCGTGATCGGCCGGATCATCGAGCTGGCCGCGGGCGCGCGGCCGATGTCCTTCCTCGGCGCGGCCAACGGCTCGCTGTCGCAGATCGTGATCAGCGGTGACCGGTGGATCGTGCGCCGGTTCAACGAGACCGCGCACCTCGGCGACGGGCCGCAGCCCGCCGCCCTCAGCTAACGGCTCACCGGCTCGCGCCCGGGCACGCGCCTCCGGGCGGCTACCGAGGCCGCCCGAGCGCGCGCACCGCCGCGGTCGGGTCGCCCTGGTTCAGCAGCGCCATGACGGGGGTCGTCACCCCGTTGTCGACGTAGTGCTGGACGCGTTCGCGGCAGTGCTCCGCCGGGCCGTGCACCACGAGGTCGTCGACCACCGAGTCCGGGATCGCCGCCAGCGCCGCCTTGCGATCACCCGCGTCCCAGGCGTCCCACATCGGGCTCAGCTCGGTGCGTCCCAGCCATTCGTGGAACGCCCGGTAGACCGGCACGTTCATGTAGGCGGCGATGTGCCTGCGCGCGATGCCCCGCGCGGTGTCCGGATCGGTGTCGGGCAGCACGAAGATGCGGGCCACGATCTCCTTGTCCGCACCGCCCTGGTGCACGTGCGGCGCGACGGTGCGCACGTCCTCCGGGGACAGCCAGTTGATGATCGCGCCATCGGCCTCGCGCCCGGCGAGCTTGAGCATGCCCGGGCGCAGCGCGGCGACCAGCACCGGCGGCACCGGGTCGGCGACCAGGCCCGCGGTGAAACCCCTGACCTCGAAGGTGTCGTAGCTTTCGGTCACCTTCTCCCCGGTCAGCGCCTTGCGCAGGAATCGCACCGTGTCGCGGACCTTCTTGAAGGGCTCTTCGAAGGCGATGTCGTTCCAGCGCTCGACGATCACGTTCGAGGAAGTCCCCACGCCGAGCGCGAACCGGCCCGGCGCGGCAGCGCCCATGGCCGCCGCGCTCATCGCCAACGTGGCCGGACCGCGGGTGTAGACCGGCACGATCGCGGTGCCCAGGCGCAGTTCCGGGGCCCAGTTCGCGGCCAGGGCCAGCGGGGTGAACGCGTCCGCGCCGTTGGCCTCCGACGACCACGCGTCGGTGTAGCCCAGATCCGGCAGTTCGGCGACGAGTTCGCGCTGTTCGACCAGGCCGAGCCCGGGCAGCGGAACGGTGATGCCCCAACGTCGATCCACGGATGTTCCTCTCACTTCACCGGGTGTAGCGCGCTTTGAGCTTGCCCTTCACGAGTTTTCCGGTCGGGGTGCGCGGCATGTCGTCGAGGAAGTCGACGCTGCGCGGGGCCTTGTAGTGGGCCAGCCGCTCGCGCGCGTGCTCGATGAGCCGGCGCTCCAGCTCCGCACCCGGCTGCGCGCCTGCTGCGGGTTGCACGACCGCCTTGACCGCCTCGCCCATCTCCTCGTCGGGTACCCCGAACACGGCGACGTCGTCGATCGCGGGGTGCATCGTGAGGGCGTTCTCGATCTCCTGCGGGTAGATGTTCACCCCTCCGGAGATGATCATGAAGGCCTTGCGGTCGGTGAGGAACAGGAACCCGTCCTCGTCGAGGTAGCCGAGATCGCCGGTGGTGGCCCAGTTCGCGTGCTCGGGATGCCGGGCCGAGCGGGTCTTCTCCTCGTCGCCGAGGTACTCGAAGGTGATCTCCTCCTGCTCGAAGTAAACGGTGCCCACCTCACCGGCCGGGAGCTCGGCCCCGTCGTCATCGCAGATGCGCAGCACACCGGAGACCGGACGTCCCACCGAACCGGGCTTTTCCAGCCAGCCGGCCGAGTCGATCAGCGTCATCCCGATGCCCTCGGTGGCCGCGTAGTACTCCAGCAGGATCGGGCCCCACCAATCGATCACGGCGCGCTTGACCTCGACCGGGCAGGGCGCGGCGGCGTGCACGGCCATCCGATGGCTGGACAGGTCGTAGCGGGACCGGACCGCCTCGTCGAGCTTGAGCATCCGCACGAACATCGTCGGCACCCACTGGCTGTGCGTGACGCGGAAGCGCTCGATGGCCCGCAGCGCGCCTTCCGGCTCGAAGTGCTCCATCATCACGACGGTGCCGCCGAAGGCGTGCACTCCGGAGCAGTAGCGCAGCGGCGCGGCGTGATACACCGGCGCGGGCGACAGGTAGACCGTGTCGGCGTCGAAACCGTAGAAACCGTGCAGCAATTCGTGCAGGATGCTGCCGGTCTCGTGCACCTGCCGGTCCGGCAGCGGGGGTTTGATGCCCTTGGGCCTGCCGGTCGTTCCGGAGGAGTACAGCAGGTCGAGCCCGCACGGTTGCACCGCGGGGCGTTCGGCGGAGGCGATGGCGAGCGTTTCCGCGTAGTCCTCGTAGCCGGGCACCGCACCGCCGTAGGCCAGGCGCACCGGCGGTCCGTCGATCAGCTCGGCGACGTCCCCGGCGAGGTCGCCGATCCCGGCCGAGACGATCAGCGCGCCCGCGCCGGAGTCCCCGATGATGTAGGCGATCTCGTCGGACTGCAGGTGGTTGTTGACCGCCGTGACGTACATCCCCGAACGCACGGCGGCCCAGTAGACCTCGAAAGCGCGCGGGTCGTTGTCCGAGAGCAGCGCGACCACGTCGCCCTCGCCCAGCCCGGCGGCGCGCAGCGCGTTGGCCAGCCGCAGCGAGCGATCGTCGAGTTCCCGGTAAGTCGTCACCGCACCCGAGCCGGCCATGATCACGGCAGGCTTGTCCGGGGTGGTGGCTGCGTGCACGCCTGGGTACATCGGTTCCTCCTTGAACCTAGCTCACCGGCGGATCAGCTTGCCAGGCCCTCGACCTTCCCGAAAAGCCTCGCGGCCTGCTCCTCGCTGGGCACCACGAAATCACCGTCGGCCTCGACCAGGATCTTCTCCGGATTCGCGGCCGTGGCGATGCTGGCCCGCGATTGGGTCCAGCGCCCGTCGTGCTCGTCGATGCGACCGACGACCCGCAGCGGCTCGCTCAGCGGGACGGGACGCCGGTAGCGCAGCGCGAGCTTGACCGTCATCCCGGCGGGCGCGCCCGCGGCCGCGTGGGCGTGCCCGAGGATCTGGTCGATCAGCAGAGCGCTGACGCCACCGTGCACGTAGCTGGGCGGGCCCTCGTAGGCGAGCCCGAGGGTGCAGCTGCCGATGGCCTTGCCGTCGCCGTGCTCGACCCGCATCGGCGGGGCCACCGGATTCCCGGGTCCGATCGCCGGGTTGTAGATCCGCAGCCGCCGGGCGCCCTCGTCCACCGTGGCCATCTGTCCGCGCACCCGGTTCGCCGCGCTCAGCGGCTGGACGAGTCCGCGCACCTGCTCGGTGACCTCGCGCAGGGTCTCCGCGTCGACCTCGGTGGACACGGCGGCGTCGGTGAGCTGCCGCAACGCGTCGCCGAGCTCGCGGACCGCCTCCCGTCGCTCCCGGACGTCGGCCGCCGCGGACGAAGCACTTTCAGCCACGCTGCTCTCCTCCGCTCCCATGTTCTTGCCCCCAAGTCTCACCCGCCGACCGCGCCCCGTCCAGACCGACCAGCCGGTTTGCTACCCGCGCGTCACCAGCTGGTTGACAGTTTTGCCTAAAACTGTCGCATGATCATATCCGTTTTGTCCGGACAGTTTTAGGCAAAACTGTCGCCGCTCACGCGTTGGGGTGGATGCAGCGGGGCCCGGGTTCGACGCGTTGCCGAACCCGGACCCCGTTTGCGAATGGTGTTGCCGATCAACCGATCACGTCATGGGGCGATCGGTCGGCTCGATCGGAGCCGGCAGCACGTCCCGTCCGTTCATCAGGTAGCGGTCCACCCCGGCGGCCGCGGAACGCCCCTCGGAGATGGCCCAGACGATCAGCGACTGGCCGCGGCCCATGTCACCGGCGGTGAAAACTCCGTCCACACTGGACATGAAGTTGTCGTCGCGGGCAACGTTGCCCCGAGCGTCGTAGTCGACGCCGAGGTCGTTGAGCAGACCTTCCTGCTGCGGGCCGACGAAGCCCATCGCCAGCAGCACCAGCTGAGCCGGGATGTCCTGCTCGGTGCCCTCGATCGGCTCGAAACCGGAGTCGGTGCGCTGCACCTCGACCAGCCGCAGCGCACGGAGGCGCCCCTGCTCGTCGCCCAGGAACTCCTGGGTGTTCACCGAGAACAGCCGCTCGCCGCCCTCCTCGTGCGCCGAGGAGACCCGGTAGATCATCGGGTAGGTCGGCCAGGGCTGCTCCGACGGGCGCTCGGCGGGCGGCTGGGGCATGATCTCCAGCTGCGTCACCGACTTCGCGCCCTGGCGGTGCGCGGTGCCCACGCAGTCAGCACCGGTGTCACCGCCGCCGATGACCACGACGTCCTTGCCCTCGGCGTGGATCGGAGCGCGCTCGAAGTCGCCCTCCTGCACCTGGTTCGCCAGCGGCAGGTACTCCATGGCCTGGTGGATGCCGTCGAGCTCGCGCCCCGGTGCGGGCAGGTCGCGAGCCTTGGTCGCCCCGCCCGAGAGCACGACCGCGTCGTAGTCGGCGCGCAACTGCTCGACGGTGACGTCCACCCCGACGTTGACCCCGGCCCGGAACTCGGTGCCCTCGGCGCGCATCTGCCCGAGCCGCCGGTCCAGCCGGCTCTTCTCCATCTTGAACTCGGGAATGCCGTAGCGCAGCAGGCCGCCGATGCGGTCGGCCCGCTCGTAGACGACCACGCTGTGCCCCACTCGGGTCAGCTGCTGCGCGGCGGCCAGCCCGGCCGGGCCGGAGCCGACCACCGCGACCTTCTTGCCGGTGCGGGTGCGCGGCAGCTGCGGCTTGACGAAGCCCTCGTCCCACGCCTTGTCGATGATGGAGATCTCGACCTGCTTGATGCTCACCGGGTCGTCGTTGATGCCGACGACGCAGGCCGTCTCGCAGGGCGCCGGGCACAACGTCCCGGTGAATTCCGGGAAGTTGTTGGTCGCGTGCAGCCGCTCGATCGCGGACTCCCAGTCTTCCTTCCACACCAGGTCGTTCCACTCGGGAATGAGGTTCCCGAGCGGGCAACCCTGGTGGCAGAACGGAATTCCGCAGTCCATGCAGCGGCCGGCCTGCTTGGTCAGCCGCGGCTGCTCGAACTCCAGGTAGACCTCGCGCCAGTCCTTGATGCGCACGTCCACCGGGCGACGCTGCGGAGTCTCCCGCGGCGTCGTCATGAATCCCTTGGGATCAGCCATGAGCCGCCTCCATGATCGCCTCGTTGACGTCGCGCCCGTCGCGTTCGGCGGCGCTCTGGGCCTGCAGCACCCGCTTGAAGTCCCTCGGCATGACCTTGCCGAAGCGCTCCACAGCGGTGTCCCAGTCGGCCAGCAGCTCGCGCGCGACCGCCGACTCGGTCTGCTCGTAGTGCCTGCGCACCCGGTCGTGCAGGAACTCGCGGTCGGAGTCGTCCAGCGGATCCAGGTCGACCATCTCCGGGTTGACCCGGTTCTCGTCCATGTCGAGCAGGTACGCGATACCGCCGGACATCCCGGCGGCGAAGTTGCGCCCGGTCGAGCCGAGGATGACCGCACGACCACCGGTCATGTACTCGCAACCGTGGTCGCCGACGCCCTCGACGACCGCGACCGCACCGGAGTTGCGCACGCAGAACCGCTCACCGACCACGCCCCGCAGGAACAGCTCGCCGCCGGTGGCGCCGTAACCGATCACGTTGCCCGCGATGATGTTCTGCTCGGCGGCGAAGTTCGCCTTGGCGTCCGGGCGCACGATGATCCGCCCGCCGGAGAGGCCCTTGCCGACGTAGTCGTTGCCATCGCCCAGCAACCGCAGCGTGATGCCCGAGGGGACGAACGCGCCGAAGGACTGACCGGCCGAGCCGGTGAAGGTCACGTCGATCGTGTCGTCGGGCAGCCCCTCGCCGCCCCAGCGCCGGGTCAGCTCGGAACCGAGCATGGTTCCCACGGTCCGGTTGACGTTGCGCACCGGGAGGTCCAGCCGCACCGGCGTGCCCTCCTTGAGCGCACCCTCGGCCAGCTGGATGAGCGTGTTGTCCAGCGCCTTCTCCAGACCGTGGTCCTGCTCGGTGGTCTGGTGCCGGGAGGCCTCCTTGGGCAGCTCGGGCACGTGGGTCAGCGGCTTGAGATCCAGCCCCTGGGTCTTCCAGTGCCGCACCGCCTCCGAGGTGTCGAGCAGGTCCGCCTGCCCGATGGCCTCGTCGAGCGACCGGAAACCAAGCTCGGCCAGGTACTCCCGCACCTCCTGCGCGACGAACTCGAAGAAGTTCACCACGTAGTCGGCCTTGCCGCTGAACTTCTCGCGCAGCGCGGGGTTCTGCGTGGCCACGCCGACCGGGCAGGTGTCCAGGTGGCAGACCCGCATCATGATGCAGCCCGAGACCACCAGCGGAGCGGTGGCGAAACCGAACTCCTCGGCACCCAGCAGCGCCGCGATGACCACGTCACGACCGGTCTTGAGCTGACCGTCGGTCTGCACCACGATCCGGTCGCGCAGGTTGTTGGCCAGCAGCGTCTGCTGCGTCTCGGCCAGGCCGAGCTCCCAGGGCCCACCTGCGTGCTTGATCGACGACAGCGGCGAGGCGCCGGTGCCGCCGTCGTGCCCGGAGATGAGCACCACGTCGGCGTGCGCCTTGGACACGCCCGCGGCGACGGTGCCGACACCGACCTCGCTGACCAGCTTGACGTGGACGCGCGCCTTGGGGTTGGCGTTCTTCAGATCGTGGATCAGCTGCGCCAGGTCCTCGATCGAGTAGATGTCGTGGTGCGGCGGCGGCGAGATCAGCCCCACGCCCGGCGTGGAGTGCCGGGTCTTGCCGATCCACGGGTACACCTTGCCGCCGGGCAGCTGACCGCCCTCGCCGGGCTTGGCGCCCTGCGCCATCTTGATCTGGATGTCATCGGAGTTGACCAGGTACTCGCTGGTCACGCCGAACCGCCCGGAAGCGACCTGCTTGATCGCCGAGCGCCGCGAGTCGCCGTTGTCGTCCGGGGTGAACCGGTCGGCGTCCTCGCCGCCCTCACCGGTGTTGGACTTGCCGCCCAACCGGTTCATCGCGATCGCCAGCGTCTCGTGCATCTCCTGCGAGATGGACCCGTAGGAGATCGCGCCGGTGGCGAAGCGCTTGACGATCGACGAGACCGACTCGACCTCTTCGACCGGGACCGGCTTGCGCACGCCCTCACGGAACTTGAACAGCCCGCGCAGCGTCATCAGGTCGCGCGACTGGTCGTCGACGGCCTTGGTGTAGTCCTTGAACACCTCGTAGCGCCCGGAGCGCGTGGAGTGCTGGAGCTTGAACACCGTCTTCGGGTTGAACAGGTGCGGCTCGCCCTCGCGCCGCCACTGGTACTCGCCGCCGACGTCGAGGGTGCGGTGCGGGGCGTGCACGTCGTCGACCGGGTAGGCGCGGCGGTGCCGCTCGGCGACCTCCTGGGCAAGCACGTCGAAGCCGACGCCGCCGAGCCGGGAGGTGGTGCCGGCGAAGCACTGCTCGACGACCTCGTCGCCAAGCCCGATCGCCTCGAAGATCTGCGCACCGGTGTAGGACGCCACGGTCGACACGCCCATCTTGGACATGGTCTTGCGGACGCCCTTGCCCAACGCCTTGATCAGATTCGCGGTGGCCTGCTCCGGGGTCACGTCGGTGAGCACACCGGTCGAGACCAGGTCCTCCACGGTCGCCATCGCGACGTAGGGGTTGACCGCCGCGGCGCCGTAGCCGATGAGCAGCGCGACGTGGTGCACCTCGCGCACGTCGCCGGCTTCGACGATCAGACCGACCTTTGTGCGCTGCTTCTCGCGCACCAGGTGGTGGTGCACCGCGCCGGTGACCAGCAGCGACGGGATCGGCGCCTGCTGCTTGTCGGCGTTGCGGTCGGAGAGCACGAGCACGTGCGCCCCGTCGGCCACCGCTGCCGAGACCTCCTCGCAGATGTGGTCGAGCCGCGCGCGAAGCGCCTCTCCCCCGCCGGCGATGCGGAAGGTCGCGTCGATGACGGCGGGCTTGAGGTCCGGACGCTCGCCGTCGTCGTTGATGTGCACGATCTTGGCGAGCTGGTCGTTGTCCAGCACCGGGAACGGCAGCACCAGCTGATGGCACGCCTCGGGGGCGTGACCCAGCAGGTTGTGCTCCGGTCCGACGTGCGTGCTCAGCGAGGTCACCAGCTCTTCCCGGATCGCGTCCAGCGGCGGGTTGGTGACCTGGGCGAACAACTGGGTGAAGTAGTCGAACAGCTGGCGGGGCCGGTCCGAGAACGCGGCGAAGGGCACGTCGTTGCCCATCGAGCCGATCGGCTCGGCACCCGCGCTGGCCATCGGCTTGAGCAGCACGCCCAGTTCTTCCTGGGTGTAGCCGAAGACCTGCTGACGGTGCACCAGCGAGTCGTGCGAGGGCAGCTCGCGCTCGCGCTCGGGCAGGTCGTCGAGCTTGACCAGCCCCTCGTCGAGCCACTCCTGGTACGGGTACTCGGCGGCGAGCTCGCCCTTGATCTCGTCGTCGTCGACGATCCGACCGGCCTCGGTGTCGACCAGGAACATCCGGCCCGGCTGCAGCCGGCCCTTGCGCACGACCTTCTCCTGCTCGATGTCGAGCACGCCGACCTCGCTGGCCACCACGACCAGGCCGTCCTCGGTCACCCAGTAGCGGCCGGGCCGCAGGCCGTTGCGGTCCAGGACCGCGCCGATCTGGGTGCCGTCGGTGAACGCCACCTGCGCGGGGCCGTCCCACGGTTCCATCAGGTAGTTGTGGAACTCGTAGAAGGCGCGCCGCGCGGCGTCCATCTCGGCGTGGTTCTCCCACGCCTCCGGGATCATCATCAGCACCGCGTGCGGCAACGACCGGCCACCGAGGTGCAGCAGCTCCAGGACCTCGTCGAAGGTCGCCGAGTCGCTGCCGTCCGGCGTCGCGATCGGGTACAGGCGCTGCAGGTCGCCCGGGATGAGATCGGTGTCGAGCATGCTCTCGCGGGTCCGCATCCAGTTGCGGTTGCCCTTGAGCGTGTTGATCTCACCATTGTGCGCGATGAACCGGTACGGGTGCGCCAGCGGCCAGGACGGGAAGGTGTTGGTGGAGAACCGGGAGTGCACCAGACCGATCGCGCTGGCGAACCGCTCGTCACCCAGGTCCGGGAAGAACGCGGGCAGCTGCGCTTCGGTGAGCATGCCCTTGTAGACGATGGTGCGCGCGGAAAGGCTCGGGAAGTACACGTCGGCCTCGTGCTCGGCGCGCTTGCGCACGCAGAACGCGCGCCGCTCGAACGCCAGCGCCGACTCGGCCTGCCCCTCGTCGGCCGCACCGATGAACAGCTGCCGGAAGCTCGGCATGACCTCGCGAGCCGAGGTGCCCGCGCAGTCCGCCGCGACCGGGACCTCGCGCCAGCCCAGCAGGCGCAGCCCTTCCTCGGCCACGATCCGCTCGATCCGCGCGACGGCCTGCTCGGCCTCGTCAGCTTCCTCCGGGAGGAAAGCGATGCCGGCCGCGTAAGCCCCCTTCTCGGGCAGCTCGAAGGGGACGACGGCGCGGAAGAACGCATCCGGGATCTGGGTGAGCAGCCCGACGCCGTCACCGGTGTCCGGGTCGGCGCCCTTGGCACCGCGATGTTCCAGGTTGCGCAGCGCAGTCAGTGCTTTCTCAACCAGGTCATGGCTTTGCCGACCGCGCAGGTCGGCAACGAACGCGACACCGCAGGCGTCGTGCTCGGCGGCCGGGTCGTAGAGACCGTCGGCCTGGGCGCTACGCTGCGCCACGCTTCTCACATGGTGGGAACGAGTCATCGGACCTCCCGTCGACAGGCCACACCCGCAGCAGGGCAGGCATCACCCGCTGCGGAACATTGAGACCTTTGGGGGCACTGATCAGAAGGGTGCGTCGTTGCACGCCAAGTCAGTTTGAGGCACTCTACAGATCGCTCAGCTGGAAAGCTACCGGCAGGTAACACGAAGTTAAGCGAACGTGACCACTCTCAGCCAGTGAGACGTCGTTGTCACGACGGCTGCGAGTCCGAGGATTGTGCACCACGGATCCGTCCATACGCGACGGTTCGGTCGAAGCAGTGGCGTTGTTCACGATCTTCTTGCGCAGCAGGAAACCACCGAGCAACACCAGTGACATCACTGAACAAAGCCCTCGGACCCGGTTCAACGACCGATTCCCGCAGTTGTTTCGTACCCCGCCAAGCGCCGAACGACAATCACCCGAATGCCGGGACCCGTTCGCGACGGGAATTCAGCCAGGTGGTCAGCCACCCACGCCCGCGGGCTCGCGCATCGGCTCCGGTGCGGTTTCGACCACAGGTTTGCGCAGGCAGTACAGCCCGAGCAGCCCCACGAGGAGACCGCCCCACAGCAGGTACGGATTGCCGATGAGGTGCTGGGCCTTGGTCCACGGCGGGCCGTTGGGCACCCAGCCGAACGAGGCGACCATGACGGTGATCAACGTCGTGGCCGCGGTCAGCAGCCAGCCGATGCTGCGCAAGCGGATCGCGTAACCCACCAGCACCAGCAGACCCGGCACGCACCACACCCAATGGTCCGACCACGATGTGGGAGAGATCAGCAGTGACAGCAGTCCGTTGGCCACCACGCCCAGGGCGGGCTCGACCCGGTGGATCGCCAGCGCGACCACGGCGGTCAGGCAGAGGGCCAGCACGAACCAGACGCCGTACTTCAGCTCAGGTGACGCCCCCAGCCTGGTCAGCTCACCCAGGATCGCCTGGTTGGTGTGGAAGCCCGAGCCGCTCACGCCGTGCGCGGGCCCCTGGTTGATCCAGTAGTCCATCGCCGCCTGGTAGTTCAGCGCGAACCCGGCCAGCGTGCCTGCGATGGCCGTCACGACGGCCACGCCCACCGCGCGGAAGTCCTTCCGGAACAGCAGGAACAGCAGGAAAGCGGCCGGCGTGAGCTTGATCGCAGCCGCGATGCCGATGAGCAGGCCGCGCGGCCAGCGCGGCGAGCGGGCCAGGCAGTCGGTGATGACCAGACCCATCAGCAGGATGTTGACCTGCCCGAGCCCGAAGGAGGAGAACACCGGCTCGAGGAACAGCGTGAACGGCAGCACGGCCATCGCCACGGCCACCGCCCCGCGCTTGCCGACCCCGGACCAGAGATGCCGGGTGACCAGGTACAGCGCGCCGCCCATGGCCGCGAAGTCGACCAGGTACAGGGCGACCAGGCCAACGGTGAACGGCAGCAGCGCGAACGGGAGCAGCGGAAGCAGCGCGAACGGCGGGTACACCCACGGCAGCGGACGTCCGATGCTGACCGTCGGCGCGTAGTTCATGATGTCGCCACCGGCCAGCCAGGTGTGCACCGCCCAGCGGTAGACCTGGTAATCGATCGCCCAGCTCGGATCCAGTCCCGCGCGGTGCAGCAGCACCAGCAGCGCGAACGACGCCAGCAGCAGCGGCACGGAGATGAGCGTGATGGCGCGCGCGTTGACGAACACGAAATCGCGCAACCGGGCGGTCAGCTCGCCGGTGCGCAACGCTTGGACGGCTCCGGTCCGTTCCGTGACCACCCGCGGGTCCTCTCGATCAGGCGACCGGCCGCCAACACGTGACCCATCGGATCACGCCGAGTCCGCCGAGTCGCGGAATCCCCAAAAACCGGCAAACCCTAACGCACCCAGCCTCGGCCCGATCACACGACTCGCCCGAATTCCTGTGGACAGGGACGACTATCGGCCGATGCGAAGCGCGCGGGTCACGCGGGCGGGTCGAGCGGCCCCAGCACCTTGGCCAACAGGTCCGCGAGCTGCGCGCGCTCGGCATCGCTGAGCGGCGCCAGCAGCTCGCGCTCCCACTCGATCTGCGCGGGAAGGACCCGGTCGATCACCTCGCGGCCGCGTTCGGTCAACCGCACGTCGATCTCGCGCCGGTCGCGGCCCGACGCGCTGCGGCTGATCAACCCCTCCTCGGCGAGCTTCGCCAGCCGCTTGCTGGTCGCCGCGCCCGAGGAGAGCGTCTCGCGGGTCAGCAGGCTGGGCCGCATCTGGCCGCCGCTCCGGCGCAGCGCGCTGAGCACCTCCAGCTCCACGCGCGACAGCCGCGGCTCGCCGAGCACCCGCTCGGGCATCTGCCCGGAGAGCACGCCGAGGCGGCGCACGCGACCGATCACTTCGATCGGCGAGAGGTCCATGTCCGGATACCGCTCGCGCCACTGCGCGCTGATCCGTCCTACGACGTCCAACCTGACTCCTTCACGAGTAAAGCACCTGGTAATATTTTACTAGTGAATGATTTCGGAGGCTCCGTCGGCACCACGCTCCGCCACCGGATCACCACGACCCTGCGAACCCGCGACGCGCTGCGCATCAACTCGATGTTCGGCGGCGTGCTGGTGCCGGCCCTGCGGATCGGCCTGTCTTACCTGGTGCCGATCGCGGCGCTGGTGGCGACCGGGCAGCTGCGGCTGGCACCGTTCGCCGCGCTGGGCGCGTTCACCTCGCTGTATTGCCGGGTCGATCCGTACCCGCGACGCGCGCGACTGCTGCTGGTGGTCGCGGTGGGCCTGACGGCGAGCGTGGCCGCGGGCGCGCTCACCGCGGCCGCGGGCGCGGGCGGTCTCCTCAAGGTGATCACGCTGACCGTCGTGGCGACGGCCGCCAAGCTGCTCTCCGACGTGCTCGCGCTGGGCCCGCCCGGGGGCCTCATGTTCGTCTTCGCCGCCGGAGCGGCGGCCTACTCACCGCAGACCTGGTCCGGCCTGGCGCAGGTCGTGGCGATCACGGCCGCCTCGGCGGGCGTGTCCTACCTGTTCAGCATGACCGGTGCCGCGCTGCACCCGACCGGTCCGCACCGCCTGGCCACCGCGCGAGCGATGCTCGCGACGGCCGACCAGTTGGAATCACCCGGAAGCGAGCGCAGGCACCGCGCGCACGCCGCGCTGCACCAGGCGCTGTCCGAACTGCGCGGCCGGGGCGACCGGACCAGCAACGCCCTGCGCGGCCACCTCGCGCACGCCGTGCACCTGCTGCACCAGGCCGCGGCCGCGCCCACCGCGATGGACCGGTCGAGGGCGGGCGCGAACCTGCGCGCCACCGGCAAGCGGCTCCGGCGCGGACGCGTGCCCGCACCCGCGCACGCCTCGCCAGCCCCGCAGCCGGTTCCCCGGCGTCGTCGCGGAGCGCGCGCCGCCATGGCGCCCTACCGCAGCAACGCGGCCCGGATGGCGGTGGCCTCGCTGGTCACCGGCCTGATCGTGTCGACCTTCCAGCTCGAGCACGCCTACTGGGCGGTGGTCTCGGTCAGCTCGGTGCTGCAGTCGCAGAACACGACGACCACCTGGCACCGGGCGCTGCAGCGCTGCGCCGGCACCTCGGCCGGAGCGCTGCTGGCCCTGCTGATCTTCACCACCGACCCGTCGCCGATGACGCTGCTCGTGGTGATCGTGCTCTGCCAGGTCGGCGCCGAACTGGTGGTGATGTCCAACTACGGGCTCGGGCTGACCTTCGCCACTCCCCTGGCGCTGTGCCTGGCGGCGCTGAGCCACCCCGATCACCTCGGCCTGATCGCCGAGCGCGTCACCATGACGCTTTTCGGCGCGGCGCTCGGCGTAGCGGTCTGCGCGGTCCTGCTCAACCGCCGTTCCGCGCAGCACCTCCGGGAAGCGCTGCACACCTGCGAGCGCGCCACCGAGGAGTTGCGGCGCAGGCCCGGCGACCCCGAGGCGCGCACCGGCCTGCTGGCGGCGGTCTTCGCGCTTCGCGACGCGCACCAGGTCGCCGCGGGCGAACTCCGCACCCACCCGGGACCGCAGCAGGTCCTGGACACCGAGCACCGCGCCTACCAGGCCCTCGCCGACACGGCCCCGACGCGATCGGTCACCAGCTGATCCGCACCGCAGCGGTCACGGTTCGAGCGGGTAGAGCTCGGGGAGGTTCACCACGACCGCCTCCTGCGTGCTGCGGGCGATGACGACCACCGCGGGCTCGGCCGGGTCCGGGTTCTCCTCGCGATGCGGGACGTGCGGCGGGACGAAGACGTAGTCGCCGGGTTCGGCGCTGATCCGCACCTCGTCGGTGCCGTCGTGGAAGACGAACGCCGGGTGCCCGCTGACCACGTGGATGGCCGTCTCCGAGTCTCCGTGGTGGTGGTTGCCCGAGGCCGTGCCGGGAGCGACGTGCGTCTCGCCCATCCAGATCGCGTCCGAGCCCACCAGCTCGCCGCTGATGGCCGCGAGCCGCCGCATGCCATCGGTCTGGGCGGTGCCGCTGTCCAGGTCTTGCCCGCGCACGTGCTGCACGCGGGTGCGCAGCGATCTGCGCCGCTCGTCGGAAGTCCCGCTCGACAGGTCCGGGTGGAACGCGTCCTGCTGCGTCATGGAGCTCTCCTCACTCGCCGTCGACACCGAGGTAATCGCAGCCGAGCGGTACGGCACAACCGGGTCCGTGCCCGCGGCGCTAGGCTGTCCGCGTGCGGCTCGGGGAACTCCATTGATCGAAGAACTGCTGCCCGCGACGGCGGCATCCGCCGAGACCTTCGGTGATCCGGCCGGGGCCCGGCTGTTCCCGGAGGAGGAAGCCGAGGTCGCGCACGCGGTCGACAAGCGGCGCCGGGAGTTCACCGGAGGCCGCTGGTGCGCGCACCGCGCCCTGCGCGAGCTGGGAGTGCCCGTGACTCCGATCCGGCGCGGCACGCGCGGTGCCCCGCAATGGCCGGACGGCGTGGTCGGGGCGATCACCCACTGCGCCGGGTATCGCGGCGCTGCGGTGGCTCGAACCGGCGAACTGAGCTCCGTGGGCATCGACGCGGAACCGTCCAGCCCGCTGCCCGACGGCGTGCTGGAGGTCGTCTCGCTGGCGGCCGAACGCGCGCACCTGCGACGCCTGGCCGCGGAGGAACCGCAGCTGAACTGGGATCGCCTGCTGTTCTCCGCCAAGGAATCGATCTACAAGGCCTGGTACCCGCTCACCGCGGAGTGGCTCGGCTTCGAGGACGCCGAGCTGCACTTCTCCCCTGGCGCGTTCACCGCGAAGCTCGCCAAGACGGCGCACCTGCCCGACCGCGAACTCGACACCTTCACCGGGCGCTGGATCGTCCGCGACGGGCTGGTGCTGACCGCGGTAACCGTCAGCTGAGTTGACCGGAGAACGCCCACCGCCTTGCCGGCTCGTCGTCGCCAGTCCTGCTCCCCCTCTTGGAACGTTCTCGGCGCAAACGGGTCGGGAAATCTCCGCATGGCGGCAAACGCCCTCCGCACCCCTTCGTCGCGGCTCCCGGACCCCAACCTCTTCCGAGAAAGATACTCTCCAGAAAACTTCTCGACAGCAAGCGCCTTCTCAAGAAACTTCTGTCGCGTAGGATGCTTACCGGATACACCGCTTTTGAAGGAGCGCTGCGTTGAACAAGACGATCACCCCGGAACCGCAGGTCGACGATGACCAGCTGGTCACCTGGTGGGGCCTGGTCATCGAGGGCTACCACGTCACCTCGGAACGACTAGCCGCCGAGATCGAGCGGCAGTTCGGCCTGTCGATGCCCTCGTTCGACATCCTGATCCGACTCGTCCGCTCCCCCGAGAACCGGATGCAGATGACGATGCTCGCCAAGGAGGCCGCGCTCAGCAGCGGTGGCTTCACCAAGGTCGCCGACCGGCTGACCAAGGCCGGGCTGATCCACCGCGAGCCTTCCGAGACCGACCGCAGGGTCACCTACGCGGTGCTGACCGACCACGGTCTCGACGTGGCGACCCGCGCCCGGGCGGTCTGCGCCGACCTGCTCCGCGAGCGCGTGCTCGCCCCGCTCGGCCAGCAGAACTCGGCCAACCTCGCGCAGGCGATGCGCACTCTCCGCACCCACAACGGATCGGAGAACGACTGAGGAGACGGTTCGGCTCGGGGTTCGCGCAGCACCGCGGGTGGCGGAACCTCGGACGCCGGCCGACCCCCGCGCGGTTTCCGCGGCGTCCAGGAGCAACCCCCGAACAGGCCGGTGCCGACCGTGACGTCCCGCCCAGTGGATGATCAGCGCTTACCCGCCGATCGCGAACTGTGCTACGAACGGAGTACAGGCGACGCGAAGGAGCGAGTAATGCGGGAAGCAGTGATCTGCGAGCCGTTGCGGACCCCCATCGGCCGGTTCGGCGGGGTGTTCAAGACCGTGCCCGCGGCCGAGCTGGCTGCCACGGCCATCCGAGGACTGGTCGAACGCACCGGACTGCCCGGAACGGCCATCGACGAGGTCGTCCTCGGCAACTGCTACCCCAACTCCGACGCACCGGCCATCGGTCGCGTCGCCGCCCTCGACGCCGGACTACCGGTCGAGGTCGGCGGCAGCCAGGTCGACCGCCGCTGCGGCTCCGGACTGCAAGCCGTGGTCGACGCCGCGATGCAGGTGCAGACCGGGATCAGCGACGTCGTCCTGGCAGGCGGCGTGGAGAGCATGAGCAGCGCCCCGCTCTACAGCACCGAGGCGCGCTGGGGCATTCGCGGCTCGGGGCTCCAGCTGCACGACTCGCTCGCCCGGGGCCGCACCACGGCGGGCGGGCAGAACTACCCGGTGCCGGGCGGAATGCTGGAGACGGCCGAGAACCTGCGACGCGAGTACGGGATCCCGCGCGCCGAGCAGGACGAGCTGGCCCTGCGCTCCCAGCAGCGCGCAGCCGAGGCGCAGCGGGCGGGCCGGTTCGACGAGGAGATCCTGCCGGTCACGGTGCGCTCCAGGAAGGGCGACTCGGTCGTCGACGTCGACGAGCACCCGCGCCCGGACACCACCCTGGAACAGCTCTCCGGGCTCAAGCCGGTGCTGGGCCGAGACGACCCCGAGGCCACGGTCACCGCGGGCAATGCCAGCGGCCAGAACGACGCGGCCGCGATCTGCGTGGTCACCACTCCGGAACGCGCCGCCGAGCTGGGACTGCGCCCGCTCGTCAAGCTCGTCTCGTGGGCCCGGGCGGGCGTTCCGCCGCGCACCATGGGCATCGGCCCGGTCCCCGCGACGGCCAAGGCGCTGCAGCGCGCCGAGATCGAGCTCGGCGACGTGGACCTCATCGAGCTCAACGAGGCCTTCGCCGCGCAGGTGCTGGCCTGCACCCGCGAGTGGGACCTCAAGCCCAGCGACTTCGACCGGGTCAACGTCAACGGCTCCGGCATCTCGCTGGGCCACCCGCTCGGGGCCACCGGTGGCCGGATCCTGGCGACGCTGGCCCGCGAGATGCAGCGCCGCGAGGCCCGCTACGGTCTGGAGACCATGTGCATCGGCGGTGGCCAGGGACTCGCCGCGATCTTCGAACGGGTCTGATCCCGAGCCGGGCGCCCGCGGGCGGGCGCGGCTGCGAAGGAGAACGGAGTCCGCCGGGGTCCGAATCCGGCGGAACTACCGCGCCCGGGCCGCGCCTGCCCGAACGCCGTACACGGTATCGGTCGGTTCATCACCGATTGACCGGGTACCACCCAAAGGCGTTGTGACTGTTCCGCTTTCACCGTGCGTGTTGATCGAGGGCGGGTTTTGACCGCGTACCGTTAGGTACCTCGCATGCGGCGCGGGACTCAACCAGCACCGCCGCGGGTGCTGCCGCGTCGTGCGGCGAGAACAGCCGCGACGCCGCGGCCGCTGCTCAAGGAGCGGCTCCCGCAGCCACGCGGCGCGTCAGATGCCGCCGCCCGCACCGCCAGGCACACGGCGAACTGAAACAGCTCCTCACTCCTCAGAGGACTTCCGAGCGGGAATGAGCACCCGGCGACCGACGTTGGCCGGGATTAGGCTGTACCCAGCCAGATCATCTTCGTTCGAGGAGCAACTCAATGGCGATCGCCACCGCTGACCGGGTCGACCGCGAGGCACTGCTGGAGTTCCTGCGCCCGCGGCACAAGGGCGTTCTGGTCACCACCCGCTCCAACGGCCAACCGCAGATGTCCCCGCTGACGTGCGGCATCGACCCCGAGGGCAGGATCGTGATCTCGACCTACCCGGAACGGGCGAAGACCCGAAACCTGCGGCGCAATCCGCAGTCGTCGATCTGCGTGGTCTCCGACGAGTGGAACGGGCCGTGGGTCCAGGTCGACGGAACCGCAACGGTCCTGGACATGCCCGATGCCCTGGACGGGCTCGTGGAGTACTTCCGCTGCATCTCCGGCGAACACCCGGACTGGGACGAGTACCGGCAGGCCATGGTCAAGCAGGACAAGTCCCTGATCCGGATCACCATCGACAGCTGGGGTCCGATCGCCACCGGCGGCTTCCCGCCTCGACTCGCCGAGAGCTGATCATCACCGCACGCGGCGCACCGCGATGCTGCCGCCGATGATCATCACCAGCATGGCCACCGCCCAGCGGCGCTTCTCCTCGGTCGAGTGACCGACACCTTCCGCTTCGGCGTCGCGCTCGGACGAGGGCTCCGCTGAAGCGGAAGGTGTCGGCTCCAGCCTGCCCTGCTCCTCCTCCGGCGAGGACGCCGTCGGGGGACTGGGAGTTCGCGTCGCCGTCGTGGTCGGAGTCGGTGGCGCGCTCGGCGAGGACGTGCCCGTCGGTGCCGGTGTCGGCCGAGGCGGCCTCGGCGCCTCGGTCGGCGTCGGCTCGGTCGGCGTCGGCTCGGTCGGCGTCGGCGGTGTCGGAGTCGGCGTCGGCGGCTCCGGCGGAACCGGAGTCGGCGTCGGCGGCTCCGGCGGAACCGGAGTCGNCTCCGGCGGAACCGGAGTCGATGTCGGCGGCTCCGGCGGCGAGGTCAGGCATCCGGCCATGTCCGAAGCGGTGGTCGACGCCCCCTCGCCCAGCCGGATCACCGAACCGTCGCGTTCGACGCGGTAGATCCCGCCGCGGTGGCCCGCCACGTAGATCTCGCGCGCAGGCCCGACCACCAGCGACCCGTAGTGATCCGCCGGCAGCCCCGGAAGCCCCCGCACCGGTTCGATCCGGCCGGTGGACCGGTCGATGCGCACCAGCTCGCCCGAGTCGCTCACGCTGTAGAGGCGCCCGTCGACCGGGTCCACACCGATGTCGCCGAAGTCGTGCGGCTCCAGCACCACCGCCGACACCAGCCGGAGCCCGTCGAGATCCACTGTGTACAGCACGTCGTCTTCGACCACGTACCAGCGGTTTCCAGCGATCGCACCGCTCTCCGGAAGCTCGAACGGGTTTCCGAGACGCGATGCGACGACACCGCGATCGCTCGTCCGCCCGTCCGGCCGAACGATCAGCACGTGCGCACCGTCGGCGAAACCGGCGGCCAGACCGTACGCGACCCCTCGCCCGCGGGCGTAGCCGAGCGCGTTCAGGTACGCGGGCATCCGACCGACCTGCGAGCTCGCCCCGGAGGACAGGTCGACGCGGTGCAGCATCGAAACCGATCCGTTGTTGCGCACCCGCAGCGCCTCGCAGCCGGTCGTCGCTGGTACCGCCGTGCCCGAGCACAGGGCGAGAACGATCCCGGCGACCAGGCCGGTCAGTGCCGTCCGAGCCGCTCGAGCGCCCATGTGAAGGCCTCCGGGTCAATCGCCGAGCCGCCGCTGAACGGGTTCTGCAGCTGGTAGATCGCGAACAGCAGCAGCGCCAGCGCACCGGCCAGAGTGGACACCAGCATGACGTGCGGGAGCAGCCGGGTACCGCCGAAGAGGTTCGGCAGCAGCACGCACACCAGACTCCCGACGATCAGCACGAACCACACGACGGCCACGACCCCGCGGTCGAAAGCCCTGGTGAGCCGTTGGTGGCGTTCCTCGTAGACCTCGCCGAGCCGTTGCATCGCTTGGCTCTTCTGGGTCTGTTCGAACTCGCTGTCCCCGTCGAGCGGCGCCGCCCGCACCGCGCGGCGCACCGCGTCGAGCTGCTGCCAGCCGGGGCCGGTGACCTCCTCGCTCCGCCGCATCACGGGCCATTCGTCCTCGATCACGGTGTGCAGGTAGTCGGCGCTGCGGGCGCGCACCTGCTCCGCACCCGACGGGGAGAACGAATCCACCGCCCAGGACACCGAGACCAGCGCCTGGGACTCCCGGAAGGCGCTCTCGCGCGCGTCCGTCACGGTGTCGAACAAGGTGACCAGCACGAAGGCCAGGACCACCGCCTGCAGTCCGCTGACGATGGTGAACACCTGGCCCGCAGCGTCGTTGTTGTTCGGTCTGCCCTCGTCTTGGCCTAAGCGGCGCACCAGGTACCCGATGACGGCCGCGCCGGCCGAGGCGCCCAGCACCCACAGCGCGCCCTGCAGGAAGATGCTCACGACATTTCTCCGGCTAGGTACTGCCCGGCCGGAGGCTCGACCGGGCCGCCGGCCACACCGCGGTCCGGACGGCGCTGTTCGGGAACGCGGGACGTCTCGGAGATCAGCAGTTCACCGACCTCGCAATCGAGGACTTGGCAGATGACGTCGAGGTCTTCGAGCTTGAGGCTCGCGGGGGTCTTCGACCAGAGCCCGGACATCTTCCCTGCCGAGATCACCAACCCGTGCTCGGCGAGCAGCCGCTGCAGGTCGGTGGCCTTCCAGATGCCGCGTTGCGCCGCGACCAGCCGCAGGTTCCACTTCACGCTGAATTCGCCTCCCGAGGACGATTGCTTTCCCGTTCGCCGCGACCCGCCGAGCAAATTTTCCAGACGCCCGACGAGACTTCACATTGCTTGAGGGAACCCGGGGAACACCCGGCTGAACGACGATCACAACAATACTCCAGGAACCCAATAAGAATGGATAACCCGATTCGTGGAATTCGCTTCCGGCGCCGTCCCTCGAGCGGAGCAGTCCGCAGCTCACGTGCTCCGAACGGTCTACTAGCAGAAGGCGCACCCGCGAATCACTGCTCCAAGTGCAGGAAAATGAGCGCGCTTTCGGCCACGCGGCGTGAAGGCGCTGCGACATCCGTGGATCGGGGCGATGCGCGGCGAAGCTGTGCTCTCGATGGATACAGTTGGCTCACTTTCGGGTGACTATACGGCTTGTTTAACCGCTGCTAATGTCCCCATCGAAGCGAAGATCAACGCTGTCCCGTCGAACCTGCGCGCAATTCACCGCCGAATTGTCCGCGTTTCATCGAGCCATTCCCAGAGCAACTACTTCCGCCATTTCACGCCCCATGATGATTGGTGGTATTTCCGCGTGACTGCGATCGACCCCCGCAACACCGACGAATCGGACGCCCCGCAGCTGAGCCTGGGTACCGCCGCCGCGCGGAACCTGGCCACCACGACCAAGACCCCGCCGCAGATGCAGGGCATCACCTCCCGCTGGCTGCTCAAGCTGCTGCCTTGGGTGCAGGCCAACGGCGGTGTTTACCGGGTCAACCGCCGACTGAGCTACACCCTCGGCGACGGCCGAATCACCTTCACCAACACCGGTTCCGACATCCGGGTGATCCCGCAGGAGCTCCAGGAGCTGCCGCTGCTGCGCGGTTTCGACGACGAATCGGCGCTGCGCGAACTGGCGGACCGCTTCGTGCAACGCTCCTTCGAACCGGGCCAGACGATCGCCATCGCCGGGCAGCCCGCCGACGAGGTGGTGCTCATCGCGCACGGCAAGGTGAACAAGATCGGTACCGGCGAGTACGGCGATCAGACCGTGCTCGGGGTGCTGGCCGACGGCGAGTACTTCGGTGCGCAGGTCCTCGCGGGCAGGCGCGACGAGTGGGACGCCACCTACAAGGCCGTCACCCCGTGCACCGTGCTTTCGCTGCGGCACCAGTCCTTCCAGGAACTCAACGGCAATTCCGAGGCGCTGCGCGAGCACGTGCAGCAGGCGCTGGCGGGCCCGCGCCAGCCGCACAATCCCTACGGCGAGGCCGATGTCGACATCGCCTCCGGGCACTCGGGCGAGCCCGCGCTGGCCGGAACGTACGTCGACTACGAGCTCTCGCCCCGCGAGTACGAGCTCAGCGTCGCCCAGACCGTGCTGCGGGTGCACAGCCGCGTCGCCGACCTCTACAACCAGCCGATGAACCAGACCGAGCAGCAGCTGCGGCTGACCATCGAGGCACTGCGCGAGCGCCAGGAGAACGAGCTGGTCAACAACCGCGAGTTCGGGCTGCTGCACAACGCCGACCTGCGGCAGCGGGTGCACACCCGCTCCGGCCCGCCCACTCCCGACGACATGGACGAGCTGCTGGCACTGGTGTGGAAGGAGCCGGGAGCCTTCCTGGCGCATCCGCGCACCATCGCCGCGTTCGGCCGCGAGTGCAGCAAGCGCGGGCTCTACCCGCAGAGCGTGGACCTCGGCGGGCACCACGTTCCCGCGTGGCGGGGCGTGCCGATCCTGCCCTGCAACAAGATCGGCGTCTCCGAGAAGCGGACCAGCTCGGTGATGCTGATGCGCCTCGGCGAGGAGAACCAGGGCGTGGTCGGCCTGCACCAGACCGGGTTGCCCGACGAGTACCAACCGGGCCTGTCCGTGCGATTCATGGGGATCAACGAGCAGGCCGTCATCTCCTACCTGGTCAGCGCGTACTACTCGGCGGCCGTGCTGGTGCCGGACGCGCTCGGCGTTCTCGAGCACGTCGAGGTGGGCCGGGAGGACTGACGCCCGCAGTCCATCGCGGGGACCGCAAGAGGACATTTCGATCCGGGGTTCGCGTGGCGGTGCCGGGAGCGGAACCTCGGACGCCGCCGGGTTGTGGGAGCAGCGGCCTGCGCGGCGCTGCGGCCGCCCTCGCCCGGCGACGTCCGAGAACCCGCGGCGGCGCAGGCTGAGTCCCCCACCTGAGACAGCGGCCCCACCGCATTCGGCAAGGACCCCTAAGGCCGCCCCGTGTGCGGCCGAAACCGCCGGAGCGGGTGGTCGATCCATCCGCTCCGGTCCCTCCCGCCGCCATCGCAACGATTTTCGCGCATCGAGGAGTAAGCGATCGTGACCACGACGGAGTCCACCGAAGGACCGGCCCCGCAGAGCCTGACCACCGCGGCGGCGCGCAAGCTGTCGACCACGACCAAGACCCAGCCGCAGATGCAGGGAACCAGCTCCCGCTGGCTGCTCCGGATGCTGCCCTGGGTGGATCTCGAATCGGGCACCTACCGGGTCAACCGCCGCCTGACCTACCAACCCGGGGACGGCCGGATCACCTTCACCAACACCGGCGAGAACGTGCGGGTCATACCGCAGGAGCTGCGCGAGCTGCCACCGCTGCGCGGCTTCGACGACGACTCGGCGCTGACGACCCTGGCCGAGCGATTCGTGCAACGTCGCTACGAGCCCGGCCAGGTGATCGCTCCGGCGGGCAGCCCGGAGGCCGAGGTGCTGCTCATCGCGCACGGCAAGGTCTCCCAGCTGGGCACCGGCGAGTACGGCGACAACACCCAGCTGGACGTGCTCGGCGATGGCGCCTTCTTCGGCGCAGGCGTGCTCACCGGGCGCGAATCCACCTGGGCCAGCACCTACAAGGCGATCACCCCGTGCATCGTGCTCGTGCTGGAACGTCACGCGTTGCAGCCGGTTCTGGACCAGTTCGACGGCCTGCGCGAGCATCTGAGCAGGAGCGAGCAGGCGCCGCCGCAGAACAAGCAGGGCGAGGCCGCGATCGACCTCGCCTCCGGGCACAGCGGGGAGTTCCCCCTGCCCGGCACCTACGTCGACTACGAGCTGGAACCCCGCGAGTACGAGCTCAGCGTCGCCCAGACCGTGCTGCGGGTGCACAGCCGCGTCGCCGACCTCTACAACCAGCCGATGAACCAGACCGAGCAGCAGCTGCGGCTGACCATCGAGGCGCTCCGGGAGCGCCAGGAGCACGAGATGCTCAACAATCCCGAGTTCGGGCTGCTGCACAACACCGACCTGCGGCAGCGGCTGCACACCCGGACCGGCCCGCCCACTCCCGACGACATGGACGAGCTGCTGTCCCGGCGGCGCAAGTCGCGCTTCTTCCTGGCGCATCCGCGCACCATCGCCGCGTTCGGCCGCGAGTGCACCAAGCGCGGGATCTACCCGCAGATCACCGCGGTGCAGGGGCATCCGGTGCAGTCGTGGCGCGGGGTACCGATCCTGCCTTGCGACAAGATCCCGGTCACCAAGTCCGGGACCAGTTCGATCCTGTGCATGCGCACCGGCGAGGACGATCACGGGGTGGTCGGCCTGCAGCAGACCGGCATCTCCGAGGAGTACCAGCCAGGACTGTCCGTGCGGTTCTCCGGGATCAGCGACCAGGCCGTGATCTCGTACCTGGTGAGCACCTACTTCTCCGCCGCGGTGCTGGTTCCCGACGCGCTCGGCGTTCTCGAACGGGTCGAAATCGCCCGCTGAACGAAAGGCAAAGCCGATGACCACGATCCAGCAACAGGACACCGACCCGGCCGAGGTCGCCTTCGCGGCCCTGTCCCGCTGCCGCGCTCTGGTCGAGCCCGCGCTGCGGGCAGCTGTGGACCGCCTTCCCGAGCGCATGCAGCAGGTGGCCGGCTACCACCTGGGGTGGCTCGACGAGCAGGGCAATCCGGTGCGCGGCGACCGGGGCAAGGCCATGCGGCCGGCGCTGGTGCTGCTCAGCGCCAGCGCCGTCGGAGGCGATCCGGCCACGGCGGCGCCCGCGGCGGTGGCGGTGGAGCTGGTGCACAACTTCTCGCTGCTGCACGACGACGTGATGGACGGCGACGTCACCCGCAGGCACCGGCCGACGGCGTGGACGGTCTTCGGCAGTTCCACGGCGATCCTGGCAGGCGACGCGCTGCTGATCCTGTCGGCCGACGTGCTGGCGGCGTCCCAGCACCGGGAGTCGGACACCGCGATCCGCACGCTCAACAGCGCGGTGTTGAGCCTGATCGATGGGCAGACCGAGGACATCGACTTCGAGGAGCGCGGCGATGTCGGCCCCGAGGAGTGCCAGCGGATGGCCCGCAACAAGACCGGCGCCCTGCTGGGCACCGCCTGCGCTCTCGGCGCGCTCTACGGCGGGGGATCGCCCGAGCAGGTCACCCGGCTGCGCGGTTTCGGGGAGCACCTCGGGCTCGCCTTCCAGCACGTGGACGATCTGCTGGGGATCTGGGGCGATCCGGCCACCACCGGCAAGCCGGTCTTCAACGACCTCCGGGTCCGGAAGAAGACCCTGCCGGTGGTCTCCGCGCTCAGCTCGGCGACCTCGGCGGGCCATCACCTCGCCACCCTGTACCAGCGAGATCGTTCGCTCAACGACGCCGAACTGGCCAGGGCCGCGGACCTCATCACCGAGGCGGGCGGGCAGGCCTTCAGCCGCCACCAGGCCGACAGCCTGCACGCGGCGGCGCTCAACGACCTGCGCTCGTGCCAACCGGAGCCCGAGGCGGCCGAGGAGCTGCGCGCCCTGTCCAAGCTGATCACCCGCAGAGATCGCTGATCAGGCGCGCTCGCGCCGAGCCGGGTTGCCGGTTCGGCGCGAGCGCGCGGATTCATCGGCGCCGGGACAGCAGTCCGATGACGCCCGCGACGACGGCCGCGACCACGAAGGACGTCAGCGCCGCGCTCATCCAGGTCGGCACCGCGAAACCCAGGGACGCGCGGAGATCGGTCCAGAAGGTGCTCCAGAAGCCGAGTTCTCCCGGGTTGATGAACTGGAACGCGGCGAAGCCGAGGAACCACGCGAAGAGCATGCCCCGGCGGGACGGGGCCTCGGCCGAGACGTCCCACTCCCGCCTGCGGGAGTTGCCGAAGTAGTCGACGGCCAGCACGCCGAACATCGGCACGAACACCGAGCCGATCAGCAGCAGGAAGTTGGAGAACTGCTCGATGTCGATGGTCAGCGCGCCGATGGTGCTGACCGCACCGACGATCAGGCTCAGCACTCGGCGATCGGTGCTGGGCCGCAGGTTCTGGATGGACACCGCGGTCGAGTACGTGTCGGCGAAGGACTGGTCGACCTCGCGCAGCACCAGCACCGCGAAGAAGACCACGCCGAGCGGCACCGCCAGCAGCGGGTCGAAGGCCTGATCGCCGTTCCAGGCCACCAACGCCAGCCCGAGCAGACCCAGCAGGTAGCAGGCGATCTGGGTGATCGAGTAACCCACGGTCGCCGCGGCGAAGGCTCCCTTGGCCGAGCGCGCGTGCCTCGAGTAGTCCGAGGCCACGGGCAGCCAGGACACCGCCACCGCCAGCGCGGCGTCCGCGCCGGGCCAGAAGCCCTCCCAGGAGCCCTCGTGCATGGCGGGCAGCGGGTGTCGCAGCAGCTGCGCGAAGAAGTAGGCCATCGCGATCAGCACCGCGATGCTCACGTAGCGCCGCAGGATGCGCAGCGCGCCCAGCGGACGCAGGGTCAGGGCGGTGGTGACGACGCCGCCGATCAGGACGTAGAGCCAGTGTGGGCCACCACCGAACAACGCCTCCGCGCCCTGGGCGATGACCAGCAGTTCGAACATCCCCCAGCCGACCAGCTGCAGGATGTTGAGCGCGGTCGGCACGTAGGACAGCCGGGTGCCGAACAACCCGCGCAGCAGCATCATCGACGGAGCGCCGGTCCGGGCGCCGGGGATGGCCGCGATGCCGACCATGATGCTGCCCAGCACCGTGCCGACCACGGTCGCGGTGATCGCCGCGGCCATGGACAGCTGGGGCACGCCCGCAGGCGCCAGCACGGCCAGCGCACCGGAGAAGCCCAGCAGGCTCACGCCCAGGTTGCCCCAGAACGCGCTCTGGTCCAGCACGCCAAGCGTTTTGGGCGCCGGTTCGTTCAGGGTGTGCGGTACTTCGGAACGTTCGGCGTCAACCGCCATCAACAGCTCCCTACGCCGGCATTATCCGGACAGGTTCGGCGGTCGGTGGCGCGCGATCTGCCACCCTCTCAGCCCGGTACGCCCGAGCTCCCGCGTCGATCAGTCGCGCTGACCCTACCCGAACGGGTGAGGCGCGGTTCAAGCCCGCTTGGCCGACCGCCGGCCCCGGGACAGCGGGCCGGGCAGGCACTATCACTCCGAACAGGGCGCCGGGCCCCCTGGTGACCACCGGAAATCTCTCTTCGCGAGGGATGGGAACGACCGGTCCGCGCGGTTAGAGTCCGGTTGGAGCACTTCGATGAAGAGGGATTGCGATGCGCCTGTTCCGCGACCGGGTGGCCGCTCGTGGCTGACCAGTTGAGCGTCCGGCTCGCCTACGGCGAGCGAGGCCTGCCGGTGGAGTTGCCGCGCGAGCGGACCACGGTCGTCGCGCCGCGGTTCCGCCCCGGCGCGCCCGACGAGTTCGAGCTGCTGCTGCGCGCGCTGCGCGAGCCGGTGGCAGGTCCTCCGCTGCGCGATCGCGTCCGGCCCGGTCAGCGCGTCGCGGTCTCGCTGTGCGACAGCACCCGTCCGCAACCGCGGCACCTGATGATCCCGGCGCTGCTCGCCGAGCTGGACGGCCTGATCCGGCTCGAGGACGTCGTCCTGCTGGTGGCCACGGGGACGCACCGCGCCAACACCGATGCCGAGCTGCGCGCGATGCTCGGCGACGAGATCGTCGATCGCGTTCGGGTGGTCAACCACGACGCCCGCGACGACTCATCGCTGGTCTGGCGCGGCGAGTTCGGCGACGGAGTTCCGGTGTGGCTCAACCGCGAATGGGTCGAGGCCGACGTCCGCATCACCACCGGCTTCGTCGAGCCGCACTTCTTCGCGGGGTTCAGCGGTGGCCCGAAGCTGGTCGCGCCCGGACTCGCCGGACTGGGGACCGTGCTCACGCTGCACGACGCGGCGCGCATCGCGCATCCCGACGCGACCTGGGGTGTCATCGAGGGAAACCCGGTGCACGACGACGTGCGCGCGATCGCCTCGGCCACCGGAGTCGATTTCGCCTTCGACGTCATCCTCAACCGCGATCACGAGATCATCGAGGCCTTCGGCGGGGACCTGCTGGCGATGCACCGCTCGGCGTGCGCGGCCGCGCAGCGGCTGGCGATGCAGCGAGTCCCGGAACCCTTCGACGTCGTGGTCACCACCAACTCCGGCTACCCGCTGGACCAGAACCTCTACCAGGCGGTCAAGGGCATGTCCGCGGCGGCGAAGGTGGTCAAACCCGGCGGGTTGATCATCTGCGCGGCCGAGTGCCGGGACGGGTTCCCCGATCACGGTTCGTTCCGCGAGGTGCTGGCCTCGGCGGAGTCCCCGCGAGGGCTGCTCGCCGACATCGAGGCCCGCGCCAACACCGTGCCGGACCAGTGGCAGGTCCAGATCCAGGCCAAGATCCAGAGCAAGGCCCGGGTCGCGGTGCACAGCGAGCACCTCGACCCGGAGCAGCTGCGCAGCGCGCACCTGGCGCACTGCCCCGACGTCGCGGAGGCCGTACTTGCCGAAGGCCCGAACGCGCGGGTGTGCGTGCTGCCCGAAGGACCGCAGACCATCCCGCACCTGTAGTGGAGAGGAGTGAGCCGTGACCGGATTGGACCGGCTGCGCGCGCGCATCGCCGAGGAGGAAGCCCTGGTGATCGCGTTCTCCGGAGGCGTGGACTCGGCACTGCTGGCAGGCGTGGCGCACGAGGTGCTCGGCGCCCGGATGCTCGCGGTCACCGCGGTCTCACCCAGCCTGGCGAGCGAGGAGCGCGCGCAGGCCAAGGAGTTCGCGCGCGAGCGCGGGATGCCGCACGTCGAGGTCTGCACCGACGAGGCCGAGCGGCCCGAGTACGCGGCCAACGACGGCAACCGCTGCTTCCACTGCAAGTCAGCGCTCTTCGACGCGCTGGAACCGCTGGCCGCCGCGCTGGGCGCGGGCATCGCGCTGGGCACCAACCTCGACGACCTCGGTGATCACCGACCGGGGCAGCGCGCCGCCGCGCAGCGCGGGGTGCTGGCCCCGATGGTCGACGCGGGGCTGAGCAAGGACGAGGTCCGCGCGGCCAGCGCGCAGCTGGGTCTGTCCACTGCGGACAAACCCGCGGCGGCGTGCCTGGCTTCTCGGGTGGCTTACGGCGATCCGGTGACCCCGGAGGTGCTCGCCCGCGTCGAGCGCGCCGAATCCGCCGTGCACGCACTGGGTTTCACCGTCTGCCGGGTGCGCGCGCACGCTCAAGGCACGGTCGCGCGCCTGGAGGTGCCCGCTGATCACATCGATCACGCCGCGTCCCGGCACGCCGAGCTCGACGACGCCGTTCGCGAGGCCGGTTTCGAGTTCTGCGCGCTGGATCTCGCGGGCTTCCAGAGCGGGCGGATGAACGTGCTGCTGGAACTCCTGCCCTCGAGGACGGCGTGATGAGCGGATTCACCGATCTCGGCTACGCGCGGGTCGACACCGACCGGGAATCCCGGCAGGGACTCCCCGAGGTCGTCTACGGCCCCGGCAAGCAGCCCGCGGAGATCACCGGCATCGTCACCGAACTGCTCGGCCGCAGCACCGGGCCCGTGCTGGTCACCAGAGTCGAGCCGGACGTGGCCGCGCAGGTGCGGGTTCCCGGCGGCACCTACGACGAGACGGCGCGGTTGCTGGTGTGGCGTCCGGCCGCGCCGGGATCGTTCCGGGTGTGCGTGGCCACCGCGGGCACCTCGGACTGGCCGGTCGCCGCCGAGAGCGAAGCCGTCGCCTCGGCGATCGGCCTGAGCACGACCGTGGTGCGCGACGTCGGCGTGGCCGGCATCCACCGGCTGATGGCCGCGCAGGACGACCTGGCGCAGGCCGATGCGGTGATCGTGGTCGCGGGAATGGAAGGCGCGCTGGCCAGCGCCGTGGGCGGGCTGGTGGCCTGCCCGGTGATCGCGGTTCCGACCTCGACCGGCTACGGCGCCGCGATGGAGGGCGTTACCGCCCTGCTGGCGATGCTCACCTCCTGCGCGGCGGGCCTGACCGTGGTCAACATCGACTCCGGTTTCTCGGCCGCGATGGCCGCGCACCGGCTGGCCGCGGTGGCGCACCGGTGATCCTCTGGATCAACCCGGCGACCGGGGTTTCCGGCGACATGCTGCTGGGCGCGCTGCTCGGGCTCGGCGCCCCGCTGGACCGGGTGCGCGCGGCGATCGAGAGCACCGGGCTGACCGGCTGGTCGCTCTCGGCCGAGCGCGTGCAGGTCGACGGGATCGCCGCGACCAAGGCCGTCGTCGAGGTCGACGACGACGCCACCGAGCGGCACGCGGGCGAACTCCTGGAGCGAGCGGGACGCGCCCCGGAACCGGTCGCACGACCGGCCATCGAGGCGATCCGGGCCATCGCCGCGGTCGAGGGCGAGCTGCACGACCGGGATCCCGAGCACGTCCACCTCCACGAGATCGGCGGCCTGGACACCGTCGTCGACACCGTGGGCGTAGCCGCCGCCGCGCACGAGCTGGGCATCACCGAGGTGCGCTCGGCACCGATCGCGCTGGGCAGCGGAACCGTCCGCTGCGCCCACGGCGTGCTGCCCGCCCCGGCCCCGGCCGCGCTGCGGCTGCTCGAAGGCGCGGCGGTCATCGGGGCGGACCTGCCCGGCGAGACCGTCACGCCGACCGGCGCCGCGCTGCTGCGGGCGCTGGGCACCCGCTACGACCCTCCCCCGGCGATGACGCTCGGGGCCACCGCCTACGGCGCGGGGAACAAGCGCTTCGAACAGCGCCCCAACGTGCTGTCGGCCTCGCTCGGCGAGCCCACCGCGCCGAGCGAGCCGATGCTCGTGCTCGAGTGCACTGTGGACGACATCAGCGCCGAAACCCTCGGCTACGCGCTCGATCGGCTGCTGGAAGCGGGTGCCGCCGATGCGTGGATCAGCGCGGCGACGATGAAGAAGTCGCGCCCGGGGCACGTGCTGCACGTGCTGTGCCACCCGGTCGATCGGCCCCGGCTGACCGAGCTTGTCCTGGCCGAGAGCGGAAGTCTCGGCCTCCGCACCTACGAGGTCGCCAGGACCGCGCTGCCGCGACGGACCAGCACGGTGGAGGTCGGCGGGTATCCGATCCGGCTCAAGCACGGCCCGCACCGGAGCAAACCCGAGCACGACGACGTCGCGGCCGCGGCCCGCGCGCTCGGACTTCCGCTGCGCGAGGTCGCCGAGCGAGCCATCCGTTCCGCCGACTGAACGCTGGGCCACCTGGTCATACCGGCGCTCGCCGGATCGGACTAAAACGATCGGGTGACGGCGGGAACCAAACGCGAATGAATTTGTTCCTATGGGCAGAAGACATTGCGGCGAACGCCCAATCGTGGAGGTCCATTCGATGCAGCAACACGTGTACGCCGAGTTCATCGGCGGCCCGGAAGACGGCCGCTCGTTCATCGTCCCGGCGCAGAACGCCGATTTACCGATGGGGGAGTTCACCTTCCCGTCCCCGCGCGACGGTGAGGCCCCCTGCACCCCGTGCGCCCACTACAACCTCCGCGACCAACGCCCCGACGGCGTGTGGCGCTACCAGTACGCAGGCGAGCGTCTGAGCCCCTGACCTGGTCGTCGGTGCCGTGTGCGAAGCTCGCGCCATGCGGATCGCCACCTGGAACGTCAACTCGGTCGGAGCCCGGCTGCCCAAACTGCTGGACTGGCTGGGCACGGCCGAACCGGACGTGCTGTGCCTGCAGGAGCTCAAGTGCGCGGAGGACGCCTTCCCGTACGACGAGGTCGGTGAGCTGGGCTACGAGGCCGCAGCGCACGGGAACGGGCGCTGGAACGGCGTGGCGATCCTCTCCCGCGTCGGGCTCGATGAGGTCCGGCAGGACCTGCTCGATCAGCCGGGATTCCAGGCCGACGGCGCGATGTTCGAGACCCCGGAGCCGCGCGCGATCGCCGCGACCTGCGGTGGAGTCCGCATCTGGTCGGTCTACGCGCCCAACGGCCGCGAGGTCGGCCACCCGCACTACCAGTACAAGCTGCGCTGGCTCGACGCGCTGCGCGCCACTGCGGCCGAGGAGCTCGGCGCCGCCCGCCCGTGGGCGGTGCTGGGGGATTTCAACATCGCGCCGAACGACGAGGACGTCTGGGACATCGCCGCGTTCGAGGGGCACACCCACGTCACCGACGAGGAGCGCAAGACGCTCACCGCGCTGACCGACACCGGGCTCGGCGAGGTCTACCCGCGCGCCCTGAAGTACGACGTGCCGTTCACCTACTGGGATTACCGGGCGCTGCGATTCCCGAACAACCAGGGCATGCGCATCGACCTGGTGTACAGCAACGCGGGCTTCACCGGCGCGGTCACCGACTGCTACGTCGATCGCAACGCGCGCAAGGGCAAGGGCACCTCCGATCACGCACCGGTCGTGGTGGATCTCGCCCTGGACTGACGGTTATGTTCGGCGGATGTCCGCCGACATCTGCCACCGCACGGCCACCGAGCTCGCCGGTCTGATCCGCTCCGGCGAGCTCTCCGCCCGCGAGGTGATGAGCGCGCACCTGCAGCGCGTCGAGCAGCTCAACCCGAAGGTCAACGCGCTGGTCTCGCTGGCGCCCGAACGGGCGATGGAGGCCGCGCGGGAAGCCGATGAGCGGTTCGCGCGCAACGACGCCACCGGTCCGCTGCACGGGCTCCCGATGGCGCACAAGGACACCCACGAGACCGCCGGTATGCGCACCACTTTCGGCTCCCCGGTGTTCGCCGAGCACGTCCCGCAGCGCGACGAGCTGATCGTGGAACGGCTCAAGAACGCCGGAGCGATCACCATCGGCAAGACCAACGTCCCCGAGTTCGCGGCCGGTTCGCACACGTTCAACCCGGTGTTCGGCACCACCGCCAACCCGTACGCGACGGATCGCTCGGCGGGCGGCAGCAGCGGCGGCGCGGCGGCGTCGCTGGCGTGCCGGATGCAACCGCTGGCCGACGGCAGCGACATGGGCGGGTCGCTGCGGAACCCCGCGTCGTTCTGCAACGTCGTGGGGCTGCGCCCGGCGCCCGGCCGAGTCCCGACGTGGCCAGCGCCCGCGGGCTGGTCGACGCTGTCGGTCCAGGGCCCGATGGCTCGCACGGTGTCCGACGTCGCCCTGATGCTGTCGGTGCTCGCCGGGCCGGACCCGCGCACCCCGATCGCGCTTTCCGAACCGGGCTCGACGTTCCTCGGGCCCTTGGACGCCGAGCTGCGCGAACTGCGCGTGGCGTGGTCGCCGGACCTGGGCGGCCTGCTCGCCGTCGATCCGGCGGTGCGCGACGTGCTCGAACCGGCCGCTGAGGTGCTCACCGGCCTGGGCGCGCACGTCGAGCTCGCCCAGCCCGACCTCACCGGCGCGGACGAGGTCTTCCGCACGCTGCGCGCGTGGCAGTTCGAGCTCTCCCTTGGCGAGCTCCGCGACGCCCATCCCGACCGGATCAAGCCCAGCCTGCGCGAGAACATCGACGCGGGCCGCCGCCTGGCCGGGGCCGACGTGGGCCGCGCGGAACGCCTGCACACCGAGCTGTTCCACCGCGTCCGCGAGTTCTTCGACCGCTACGACGTGCTGGCGCTGCCGGTCAGCCAGGTCCCCCCGTTCGACATCGACCTCGAGTACCCGGCCGAGATCGCCGGTCGGCCGATGGAGACCTACCTCGACTGGATGCGCTCGGCGTACTGGATCTCGGCCACGGGCAACCCGGCGATCAGCGTGCCCGCCGGCTTCACCTCCGACGGCCTGCCGGTGGGCCTGCAGCTCGTCACCGCCCACCGGGACGAACACCGGCTGCTGCGGATCGCGCACGCCTTCGAGCAGGCCACCGGGCACGCCGCGCGCCTGCCGGAGCTGTGACCGCGACAGCGCCCGTCCGACCTGGCGCGGCGCAGGACTCCGGGTGCCGCACGCCCGGCCCCGCTGCACCCGCTGGCACCCGACCACTCCGCTCGACGAGCCGTTTTCGCGGGTAGCACCGGGTCATCCGAGAAAGGCCTTGTTTCCCGCCGCGCGCACCCGTTTACTTACTTAGCGAAGGTAAGTTCACGGTCGAGCAAGGAGCAGAATGCCCTCCCCCGGGTCCGCAGCACCGAGGAACTCGAAGATCGTCATTCTGATCCTCGCCTCCTGCGGTATCGCCGTATCGCTGATGCAGACCCTGGTGGTGCCGCTGCTGCCCGAGTTTCCCCGACTGCTGAACACCACGGCCTCGAACGCGGGATGGCTGGTCACCGCTCCCCTGGTCGCGGGCGCGGTGTGCTCGCCGGTCACCGGACGCCTCGGCGACATGTACGGCAAGCGAAAGATGCTGTTGCTGTCGCTGGCCGTGATGGCCGTGGGCAGTTCGATCGGGATCGTCAGCGATGACTTCACCGCGGTGCTCGTCGGCAGGGTGCTGCAGGGCGCCGCCGTCGGGGTGGTCCCGCTGGGCATCAGCATCATGCGCGATGAGCTCCCGGAGCAGCAGGTGCCCACCGGGGTCGCCTTGATGAGCGCGACGCTGGGCATCGGTGGTGCGGTGGGCCTGCCGCTGACCGGCGCGGTGGCCCAGCTGCTCAACTGGCACTGGTTGTTCGCGGGTGCGATGTTGTTCGCGCTGGTCGAGATCGTGCTGATCCTGCGGGTGGTGCCGGAATCCACCCAGCGCACCGGCGGCCGGTTCGACTTCGTCGGCGCGGTCGGGCTGTCGATCGCGCTGACCTGCGTGCTGCTGGCCATCTCCAAGGGCAACGAGTGGGGCTGGACCAGCGCGCTGGTCCTGGGCCTGCTGGGCGCCGCGATCATCCTGCTGCCGGCCTGGGGCCGCTACGAGCTGCGTTCCCCGGCTCCCCTGGTCGACTTGCGGGTCTCCGCTCGGCCGCAGGTGCTGCTGACCAACATCGCCTCGGTGCTGGTCGGCGTCTCGATGTTCACCGGGTTCCTGGTCGGTGCCCAGCTCCTGCAAGCTCCGCCCGGAACCGGCTACGGCTTCGGCCTGTCGCTGATCGCCAGCGGACTGGTGCTGCTGCCGATCGGCGCCGCGATGGGCCTGTTCTCCCCGGTATCGGCCGCCATCACCCGCCGCTTCGGCCCCCGGACCACCTTGATGGTGGGCGCGGCCATCATGACCGTCGGCAACCTCGCGAGCGCGGTGGTGCACGGCCCGATGCCGCTGGTCGTGGCGAACCTGACCATCGCCTCGATCGGTGGCGCGCTGGCCTACGGTGCGCTGCCTACCGCGATCATGCGCGCGGTGCCGACCACGGAGACCGCCGCCGCGAACGCGCTCAACAGCCTCGCGCGATCCATCGGGACGTCCAGCTGCAGCGCGATCGTGGTGGCGCTGACCACCGGCTCGCTGGTGCGGGTCGCGGGCGCCACGTATCCGTCCATCGACGCCTACTCGTGGGTCTTCGTCGTGGCGGGCGGCTGCGCGCTGGTGGCGGGCCTGCTCGCGGCGGCCACACCGGCATCCAGCGAGCCGGCCCCCGTCACACCGCAGCCCGCCACCGCCGCTATCCGCTAGGCCCAGCGCACGGACATCTCAGGTACCGCTGCGGCAAGCGGTGGGCTCAGGGTCCTCGCAGTGCGCGGCGGAGCCGCACGCGGTGTGGGACTCAACTCGCGCCGCCGCGGGTTCTGGCGCGTCAGCTTCCACCACCCGCGCCGCCGCGCAAACCCGGCCTGAAACGTCTCCTCAGGCCGTGCGCCCCAGCGCGGTGTCGTGCGGAACTCCGTCCAGCGCCTTGTCGAACTGCTCGATGACGTCGGCCAGCGGCTTGGTGCTGTCCGGGTGGACCTCGAGATCCTCGCCGACGACCGCGAGGTGCTCGTCCAGCAGGAAGAAGCTCTGCACCACGTGCCGGGCGCCCAGCGAGTGCGCCACCGGGCGCAGCGCGTAGTCGATGCTCAGCACGTGCGCGACGCTGCCGCCGGTGGCCAGCGGCAGCACCGCCTTGCCCGCGAACCCGAATTGCGGAAGCAGGTCCAGGAACGCCTTGAGCAGTCCGGAGTAGGCGGCCTTGTAGGTCGGGGTGGCGAGCACCACGCCGTCAGCGGTCTCGACCTGCGCGACCGCGGCGCGGATGGCCGGATCGTCGAAGTCGGCGCCGAGCAGCGAATCCGCGGGCAGGGCGCGCACGCGCAGGTGCTCGACCTCGTGACCGGACGCGGTGAGCTCGCCGGACACGTGCTCGCCGAGTTTCTCCGTGCGAGAGGGATTCGCCGGGCTACCGGAAATTACCAGAACGCTGGACACTTCTGCTCCCTGATTCCGAGTGGACCGATCAGTCGGAATCGGTCCGCACCAGTCCTCCCCGAGAATTCCGGCGCGACCGCGACGAGAATCGCATCGCTCCTCGAGAGGGCCTTTGATCTGAGCGTTTCGGTGTTCCTCGAGATACCTCCGGGCCGTCGGCAGAACCGATCAATCCTCTTCACGGCCGGCTCGCGCTGTCAATGAACGAGCGGCGCATCCCACTTGCCGGATGCGCCCGTCGATCTGTCCAGTTAGCTCTCCGAATTTCATCGATCTGGCACTGGCCAATCGCGGCGGCACCGACGACGCTGGGTCCGAGCACAGAAGGAGGAACGTATGTCGAGCACCGCCCTGTGGCACCCGTTCGCGGACATGCACGAGGTCAAGAACAGCCAGTTCTGCGTCACCAAGGCCGAGGGGTCCTGGATCTACGACGACGCCGGACGCGGCTATCTCGATGGCACCGCGAGCCTGTGGTACGCCAACGTCGGGCACGGCCGCGCCGAGATCGTCGAGGCCGCCGCGGCGCAGATGCGCGAGCTGGAGTCCTACTTCGTCTTCAACGACTTCACGAACCCGCCCGCCGAGGCGCTGGCCACCCGGTTGTCCGAGTGGGCTCCGATCGAGGACGCGAAGGTCTTCTTCACCACCGGCGGCGGTGAGGCCATCGACACCGCGGCCAAGCTCGCCCGGCAGTACTGGTCGCAACGCGGCAAACCGCAGCGCACGAACATCCTCAGCCGCGGCAACGCCTACCACGGCACCAACGGCATGGGCACCGGAATCGGCGGCATCGAAGCCAACCGGTCCGGGTTCGGCACGCTCGTCCCGGAGACCGCTCGGGTGGCGCACGACGACGCCGAGAGCCTGCGCAGCGCCATCGAGAGCATCGGCGCGGACAACATCGCGGCGTTCTTCGCCGAACCCGTGATGGGCGCGGGCGGGCTGTACCCGCCGGAACCGGGATACCTGGAAGCCGTTGCCAAGATCTGCGCCGAGCACGACATCCTGTTCGTGGCCGACTCGGTGATCTGCGGGTTCGGCCGCGTCGGCGGCTGGCTCGGCGTCGAGCGCTGGGGCCTGCAGCCCGACATGATCGCTTTCGCGAAGGGCGTGACCAGTGGTTATCTGCCGCTGGGCGGGGTCGTCGTCTCGGGCAAGGTCGCCGAGCCGTTCTGGGAGGAACCCGGCCACCCGTTCCGGCACGGCGCGACCTACTCCGGTCACCCCACGGTGGCCGCTGCCGCGATGGCCAACCTGGACATCCTCGAGCGCGAGCAGCTCCCGTCTCGCGCCGATGCCCTGGAGAAGCCGCTGCACGAGGCGCTGACCGCGGTCGCCGACCATCCGGCGGTGGCCGAGGTGCGCGGCGGGGTCGGTCTGCTGGGCGCGGTCGAGCTCACCCCGGAGATGCTCGCCGACGGCGCGTTGCCCCGGCTGCAGAAGAAGATCCGCGAGCTCGGCGTGATCGTGCGCCCGCTGGGCAAGGCGCTCGCCGTGTCGCCTCCGCTGATCGTCACCGAGGAGGAGATCGGGCTGATCGGCAAGGCGTTCCGGGAAGGCCTGGACGAACTGTGACACGTGGATCGGGGTGGACGCGCGGACTCGTCCACCCCGATCCGCGCCGCCCCGTTCATCCGAACATCGTCCGCCGCGTCGCCGCGTTTCAGCCCGCAGCTCCGCCGTTGTGGAACCGATACGTTCCGGGCTGGTCCGTACCAGGTTTCGTCACGTACGTTGCCACTAGTCCACCGATCCGCTGGCGACCGCGTTGCCGCAGCTGAGCGAGGCTGTTCTGACGCCGTTGCCCCCGGTGCGCGCCTAGATTCGTCCGGTCCAGACCGCGGGGGATGCCGACATGCAGCGAACCAGATGACCGACCAGGCCACCTCCGGCCCGGCGGGCTCGAGGTGCGCACGCGAGGCCAGCTCCACCCGGGCCACCAGTGAACGCGAATCGCTGGACGCAAAATCGGAGCCCCTGCATTCGAGCCACCCAGTAGAGTTGGCAAAATAAGGCTTCCGGGTGAATAGTGCAGCGGGGGCGGACGGAGGAACACAGCCAGGTGAACACGCAGACCGCACAAGTCGACGACCTTCGGCTGATCGCACTTCCCAGCGCGGTGAACTGCACCGAGATGTTCGTGCGCTTCACTCTCGCCGAGTGGAACCTGCGCGAGCTGACCGACGACGCCAACCAGCTGGCATCGGCCCTGGTTACCGCGGCGGTGGACAGCGCCGACCAGACCAACCCCGGTTTCCTGACCATCCGGTTGCGCCTCAGCGGCGAGAGCCTGGTCGCCGAGGTCGAGGACGAGACGGGCACGGTCCCGCCCCAGCTCGCCCCGGGTTTCGCGGACGGCCGGTGCGGTTCCACCAACCTGCAGGACGGCGGCACCCTGGTGTGGTGCGAGCTGCCGCTGCCCGGTGGCGTCAAGGCCGACTCGGTTCCGCTGCCGCGCCGTTCGCGCACCAACAAGCGTCAGCAGGCCACGCCGGACGAGACCGCCGAAGTCGATCCCGAGGTCATCAAGCGCCTGCTGTCCGGCCTCAGCAACACCGACCAGCTCTGACCTCCCGCGGCGGCTGAGCCCGGCCACTCCTGCTGCCGGAGAGGTGTGCTCCGGCTCGTTCCGGGGTAGCTCCTTACGTGCACAACGAACACGAGCGCGTTGGGGAGTCGAGATGGTCATGGTGGATCGGGCCGAGCTGCTGCGGCTGCTCAGCCACGTGCGTTTTCCGGCCACCAAGGACGAGATCCTGCAGCAATGCCGCGAGCAGGATGCCGGGGCGGAGCACCTCGCGCGGCTGGAGCACCTGCCCGCGGATGTCTACGTCGAGGCGGACACCGTGCTGCAGGCCATTCCGCACCCGGCGCCGTGATCGATCGGTCGCCGGGTCAATCCCGGGCTCTGCGACGCAGGTCGTAGACCACGATGGCCGTGCCCACCGCGGTGAGCGCGGCGAGTCCGGCCGAGATCCACACGAAGCCGCTGACCAAGAACACGACCGCGGTCAGCGCGACGATCGACAGCAGCGCGAACAGCATGAGCTTGCGCACGCCTTCCCAGGTGCTGCTGCCGTCGAAGCGGTCGAACCGCTCCACGAACTCCGGATCGGCGGACGCCAGCGCCGCTTCGATCTCGGCGAGCCGGTCCCACTCGTGCCTGCTCAACATGACGAGCTCCTAGTGACGTCACCGTTGACCCCATCGAGGTACCCGCCCCCGGCGGCCTTAAGCACCCGGCGGGGCTCGTCCAGACTCGCACGGGACGGCGCCACGACCTACGCGGCAAGTGGGTGATTTTACCGGCCCGCAGCGGGCCTTTCCGGTTACGCGTTGTCGCGTTGCGCCGGCCCGTCGTGCTGCCCGACCAGGTGCGTGGGGTTCGCAGCCGACGCGCGAACACGCTCCGTGTCGAGGTGTCGCGTTCCCGCCGCGCCGCGGTTCGTTCCGGCATACTGCTCGACCGGAGGTGCCCGATTTGACCGCTGCGGACCTCACCCCGCTCGACGACCTTCCGCTGCTCGACCACCACGTGCACGGCGCGCTGACCACCGACCTCGCGCGGCCCGAGATGGAGAGCGCGCTGACCGAATCGGACCGGCCCGTGCCGGGGTGGATGACGCAATTCGACTCGCAGCTGGGGCTGGCCGTTCGCCGCTGGTGCGCCCCGGTGCTGGACCTGCCCGCGCACGTCGCGCCCGAGGAGTACCTCCGCAGGCGGTCCGAGTTGACCGCCGCCGAAGTGACCGGGCGCCTGCTGCGGGCGAGCGGGATCGCGACGTGGCTCGTCGACACCGGCATCGCAGGACCCGGCGTCCTCTCCCCCGCCGAGATGGCCGCGGCCTCCGGTGCTCGCGCCTGGGAAGTGGTGCGCCTGGAAGCGGTGCTCGAGCAGCTCGCCCGGGAGGGCTTCTCCGCCGCCGAGCTGCCCGCCCGGTTCCCGGAGGTGTTGGCCGAGCGCACGGCGAGCGCGGCCGGGCTCAAGAGCGTCGTCGCCTACCGCTCCGGGTTCGATTTCGAGCCGAACCGCCCCTCCGACAGCGAGGTCGTCGCCGCCGCCGAGCGCTGGCTGCGCGCCGGTGGCGGCCGGGTCGTCGATCCGGTGCTGCTGCGATTCCTGCTGTGGGCGGGCGTGGATCGCGGCCTTCCGCTGCAGCTGCACACCGGACACGGCGACCCGGACCTGCGGCTGCACCGGTGCGATCCGCTGCTGCTGACCGAGTTCATCGAGCTCGTCGAGCCCACCGGCACCGAACTCGTGCTGCTGCACTGCTATCCGTTCCACCGCAACGCGGGACATCTCGCGCAGGTGTACCCGCACGTGTTCTTCGACGTCGGGCTGGCGATCAACCACACCGGGCTGCGTTCGGACTCCGTGGTCGCCGAATCGCTGGAGCTGGCACCGTTCGCGAAGGTGCTGTTCTCCACCGACGCCTACGGCCCCGCGGAGCTGCACCACCTCGGAGCGGTGCTGTGGCGGCGCGCCATGCGCCGGACGCTGGCTCCGTGGGTCGAGGACGGCGTCTGCTCGGCCGAGGACGCGCTTCGAGTAGCGAGCATGATCGGCCGGGACAACGCGCGGCGTCTCTACGGCTGTTGACCCCGATGTGAACCACGACATAGTGTCCCGAGCCATCTGATGTCAGGTGGATGGTGGTTTGCCCGTTGTCGTTGCCCGATGAACTTGCCGAGCAGCTCCTCGGAGCGATCATCGATGGAACCTATCCGCCGGGCACCGCACTGCCCTCCGAACCCGAGCTCGCCGAGCTGTTCTCGATCAGCAGGCTGACGGTGCGCGAGGCGATCAAGGCGCTGCGGGTGCAGAACGTGGTACGCATCCAGCGCGGGCTCGGCACCTACGTCAACACCCCGGACCGCTGGACCTCGCTGGAACCGCTGATCCGCGCGACCACGAGCCGCGGACCGGCCGACAGCGACCTGCTGGACGCCCGACGAATCCTGCAGGCCGGCGCCGCGGAGCTCGCTGCGGTCAACCGCACCGGGGAGGACCTGGCACGACTGCGCGCGCACCTGCAGGAGCTGCGGAGCGCGCCCGACGCCGCCGCGTTCTCCGCCGCGGACCAGGCCTTTCACCGCGCGATCATGTCTGCCAGCGGAAATTCCTATCTCCCACTTATGTTCGAGCCGTTCGCGAAGATCGATGCCGACCGGGACGCGCGACGGCACGAGCAGGTCCTCGCCGCTCTCGAAGCGGGCGACCCGGTCCGGGCGCGGGAGGCGATGAACGGCGCCGCCGCAACGCGTTCGGAGGGCGAACCGGCGTAACCCGGCCGAATCGGGCTCGTTGATCTCCTCTGAGTCCCTGGGAGGTCCTCATGCAACGACGCCTGTTGGCCCTGCTCCTCGCGCTGACCACGGCCTTGGCCGGGTTGACCGGTGCCGGAGCCGCCACCGCCGATCCGGGCGCGCGCGGGGAGCAATTCCCCGGCGTCGCAGTCGAAACCGATGTCCCGATCACCATGTCCGACGGCATCGTCGTGCGCGCCAACGTGCGGCGCCCGGCCGACGCCGAGGGCGATCCCGTCGCGGGACGCTTCCCCGTGCTGCTGACCATCACCGCCTACAACAAGAACGCCCTCGACGGTCCCGCCGCCGGCGTCATCGGCGGCTCGTCGGACTTCTTCGTCAAGCGCGGGTACGTGCACGTCACCGTCGACGCGCGGGGAACCGGGAGTTCGGACGGTTCCTGGCAGGCCTTCGACGACCGGGAGAACACCGACTCCGGTGAGATCGTGGAATGGGCCGCCTCTCGCGGCCGGCCGTGGAGCAACGGATCGGTGGGCATGCACGGCGCGTCCTACATGGGCATCAGCCAGCTGTTCGCCGCGAGCCATCGCCCGGCCGGGCTCAAGGCGATCTTCCCGCAGGTCCCGGCCGCCGACACCTATCGCGACGTGGTGGCCTCCGGTGGCGCGCTCGACGTCGGCTTCATTCCGCTGTGGATGGGGCTGGTGACCGGAACCGGGGTCATCCCACCCGATTACGGCCCCGCCGAACCTGATAACGCGCTGCAGATGTACCTCTCGCGGCTCAAGGGAGCCACCAGCTTCACCGCACCGACCCTGCTGGAGGCGACCCTGGGGCTCAACGCGGCCTTCGACGGGCCGTTCTACGCCCAGCGCTCCCCCATCAACGTGGTGGACGACATCGACGTCCCGACGTTCCTCGTCGGTGGCGAGTACGACCTGTTCCAGCGCGGCACGCCGATGATCTTCGACCGGCTGCGGCAGAACGGCGTCCCGACCAAGATGATCCTGGGCCCGTGGGACCACCTGCAGGCCAGTTCCGGTTCGGCGATCGCCGAAGCCGGCCACGGCACGTTGCAGGAGCTCCAGCTGCGCTGGTTCGACCACTACGTCAAGGGCGTCCCGGATCCGGGCCTGAGCGACATCCCGCCGCTGACCTACCACGAGATCGGCTCCGGCGAGTGGCGGCACGCGCAGGACTGGATCGGCGAGCAGCGCGCCACCACGTTCAACCTCTCCGGGAGCTCCTTGCCGGGACGGCCGGGGGCGCTGACCGCGGGCGACGCCGACGACGGGGCCAGCCCCGTCGCGCCGGTGCCGGTCTCCGGGCTGTGCACTCGCTCGGCCAACCAGTGGACCGCGGGACTGCCCAACGCGGTGGGCGTCGGCGCGCTCTGCGAGGACAACCGGCTCAACGACACCACCGGGGCGGTCTTCGAAACAGCGCCCGTCGACCGGCCGTTGCGCCTCCGCGGTCCGATCAACGCGCACCTCAACACGTCCACGCCCACCGGCAACGGCATGTTGTCGGTCTCGGTGTCGGCGGTGTCCCCGGACGGCGAGGTGGACCGTCTCACCGGCGGCTGGCAGGTCCTCTCGCACCGCGCGCTGGACGAGTCGAAGTCGCGCTATCTCGACGGGGAGCTCATCCAGCCGTTCCACCCGTTCACGAAGGAAGCCCAGTCGGTGATGCAACCCGGCAGGCCCGAACCGATCGACGTCGAGATCTTCCCCACCGGCGCGGTCATCCCGCCGGGCAGCAAGCTCCGTGTGGCCATCCAGGCCTACGACGTCCCGCACCTGCTGCCAACGGTCCGCGACCTGCCAGCGGCCCTCTCCCCGCTGACGATCCACACCACCCCGCAAAACCCCTCGCACATCACCCTCCCCACCCTCGACTGATCGGGCGAGGTGACAGTTTTGCCTAAAACTGTCCGGACATTTCGGGCGCCAACTGCTTGCAGTTTTAGGCAAAACTGTCACGGGTGACCGAAGTGAGCGGCCCCGCGCCCTGTGCTTGGGTTCTAGTGGTGGGTGCGGGGCCGCTTCGGGATCGGGTTACTTGATCTCGCAGAGGGAGGCGCCCTGGGAGACCGAGTCGCCCGGGGTCGCTTCGAGACCGGTGATCGTGCCGGACTTGTGGGCGTTGACCGGGTTCTCCATCTTCATGGCCTCCAGGACCGCGATCTGCTCGCCCTCGGCGACCTCCTGGCCCTCGGTGACGGCGACCTTGACGATGGTGCCCTGCATCGGGGCGGTGACCGCGTCGCCCGAGGCCGCGGAGCCGCCCTTGCCCGCGGTGCGCTTGCGCGCCTTCTTCTCCTTGCCCGCGGGCGCCGCCGACGGAGCGGCGAACCCGGCGGGCAGCGAGACCTCGAGCCTGCGCCCACCGACCTCGACCATGACGGTCTGGCGCTCCGCGGACTCCTCGGCGACCTCGGCGCCGCCGGTGAACGGTTCGATGGTGTTGTCGAACTCGGTCTCGATCCAGCGGGTGTGCACGGTGAAGCCGTCCTCGCCGACGAAGGCCGGATCGCGCAGGATCACCTGGTGGAACGGCACCACGGTCGCCATGCCCTCGACGACGAGCTCGTCGAGCACCCGGCGGGAGCGCTGCAGCGCCTCCTGCCGGTCTGCGCCGGTCACGATGATCTTGGCCAGCAGCGAGTCGAACTGCCCGCCGATCACGCTGCCGCTCTCCACACCGGCGTCGATGCGCACGCCCGGCCCCTGCGGGGCCACGAACTTCGTCACCGTGCCCGGGGCGGGCAGGAAGTTGCGGCCCGCGTCCTCACCGTTGATCCGGAACTCGATGGAGTGGCCGCGCGGTTGCGGGTCCCCGTCGTACTCCAGCTTCTCGCCCTCGGCGATGCGGAACTGCTCGCGAACCAGGTCGATTCCGGTGGTCTCCTCGGAGACCGGGTGCTCGACCTGCAGCCGGGTGTTGACCTCGAGGAACGAGATGGTGCCGTCCTGCCCGACCAGGAACTCCACGGTACCCGCGCCGTAGTACCCCGCCTCGGCGCAGATCGATCGGGCGGCCTCGTGAATCCGGCTGCGCTGGTCCTCGCTCAGGAACGGCGCCGGGGCCTCCTCGACCAGCTTCTGGTGCCTGCGCTGCAGCGAGCAGTCGCGGGTGCCGACCACCACCACGTTGCCGTGCTGGTCGGCGAGCACCTGCGCCTCGACGTGCCGGGGCCGGTCCAGGTAGCGCTCGACGAAGCACTCGCCGCGCCCGAAGGCGCTCTCGGCCTCGCGCACCGCGGAGTCGTAGAACTCCGGGATCTCCTCCATGGTGCGGGCGACCTTCAGGCCGCGCCCGCCACCGCCGAACGCGGCCTTGATCGCCACCGGAAGCCCGTGCTCCTCGGCGAAGGCGACCACCGCGTCCGAACCGGAGACCGGGTCCTTGGTGCCGGGCACCAGCGGCGCGCCCGCGCGGGTGGCGATGTGCCGGGCGGTGACCTTGTCACCGAGGTCGCGGATCGCCTGCGGCGACGGGCCGATCCAGATCAGGCCGGCGTCCTGCACGGCCTGGGCGAAATCCGCGTTCTCGGACAGGAAACCGTAACCTGGGTGCACCGCGTCGGCGCCTGCGCGCTTGGCGACCTCGACGACCTTGTCGATGTTGAGGTAGGACTCACCGGGCGTCGAACCGCCCAGCGCGAAGGCCTCGTCGGCCAGCCGCACGTGCTGGGCGTCGGCGTCGGGCTCGGCGTAGATCGCGACCGAGGCGATGCCCTCGTCCTTGCAGGCGCGGATGACCCGCACCGCGATCTCACCGCGGTTGGCGATCAGGACCTTGCTGATCGGCGTCACGTCCACAGTGGTCAACTCCTAAAATTCCCGGCGCGACGCCGGAGCTGCATGGGAAATCTCTTCGTCGGCGCGGCGCATCAGCCGGGCATCCCGGACGCGCGCCAGGCGTTGGGGCCGGGACGCAGCGGGCGGCGTCCGGCCGGGTGGCGCAGCGCGGCGTCGCGGTCGGCCCACAGCGACATCGGCTCGGCCGGTTCCGCCGCGGGCTGCGCGGCGGCAGCCCCGGCCAGTGCCGCTGTCAGCGCGGCGATCTCGACGTCGTCGGGGTTGCCCCGCACGATGCGCAGCACCGGTCGGTCGGCTTCGTCCTGGCTCATCTAGACCACCTCGTCACAGCGGGATGTTGCCGTGCTTCTTGGCGGGCAGGTTGGCCCGCTTGTCGGCCAGCACGCGCAGCGACCGGGCGACGTGACCGCGGGTGTGCGACGGCGGGATCACCGAATCGACGTATCCGCGCTCGGCGGCGGTGTAGGGATTGCACAGGGTGTCCTCGTACTCCTGCTGCAACCGCGCCCGCTCGGCCTCGACGTCCTCACCGGCTTCGGCCGCCTCCGCCAGGGTGCGCCGGTAGAGGATGTTCACCGCGCCCTGGGCGCCCATGACCGCGATCTGCGCGGTCGGCCAGGCGAGGTTGATGTCGGCGCCGAGGTGCTTGGAGCCCATCACGTCGTAGGCACCGCCGTAGGCCTTGCGGGTGATCACGGTGACCAGCGGGACGGTGGCCTCGGCGTAGGCGTAGAGCAGCTTGGCGCCGCGCCGGATGATGCCGTTGAACTCCTGGTCGGTGCCCGGCAGGAAGCCCGGCACGTCGACGAAGGTCAGCACCGGGATGTTGAACGCGTCGCAGGTGCGCACGAACCGGGCCGCCTTCTCGCTGGCGTCGATGTCCAGCGTGCCCGCGAACTGGGTGGGCTGGTTGGCCACCACGCCGACCGGCTTGCCCTCGACGCGGCCGTAGCCGGTGATCATGTTCGGCGCGAACAGCGAGGAGACCTCGAGGAACTCCTCGTCGTCGACGACGCGGTTGATCACCTCGTGCATGTCGTAGGGCTGGTTCGGCGAGTCCGGGACCAGCGTGTCGAGCTCGCGGTCGGCATCGGTGATGTTGTCGGCGACCGCGCCCGCCTCGATCTCCGCACCGTCCTCGATCGGCGCCTCGGAGAGGTTGTTGCTCGGCAGGAACGACAGCAGGTCCTTGACGTAGGTGATCGCGTCGTCCTCGTCGGAAGCGAGGTAGTGCGCGTTGCCGGAGCGCGAGTTGTGCGTGTGCGCGCCGCCGAGCTCCTCGAAGGTGACGTCCTCGCCGGTGACCGTCTTGATCACGTCCGGTCCGGTGATGAACATGTGCGAAGTCTTGTCGACCATCACGGTGAAGTCGGTGATCGCGGGCGAGTACACGGCCCCGCCCGCGCACGGACCCATGACCAGCGAGATCTGCGGGATGACACCGGAGGCGTGGGTGTTGCGCTTGAAGATCTCGGCGTAGAGGCCCAGCGCCGCGACGCCTTCCTGGATGCGGGCGCCGCCCGAGTCGTTGATCCCGATCAGCGGGCAGCCGGTCTTGAGCGCCAGGTCCATGGCCTTGACGATCTTCTCGCCGAAGACCTCGCCGAGCGAGCCGCCGAAGACGGTGAAGTCCTGGGAGAAGACGCAGACCTTGCGGCCGTCGATGGTGCCGTAACCGGTCACCACGCCGTCGCCGTAGGGACGGCTGGAGTCCATGCCGAAGTTGGTGGAGCGGTGCCGCGCGTGCTCGTCGAGCTCGACGAACGAGCCCTCGTCCAGCAGCATGTCGATGCGCTCGCGGGCGGTCTTCTTGCCCTTCTCGTGCTGCTTGGCAACCGCGCGCGCCGAGCCGGCGTGCACCGCCTCGTCGTTCCGCCGGTACAGATCCGCCAGCTTGCCCGCGGTCGTGTGGATGTCCGGCACGTCAACCGGCGGCTCACCGACCGGCTCCGTCGCGCTGCTCATGCAACCAACCTGTTCTCGTTACCTGCTCTGGTCCAGTATCCGCACCCCGCGGTCGGCACTGCACACCGACGCGCGCGGGCGCACCTTTTCGCCGCGCGGCGCGCGGGCGGATCCGGTCTGCGCGGAGATTAATGCGGCACGACCCGCGCAGTCAACGTCCAAGTGATCGGTGGATAGCTCGTCAGGATTCCGGAGAAACAGCTTTGCCTGCGGGTTCAATGTCTAAGTGAATTGCCAGTAGCGCACTGGGCAACGGACATCGCGGTATGGATCACAGGCCTGTCACCGGGGTCTCCAGCATCAGCGCCGAGCCCAGCCTGCGCAGCGCCCGGTGGTCGCGCACGGGCCCGGTGCGCGCCATGTCGTTGGCCGCGGTCAGCGCGGCCTGCACCAGGATCCGCGAGCGCACCTCGTCCACCGCGGGCCGCGCCTCGCAGAGCAGCCCGACCCATTCGGCCACGTAGGCGTGCTGGGTCTGGCGGGCGCGGTGCCGCTCCCCGTCGGGAAGGTGGTTGACCTCGCTGACCAGGATGTCGATGAAGCCGCCGTGGTCGAAGGCGAACCCGATGTACGAGCGCAGCAGGTCGCGCAGCGCCTCGGCCGGGTCGGCGGTGCTGGCCAGGGTGCGTTCGAGCTCGACCTCGAGCCAGGAGTTGCCGCGGGTGATCACCGCGGAGAGCAGCTCCTGCTTGCTGGCGAAGTAGTTGTAGAGGCTCGGCCCGGCGATGCCCGCGGCGGCGCCGACGTCCTCGGTGGTGACCTTGCTGTAGCCGGCGTCGGAGAACAGCCGGGTAGCAGCGGCCAGCAGCAACCGCCGCCGGGACGCGCGACCGGTGAACAACGACAGCTGGTCCGGTCCCGCGGTCGGGCGGGCGACGAGCTCTTGGGGCGGCTGCGTCCCGATGACCACGACCATGTCGCGCAGCAGCTGCTCGAAGTCGCGGCGCGGGAGCTCGACCTGGTGATAGCTCGGGCTGGTCAGCACGCTGAAGGTGCACCAGGCGCGGAACCGGGCATCCGCCTCGGAGACGCCCGGGTTGAGCGCGCGCACGAGCGCTGCCAACCCGGAGGCGACCCCGCGCAGCTCGTCGCGCAGCGTCTCGCGCATCTCCGCGGGGAGGTGGCGGGACTCCCGCTGCCAGAGCACCCCGAGCTGGCGGTGGTCCAGCGAGGCCGCGGCCAGCCGACCCACGGTCTCCTCGGCGTCGTCGATCTCGCCGGTGATCTCGGTGAACGGCTGGAGGTGATCCAGCACCAGCTGGGTCAGCAGCTCCTGCTTGCCCTTGAAGTGCCGGTACAGCGCGGAGGACCCGACCCCGACGGCCTCGGCGATGTCGCTCATCGCCACGCCGTCGTATCCGCGCCGGTAGAACAGGTCGGCGGCCGCCGAAGTGATCATCGACCGGCGGTTGCGCGGACGCGTGTTCCGCGCGGGCGGGTTGCCCACCTCGGCCATCGAACCTCCCTGATCGACCCGGGAGCATACCGACCGGTGGCCCCGGCGGACCTCGGGTTGCCGCGGCGAGGGCGTCACTCGCGACGCAGGGCCAGCACGGGGATGGTCCGGTGCCCCCGGGCCTTCTCCTCGTAATCGGCGAAGCCCGGGTAGCGGCGGGCCTGCTCGGCGTAGACGCGGTCGCGCTCGGCGCCGGTGAGCTCCTGAACGCGCACGTCGTAGTCCTCGTCACCGACCTCCACGCGAGCCCGGCCCGCAGCGGTGAGGTTGTGGTACCAGTCCGGGTTGGTGGGCGCGCCCGCCTTGGAGGCGAACACGTAGATGCTCTTCCCGTCCTCACCCGGCAGGTACATCATCGGGTTCACCCGTTCGGTGCCGCTCTTGCGGCCGACGTGGTGCACCAGCACCATCGGCGCACCCTCGAACGGGCCGCTGACGCGGCCGTGGTTGGCGCGGAACTCCTCGATGACCTTGTCGTTCCATTCCGACATGCGCACCTCCACTGGTAGTGCCCCCGATGGTCCTCGCGAAGACGAGATCGAGCACGCCGACCGGCTTCGTCCCTAGTGGACTCGGCGCAGCGGAATCTCGGATAGGCTGCGCACACTCGGTTTCAACCTCGCAGGAAATGGGCGCACCCACATGTCCGAAATCGCCGACAAGCTCAGCGTCGCAGACGTCGACGCGCGCCGCGGCCGGATCTCCGAGGTCCTGGTCGACGCCTTCTCCGAGCTGATGGACCGCAGCCCGGCGGCGTTCAGGACCAAGTTCCGCAAGATGGCGGCCTCGCCGTTCGCCTTCTACCGCGGCAGCGCCTGCCTGTTCTACGCCGACGTGGCCCGGCTCGACGACCCGTGGGCCGATGAGCGCACCAGCCGGGTGTGGATCCAGGGCGACCTGCACGCGCAGAACTTCGGCACCTACATGAACGGTTCCGGCGTGCTGGTCTTCGACGTCAACGACTTCGACGAGGCCTACCTCGGGCACTTCACCTGGGACCTGCAGCGCTTCGCCGCGAGCCTGGCTCTGCTGGGCTGGTCCAAGGCCTTGCCGGACGCCGACATCGTCTCCTTCGTCAAGCACGCCGCCACCTCGTACCTGGACCAGGTGCGGCACTTCGCCGAGCGCTCCGACGACTCCGAGTACTCGCTGCGGCTGAACAACACCACCGGAACCATCCACGACGTGCTGCAGCAGAGCCGCCTGAAGAGCCGCACCGAGATGCTGCACCGGATGACCGAGGCGGAGGGCTACGACCAGCGCATGCGGCGCGGGGCCAACATCCGGCAGCTCGGCGACGAGGAACGCGGCCGGGTCGAGGAGGCGTTCCAGCACTACCTGGAGACCATTCCGCAGGAAGTGCGGATGAAGGACATCGCCTACACGATCAAGGACGTCGTCGGCTCCAGCGGTTTCGGGATCGGCAGCGCGGGTCTGCCCGCCTACAACATCCTCATCGAGGGTCCGACCGAGGCCCTGGAGAACGACATCGTGCTGTCGATGAAGCAGGGCAACGTCGCGGCACCGTCGCGGGTGGTCACCGACGCGCGGATTCACGACCACTTCCAGCACCACGGCCACCGCACCGCCCTTTCGCAGCGCGCCCTGCAGGCGCACACCGACCCGCTGCTGGGCTACACCGAGCTCGGTGGTGTCGGCTACCTCGTCTCCGAGCTCTCCCCCTACGAGTCCGACCTCGACTGGGAGAACCTCACCGAGCCGACCGACATCCTGCCGGTGGTGGACTACCTCGGCCGCGCGATGGCCAAGATCCACTGCGTTTCGGACGCGCAGTCGGATGCCGAGCTGGTCACCTTCCAGGTCGAGGACGCGATCATGCACGTCGTCGGCGGCCGGCAGCAGGAGTTCGTCGACTGGCTGATCGAGTTCGCCCTCTCCTACGCCGACGTGGTCCGCGACGACTACCGCCTGTTCGTGGACGCCTTCCGCAACGGCGAGATCGGCAACGTGACGGCGACCGCGCGATGATGACTCCGGCCACCCGCTGCGGCTACCAGACCCAGCGGGTGGCCGCGGAGAGCTCCTCGGGGGTGGCCTCCGCGTAGCGCGCGGCCTCGCCGCGGCGGACCGTGCAGACGGCGTCGTGCAGCTCGGGCCCCAGCGCCTCGGCGAGCACTGCGGATTCCGCCAGCGCGTCGGCGGCCTGCTGCGCGTTCGCGGGCAACCGCCGGGCGGTCGATCCCGCGGACAGCGCCGGATCTCCGGTGATCTCGGCGGGCAGCCGCGCGGATTCGCGGATACCCGCCAATCCAGCCGCGATCACCGCGCCGACGGCCAAGTACGGGTTGGCCGTGGCGTCGAAGCACTTCACTTCGGCGTTGGCGGCCCAGGTCTCGGTGCCCGCCGTTCCGGTGATCAGCCGCAGGGCCGCCTCCCGGGTTTCGCGTCCCCAGACCTGCCAGATGCCGGCCCACCGCGAAGGCCCCAGGCGCAGGAAGCTGGCCGGGTTGCCCGCACCGATGGCGACCAGCGCGGGCAGCTCGCGCAGGATCCCGGCCAGGAACGCCTCGCCTTCCGGACGCAGGCCGTAGCGGCCCGGACCGTCGGCGAGCAGGTTCCCGTCGGCGTCGTGAGCCGAGAGGTGCAGGTGCGCGCCCGAGCCCGGCCCGCCGGGCACCAGGCAGGGCGCGAAGCTGGCTCGCCAGCCGTGCCGACGCGCGAGCGCGCGGACCGTGTGGCGCACCAGCACGGCGTCGTCGGCCGCACCGACCGGATCGTTGGGCTGCACCGAGAGCTCGGCCTGGCCGAGCGCGTACTCGGGGTGGAACTGCGCGACGCCGATGCCCTGCTCGCCCAGCGCTGCCACCAGATCGCGGCCGTAGTCGGCGAGCGCTTCCAGCCGGGTCTGGCCGTAACCGGACCCGCTGATCGCGGCCTCGAACTCGGTCGAACCCGCCACGGCCAGCGCCCACTCGTGCTCGAAGGCCGCCGCGACGCGCAGCCCCGCGGCCGCGGCCGCTGCCGCCTGCGCGGCGGCGAACGCGCGCTGGCAGGCGACGAACCGAGACCCCTCCTGGACGAACTTGTCCCCGGGGGCCCACGCCCACCCGGGCATCGCCGCGAGCGGCACGAGCCGGGACACGTCGGGGACCACGCGCAGGTCGCCATCGGGCCCGCCCAGGTGCGCGCCGCGCAGCATCGCGTCGTCGAAGGTGAAGGTCTCGAAGCACGGCGACGCACCGACGCCGTAGCGCGCGGCTTCGGAAAGCCGGGACAGCGGAACGCTTTTGACCCGGACGATGCCCGCGTTGTCCACGAAGGACAGCTCGACGAGCTCTACCCCGCGCGCCCGCAACCGAGCCGAGGCGGCCTGCAGCGAGGCGGGCTCGGGCGCCGGGATGCGATCACCGCTCATGCACCCACGGTAGTCGCCTGGGGCGTGTTTACGAAGTGCTTTGCTTGGCGGGGCGGGTAGCAGAACCTGGTCGGCTCCGTGGCTCCGTGCTCCGTGCGCCGCTCCTGATGTATGCCAATACGCGGCGTCCCGGCGTACTCGCCACGAAGCCGACCAGAACCCGCGGCGGTGCGAGCCGAGCCCCACACCTGAAACAGCGGCTGCCGCCGCATCCACAAACAGCTCCTCGGCGCCCGGGCCGCAGCCGTTCTCAGCGCGAGGTGCGGCGGTAGCTCCGCACCCGGACGATCTTGGCGGTCTTGGCCGCTCCGGCGAAGTGCAGCACGTGGCAGAAGGCCTCCTGCGCACCGTCGGGCCCGATGACCGCGCCGTCGACACCGGCCAGCCGCCCGTGGGTCAGCAGCGCCTCGAAGACCAGCTCATCGGCCGCGGGCAGTCCTGCGACCCAGTCGCGCACCGCGTCCGCGCCGACCAGCTCGGCGTCGCCGACCAGCGACCAGCGGACGTCCTCGGCCAGCAGGCCGACGACCGCGTCCGCGTCCGCTTCGGCGAGACCGATCACCAGGTCGCGCAGGATTTCCTTGCGCGGAGCGTTCCCGCAGTCTGGAGCTTCTCGAACGGCGACCACGCCGTCAGCCTAGGCCCCGAGACCGCCGAAAGCGCGAGATCCCACCGCGGCGAGCGGTGGGATCTCGCCGGTGGTGCCTTGTTTTGTGCAGTCCTTGCGGCACGCGGCGCAAGCCGCATGCGGTGCGGGACGCAGCCGGCACCGCTGCGGGTTCTCAGTCGTCGTCGGACGAGGACAGCCGCAGCGCCGCGCAGGTGGCTACTCAAGTCGCGGATCCCGCAGCCCGGCGGCGTCTGAGGTCCCGCTACCGGCACCGCCACGCAAACCCCAAGCTGAAACATCTCCTCAGTTGTGCTGCTGGGCCAGCAGCTGCTCGAACGGGATCGGGTTCTCGAAGGCGTCCTCGCGCGCCGGGGCGGGCCGGTTGTCCACCAGGGCGGCGAGCTCGCCCGCCGCCCGCTCGACGCGGTCGGCCAGCGTGGCATCGCCACCGGTGGCCCAGTCCTCCGAGGCCGCGTACACCGAGGTCGGCACGACCAGGGCGTGCAGGTAGCTGAACAGCGGCCGCATCGCGTGCTCCAGCGCCAGCGAGTGCCGCGCCGAACCACCGGTCGCGCCCATCAGCACCGGCTTGCCGGTGAGGTCCTCGGCGTCGAACAGGTCGAAGAAGGACTTGAACAGCCCGCTGTAGGACGCCTGGAAGATCGGCGAGACCACGATCAGCCCGTCGGCACCGCGCACCGCGTCGAGCGCCTCTTCCAGAGCAGGGCTCGGGAAGCCGGTGACGAAGTGGTTGGCGATGTCCTTGGCGTGCTCGCGCAGCTCGACGACCCGCGCGTTCGTCTCGAGCCCGCGCTGGGTGGCCGCGGTGAGCCGGTCGGCCAGCATCCGGGTCGACGACGGGTTGCTCAGCCCCGCCGAGATGACGACGAGTTCCCTCATTTCGCGGCCTCCGCGTTCTCGGCCTGCTGCTTGGCGGCCAGCAGGGACTGGTGGGTGGGCGCCTCCGGCACGTGGGCGGGCTTGAGCTTGGCGAACTCCTCGCGCAGCACCGGGACGACCTCCTCGCCGAGGATGTCGAGCTGCTCCAGCACGGTCTTGAGCGGCAGGCCCGCGTGGTCCATCAGGAACAGCTGGCGCTGGTAGTCGCCCACGCTCTCGCGGAAGCCCAGCGTGCGGTCGATGACCTGCTGCGGGCTGCCGACGGTCAGCGGGGTGGCCTCGCTGAACTCCTCCAGCGACGGTCCGCCGCCGTAGACCGGGGCGTCGTTGAAGTACGGGCGGAACTCCTCGACGGCGTCCTGCGAGTTCTTGCGCATGAACACCTGCCCGCCGAGGCCGACGACGGCCTGATCGGCCTTGCCGTGCCCGTAGTACTCGTAGCGCTGCCGGTAGAGCCGGACCATGCGCTTGGTGTGCTCGGCGGGCCAGAAGATGTTGTTGTGGAAGAACCCGTCGCCGTAGTAGGCGGCCTGCTCGGCGATCTCGGGCGAGCGGATCGAGCCGTGCCAGACGAACGGCGGCACGCCGTCCAGCGGCCGCGGGGTCGCGGTGAACGACTGCAGCGGGGTGCGGAACTTGCCCTCCCAGTCGACCACGTCCTCGCGCCACAACCGGTGCAGCAGCGCGTAGTTCTCCACCGCCAGCGGGATGCCCTGGCGGATGTCCTGGCCGAACCACGGGTAGACCGGGCCGGTGTTGCCGCGGCCCATCATCAGGTCGACGCGACCGCCCGCCAGGTGCTGCAGCATCGCGAAGTCCTCGGCGATCTTCACCGGGTCGTTGGTGGTGATCAGCGTCGTCGAGGTCGACAGCGTGATGCGCTCGGTCCGGGCCGCGATGTAGCCGAGCATGGTCGTCGGCGAGGAAGCCACGAACGGCGGGTTGTGGTGCTCACCGGTGGCGAAGACGTCGAGACCGACCTCCTCGGCCTTGAGCGCGATCCGCACCATGGCCTGGATCCGCTCGGCTTCGGAGGGGGTCCGGCCGTTGGTCGGGTCAGTCGTGACGTCGCTGACCGAGAAAACCCCGAACTGCATGTGAACTCCCCTGCTGACGCGACCCCGAGCCGGCTATTTCGAGGTTCAACTACTTCCACGAACGATTCTGCACCGGGAGGCATTCCCGCGGTAGGCAGCCACCTCCCCCGAGCGACGCAAATCACATGCGCGCACCGGGTACCCGACTCACCGGCGATGTACGGGCCCCGAGGCCGTCGGGATCGCTGCGTAAGATCCCCGTCGTGGCCTCCCCCGAACTCGCTTCAGCGACCGCGACCGACCAGGCGAACCCCGTCGACGTGCTGCGGCGGGTGTTCGGCTACGACTCGTTCCGCGGCACCCAGCAGGAGATCATCGGGCACGTCGTCAGCGGCGGCGACGCCCTGGTGCTGATGCCCACCGGCGGCGGCAAGTCGCTGTGCTACCAGATCCCCGCTTTGGTGCGGCCGGGCGTGGGCGTGGTGGTCTCGCCGCTGATCGCGCTGATGCAGGACCAGGTGGACGCGCTCGAGGAGCTCGGCGTGCGCGCGGGCTTCCTCAACTCGACGCAGGACCACGCGCAACGCCGCAGCACCGAGCAGGCATTCCTGGCGGGCGAGCTGGACGTGCTCTACCTGGCCCCGGAACGGCTCAAGCTGGACACCACGCTGGACCTGCTCGACCGGGGCGAGGTGTCGGTGTTCGCCATCGACGAGGCGCACTGCGTGGCGCAGTGGGGCCACGACTTCCGCCCGGACTACCTGGAGCTGTCGGTGCTGCACCGGCGCTACCCGGACGTGCCGCGCATCGCGCTGACGGCCACGGCCACCCCGGCCACCCGCGAGGAGATCGCCGAGCGGCTGCAGCTGACCGAGGCGCGGCACTTCGTCGCCGACTTCGATCGCCCCAACATCCAGTACCGGATCGCGCCGAAGAACGACCCGCGCAAGCAGCTGCTCAAGCTGCTGCAGGACGAGCACCCCGGGGACGCGGGCATCGTCTACCGGCTCTCGCGGGCCGAGGTGGAGCGCACCGCCGAGTTCCTGAGCTCCAACGGGATCAATGCGCTGCCGTACCACGCGGGGCTGGACAAGCCCACCCGAGCCGAGCACCAGTCCCGGTTCCTCCGCGAGGACGGCGTGGTCATGGTCGCGACCATCGCCTTCGGCATGGGCATCGACAAGCCCGATGTCCGGTTCGTGGCGCACCTGGACCTGCCCAAGTCGATCGAGGGCTACTACCAGGAGACCGGGCGCGCGGGCCGCGACGGGCTGCCGTCGACGGCCTGGATGGCCTACGGCCTGCAGGACGTCATGCAGCAGCGCAAGATGATCGACAACTCCGACGGCGACGAGGCGCACCGCCGGATGCTGGGCAGGCACCTGGACTCGATGCTGGCCCTGTGCGAAACGGTCGAGTGCCGGCGCAGCAGGCTGCTCGCCTACTTCGGCCAGGACGCCGCCCAGCCGTGCGGCAACTGCGACACGTGCCTCACCCCGCCGGAGTCCTGGGACGGCACGGTCGCCGCGCAGAAGCTGCTGTCGACGATCGTGCGGCTCAAGCGCGAGCGCAACCAGAAGTTCGGCGCCGGGCAGATCATCGACATCCTGCGCGGCAAGAACACCACCAAGGTCGAGCAGTTCCAGCACGCCGAGCTCAGCGTCTTCGGCGTGGGCTCCGATCTCGGCGACAACGAGTGGCGCGGGGTCATCCGGCAGCTGCTCGCGCAAGGTCTGCTGGCCGTCGAGGGCGACTACGGCACGCTGGTGCTCACCGACGTCAGCGGCGAGGTGCTGCGCCGGGAGGACCCGCGCCAGGTCTGGTTGCGCACCGAACCCAAGCGCACCCCGCAGGCCAAGGCGAAGGCCAAGGACACCAAGCGCGCACCGCAGGAGATGCCGGACGAGGCCGAGCCGGTGTTCCAGAAGCTGCGCGCCTGGCGGATGGAGACGGCCCGCGAGGAGGGCAAGGCTCCGTTCATCATCTTCCACGACGCGACGCTGCGGCAGATCGCGGCCGTGCAGCCGACCACGCTGGACGAGCTGGCCGCGATCAGCGGTGTCGGCGAGGGCAAGCTCAACCGCTACGGGCAAGCCGTTCTCGCCGCGCTGGCCGCACCGGAGGAGGAGTGACCGGCGCGGTCACCGGGCTCGCTCGTCAGCGCTCGCTGTTCGAATCGGCCATGACCCGGTAGCGATCGCCTCGGGCCGCACCGCCCGGTACGAGTTCCTCGAGCCGGGCGGGTTCCGCGTCGCCTAACATCACGCGGGTGCTTTCGATCATGGTCTCGACCTGGTCGAGGCGCCGCGCGCCGATCACCGGCAGGATGCCCTCGCCCTGCGCAACCGGGATTTCCGACCCCTGGGAGCGGCACGAGGTCTCCGTCCACCAGGACCGGAAGCGCCTGCTGCACCCGGTGGTCGGCGACCTGCACCTGAGCTGCGAAACGCTCACGCCGGACGCCGACACCAGGCCGCTGGCCCACTTCCCCGCCGAGGGCACCGATTCCCGCGAGAACCCGCTGCAGGTCATCGGAACCCGGTCGGTGCCGGCCCGCTCATCGCAGGACTTCGTGCAACGAGGTCTCCCGCCACTGCCGGAGCAGCTCGGAGAACTCCAGCGCGTCACCGGCGTATCCCGGTCGCTTCCGGGTGAGCTGACCTTCCGAGTTGTAATACCCCGGGGTGCACTCGGCGAGCACGTCGATGGGGAGGGCCTCCCGCTCCATCCGGTCGACCCACGCCTGCTCGGCTCGCTCGGTGGGTTCGATGCACCGCGCCCCGCGCGCTTCGGCCTGCCCGACGAGCCCGGCGACGTGCACGGCCTGCTCGTCGAGCACGTGCGAGAAGTTCACCGAGACCGCGTTCTGGCCCACACCCAGGCAGAACAGGTTCGGGAACCCGTTGCTGGTCAGGCCGTGCAGGCTGCGCAGCCCGCGCGCGCAGTGCTCCGCGAGGGTGCGCTCGCGGCCGCGGATCGGCGTGCCCGCGAAGGCCGGATGCCCCGCGCCCACGTCAAAGCCGGTGGCGAAGACGATGCAGTCGACGACGTGCTCGACGCCGTCGACGACGATGCCGTTCTCGGTGATGCGCTCGACGCCGTGCCCGGCGGTGCTGATCAGCTCGACGTCGTCCCGGTTGAAGGCCTGCAGGTACTCGTCGCTGAAGGTCGGTCGCTTGCACACGTGCCGGTACCAGGGCTTGAGCGCCTCGGCGGTGGCGGGATCGGAGACCACCTCGTCGACGCGGGCGCGCAGGGCGCTCATCTTCCGGTGATCGGCGATCTCCGCGCGCAGCTCCGGATCGTCACCGGTTTCGGCCCGGCTGTAGCGGGTGAGCTCGCCCCAGGCGTCGACCTGTTCGTCGTCTCCGCCCTTGCCGTGCACGACGCGCAGGAAGTTGTCCCGCCGGCGCTGGTGCCATCCGGGGTCGAGGCTCGCGGCCCACTCGGGATCGGTGGGCGCGTTGCCGCGCACGTCCACGGCCGAGGGCGTGCGCTGGAAGACCAGGAGCCGTTCGGCGTCCTCGGCCACTGCGGGCACGACCTGGATCGCGGTAGCCCCGGTGCCGATGAGCGCGACGCGCTTGTCGGCGAGCCGGTCCATTCCGCCGTACTGGTCGCCACCGGTGTAGCCGTAGTCCCAGCGGGAGGTGTGGAAGGTGTGCCCGCGGTAGTCGTCGATGCCGGGAATCCCGGGCAGCTTGGGACGGCTGAACGGTCCGCTGGAGATGATCACGTACTTGGCGCGCATCTCGTCGCCGCGGTCGGTGCGCACCGTCCAGCGCAGCGCCGACTCGTCCCAGGCCATCTCGCTGACCTCGGTCTGGAAGCAGGCGTCGCGGTAGAGGTCGAAGTGCTTGGCGATGCGCTGCGCGTGCCGCCGGATCTCCTCGCCCCTGGAGTAGCGCTCGCTGGGCACGAAACCGGTCTCCTCCAGCAGCGGGAGGTAGATGTAGGACTCGATGTCGCAGCGCACGCCCGGGTAGCGGTTCCAGTACCAGGTGCCGCCGACGTCGCCGCCCTTCTCCACGACGCGGATCGAGTCCACCCCGGCCTGCCGCAGCCGCGTCCCGGCCAGCAATCCGCCCAGACCGCCGCCGATGACCAGCGCCTCGACCTCGTCGGTCAGCGGCTCGCGCTGGATCTCCTCGGCGTAGGGGTCCTCCACGTAGTAGCCGAAGTCGCCTTCGGGGGCGACGTACTGACGCGCACCGTCCGGCCGCAGTCGCTTGTCGCGCTCGGCCCGGTAGCGGGCTCGCAGTTCCTCGATCTCGGAGTCGAGCATGATCCCTCCCATTTAAGTCAGCTGACTGAATTAAACCAGCCGACCGAGAACCGGGACGAACCGCGCCCCCGAAACGAAACCGCACCATTGATCAACACGGCTACACTCGCCGTGACCCACACGTCTCCGCGCACGCAGGAAGCGGACCCTTGACCTTCTCCTCCGCCTGAGGGCGGGGTTTTCCATCGGGCTCCTCCCGATGGTTCCTGCTTCACCGCCGACTGCCCCGTCCGGGAGGACTCCCGTTGAGGTCTGACACCGGCCCCACGGGCCGACACCGCCAGCCCGGCGGCCAAGATGTTCTTCGCGGCATTGACGTCGCGGTCGTGCGTGGTCTCGCACCCGGAACAGGTCCACGTACGGACGTTTCGCGGCATCTTCCCGGTGAGCCGACCGCACACCGAGCACGTCTCGCTGGAGGGGAACCACTGGTCGACCGCGATCACCTCGCGGCCGTCGCGGGAAGCCTCGCACTCCAGCACGGTGCGCGACTGCGACCACGAGGCGTCCGAGATCGCGCGCACGAACGTGCCGTTGCCCAGCGTCCCGCGCACGTCGAGGTCCTCGATCACGACCGTTTGGTTCTCGCGGACGAGTCGAGTGGTGACCTCGTGCAGATGATCCCGCCCGCGGTCGGTGATGCGCGCGCGCACGCGGGCGACCTTCCGGCGGGACGCGACCGAACCTGCGCGGCGACTTCTGCCGCTGCGCATCGGTCGGACAGAAGCGGTACTCGTACGCCCGCCCACCTCCGCCCCACCCATGTCTCACAGGCATGTCAACTTGTAGGCACCGATCTCGGGTGGTCACCACGCACCACTCGAGACCGGCTCCTCCCCCACCCGAAGGCAGAGGGCTTCCGCCGATTGGAGTTCCCATGAGCATCGACACGACGGTCGCGCACAACGCGCGGGTCTGGAACTACTGGCTGAACGGCAAGGACCACTACGAGGTGGACCGCCAGGTCGGCGAGCACGTGATCAGCATGTTCCCGTCGATCGCCGAGGTCGCCCAAGCCGACCGCGCCTTCCTGCGCCGGGTCGTGCGCCACCTTGCGGGCGAAGCGGACATCGACCAGTTCCTGGACATCGGCACCGGCCTGCCCACCGCGGACAACACCCACCAGGTCGCGCAGCAGATCAACCCGGCCGCACACATCGTCTACGTCGACAACGATCCGCTGGTGCTCACCCACGCCCGCGCGCTGCTGACCAGCACCCCCGAGGGACGCACGGACTACATCGAGGCCGACGCCCACGACCCGGAGGCCATCGTCCGGACGGCCGCCCGCACCCTCGACTTCAGCAAGCCGGTCGGGGTCATGCTGCTCGGCGTCCTCAACTTCATCGTCGACACCGAGAAGGCGGCGGCCACGGTTCGGCACCTGGTCGAGGCGGTCCCCAGCGGCAGCTACGTGGCCATCTCGCACCCCACGACCGAGCTGGGCGGCGAGGCCAACCGCGAGGCGATGGCCTTCTGGAACGAGAACGCCACCCCCGCGATCACCGCTCGCGCGGGCGAGGACATCGACGCCTTCGTCAACGACCTCGGTCTCGAGGTCCTCGAACCGGGACTGGTCTCCTGCGCGGACTGGCGCCCGGACGTCCAGGGCGGCAAGCCCAGCGACATCCCCCAGTACGCGATCGTCGCCCGAAAGCCCTGACACGGCCGGGAGACCGGCTTCGCCGGAGATCGTTCCTCGACCGGAGAACGATCTCCGGTGAGACGTCCGAGATCAGCTGAGACCGACGCTCAGCCGTCCAATCGCCCGGCCTTGACCTCCGCCAGGAACGACTTCCAGGCCGAGCTCCCGAAGACGAAGGCAACACCATCGGGGTCCTTGCTGTCGCGAACAGCCCGGGCGTCCTCGAGAGACGCGACCTCGACGCAGTTGTGATTTCCAGTGCTGCGGCTGGGCTTTCGCCAAGCCACTTGGCCGAGGTCCGGGGCTCGCATAGCGCCTCCTAAGTCAACTCCTCGATGCGGCGCTGCAGCAGCTTCGCCGATTCCCGGTCACCAAGCGCCGCAACCCTCAGCCTATCGAAAACCTCGCCGTACATTGCCGTGTGATGCGCTCGGTCCAGGTAATCGGCATCCGTGAGACCTTCCAGGTAGGCGAAGGTGGCGACCGGATCTGCCAGGTGCAGCAGGGTGAACGATGCCCCCATGGCGACGTGTTCCCCCGATTTGAACGGGAGGATCTGGATAGTCACGTTCCTGCGCCCGCCGAGCTCCAGCAGCTGCCGAAGTTCCGCACGAAGGACTTCAGGGCCACCGACCTCCCGGTACAGCACGGCCTCACCCAGAACAACCCAGAGCGAAGGCGCCTCAGGAGAACTCAACCGGTCACAACGCTGCACTCGCTCGGCAACCCGCGTCTCGATCTCGTCCGGCGTGTTGGCGAGCGAGTTCCCCAGAATCGCCCGGGCATAGCCCGCCGTTTGCAACATCCCAGGCACGACTTCCCCGTCGTAGAACTTGACCTCGCTTGCCGCTGCTTCCAGGGCGACGTACGTCTGACCCCAGTCCGGGACTCGCGACGGCCGATCCCGTTTGCGAGCTTCGGCACCGAGGCGGCGGACCTTCTCCGCTTCTTCGCCCTGAACTCCGTAGAGCTCGATCAGCCTGTCGATCTCGGGGAGGCTGATGGTGACGTCGCCCTTCTCCAACTTGGTCACCTTGGCCACGTACCAGCCAAGCTGCGGGGCGACCTCCTTCGGCTTCGCGCCGGCGCGCTCGCGCAGCAGGCGCAGCACGATCCCCAGTTGAACCCGCCGCACGGCGGGATTGAGCGCTTCTGCGGTGACCATGCTGTGGATCTTGCCGTCACCCGAAGCCCGTGTCACGCACCGTAATCACTTCGGGCGAATCCGTGTTGGGAATTCCCACAACGGCCTTCCGCTACCGCTATGTTCCCGACCGAGATGCGGTGATCGCGGTCACTCGCCATCGTACGACCGCCCCGGAAGCCCCGGACAACACCCCGAAGGAGAGCCCGCATGCCCGCCGACCCGGCACTCCCCCGCCACTTCTGGCTGCCGATCCCCGCCGGTGATCAGAACAGCGGCAAGCGCCACGCCTTCCGCGGACGCCGCTGGGAAGGCGAGCGCAGCGGCACCACCGTCTGCGCCGAGGAGGTCCCGATGGCCAGGCCTTCGGAGATGGACTGGATCACCCTCCCGACCTGCCTCAACTGCTACGAAATACTCCGCAAGGAACAGGACTAGCTGCGCGTGGCCGAGACGCGATTCAGCCGAACGCTCCTGACCGCGCACGCTCCAGCCCTGCCGCAGTCCCCAGCTCCGGACGAGCCGACACGTTCTCGAGGTCGAGTTCCACAGGCGTCGGCTCAGTCCGCGCCCGAGGTGGGCGTCACCTGTGGATGAGGGGTGCACAGCGGTTCCGGTACCTTGGCCTACTGCTGGGTAGGGAGGTTCGGCGATGTACCGGTGGGCCGGTTGGGTGGCTCGGGCCGCGGCGCGAAAGCTGCGGAACGGGGCCGCGATCACCGCGGACACGCCCGAGGGGCGGCAGTTCGGGGCTTTCGGGCCGGGGTCCGCTCTGGCGTTCCCGCAGGGGGCGTTGACCGGGGTCGACCGGGTCAAGGTCGGGGCCGGGTGCATCGTCAACGAGCACACCGTCTTCTCCGCTGGCCTGCCCGGGGCGAACCTGGGCAGGGGCGAGCCGATGATCGAGATCGGCGACCGGTGCGTGCTGGGCCGCAACGCCGAGATCCTCGCGATGCACTCGGTGGTGCTCGGCGAGGACGTGTGGACCGCCAGCCGGGTCACCATCGTCGATCACCACCACCGGCACGATCTCCCCGATGTGCCGGTCGCCGCGCAGTGGCCCCTGCATGTCCAAGGGGTGACCGTGGGCTCCGGGACCGTGATCAGCACCGGAGCCGTGATCCTCGCCGGGGCGCACATCGGGGAGAACTCGATGGTCGCCTCCGGTTCGCAGGTGCGAGCCGGAACCTACCCGCCGAACAGCGTCCTGGCCGGCGTCCCCGCACGCGTGATCCGCACGCACGAGCCCCAACGCGACGCCGTCTAGGGGCTTGTTGAGCAACGCGGCGCAGCCGCTGTTCCAGGGGTGCGACTCAAGCCGCGCCGCAGCGGGGTCTGACGCGGTGCGGCGAGGGCAGCCGCGACGCCGGGCCGCTACTCAAGGAGCGGATCCCGCGACCACACGGCGCGTCAGGTTCCGCCACCCGCACCCGCCACGCAAACCCCGAGCTGGAACAGTCCCTAAGTGGTCAGGAGTTCCAGGGCTATGACCTGCACCTCGCCTACCGCGAACCCCAGCAGCGCACCGGTCGCGATGAGCAGCCACTCCTCCTGCCGGAACGCGGGACGCAGCAGCTCCTCGAACTCCTCCGGTTCGAGCTCCTGCATCCTGGTGGTGAGCGTGTTGCGGATGTCCATGGCGTCCGCGGCGTAGTTCTCCACGTAGCTCATGGTGTCGGGCAACTTGGTCATCAACATCTCGGCGATGCGCTGCTTGAGGTCCTGATAGCGCCTGCCACCGACGGCGAAGACCACCAGCGGCTTGGCGATGCTGGTGCGCCGGTTGAGCTCCTCGTCGACCTTGCGGGTCACCAGCGCCAGCACCTTGTCCGACAGCGGACCGCGCAGCACCGCCTCGATGACGTTGCGCGGGGTGACGATCTCCTTGGAGATCAGGTCCGCGTAGGCCGCGGCGACCTCCTTGCGGCGCTTGAGGAACAGGCCCTGCCACTCGAAGCCGAAGTAGCGCCTCGGCTCCAGCGGCCGGAAGATCATCTTCAGCGCGAGCCAATCGGTGAACCAGCCGGTGAACAGGCCGAACAGCGGCATCAGGATCGGTTCCTTGAACACCACCCAGGCGACCATCTGCACCAGGCCGATGATGAATCCGAACGCCGCCCCCGAGCGGCGGATGAACTGGAACTCCTTGTCCCCGGCCTCCAGGAAGATCCGGTTGAGCAGTTCCTTGTCCCGGACCAGGCTCGTCACGACCATCGTCTTGAGGTCGAAGACGTTGTCCACATCGGACTTGATCTCGTCGAGGATCTCGCTGAGCATCCTCGGCGCGTCCGCCTGCACCCTGCTGACCATGGCGCGGCGCACCGACGCCGGGGTCGCCTCCCAGAGCCCCGGCTGATAGGTGGTGGCGACCTCCTCGACGATCTCCTCGATCGTCTGCCGCAACGGCCGGTCCACCTCGGCGACCAGGCGTTCCGCGTCCAGCCGGTCGACAACCTCGCGCGGGCTCAGCAGCTGCTGAGTCAGCGTGTCGCACGCGATTCCCGCCATCTTCGCCGCGTGCTTCGGCACCACGCCCTGCCAGCCGAAGTAGGGCTTGAAACCCTTGAACTCCAGCGGGAAGAACATCATCTTGATGGCCAGGACCTTGGTCACGTAGCCGATCAACGCCGCCACGATCGGAATGGAGAGATAGATCATCCAGTACTGCTCGAAATCCTGGAGAATCGCTCCCATCCTCACACCCTCTCCCCGAATCGCCTGCGTGGCAACGCTCCTACGCGGAGTGAGCCTACCTGGCTACTCAGCGCTCAAGGCGGTGCCGGGGTCCGGGAGCGAAGCGGGATCACACCGTTTCCAAAATCTCGCGCCCAAATCGGAAATTCGCACACTCCGCCGCACCACTCGGGCGGATTTGGCCATTTGCAAAGCCTCTCGGACCCGCGCTTCGGTCTGCAGAATCTGGTACTGATCGTCGAGCCCTTCCAGCGCGGGGCCGATCTCGATCAGCCCCAGGGCCTGCAACCGCGCGAGGTAGTGCGGCACCTCCTCGTGCAGCGTCACGCCGACCGCGCGTCCGACGGTGGAGCCGTTGCGCAGCGCGAACCTGCTGCTTCCCGTGATGCCGGAGCGCTCGGTAACGTGCACCACCGGATAGGCGGCGCCATCGCTCAAACCGGCCAGGATGCGCGCCTCATCGGGCACGATCAGCTGCAGGATGCTCTTGTAGAGCTGTTCGCGGGCGTGCTCGCGCCGGTTGGTGGCCGATCGGAACAGCAGCTCGGACATCGTCTCGCGCAGCGCGTCCGGAACCGGCTCCAGCTGCGACCCGGCTTCCTTCTCGGCCGACTCCTCGGCGTCCTCGTCGTGTCCGCGCTCCCGCTCGTCGACCGACTCCGCCCACTGGCGAACACCGGACGCCACGACCTTCTCCGCGCTGTGCACCTGGCGCTCGAACTCGGCGCCACCGGGGAGCTCGCGCACGATCCCCATGCCGGTGCCGGCCAGGTCCTTGCCCGCGCGCGCCGCCCAGCCCAGCAGCCCGCCGACGACGTTCGAGACGGACGAACGGCCGGCGTCCTCCGCCTCGACCGGCCGGCTCAGCTCGATCTCCCCTGCCACGAATCGGCCCCCTAGTAAGCTTCCACCACCCGCTGATCACGACGTGCTCGCCGATCAGTGGTGTGCGGAGTATCGCCCGCCGAGGGCCTTGCTGACCAGAGCATTCAGATTACGGAACGGTTCTGGCTCGCTCCCGGAGCACGTTCTTCTGCAGCTTGCCGGTGGAGGTCTTGGGCAGGTCGCCGAACACGATGCGCTTGGGAACCTTGAAATGCGCGATCCGATTCCGGACGAACGCGACGAGTTCCGCTTCGTCCAGACTCGCCGACTCGCGCGCGGTCACGTACGCGATGGGGACCTCGCCCCACTTGTCGTGCGGAGCGGCCACGACAGCGGCCTCCAGGACGTCGGGATGCGCGGTCAGCGCGTTCTCCACCTCGATCGAGGTGATGTTCTCACCGCCCGAGATGATCACGTCCTTGATCCGGTCGCGCAGCTCCATGTATCCGTCGGGATGGCAGACGCCCAGGTCACCGGTGCGGAACCAGCCGTCGAGGGTGGCCGCAGCGGTGGCCTCCTCGTCGCGGTAGTAACCGAGCATGACGTCGTTGCCGCGCAGCAGGACCTCGCCCGGTGTGCGCCCGTCGGCCGGAACGTCCTCGCCGGTCGCCGGATCGACCACGCGCACGGGTTCGGCGATGACGTTGGCGATGCCCTGCCGGGCGATCAACCCGGCCCGTTGTTCCAGGTCCCCGGGCCACTCCGGCTGCGGCTCGCACACGGCCGCGGGCCCGAAGGTCTCGGTGAGCCCGTACAGGTGCTGGATGTCGATGCCCAGCTCGCCCATCCTGGCCAGCAGCGCGGGCCACGGCGGAGCGCCGCCGGAGAAGACCCGCAGGGTCCGGTCCAAACGGGCCGCACCGGGGTGTTCGGCGAGCATGGTCAGCACCGTGGGCGCGCCGCAGAAGTGCGTGATCCCCTCGGTGGCGATCACCCGCCAGATCTCGGCCGGGTCGACCCCGCGCAGGCAGTGGTGCACGCCGCCCGCAGCGGTGACCGCCCAGGGGAAGCACCAGCCGTTGCAGTGGAACATGGGCAAGGTCCACAGGTAGCGGCTACCGGTGTCCAGCTTGGCGTGGAAGGCCATGGCCATGGCCTGCAGGTAGGCGCCGCGGTGGTGGTACATCACGCCCTTGGGCCTGCCCGTCGTGCCCGAGGTGTAGTTGATCGACAGCAGCGAACGCTCGTCGGAGACCTCCACCCGGTGCTCCTCGGACGAGTCCACGAGATCGTCGTAGCCGCTGGAGTCGATCACCGGGAGGGGCTCGTCCATCGCCTCGTCCAGGACGCCGCGGTACTCGGCGTCGGCCAGCACCAGGCTCGCGCCGCTGTGCCGCAGGATGTAGCCGATCTCGGCGGGCGCCAGGCGGGTGTTCAGCGCGACCAGCACCGCTCCGGCGAGCGGGACGCCGTAGTGCGCCTCCAGGAGCAGGTGCGTGTTCGGCGCGAGCACCGCGACCCGATCACCGGGCTGGACGCCCCTGGCCCGAAGCAGCCCGGCCAGCCGTTGCACCCGCTGCCACAGCTGCGCGTAGTTCCAGCGGTGCTCGCCGTCGACGACGGCAGGTCGGTCGGCGAAGACCGCGGCCGCCCGCTCCAGAAACGAGACCGGGGTCAACTCCCGAAACGCGATTCCACTCAAGGCACGCCTCCGTCCACCCGACGCCGGGTCGCACGAAGCCTAACGACCCGAACAACCCGGGCAATGACATTCCTGAGCGGCCGCGTCGCGCTCATCCCTTCACGCAGACCACCTGCTTGAGCTGGGCGACGACTTCGACAAGATCGCGCTGCGCCCGGATCACCGCGTCGATGTCCTTGTACGCCGAGGGGATCTCGTCGACGACCGCGCCGTCCTTGCGGCACTCCACGCCTGCCGTCTGCGCGGCCAGGTCGTCGGCGCTGAAGGTCTTCTTCGCCTTCCGCCGGGACATCCGCCGCCCGGCGCCGTGCGAGGCCGATCGGAACGACTCCGGGTTCCCCAGTCCGCGCACGATGTAGGAGCCGGTTCCCATGCTGCCCGGGATGATGCCCATCTCGCCCGAGCCCGCGCGGATCGCGCCCTTGCGCGTCACCAGCACGTCCACTCCGTCGAAGGTCTCCTCGGCGACGTAGTTGTGATGGCACGAGATCGGCTCGTCGAACCGGGTGCCGGGCACCACCTCGGCCAGCGCGGACTGCACCAGCGCCACCATCGTCGCCCGGTTGCGGGCCGCGTACTCCTGGGCCCAGAACAGATCTCCGCGGTAAGCCGCCATCTCGGGCGTGTCCGCCACGAACACCGCGAGGTCCGGATCGGGCAGGTCCGCGTTGTGCGGCAAGCCGCGCGCGGCGTCGATGTGCCGCTTGGCGAGCTCGTTGCCGATGCCCCGCGATCCGGAGTGCAGCATCAGCCACACCCGGCCCGCGTCCTCGCCGCCCTGCTCCAGGCACACCTCGATGAAATGATTTCCGCCGCCCAGGCTGCCGATCTGGCGGCGGGCGCGCTCCCGCAGCGACTGCACGTCGGGGTGCAGCTCGGCGAACCGCGCCCAGAAGTCGTCCCACCCGCCGGTACCGGGCACCCGATCCGGATTCACCGGCGTCTCGTGCATCGCGAACCCGACCGGCACGGCCGACTCGATGCGCCGCCGCAACCGCCCCAGGTCATCGGGCAGATCCGCGGCGGTCAGCGAGGTGCGCACCGCGCTCATCCCGCAGCCGATGTCCACCCCGACCGCCGCGGGCGAGACGGCGTCGCGCATGGCCAGCACGCTGCCGACCGTGGCGCCCTTGCCGTAGTGCACGTCGGGCATCACGGCCACGCCGTGGATCCACGGCAGGTTCGAGGCGTTGCGCAGCTGCCCCAGTGCCGCGTCCTCGATGGAATCGGGGTCGGCCCACATCCGGATCGGGACCCGGCCGCCCTCGACGGTCCGCATCAGGTCCTCCAGTCACTCGCGATCGACGACCTAGGACATTGCCCAATTCACCGCTGCTCTGGAAACAGAATTCTGCCACAACTATGCGTCGTCTGCCCCACGCAACTCAGGAGGCTGTTCGAGGTTTTGCTGCCGCTTCTTCTGCTCTGATTTCAATCTGTGCACCTGTTCAGAGAATTCCTCCAAAGCCTCCTTATCACTCAGCTTCTTGTATCGACCAATTCCCACTTCGAGAGCCTCCCACTCTTCCTCGATGGAATCCGCAGTCTGCTGTAGATAAAAGCTACGCTCCTTGTATTTGAAATACCCCAAGAATCCGCTCGACGCACCGACGAGAAACGTCACCCCTAAGATCGCCCAACGAACTTCTGGTATGGCCCCGGCCACGCCAGAAGCCGCCGTCGAGGAAAGCGACCCCAGAATCAGCACCCCTTGGAGGATGTTATTCACACGGCGGTACTTCTTACTTTCACCTCGGAGACTTTCAATATCCGAATAGGCATCTTCCTTGTACGCTAAACGTCGCACGCGTGTGTTGAACCCGGCATTAGAGATCGTCAGCTTTCGCGACTCTCTAACACGGGCAACGTCGAGCTCAAGCTGCCCCTCCTTTTTCCTGCTGTTATCTTTCCCTTTCGGTCCGCCTGGGTGAAACTTTGCACTCAGCGAATAAGCAGCAAAAGCCAAGCTCATCGGCATACCTGGAATAACGATCGCTAGGTACAATGCACCAGTGACCCATGGCAGCCACCATAGAACATAGAATCCCAGTAGGAGCACCGGACCCAAAACAAGAGAAAGATTGCCCCAATTCCGCCGTCGCCGAGCAACCCTAATGTCGTGCTCGAGCTCGCGTATTTGGTGATTAATGTACAGCAGCTTCTCATTTGGCGTCGACACTTCGCGCGCATCAGGCAACAGGTTCTCCTGTTCGAACAAGCAGCTGGTAATCCATAAATTCTCTTCTAGCTCGGGTCGTCGGAACTCGGGATTAGGATGACACTAGAAGTGGATACCTTGTGCGCATGCCCTTTAGAGGCGATGACTACACCGGTGCAAAAGTCAATTATTCGCCGCGCGGTACGTTCATCAGCCGCCGTTAAGTCAAGTACGCTCACCCGCTTTGCCGCCATGTTCCCATGAATATCCTGGACGGCCTCGCGGTACTCAGTCGGAGCCAACCTGACCGTGCCCCGCAGGTGAATAACTGGGTCCGCACGCGAGGGGGCAGCCAATGAAGTCAATTCCTCGGATTCGTTAACCCACTCGCCGATACGAACCAATGAAGAATCACCAGAGTCGGTAATCTCCCTGGAAGGAGAGGCAACGGGAGCTAGATTCCCCCTCGCCGTCAGACGGAGCGCAACGCGCGATCCAATCCAGAGAATAAAACAAACCGTAACGGGCCATACCAGTATCTGAAGGTACCCTAACGCCAACTGCGCAAACGCCATGCCCTGCATCATACAATTCAGAGTTCCAACAGTCAGGCGCTTGCGAAATTTTCTGGAATTTTCATTTCACCTATTTGGAGTCTTGCGTTCAGCCAGGACAACTGCGCTACCTGGGGATGAACACCATATTGGACACAAGGCTTTCACTTGACGTCTAATTCGGCTTGAAATGGCAAGCGTCGAGTACGAGTCGAAGTCCCTTATTCCATCGGCGTCGCGCGATGCACCGACCGGGGGGCGTCTTCAACGCGGCTGAGTCAACGCATTAGGAACGGCTCACGTGGAACCACGCCGTAGATCTGAACTACGGTGCTAGCCTACCCACATTAAAAGAAGCACGGGTTGCCGTGAACTCCTACCGGCCGCGACCACATCCACGGCTCAGCCGAAGAAGCCGCCCGGCTTGTCGTTCCGGTCGGCGATCAGGCCCGCGAGAGTGGCGATGGCGATCTCCGGGGGCGTCCGGGACCCGATGTTGAGCCCGATCGGGCGGTGGACGCGCTTGATGTCGTCCTCCGGGACGTCCAGGGCGCGCAGGGCCTCGACGTGCGGGCCCTGGTGGCGCGGGTTGCCCATGATGCCCACCCAGCGGGCGTCGCGCTCCAGGACGTCGCGCAGGACCGGGCCGAGCTCGTCCCGGTGGTGATCGGTGAGCACCACGTCCACGCCCGGCCCCAGCTCCGGCACCGAGGTCACCGCCTCGTGCTCGGCCGCTCGCGCGGCATCCGGTTCGATCAGGATCGTGGCGTAGCCGAGGTCGCGGCCGTAGCGCAGCAGGTGCTCGGCCACCGGGGAGGCGAACACCGCCGCCAGGACCTTCTCGCCGGTGTCCACCGGAACCTCGACGTGACCGTGCGCGACGGCGCAAGCAACATCCTCAGCCATGAGGCCAGAATGCCATGCGCGTGGCAGGCACCACACGGGGTCGCCGGCCCGGGCGGGTTCGGGGCGGCGGTGGAGCCGCCGCTGCCGTTGCGGGCTCCGCAGGCCCGGCCGCGGATCCCGAGCGGCTTCGCGGCGACCGTCCTGACGCCGCCTCGATGCGACGCGCGGAGGTCCGCGAAACCGCTCGGCTCCGGCGACCGCACCGCAAAACCCTTCCCGAACAGCTCCTACAGCCGAACGGCGGTGGCCAACCAGGCCGGAGCGTCCACCAGGTCCCCGTCGCCGACGCCGAACGCGGTGGCGTGCTCGCCGCGCGCCACGCCCCGGTAGGTGGTCTCCCGGACGCCCTCCAGCCGCCAGCCGTCGGCGAAGGCCGCCGCGAACGCCGACCTCGGTACCACCGGCCCGAGGGCGGGCTCGGCGTCGGCCAGCGCGAGCACGTGCACGCGCGCGCCCGGCCCGCACGCGCGATGCAGACCGTCCGCGTAGCGCCGCTGGTCGTCGGCGTCGAAGACGTGGAACAGCGCGCTGTCGACGACCGTGTCGTACGGGCCGCCGGGCGGCTCCATCGCATCGCCCACGGCGAACCGGGCGTCGATCCCCCGCTTGGAGGCGTTGGTCTCGGCGAGTTCGATCGCGTTCGGTGCCGCGTCCACGCCGAGCACCTGGTAGCCCCGCTCGGCCAGCAGCATCGTGTGCTCGCCGGTGCCGCAGCCCGGATCGAGCACCGCTCCGGCGATCTCCCCGGCGGCCTCGAGCTCGAGCACCGCGGGCTGCGGCGCTCCGATGACCCACGGCGGGCTGCCGTTGGCGTAGGCCTCGGTGAATACAGACGGCTCCACTGTTGTTCCCATCGAGTGCTCCTTCCGTCAGCACGTGCTCGACCAGCCTGCGACTTCCAGCGCACTCGAGGTCAACACCGCCCGGAAGGACCGGAACGCCCGACTTCGGACGTGACGCGGACCACGACACCCCGCACTTGGAATTACTCCGGCTTCGCTTATGTTGGTTGATAGCAGCAGGCTCAACTAGATGGCGGCGTTGGAGAGCAACACCGCCGCGAGGAGGTTTGAGATGGCGACGTTCTTCGGACCGGTCGGCGGCCCGTTCGACGAGTACTTCGCGCGCTTCTTCGGGGCCGACGACGCCGCGTCCGGCTCACGTCGGGTGGACATCACCGAACTGCTCACCGAGCAGGCGCAGCAGCTGTTGGGCACCGGGGCGCAGATCGCGCACGAGCGCGGCCAGGAGGCCCTGGACGCCCTGCACCTGCTGTGGGCGGCCACCAAGCAGGAGCCGACGCGCTCCCGGCTGCAGCAGGTCGGTGTGGACCCCGACTCGTTCGCCAAGGAAGTCGAGGCGCACCTGCCCGCGGCGAAGGACCGCGCGCGGGACGAGTCCGTGACGCTGACCCTTGCGGCGCGCACCGCGCTCGCCGACGCCCACCGGATCTCCCGGGCTCTGGGTTCGACCTACATCGGCCCGCAGCACGTGCTGTTCGCGCTGTCGGCTAACCCCGAGACCGAGACCGGCAGGCTGCTGGGCGCCGCGGGGGCGAGCCCGGAAGCGCTGCGCGACGCGGAGCAGCACCCGCAGCAGGGCCAGGCCACCGCGACCGGCACCACGTCGGCCGAGAGCGAGACCCCGACCCTGGACACCTACGGGCGGGACCTCACCGAGCTGGCTCGGGACGACAAGCTCGACCCGGTGATCGGCCGGGCCGACGAGATCGAGCAGACCATCGAGATCCTGTCCCGTCGCACCAAGAACAACCCCGTGCTCATCGGCGAGGCCGGCGTCGGCAAGACCGCCGTCGTCGAGGGCCTGGCCCAGCGCGTGGCCTCCGGTGACGTGCCCGCCGTGCTGACCGGCAAGCGGGTCGTGCAGCTGGACCTCTCCGGCATGTTGGCCGGCACCCGCTACCGGGGTGATTTCGAGGAGCGGATGACCAAGGTGATCGACGAGATCACCGAGCACACCGACGAGCTGATCGTGTTCATCGACGAGGTGCACACCGTGGTCGGCGCCGGTGGCGCCGAGGGCGCCATGGACGCGGGCAACATCCTCAAGCCCCGGCTGGCGCGCGGTGAGCTGCACGTGGTCGGTGCCACCACGCTCGAGGAGTACCGCAAGAACATCGAGAAGGACGCGGCGCTGGAGCGCCGTTTCCAGCCGGTGCAGGTGCCCGAGCCGAGCGTGGACAACACGATCGCGATCCTGCGGGGCCTGCAGGACCGGTACGAGCAGCACCACGACGTGCACTACACCGACGAGGCAGTGCAGGCGGCGGCCCGGTTGTCCGACCAGTACGTCAACGACCGCTTCCTGCCGGACAAGGCCATCGACCTCATCGACCAGGCCGGTGCGCGCAAGCGCCTCAACTCGGGCGCGTCGGACTCCAAGCAGATCCGGGAGCGCATCGCGCGGCTCGAGGAGGCCAAGAACGAGGCCGTCTCCCAGGAGGACTACGAACGGGCTTCGAGCGTGCGCGACGAGATCACCGCCGAGCAGGACAAGCTGGGCGACGAGACGGCCGGGTCCCTGGAGGTCTCCGCTGCCGACATCGCCGAGGTGATCTCGCGGGCGACCGGCATCCCGGTGTCGCGGCTGACCGCGGCCGAGAAGGTCCGGCTGCAGAACCTGGAGTCCGAGCTGCACCAGCGGGTCATCGGCCAGGACGACGCGGTGCGGGCGCTGTCCCGTGCGGTGCGCCGCGCGCGCAGCGGCCTGGGCGAGCCGGGCAAGCCGGTGGGCAGCTTCCTGTTCCTGGGCCCGACCGGTGTCGGCAAGACCGAGCTGGCCAAGGCCCTGGCGGAGTCGCTGTTCGGCGACGAGCAGCGGATGATCCGGCTGGACATGAGCGAGTTCCAGGAGCGGCACACCGCGAGCCGGCTGGTCGGGGCTCCTCCGGGCTACGTCGGCCACGGCGAGGCCGGTGAGCTGACCGAGACCGTTCGGCGCAACCCGTACTCCGTGGTGCTGCTGGACGAGATCGAGAAGGCCCACCCGGACGTGTTCAACACGCTGCTGCAGGTGCTCGACGACGGCAGGCTCACCGATGGTCAGGGCCGCACGGTGGACTTCAGCAACACCGTGCTGATCATGACCTCGAACCTGGGTTCGGAGATCGTCTCCAGCGCGGGCGGCAGGATCGGCTTCACCGCGGGCAGCCCGACGCAGGACCTCGAGGAGCGGATCATGCCGAAGCTCAAGGAGGCGTTCCGGCCCGAGTTCCTCAACCGGATCAACGAAACCGTGGTGTTCCGGCGGCTGGACGGCGAGCAGCTGCACGCCATCACCCGGATGCTGCTGGAGCGCACGACGGCGAAGCTGAACGAGCTGGGCGTCGAGGTCACCTTCGACGACGACGCGGTCGCCTGGATCGCCGAGCGGGGCTACCAGCCCGAGTTCGGTGCGCGGCCGCTGCGGCGGGCCATCGAGCGCGAGCTCGACGACCGGATCAGCGACCTGCTGCTCGACGGCGAGCTCACCGAGGGCACTCGGCTGCGCGTAGGCACCGCCGACGGTCAGCTGGACCTGCGGGTGGAGGTCCCGGCCGCGGTCTGAGCGCGATGAGAAGGGGCGGGCACTCGACCGAGTGCCCGCCCCCGTTGCGTACCCGAGGGTTTCCTTCCATTCTCCAACGCGCTGACCTGGCGCGATCCCGTTACGGTGAAAACGCGAACACCCCGGTTGGACCCTTCACAGCGAGGTGCCAACGTTGCAATACTTGGTCAACGAGGCGGTACAACCCGGCGGAGGTAGCCATGCTCCCCAGGGAAGAACGGCGCCGCCTGCAGGAGATCGAGCAGCAGCTCGCTGAGGACGATCCCCGGCTCGCGCGCAAGATGGACCAGACCAGCACGGTGGGATATCTGCGGGCCCGCCTTTCCACAACGAACCTGCTGGCGGTGTTCTCCGGTGTCCTGGCGGTCATCTGCCTGTTCCTCGGCGAGGGCGGTGCGATGCTCACCGCCGTGTTCACCGCCGGACTGCTGCTGGCCGCGAACGCCGTCCAGCTCCGGTTGAGCTGATCCGCGGTGGCTTGAGCGGGGTTTCCCCACGCGCCGATGTGCTCCGACACACCGGCGGTTCCCGTGTGGTCGAGCAGCGCTCCCGCGAGGAGAATCGCCGGTGGATCTTCGCGGCTAGTTGGGAGTTCGAATGACCGCTGTGGCGTTTCTGGGCACCGGCACGATGGGCTTTCCGATGGTGCGCAACCTGCGCGCCGCCGGGTTCGACGTCCGGGCGTGGAACCGCACCCGGAACAAGGCCGAACCCCTCACCGAGCACGGCGCCGTGGTCGCCGATTCCCCCGCCGAAGCCGCGCGGGGCGCCGATTTCCTGATCACGATGCTGCTCGACGGCGACTCCACCGTGAACGCGGGCCGGGAGGCCGCCGAGGTGCTCAACCCGGGCGGGGTGTGGGTGCAGATGGGCACCATCGGGATCCCCGCGACCGAGCAGGCGTGCGCGGCGGCGGGCGAGGTCCCGTTGGTGGACGCCCCGGTGCTGGGCACCAAAGCGCCCGCGGAGAACGCGCAGCTGGTGGTGCTGGCAGCGGGCCCGGCACAGGTGCGCGACCGGGTGCAGCCGCTGTTCGACGCCGTGGGATCGAAGACCCAGTGGGTCGGCGAGGACGCCGCGCAGGCCGCGGGAACGCGGCTGAAGCTGGTGGCCAACAACTGGGTGCTGACGCTGACCAACGCCGTCGCCGAGACGATCGGCCTCGCCGAGGACCTGGGCGTGGACCCGAAGGACTTCCTGGGCGCGATCGAGGGCACTGCGACCGATTCCGCCTACGCGCACCTCAAGGGCAAGGCGATCATCGAGGACGACTTCACGCCCGCCTTCACCCTCAGCGGGGCGGCCAAGGACGCCGGCCTCATCGGTCAGGCGGCCAGCTCCGACATCCGCCTGGACCTGTCCCAGGCCGTGCGGGAACGCTTCGCACGGGCGCTCAACGCCGGTCACGGCGACAAGGACATGGCTGCCGTCTACTTCGCCTCGCGCCCGTAGCGCCGCGTTCCGGAGGTGTTCGGGTGGGCTCGCACAGCCCACCCGAGCCCGCGACCGCACGCCACCGGACGCTCCGCGGCTCGCCGCCCGGTTCGCCCGGGCAGGTTTCTCATCCGCTCGTTCCCGCGCGAAGGCGCGCGTCGAGGGCGTCCATCACTTCGGCGATGTCACGGCCGCGTCCACTCACGCGGGGATAGCGGCGCAACACCTCCACCAGGGTGGCGGTCGCGTCCTGCAGCACTGCCGCTTCGGCTTCCGCTCGCGCCAGCGGGTTCACCGGGCCCAGCTGCAGGGCCAGGACGGTGTGCGCCGGACCCCGCAGGACGTGGCCGACCTGCGCGCCGTCGGCGAGCGGGTGGACGTAGGCGGACGCCGCCGCGTCGCCGGCGGCCATCGCCGCATGCGAAGCAGCTGGGGAGACCTCCTTCGCCGCGCGGTGAGCCGCCGGTGCGCTGCTGCGCTGCGCCCGCGATCGCGGTCCCCCGCGAACGAAGTCCGCAGCCGCCGCCAGTGCCTGCCTGGGGCGCTCGTCGTGCGGGTGCGCGGCCTCGAAGAGATCGATGACGCGCAGGGCGCAGGCCAGGTTGAACGCGGTCACCGCCCGGATCTCGTCCATCGACAGGTCGAAGTCCGGGGTGCGCGGGACGGGCGACCCCGGCGCGCCGTTGGCGGCCATGCACCGCATCGTAACTTCGCCTCGACGGTGCGGGGTCCAAACCCGATTCCTCGGTGGCGCCCGGAGGGCAGCCCGCACAGATCGCCCGGGCCCACGAGTTCGGGGACCCGTCGGCGGCGCGGCACCAGCTGCAGTACCGGCTGCAACGCCTGAACGCACCATCCGCGGAGCTGCTCGGTGCCGCTGCGCGACGCCCCGGACGAACCTCCCGGAGCATCCCCGCGGCGACTCGGGAGTGCGCAACCCGAATCACCGCGGATGCCCGCGGTCGGTACTCCTAGACGGTGAACCCGCCCTCGAGGCGGATGTCGCGGGACGACTCGCCCACCAGCACGCGGTACTCGCCCTCGGAGATCCGCCAGCCGTCGTCCCAGTAGGACAGGTCGCGGTCGGTGAGCGCGAACTCGACCGAAACCGATTCTCCCGGTTGCAGTTCGAGCTTGCGGAAGCCCTTCAGCTGGCGCGGCGGCTGCGGGACGACCGCCGGAAGCCCGAGGTAGAGCTGCGGGACGGCGTAGCCGGTGCGGGCACCGGTGTTGGTGACCGTGACGCTGACCGCGCGGTCCCCGACGCGCAGGTCGTCGTAGCCGAAGGTGGTGTAGGACAGCCCGTGGCCGAACGGGAACGCCGGGGCGATCTCGTTCGCGTCGTAGTGCCGGTACCCGACGAAGACGCCCTCGGTGAAGTGCACGTCCCCGCCGACGCCGGGATAGCGCTGCGGATCGCCCGCCGTCGGCAGGTCCTGCTCGCTGACCGGGAAGGTCACCGGCAACCTGCCACCTGGATCGGTGTCGCCGAACAGCACCCGAGCGAGAGCGGTTCCCGCGTTGGCGCCCGGGTACCAGGACTCGAGCAGTGCCCGGGTGCGCTCCCGCCAGGGCATCCGGACGGGACCACCGGTTTCCAGCACGACGACCGCGTCCGGATTGGCCTCCAGCACCGCCTCGATCACGGCGTCCTGGTCGGCGAACGGATCGCCCACTTGCGGCGGCGGGAAGCTCGCGATGCCGGAGTCGAGATCGAGGTCCGGCTTGTCCAGGAACTCGGACATCAGGTCGGAGGCGATCACCACGGCCAGGTCGGCGTTGCGGGCCGCCTCGGCCGCTGCGCGCGGGCTCTTGCCGGGTTCGTGCGTGATCTCGATGCCCTCCCGCGCGCCCCGCTCGCGCAGGCCTTGCAGCGGGCTGACATAGCTGAACGGGGTGGTCGAGGAAGAACCGCCGCCCTGGACGAACTCGTCGGCGGCGCGGCCGATCACGGCGATCGTCTTGCCGCGCAGCTCCGCGGCGTCGAGCGGCAGCAGCCCGTCGTTGCGCAGCAGCGTGCTGCCCTGCTCGGCCACCCGGGAGGCGACCTCGAGGTGCGCCCGCCGGTCGATCTGCCCCTCGTCGTTCGGGAAGGCCGGGCGGTCGAAGATGCCGTGGGCGAACATGGTGCGCAGGATTCGCCGCGCGTGGTCGTCCACGTCGGCGGTCGAGGCGGCGCCCGCGGCCAGCGCGGTGTGGATCGCCGCGGGCGAGTAGACCAGGGCGGGCCAGGGTTCGAAGTCCATGCCGTTGCTCAGCGCGGCACCGGTGTCGTGCATCGCGCCGTAGTCGGCGATGGTGTAGCCCGCGAAGCCCCATTCGCCCTTGAGCAGGTCGTTGAGCAGCGCCTGGTTCTCGCAGGCGTACTGACCGCCGACGCGGTTGTACGAGCCCATCACCGCGCCCACCCCGGCCTCTTGGACTGCGGCTTCGAACGGCGGCAGGTAGATCTCGCGCATGGTGCGGTCGTCGACGACCGCGTTGTACAGCGTCCGGCCCCCGACCAGGCCGAGGATGCCCTCCTGGGTGTAGGCGGCGAAGTGCTTCACGCAGACCACGAGCCCCTCGGAGTGGGCACCGCCGGCCCACTGCACGGTCACCTGGCTGGCCAGGTGCGGGTCCTCGCCGAATCCCTCGAACGCCCTTCCGGACATCGGGATTCGCAGCACGTCCACGGTGGGACCGAAGACCACGTCGTTGCCCTTGCAGCGGATCTCGTTGGCCACCGTTTTGCCGTAGTCGCGCGCGAGCGCGGGATCGAATCCCGCCGCCAGCGCCAGGCTCGAGGGCATCGAGGTGCCCTCGCCCTGCCGAGCACCGACCGGTCCGTCGCCGTAGTACACCGGCGGAACACCCAGCCGCTCGACCCCGTGGCCGGTGCCGGTGTGGCCGGACCCGGTCGCGCCCCAGAAGTCGTCCCCGCCGAGCAGCGAGACCTTCTCGTCGAGCGTCATCTCGCGCAGCACCAGCGCGGCCCGCTCATCGGGTGATAGCTGCGCGTCGCACCACGCGTGCTCACCACATCGTCCGGGTGCGGCGTTCGCCGAAGGAGCGACGGACATCCCGGCCAACCCGGCCACACCCATGAACATCCGACGACTGACCGGCTGCATCCGCCGAGTCCCCTCTCCATCGAACAACGAGACGAACTCAGCCTGCGGCAGAAGTTACCGGAGAGTCATCGTCCGTTCGCAGTCATCCGATTCCGCCGATGGGCCGCCATCCGGACGGGCGCGTTGCCCACGCCGTAGCCGGCGTAGTTGCCGATGCGCTGGACCAGCTCGAAGAACACGCGGTCGCCGAACAGCTCGGTGAACACGTGCAGGAACTCGCCGTGCCCGTCCCGGTCGTAGAGCACCGAGTGCGCGCGCAACCGCGCCAGCAGGGCGGCGTCCAGGCCGAAGCGGGCGTCCAGGTCGTCGTAGTAGTTGTCCGGGATGCGCAGCACCGGAGCTCCGGACTCGGCCAGCGCGCTCGCGGCAGCGAGCACATCGGTGCAGGCGAAGGCGATGTGCTGGGGATCGCGAACCACCGGGGCCCATTCACCGCGGCGCACCAGGGTGCCGTTGAGCGCGATGCGCACCGAGCCACCGGCGTCGGCCATGCCCCGGTTGCGGACCATGCCGAACGGTGCCGCGTACTCGGCGACCTCCTCGGGCTCGAGCCCGAGCACCGAGCGGTAGAACAACGCCGCCTCGTCGAAGTGGTCGAACGGCTGGGTCAACGAGACGTGATCGATCCCGGTGATCCCCAACCCTGCGCCCGGCTGCGCCCCCGCACCGCGGAAGTCCGAGGACCAGCCGTCGGCCGCGCCGCTGTCGCAGAAGAACACGTTGGTCCCGTCCGGCGCGGCGACCGAGGCCAGCCCGGCCTCCTCCGGACCGCGCTCGCGGGCGAGGATCGGTGAGCGCATCGCCTCGGCCCGCCGCGCCGATCGCGGCGGATCGGCGCTTTCCACGGCCAGCGCGCCGATCGCCGCGCCGCAGCCGGCCGTCCCGGACTCCGGGCCGCCGTTGCCGGAGACGTCGGTGTTGACCAGCACGTGGGTGGTGCCGTTCGTCCAGCGCTGCACCGGTTTGGTGTGGTGGTCGCCGGTGTGGGCGAAGCCGAGGTCGCCCAGCGTCCGGGTCAGCGACGGGCAGATCTCGACGTCCGCGGTGATCTCGGTGAAGGCGTAGCCGGACAGCTGCGGGGCCGGTTCGGCCACCGGATAGCCGAGCTGCTCCTCCAGCAGCCGCAGCGAGCGCATCGCGTCCACTGCGGCCGGTCGCGGGTCGGCTTGCCGGAAGACGTCGTTGAACACCTCCAGCGACAGGGGTCCGGCGTAGCCGGCCTCGAGAGCGTTGGCGGCGAAGGTCGTCAGGTCGAACGAGCCCTGGCCGGGGAACAGCCGGTGGTGCCTGCTCCACTGCAGCACGTCCATGTCCAGCCTGGGCGCGTCGGCCAGCTGCAGGTAGAAGAGCTTGTCGCCGGGGATCGTGCGGATCAGCGCCGGATCCCCGTCCCGGGAGAGCACGTGGAAGCTGTCCAGGCAGACCCCCAGCGCCGGGTGGTCGGCGCGGCGCACGATCCGCCAGGAGTGCTCGTAGGTGTTGACGAACCGGCCCCAGGCCAGCGCCTCGTAGGCCACCCGCATGCCGCGCGCGGCCGCGCGCTCGGCCAGGGCCCGCAGCTGCTCGGCGGCCAGCTCGTCGTCATCGACGGCCGTTGGCGAGACCGTGGAGCACACCAGCACCAGATCGGTGCCGAGCTGCTCCATGACGTCGAACTTGCGCTCGGCACGTCGCAGGTTGTCCGCCAGCTGCGCGGGCGGCACGGCCTCGAAGTCCCGGAACGGCTGGTAGAGATCGACGCTCAGCCCCAGATCCCGGCAGTACTCGCCGATCTCGACCGGCGAGTTCGCCGAGGCGACGAGGTCGTTCTCGAAGATCTCCACACCGTCGAAACCCGCCACCGCCGCGGCGGCCAGCTTGTCCTCCAGCGTTCCCGACAGACAGACCGTGGCGATCGAGCGCCGCGGCTCACCCTCCGACATGCGCGTCCTCCCGCTCCAGTTCGGCGAAATGCCCCAGCATCCGTTCGACGTCCGGTTCCACCCCGGTGAACAGCTCGAACGAGCCGGCGGCTTGGAAGACCGCCATGCCGCCGCCGTCGAGCACCCGGCAGCCGCGCTCGCGCGCGGTGACTACGAGTTCGGTGCGCAGCGGCCGGTAGACCACATCGGTAACCCACATCCGCGGGTTCAGCGACCTGGTGGGCACCGGGAGCCCGGGGTGCGCGGCCATGCCGGTCGGTGTCGCGTGCACCAGCCCGTCCGCCCCGGCCAGCTCCGCCGGTAGGTCCCTGCCCGCCTCGGCCCGGTCGCCGAACCGCTCCCGCAACGCCGCGACGAGCGCGTCCGCGCGTTCCGCTTCGGCGTCGAACACGCGCAGCGCACCGACCCCCAACCCGAGCAGCGCGTGGGCGACGGCCGCACCCGCGCCACCCGCGCCGAGCAGCACCACGCGATCCAACGGGACCCCGGGCAGGCCCCTGCGGAAGCTGCGGGCGAAGCCGGAATGGTCGGTGTTGTGCCCGGTCGTGCGCCCCGCCTCGAACACGACGGTGTTCACCGCGCCGAGCGCGGCGGCGTCCGGCGAGATCTCGTCGAGGTGCTCCAGCACCGACCGCTTGCAGGGATGCGTGATGTTGAGACCCCGGTACCCCCGTTCACGAGCGCGCGCCAGCAGCTCCCCGATCGCGTCGGGACGCTCCCCCAGCTCCTCGAGGTCCCAGCGCAGGTACCGGTAGGGCAGCCCGAGTTCGTTGGCCTCCCGTTCGTGCAACGCCGGGCTCAACGAGGGACCGATGCCGGAACCGATGAGCCCTACCAGGAAGCCGTCTCGCACTTCCACACCTCCAACTAACGAACTAGCTAGTTAATACTACGGCGATGGCTCCGCCCCGTGAAGACCTCGTGCACTACAGTGGCGCTGAAGTGCAGCCACCGCAGGGGAGTTCCGTGCCCGCACCATCGTCCGAGCCTCGCGAAGTCCGGCAACGCGACGCGGAGAGGACCCGCGCGGAGATCCTCGAGGTGGCCACGGCCGAATTCGCCGACAAGGGCTACACCGGCGCCCGGGTCGACGAGATCGCCGAGCGGACCAGCACCACCAAGCGGATGATCTACTACTACTTCAGCGGCAAGGAACAGCTCTACCTGGCCGCGCTGGAGAACGCCTACTCGGTCATCCGCGACCTGGAGAGCCGGGTCGACGTGGACGACCTCGGCCCGGCCGAGGCGATCCGCAGGCTCGCCGAGCTGACCTTCGACCACCACGAGTCGCATCCCGACTTTCTGCGGCTGGTCAGCATCGAGAACATCCACCGCGCCGAGCACCTCAGCAGGTCCGAGCTGCTCCCCCGCCTCGCCGCCCCGACGGTCGAGGTGCTGGGAGGAATCCTGGAGCGCGGCAGGCGAACCGGCGCGTTCCGCGAGGACGTCGACGCGCTGGACGTGCACATGGTGATCAGCTCGTTCTGCGTGTTCCGCACCGCCAACCGCCACACCTTCCAGGCGATCTTCCAGCGCGACATGCTCGACCCGGACCGCCGCGAGCACTACCGGCGGATGCTCGGCGATCTCGTCCTGGACTTCCTCACCGCGCGCTGAAGCAGCCCGCCAACCCCTATTGACACTCCTCGGGCCGCGCTTCACAGTCTTGAGAACTAACTAGATGGTTCATAAGCCACCGCGCAACGGTGCACGGATTCCTGGAGCGAGCAGTGACGGACCACCCGAGTGCCACGCAAGGCAAGCCCCGCAGGGCCGCGATCGCCGCGTGGATCGGCAGTGCCCTCGAGTACTACGACTTCTTCATCTACGGCACCGCCGCAGCGCTGGTGTTCAACAAGATCTTCTTCCCCGCCTACGACCCGGCCACCGGCACCCTGCTCTCGCTGGCGTCCTTCGGCGTCGGCTACCTGGCGCGGCCGATCGGCGCGTTCGCGCTGGGCCACATCGGCGACGCCTTCGGCCGCAAGCGGGTCCTGGTGTTCACCGTGCTGCTGATGGGCGTGTCCACGGTGCTCGTCGGCTGCCTGCCCACCTATCAGCAGATCGGCCTGGCCGCACCGGCGCTGCTGGTCACCCTCCGCCTGCTGCAGGGGTTCTCCGCTGCCGGAGAGCAAGCCGGAGCCAACTCGATGTCTCTGGAGCACGCCCCGCAACGCAGGCGCGCCTACTACACGAGCTTCACGCTCAGCGGCACCCAGGCCGGCCAGATCCTGGCCACGGCGGTCTTCCTGCCGGTGGCCGCCCTGCCGCAGGAGCAGCTGCTGAGCTGGGGCTGGCGGGTACCGTTCTGGCTCAGCGGAATCGTGGTCGTCGCCGGCCTGGTGATCCGGCGCTCGCTCGACGAGACGCCGGTCTTCGTGCAGGAGGCCACCGAGGCCAAGCGGGCGAAGACACCGCTGGCGCCGCTCTTCCGAGACCACTGGGCGGGCGTGCTGCGGGTCATCGTCGCATCGGTGATCTCGGCGGTGAGCACCATCTTCACCGTCTACGCGCTCAGCTACGCGGTCAACACCGTCGGCCTGGCAAAGGCACCCGTGCTCTGGGTCGGCGTGCTGGCCAACATCGTCGCGCTCGCGGCGATCCCGCTGTGGGCGAGGCTGGCCGACCGCATCGGCCGCAAACCGGTGTTCATCGGCGGCTCGCTGGGCTGCGCAGTGCTGATGTTCGCCTACCTCTGGTCGTTGTCACTGGGCAACTGGCCGTTGATCTTCACGACCGGCATCCTGCTGTTCGGCGTCGTCTACAGCGCGACCAACGGGATCTGGCCCGCCTTCTACGGCGAGATGTTCCCGGCGAAGGTCCGGCTGTCCGGCATGGCCATCGGCACGCAGATCGGCTTCGCGCTGGCAGGGTTCTCCCCCAGCATCGCCGAGGCCATCGGCACCGGCTCCGACGGCTGGATCGCCGTCGCGTTGTTCACCGCGGGCCTGTGCCTGCTCAACGTCCTGGCAGTCGCCAGCGGGCGGGAAACCCACCTGGTCCCCACCGAGGAGCTCGGCCTGCGGCGCGAGCGGGTCGGCGCCGGCGTCTGACACCCGCCAGGTAGGCCGAAAAATGCCCGCTCACCAGCGATGATCGCTGGTGGGGGGGCATTTCGCTCAGTGCCCCCGGCCAGGCGGCGCGGGACGCTGCGGCGGTCGGCCTCCACCCGGAGGACCGCCCCGTCCCGGAGGCTGCGGACGGCCACCGCCCGGAGGCGGAGGCGGCGGGGCCCCGTTGGGGTTCGGCCCGCCCGGAGCACCACCCCGTCCCGGGGGCGGCGCCGGACGTCCCTGATTGGGGGCTGGACGTTGCCCCGGCTGCCCCGGCTGACCCGGCCGACCGCCGCCCGGGGGCGGAGGAGGCGCCTGCCCCTGACGCTCGGGAGCGGGACGCTCGGGAGCGGGACGCTCGGGAGCGGGACACTCGGGGCGGCCTTGCGGAGCTCCACCGCGCCCTGGCGGCGGACCCTGCCGACCCTGGCTCGAGTCGTCCGGACGACCCCGTCCCGGCGGTGGACCCTGCCGGGTCGGCTCCGCACGGCGCGGCTCGTCCGGGTGAGCGAAGGCACGGTCGAACTCGTCCTCGTCCGAATCACGCCGACGCCTCGGCGGCTTGGCAGCGCGCACGTCGCGGCCGCCCGCACCCTTGCGGCTGTTGACCCACAGGTCGAACCCGAAGATCACCAGCCCCATGATCAGCAGCATCAGCCCGAGCATCGGCACGCCCAGGATGAAAAAGCCGGCCAGCGCCGCGACCAGCAGCAGCGTCACCGGAACCCACGCGAAGGGGTCGACCCGACTCAGGATCGCGGAGACCCCGGCGGAACCCTCATGGTCCGCGTCACGTGCCATCGAGACTCTCCAACTTCACTCAGCGCCCGGCCGCAGAAGTCTACCGGAGCGAACTCGCGGTCCCGCGACTCCCGACCCGCACCTGCGGACCGGTCACAGCACTCTCAACCTTCACGGCCAGGCGCACCTGAACGTCCCGACGGAACCACACGAGCCCGGCACGTCGTGCACGTCCCCCCCGCAACGATGCTCCCCCGGGAGAAACCGCTGAAACCGGTCATACCGGAGCGAAAGCCCAGGGCACCGCGCGTTGCGCGGGAGCCGTCGAGATCATACTCGGACCCGGGCCCCACTGCTCCGCGCCGCATCCGGACACCGCCCGCCAGCGACGACCCGACGAGCACGCCGAAGAGCAGCCGACAGCGCCCGACCGGCGTATTTCCATTGTCGGGTTTTTCACAGTCCACAATGGATCTATTCCCAAATGTGCGCCGCGGGTGAATTCCACATCAAGGATTAGTTGATCACGAAATTCGGAGCCGGTATCTTGTCCGTTTTCCAGCAGTCGGGCGGAGTTCGGCAATCAACCCGGCAACGTCGAAGATCACTGCGGGAGCTTCTGGAAGCCGCCGACATCGCCAGATAATGTGGCGCGCCGTAACTTTTCGGTGATCGACCTCCGGAGTTCGAAAACACATGGAGCAGGTGCCAATGAGTGCTACCGGCGGTACGCTGGGCGATCTGACAAAACACCAGTTGCGCAACCTCTGCCGGGTAGTCAGCATCGACGAATCGGAGCCCGTTCGATTACTCGGCAGGGTGCTCGGATCCGCCGATTCGCGTCCGCTGTCGCGACCTCCGCTGTGGCAGTCCGACATCGCCGACGACGCGACCCCGGTCGAGTTCTCCGTCCAGATCAACGACACCGGCGAGCGCCACCTGCGCATCCTGGCCGAGACCCTGCCCGAGCACCCCTCCCCCGCCGCCAACCTGGGAGCGGCGCGCGACCTGGTCAGCTCGCTCTCCGAGCGCTACGGTCTGCCGCTGGACCGGCTGCGCGCGATCGAGGACCTGTTCACCCCGGACGAGCCGCAGGGGCACTTCTCCTGGTGGTTCTCGTTCATCTTCGACGCCGCGGGCCGCCCGAAATTCAAGGTCTACCTCAACCCGGCGATCCGGGGCCCGGAGCGGTCGGACGAGATCTGCGCCGAGGCGTTCCGGCGACTCGGCCTGGAAGAGGCATTCCACACCGTCGGCGCGCACGCCCTGCAGCGCGCGCAGGACGAGCTGACCTTCTTCGCCCTCGACCTCGACCACGGCCCGCAGTCCCGGGTCAAGCTCTACATCTCGCAGCACGACGCCACCACTGACGACGTCATCCGAGCAGCAGGCGCCGTTCCCGGCATCTCCCCAGGTCAGGTGGGTGACTTCTGCCGACTCCTCGCGCCGGGCACCGCGCGCTTCTCCGGCCGCCCGCTGGTGTCGAGCTACTCGCTGGTGGAGTCCGACCGGGACAAGCCCAGCAACTACAGCATCTACCTCCCGCTGCGCGACTACGTGCCGGACGACTCGGTCTCCCGGGAACGCGTGCGACGGCACCTGCGCGAGTACGAGATCGATCCAGCGATGCTCGACGAGGTCATCGGCTCCCTCACCGAGCGCGAGCTGTCGGCCAACGCCGGCCTGCTCGCGCACATCTCGCTGCGCTTGAGCCCGGACCAGACCGGCACCACCGTCTACGCCTCCTCGGAGGCCTACGGCGGAACCCCGGTCCAGCGCTGAACCCCACCGGGCACCCCCGGATCGCATCAACACGAGGAGTCACCACAGATGCCGCACCTACGGCCTTTCGTTTCCGCGGTCGTGCGACCGATACCGATCACGACTCGCGCCGAGCGCATGCGGGAGATGGACCTGGCCGGGCACAACCCGTTCAACCTGCCCGCCGACAAGGTGAGCATCGACCTGCTCTCCGACTCCGGCACCGGAGCCGTCTCGATCGATCAGCAGGCGTGGGCCCAGCGGGCCGACGAGCGCTACGCGGGCGCGGAGTCGTTCTACAGGTACCGCGACGCGGTGCGCGAGATCGTTCCCTTCGAGCACGTGCTGCCGGTGCACCAGGGCCGCGCGGCCGAGCGCGTGCTGTTCGGCGCGCTGCTCGGCGAAGGCGCGATCAGCCTGAGCAACACGCACTTCGACACCACGCGCGCCAACGTCGAACTGCGCGGTGCCGAGGCTCGTGACCTGCCGTGCCCGGAGGCCGCGGACCTCGACTCGGACTTCCCGTTCAAGGGCAACATCGATGTCGCCGAGGTCGAGCGGATCCTGTCCGGGCCGGAGCGCGAACGGGTCGGGCAGATCCTGGTGACCGTCACCAACAACGGCTTCGGCGGCCAGCCGGTGTCGATGGCCAACCTCGAAGCCGTCAGCGAGGTCGCCCGCGCCCACGGCGTTCCGCTGATCCTGGACGCCGCCCGGTTCGCCGAGAACGCCTGGCTGGTCACCCGGCGCGAGCAGGGCTACCAGGACTGGACACCGTCGGAGGTCGCGCGCCGTGCCTTCGAGTTCGCCGACGGTGCGGTGGCCAGCCTGAAGAAGGACGGGCTCTCCCCCGAGGGCGCCTTCATCGCGGTGCGCGACGGCCGGGTGGCCGACCGCTGCGAGGTCGACATCATCGCCACCGAGGGCTTCCGCACATACGGCGGCCTGACCGGGCACACCCTCGAGCAGCTGGCGGTGGGCCTGCGGGAGGTCGTGGACCCGAACTACCTCGCCGACCGGGAGAACGAAGCCGCCTACCTCGCCGCACGAGCGAACCAGGCGGGAGTGGACACGGTGCAGCCGTCCGGGCTGCACGCGATCTACCTCAACGCGGGGCGGCTGCTGCCGCACCTGAGCCCGTCGCAGTTCCCGGGTCACGCGCTGGCCAGCGCCCTCTACCGCGAAGGCGGGATCCGCGCGGCGGAGCTGGGCTCGCTGTACCTGGGCTCGCTCGACGAGAACAACGAGCTGGTGAGCCCAGCGCCGTTCGAGCTGATCCGGCTCGCGCTACCGCGGCGGGTCTACGACCACAGCCACCTGGAGTACGTCGGCGAGGTCCTCGCCGACATCGCCAAGGACCCCGGGGCCGTGCCGGGTTACCGGATCACGCACGCGCCGAAGGTGCTGCGTCACTTCCGCTGCCGGGCCGAGCCGATCGAGGGATGACGCCGACGGGCGGGGCAGTCCGCGCCCCGCCCGTCGCTCACACCTCCGCCGGCGTGCGGTCGATCGCGTGCTTGACCAGCGTGACCAGCGCGTCCTTGCACGGGCCGCGCTCGCGGGCGTCGCAGATGACCACCGGAACCTCCGGCGGGATCACCAGCGCCTCCCGCACTTCCTCGGCCTCGTAGTCATAGGCGTCGTCGAAGATGTTGACCGCCACCACGAACGGGATCCCGCGCCGCTCGAAGAAGTCCACCGAAGCGAACGCCTCCTGCAGCTTGCGGGTGTCGACCAGCACCACGGCACCGACCGCACCGAGCGCCAGGTCGTTCCACAGCGGCCAGAACCGGTTCTGGCCCGGCGCCCCGAACATGTACATCACGATCTCGTCCGAGATGGTGATGCGACCGAAGTCCAGCGCGACCGTGGTGGTCTCCTTGCGCTCGACGCCGGAGACGTCGTCGACGCCCTCGCTGGCGACAGTCATCTCCTCTTCGGTGGTCAGCGGATTGATCTCGCTGACCGCACCGACCAGCGTCGTCTTGCCGACGCCGAAACCGCCCGCGACGATCAGCTTCACGGGGATCGGCGCGGCGTTTTCCGCGCCACCGTCGGTCGAGCCGGCCTGCGCCCGCTCGGCGACTTCAGAGTCTGGAAAGCCCACGATATACCTGCTCCAAGATTTCTCGGCTGACTTCTGCACGAGGCGAGCGCACGATGACGGCGCCGTGGTCGAGCAGGTCACTGATGAGAACCCGCACCACGCCCATCGGCTGACTCAACAGAACGGCCAACTCGGCCGGCGAGACCGGGCGACGGCAGGCATCCAGGATCCTGCGGTGCTCCGGCGTCATCTCCAGTCTCGGGGACTCCGGCCTCGGTTCCGCGGTCAGCACCTGCGCGGCGGTGTCGATGCGCTTGTGCTGCCCTGGAGTACGTCCGCGCGTGATCGTGTACGGCCGGACGATCGGTCCCGCTTCGTCGTCATACCACGCCTCGTCCACTGTCAGGTCCTCTCCGCCGCCATCCCGTGCAGCTCTCGGGGCGCGGCCGACAGGAACGACCCGACCCGCGTGATCAGCCTGCCCATCTCGTAGGCGACCAACTCGATGTCGGTGTCCGCCGAGGACAGCACGGCCAGGCACGCGCCGCTACCTGCGGCCGAGACGAACAGGAACCCGTGCTCCATCTCCACGTGGGTCTGCGCGACCTGCCCGCGGCCGAAGTCCTTGCTCACGCCCTTGCCGATGCTGCGCATGCTCGACGCGGCAGCGGCCAGCTTGTCCGCGTGGTCCCGGTCCAGTCCCTGGGAACGAGCGATGACCAATCCGTCGTTGGACAGCACCACCGCGTGGTCCGCCCCGTGCACCCCCTGCACGAAGTCATCCAGCAACCAACTCAGTTTCGACGCCGTTTCGGTCATGCCCACCTCACACACACTTGCTTGTTGACTGGTCTGCTCACGAGCTGCCGTCGGTTCCGTCATCGTCGGAACCACCGCGGAATGCCCGGCGGAAGCCGGCCAACTTGCTCGGGGCAGCAACCACCTGCTCCTCCTCCTGGTCGGGGTCGTCCTTGAGGCCGTCGACCAAGTGGGACTGGGGAACCCGTTTGGGCAGCGCAGGCCGCCCGCCCTTACCGGCGGACTTCCCCACCCGCTCCGGTTCGTCCTGCTGAGTCTGCCCCTGCTGGGTCTTCCCCTGCTGGGACGCGCTCTGCTGAGCCTCGCTCTGCTTCGACCCGGCCCGCCGGTTCATCACCGGCGTCTCCGGAGCCTGCTCCGAGGCCGCGGCAGCGGAGGGTCCGGCCGGCTCGGCGGCCGGCCACTCCACGGGCGTCTCCCCGGAACGGGACGCGGCCGAACGCGGCACGTCACCACCGGAGGCGAACTCGCGCGGACGCGGGACCGCGGGATCGGTCCGCTCCTGCTCTCCGGGAGCGGGAATCCGCAACGTCCCGGTGTTCTCGGAGCTCTCCCCGACGCCCTGCTCAAGGATCCCGTCCGGCAGCAGCACGGTGGCTCGCGTCCCGCCGTACGGCGAGACGCCGAACTCGACGCCGATGTCTCGGCGGCCTGCCAACCGGGCGGCGGTGAACAGGCCGAGCTGCTCGGCCTTGTTGCTCTCCAGCACCAGGCGGTCGAACTCCGGCGGACTGCTCATCATCTCGTTCGCCCGCTCGCGGATCTCCGGGGCCATGCCCAGGCCCTGGTCGGAGATCTCGATGGCGATCCCGCGCGCCACCTCGGTGGCGCCGACGTGCACCTGCGTGCTCGGCGGCGAGAACGCGGTGGCGTTGTCGATGAGCTCGGAAATGAGGTGGATGGTGTCGCCGACCGCGGCGCCGTGCACCGTCACGTCCGGGACGTGGCCGATGACCACGCGGGAGTACTGGTCGATCTCGGACACCGAGGAGCGCAGCACGTCCATCAGCGGCACCGGCTTGCTCCATCGGCGCCCCGGCTGCTGGTCACCGAGGACCAGCAGGTTCTCCACCGTGCGGCGGGCGCGGGTGGTGGAGTTGTCGAGGTCGAACAGCCGGGACAGCTGCTGCGAGCTCTCCTCGTCGCGCTCCAGGTGGTCGATCGTGGTGTGCATGCCGCGCAGCAGCCGCTGAATGCGGTGCGCCATGCCGACGAAGACCACCCGGGCTCCCTGCCTCGCGCGGGTCTCACCGGCGGCAGCCTGCATGGCCTCCTGCTGGAACAGCTGGATGGCGTGGGCCACCTCGCCGACCTCGTCGGAGCCGTAGTGGCGCATGTCGATCACCTCGGCCTCGACGTCGACGCTCTCGCCGACGCGCAGGCGTCGCACCACCTCCGGCAGCTTCTCGGCCATCGTCAGCGACTCGGTGCGCAAGCCCTGCAGCCTGGTCAGCAGCGCGTCGTCGACGACCGACTTGTAGACCCGGCGGGCGAAGACGAACGAGCCGATCGCGATGACCAGGGCGAGCACGCCACCGATCACGACCGTCCACAGCGTCTGGTTGGCGCGCGAGAGCGCATCGCTGGCGACCCGGCCCGCCTGCCCGCGCACCATGCCGGCCATCTCGGCGCTGGCCTCGTTGGTGATCCGCCGCCAGTCCGCGACCTGCACCTCCGGGGTGTTCCCGCCGGAGAAGGCGCCGTGCCCGACGACCTCGTCCTCGATGCTCTGCAACCGCTTCCAGTCCGCGGTCGAGGTGAGCCGGTCGTACCGCTGCCGCACACCGGGCAACATCGACCGCGTGTTGGACTGGACGAGCGTCTCGCGACCGGCGATGTAGCCGACCAGTTCGCGGTGCTCGGCATCGGTGAGCGAGCCCGTGCTCAGCGCGGTACCGACCATCGAGGCTTCCCGGGCCAGCATGTCCTGCGCCTGGAACAGCGCGACCGCCGCCCGAGCGCCCTGCGTCGCCTCGGAGTCCGGAGTGATCCGCGCCTGAACGTCGAAGACCCTGGTCGCCGTGTCGAACAGGTCGTTGTAGAACGAGTTGAGCTCGTTGACCGTGGCTTGGCCGGAGGCGATCCGCTCGCGCAGGTCGGGCAATCGCTTGAAGTAGCCGTTGAGCTCGTTCATCGGGGCTTGGAGATCGTCCGGTGCGTTCTCCATCACCGGCCTGGACTTGCTGGCCAGCTCCTCGAGCGCGCTATCGGTGGCGCGCTGCTGCGCCTCGAGCTCATCGGTTCCCAGGCCGGGCTCGCTGATCACCTCGAGGCTGCGCAGCCGTTCGCGCTGGACCTGGCCGAGCGCGTTGACCGCGGGCAGCGACATCGACTGCACACCCGAGGCCACGCGCTGCGCGGACAGGGCGTCGAAGGCGAACAGCGAGCAGCCGACGGCCCACAGCACGGCCACGACCACCCACGGGACGAACACCGCCCAGGTGAGCCGGGACCGAATCGAGGTGTTGGCGGGCCGCTCGCCGCGCCCGCTCCTCCGGCCATGGGGGTCTGAGGAGTCGTCTTGGTTCGTCACTTCCGGTTTCTTCCCATCGATGGTCGTCGCCCGGGCCATCCGGTCGGAACCGCACGCGGACGAGCCTGGCGCTCCCGGCGGCCCGGACCCGCTGCCCGGACCGCCGAATCGTCCTCGGGCCCGAAGGTGCTCGCGACAGCTCCGAACCGCAGTGCCGACCGCCCCGGGCGCACCCCGGAAACCGGCACGCGCACCCCGAGATACGGAAGGCACTCTATCGGATGATCTTCACTCCCCGGCGCCAGGCCGGACTCGACGCTCCCCCGCACCCGCACCCGTGCGCTTTCCCAATCTTCCGCCGAGATAACTGCTTTCGTGCTACGCGGAAACACGCGCGGCGCACGCACGACGATGCCGTCCGGGAACACGCTGGGTGATCCCGGACGGCATCGCTCTACCGTGAATTTTCCCGGTCGGCACTGAGCCGAACGGACTACTTCGAGAGCCGGCCGGACCCGTCGGGCTACCGCGGCAGATCGGCCGGCTTCGTAGAGGCGAGGTCCGTCATGGCCGGTGAGCCGCGTCCGAAGCGGCCCGCAACGCGGGCAGGCGCGCGGGTCCCGCAAGCCCCAGGTGGTAGAGGTGCAGTTCGGTCGCGCCCGCGGATTTCAGCCGCCCGACGTAATCGGCCACGTCACCGAGCTGCGGCCCGACCGCGGTGACGTAGGCGCCCACGCCCGTATTCTCCGGGAAGCTCGTGGACGCCTCGGCCACCTCGCCGAGACCGCTCGATTGCCAGCACGGCAGGACCACCGCATCGACCTCGCCGGCGGCACGCGGTGTGAGGCCCGGAAGAGCGCCCGTGGTCCAGGGGTCGGTGCTGCCGTGCAGCACGATCCGCTCGGCACCGCTCGCCGCGGCGAGAACCTCGCTCCGGAGCCGGTCGACCCCGTCCTGCCGGGTCTCGAGCAGGATCCGGCGCAGCTCGGGTGCCAGCTCGTCCTCGGTGGCCGCGAGGTCGCCGGTGCCGATGAGCCTGCGCACCTCGGCGCGCAACAGCGCCCTGGTCTCGTCGGGATCAGCCCCGCGCGCCGCCCAACCGCGCGCGCAAGCGGCGCAGCAGCAGACCGACAGCAGCCTGGCAGCCGCCGGAGACCAGACCGCGTCGGTCTTCTCGTGGTGGTGCTGGTGGATCGCCCCGAGCTGACCGCACGCCTCCAGCACGACCGAGCGCACCTCGAGGCCGTCCAGGCTCGCCGCGGTCAACCGGGCCGCGTACTCGCGCACCTCCTCGCGCGCCGGGCACAGCGCCCACGGATAGCGCTCGTCGAAGCAGTTGCGGACCGCGACGTCCGGGAACCGGGCCCCGAGCAGGGAGTTGTGCGTCAGCACCACCCAAGCCGCAGCGGGCACGCCCGCGCGCTGCAGCGCGCCGACGGCGTCTCCAGCGCTGTCCTGCCCGGCGACCCAGTCCGGGGCCGCCGGACGCAGCCGCCCCCAGCCCGTCCCGACCGGCCGGTACAGCGCCGAATGCGCGGCCACCACCGAGCTCCGCTCGGCCGAGTGCGGCGTCGCGGCGCGGGCGCTGTGGTACGAGACCGCGATGGCGACCTCGTCCACGCCCGCCGCCGCGGCCCGGTCGACGAAACCCGCGTCGACGTCCCAGGGATAGCCGTATCCGGTGACGTGCGCTCTCATCGGGTCACCGCCGGGCTGCGCTGCTTGGAAGCGCGGTCGAGCTCGTCGAGCATCCCGTCGACCTCGGCGGTGCGCTCGGAGGCCACCGCGCCCAACCCGATGAACAGCGTCAGGGACACCAGGATCGGCGAGGCCACGGTCGCCGTCTCGGAGGCGTCCATGCCGTAGTAGAGCAGCGCGTAGGTCACCAGACCACCGGCCCAGGAGATCAGCGCCGCACGCGGGCCGGAGCGGCGGAACCACGGCAGCATGCCCAGCAGCAGCGGTACCGAGATCGGCCCCATCAGGGCGGCGACCCAGGAGACCACGATCGACAGCACGCCACCGAGGTTCTCCGCCTGAGTGGCCACGATCATGGTCAGCGCGATGAACGAGAAGGTCGTGATCCGCCCCGCCCGCAGGCGCTGGCGCTCCCCGAAATCGCGTGCCTTGCGCCACATGACCGGCAGCATGTCACGGGTGATGACCGCCGAGATGGCGTTCGCGTCCGAGGCCACCATCGCCATGGTGTGCGAGAACATGCCGGCCAGCACCAGGCCGATCATTCCGGCGGGCAGCAGCTGCGCGCTCATCACGGCGTACGCCGTTGTCGGGTCTTCCAGGTGCGGGATGAACAGCGGAGCGGCGAACATCGGGAACATCAGCACCAGCGGCCAGATCAGGTACAACGCCGCCGAAAGCAGCGCGCCGCGGCGTGCCGCGTACGAACTCGGCGAGGCCATGTAGCGCTGCGCCAGGTTCCACATGCCGCCGTTGTACTCCAGCGTCTTGACCAGCACGTAGACCAGCAGGAAGACGGTGGTGTACTCGCTGGTGATCGGCGAGGTGTGCCCGGCCGGCAGCTGGCCCCACATGGTCCACAGCCCGGAGATGCCACCGAGGTTGGACAGCACCACCCAGATCATCACGATGCCCGCGAGCGCCTGGACGATGAACTGGCCCATGTCGGTGAGCGCGTCGGCCCACAGACCGCCCGCGGTGCAGTAGATCAGCGTCACCGTGCCGGTGACGAGGATTCCCCACAGAATCGGCACGCCCGCGTACGACTGCAGCAGGATCGAGACCGCGAACCACTTGGACGCGACGTCGAAGACCTTCAGCGAAGCACCGCTCCAGGCCAGCGCCTGCTGGGTGGGAATGTTGAAGCGGCGCGCCAGGAATTCCAGCGGCGACGCCACGCCGAACTTCTCGCGCAGCTGGTTCCAGCGGGTGGCGAACAACCAGGCGCCGATGCCCACGCCGATGCCGATCGAGGCGAATCCCCAGAAGTAGACGGTGATCCCCTGGGTGTAGGCGACACCGGCGTAGGCCACGAACAGCACCGCGCTGTAGCCGGACATGTGGTGCGAGATTCCGGCCAGCCACCAGGGCATTCGGCCACCTGCGATGAAGAAGTCCTTGTCGGTCTTGACTCTGCGGTGGGACCACCAGCCGATGCCCACCATCAAGCCGAAGTAAACGACCACCATTGCCCAGTCCAGCGCGTGCACCGGCCACCCCTTCGACATCCATTGTCCGAATTGGAAAAGTGAGCTGTTTCGCGGGATCGTTCCCACCCGGCCACGAACACGCCCGGCGGTTTTCCTTGTGGCGCCTGGGTTTTCGCTCCATCATCGAGATGTGGAGCGCACCGCGGGCCGCGGCGGCGGACCGGCGGTATTCGTTGATTTGTTTCGGAAAGTTGCAAGTTGCAAGTTAGTATGGCGTCGATCACGTGTCAACAGACAGAACAAGACCTCCCATGCATCGTGTAATGCGTCCCGTGCATCGTGGAATGCACTGACACCGAAAGGAAATCAGTTGCCACAACGCATTCTGATCACTGGCGCGGCAGGCGGCGTCGGAACCCTGATGCGCTCCCGGCTGCGCCGCCCGGACCGCACACTTCGAATGCTCGATGTCAAGGAGGTCCCGGCCGCCGAGAACGGGGAATCCGTCGAAATCGTCGAGGCCTCGGTGACCGACACCGAGGCGATGGTCCGGGCCTGCTCCGGTGTCGACGCGGTGCTGCACCTGGGCGGCTTCAGCCGGGAGAACGGCTGGAACGAAACGCTTTCGGTCAACATCGATGGCACTCATTCGGTGCTGGATGCGGCTCTACGAGCCGGTGTCCCCCGGGTGATCCTGGCTTCGAGCAATCACGCGGCCGGTTTCCGCCGGGTCGCCGAGGCCGGCGACAACGGCATTCCGGCGGACGCACCGCCGCGGCCGGACACCTACTACGGCGTCAGCAAGGCCGCGATGGAAGCGCTTGGCAGCCTGTACCATTCGCGCTTCGGCATGGATGTGATCTGCGTCCGCATCGGTTCGTGCTTCGAGCGGGTGCGCGACGAGCGCGGCCTGGAGCTGTGGCTCTCCCCCGACGACTGCGCCCGGCTGTTCGAGGCCTGCCTGTCGTGCCCGTCACCCGGATACCGGGTCGTCTGGGGAATCTCGGACAACACCCGCAAGACGGTCTCGCTGGACGAGGCCAGGGCGCTCGGCTACGAGCCGCAGGACGACGCCGAGCAGTTCGCCGACGAGGTCACCCCGAACACGAAGCACGAGTACATCGGCGGCCCCTTCACCACAACACCACTGGGCGAACCCAACTAACCCCAATCCAACGAACCTCCAGAAAACCCACAATGCGCAACCCGAAAACCAGGGAATTCGGGGGCCCGAATTCCCTGGTTTTCGAACCTCGACCAACCGGCCAGCGTCCACGAACCCCAACCATCCGCCGGACGCCGGGCGACGCGCCTCATCACGCCGGTGCGGATGACAGTTTTGCCTAAAACTGTCCGGACATTTCGGGCATCGGAGGCTCACAGTTTTAGGCAAAACTGTCACCACCGCCGCACTCCCGTTGCCGACGCGGGGGCAGACGCGGGGGCACTGGGTGCGCGGCGGGGTTGCGGGTGGTGCGGGGCTCAAGGCGGTGCCGTCGCGCGGGCGGCTGGCTGGTACATCTTCTCGGGCTGAGCTGTCGGGCGGCTGCGGTGCGGGGTGGTGGGCATAGACTTCGGGGTGGAGGTGCTGGGATGATCAACAAGAGTCGGCTCGGTGTGCTGCTGGTGCGCACCGGCCTGTTCTTCGCGGCCGCCGTGGTCATCGGCGTGGTGTACGGCTGGTCGTCGTTCGCGGTGATCGCGGTTGCGCTGACCGGCGGGGCGACGCTGGTGCAGCTCGGCGGCTGGTTGTGGTTGCGCCGGGCCGAGCAGCGCGATCCCGCGCCATCAGACGAGGCGAAGCCCAGGCCGCACTCCGAGTTCCTCTGAGCCGCTGGCCCTGCCTACCCCCCTGGGGTATAAATGGGGGCGGAGCCCACCGGCTCGCGAGGAGGTCTTCGATGTACGGCTACACCCACGACAAGGACAACTACGCCAAGCGACTGCGCCGCATCGAGGGCCAGGTGCGCGGCCTGGCGCGGATGATCGAAGAGGACGAGTACTGCATCGACGTCCTCACCCAGGTCTCGGCGACCACCAAGGCGCTGCAGTCGGTGGCCCTCGGCCTGCTCGACGAACACCTCAAGCACTGCGTGTCCGAGGCGATGACCGAGGGCGGCGAAGAGGCCGACGCCAAGATCCGCGAAGCCAGCGACGCCATCGCCCGCATGGTCAAGTCCTGACCTCTCCCCGGGATCCGCCCCGCGAGTCGCCCGATGGGGACGAGGGCACGCCCGCGCTCGCGACCGCGCGCACGACGCCGAAATCCGTCCCGGAAAAGCGCGGTCGCGAGCGAAATTGAACCCAGAATTCACCGCGCGCTCAGCCCATTGTCTTCCGACGAGCGCACGACCTCTCGTCACCGGATTGCCGGCCCGGAAAATCACCGCAGGTCACGCCGCCTGTAATGCGCGTCACCCATCGTTCTCCTGAAAACCCGGAACAAATCCATCCACCTCATCGCTGGAGCATGCGTCCGAGATCTCCAGAAATCGTGCATGGACTCGTTCCGAAAGGAAACAATGGAAGACGTTGCGGTGCGGACCGCGTCCGCGGACACCGGAACACCGGCGAGCCAGCAGCCGACCGGGTTGCGGCGACTGCGCATCATCGTCGTGCTCGGCGCACTGATCGCCCTGGGCCCACTGACCATCGACATGTACCTGCCCGCGCTGCCGTCCATCGGAGCCGACCTCGGCGCGCCGGACTCGACCGTGCAGCTGACGCTGACCGGAACCCTGATCGGCCTGGGGCTGGGCCAGCTGTTCATCGGGCCGTTCTCCGACGTCGTCGGCCGTCGGCTGCCCTTGATCCTGGGCACAGCGCTGCACGTGGTCGCTTCGCTGGCGTGCCTGGTCGCGCCGAACATCGCGCTGCTGGGCACGCTGCGCGTCGTGCAGGGCGTGGGTTGCGCGGCGGCCATGGTGGTGGCCCTGGCCGTGGTCGGAGACCTGTTCACCGGCCGGGCGGCGGCGACCGCCCTGTCCCGCCTGTTCCTGGTCATGGGCATCGCACCGATCCTGGCCCCGACGCTGGGCGGTGCGGTGCTGCTGTCGTCGAACTGGCGCGGTGTGTTCGGCGTGCTGGCGGTGCTCGGCGTGCTGCTGCTGATCCTCGCGGTGCTGGCGCTGCCCGAGTCGCTGCCGCCCGCACGACGCCAGCAGGCGCGGTTCCGGCCCGTTCTTCGCACCTACGGCAAGCTGCTCGCGGACGGCCAGTTCGTGCTGCTGCTGGTGGTCGCGGCGCTGGCCATGTCAGCGCTGTTCTCCTACGTCTCCGGTTCGTCGTTCGTGCTGCAGCAGCAGTTCGGGCTGGGACAGCAGACCTTCGCGCTGGTGTTCGGCGCCGGGGCGGTCTCGCTGATCGGTGCCTCGCAGATCAACGTCGTGCTGCTCAAGCGCTTCAGCTCACTGCAGATCGTGGCCACCGCGCTGATCGCCGCGACCGCGGCGGCGGTCGTGCTCACCGCGCTGACCGTCACCGACACCGGTGGCCTGCTCGGCTTCATCCTGCCGCTGTGGGCGGTGCTGGGTGCGATGGGCTTCGTGATGCCCAACGCTCCGGCGCTGGCGCTCAACCGCCACGGCGAGACCGCAGGCACCGCTTCGGCACTGCTGGGCGCATGCCAGTTCGGGCTCGGTGCGCTGATCGCTCCGCTGGTCGGCGTGCTGGGCAACGACGGGCCGGCCATGGCGATCATCATGACCGCCGGAGCCGCCATCGCTCTCGTGGCGCTCGGTGCGGTGTTGCGGCTCGATAACCGGACCGTTGCCGCGACCTGACCTCGAACCGGGGTGGTTCGGGGATTAGCATCACGGCTGGGCGGCGGCACGCCGTCCAGCCGTGAAAGGGGCGCGCGATGTCCGAGCCGGAGGAGATCGACCTGAACAAGCCGAACGCGGCGCGGGTCTACGACTACTACCTCGGCGGGGACCACAACTTCGCCGTGGACCGGGCGATGGGCGATGACGCGATCCGGATGTGGCCGGAGCTCCCGCTGATCATGCAGGCCAATCGCGCCTTCTTGCGCCGTGCCGTGCACTACTGCGTCGATCAGGGCATCCGGCAGTTCCTCGACCTGGGCTCCGGGATTCCGACAGTGGGCAACGTGCACGAGGTCGCCCAGCTGGCCGCTCCGGACAGCCGCGTGGTCTACGTCGACACCGATCCGGTCGCCGTGGCCTACAGCAGGACGCTCCTCGAGGGCAACGACCAGGCCAGCATCGTCCGCGCGGACGTGCGCGATCCGGAGGCGGTGTTGAACTCCCCCGAGGTCGCCGAGCAGCTCGACCTCGACGAGCCGGTGGCCTTGATGATGGTGGCGTTGCTGCACTTCGTCGACGACGAAGCCAACCCCCGCGAGGTCATCACCCGCTATCGCGACGCGCTCGCTCCGGGCAGCTACCTGGCGATCTCGCACGCGACCGACGAAGGACGGCCGGACCTCGCCGACGAGCACGCCGACCTCTACCGGAAGCGGACCTCGACCCCGATGACGATGCGCTCGCGGGCCCGGATCAACGAGTTCTTCGAGGGGTTCGAGCTGGTCGAGCCGGGCCTGGTCTACATGCCGCAGTGGCGCCCGGTGTCGCCGTCGGAGATCGACGACAACCCGGAGCGCTTCACCGCCCTGGTCGGGGTCGGTCGCAAGCTATGAGCGGAGGCGCCGCTTGCGACCGGTGACCTTGTTGTAGACCACCAGCACGATCACCGCGCCGATGATCGAACCGATCCAGCCCGCAGGCTGAAAACCGTTGAATCCCACGGTGAAGAACCCGAGCACCCAACCGCCGACGACGGAGCCGGCGATGCCGAGCACGATCGTCATGATCAGCCCGATGTCGTCCTTGCCCGGCACCACGGCGCGAGCGATGAAACCAGCGATCAGGCCGAACACGACCCAGCCAACAATGGTCCAGAACACGGCAATTCCCCGCTTTCCACACGACTACGTCGTAGCCAGCCTACGCCCGCCTGCCCGATCCGTTCGCGGTGATCGTCTTCACCCCGCCGCGACACCGGTCTCGGTCCGAGCGGCATCCGCATCCGGCAGATGACGCTCGGATTCGTCGGCTTTCGAGCGGGACCGCGAACAGCTGCCCGCAGTCCGGCCCAGGTCCGCTGAAAAACCGCGCGCGGCGGTGGAATCGCAAGGACACCGCCACGCCCCGGCGGAACCGCTCAAATGCCCTTCTCGGCCGCCAGGAAACGACCGACGCCCTTCATCGGGAAGGAATCGAGCGACCGACCGTAGCCCTCGGCGACCTCCTCGGCCTCGCGAACCTCGGTGGTCCAGCCGAAACCACCGACGACCTCGGCGGCGCTGCGCCGGTCGTCGGCGTGCAGCAGGTCGCGCATGTCGATGCCCCACTGCTTGCCCAGCTCGACCATCTCCTCGTCCTGGAGCATCTTGCTGAGATCGCTGAAGTCCTCCACCGCCAGGCGGCTCCCGGTCGCGGACAACCGTTCGACGGTCTCCAGCAACCGCTGCTGGGCCGCCGCGGACAGGTACGGCAGCAGCCCTTCGGCCAGCCACGCGGTGGGCGCGGATGAGTCGAATCCCGCCTCGAGCAGCGCGCTTTGCCAGTCCTCCCGCAGGTCGATCGGGATCGCGCGAGGTTCGCAGGAGGCCGTCGCACCCTGCTCTTCGAGCACGGTCTGCTTGAACTCCAGCACCTTCGGCTGGTCGATCTCGTACACGACCGCACCCGCGGGCCAGGCCAGCCGGTACGCCCGGGTGTCCAGGCCGGAGGCGAGGATGACGACCTGCTCGATGCCCGCCTCGCTCGCGGCGGCGAAGAAGTCGTCGAAGTAGCGCGAGCGCACGCCCATGTACTGGTCCATCTCGAGCTGGTTCCAGATCGAGGAGTACTGCTCGGCGAGTTCGTCCACCTCCTGCGGGGTGGTCGGCATCGGAGCCTCGGGCCTGGCCGCCTCGACGAAGGCGGCCGCGTACGGGTCGTGCACCAGTCGGTCTTCGCGGTGCGCCTCGAGCGCCCGAGCCGCGGCCACCGCCAGCGCGGTGATGCCCACGCTGGTCACGATGTCCCATTGCTGGTCAGTTGTCACGCTTGCGCCCCTTTCGAGCCCTGCCGAAACCGCTGGCTGCGCGCCGCGGTCGTCGGTTGCGCACTTCCGATCAAGACGGGCTGAGGCACCCTCAGCACTGTCCGTGACAGTAGCCAGGCTAGTTGCATAACCCAACTAATGGTGCGGTTCGCCACAAAACCCGGCGCGGAAGCGAGACAATGCGGATCTGCCAGGCAATCCCGGCTTCCGGGGCGATCTGCGCGCTAGCGCAGCGGATGCAGCGGCGCGAGCTCCGGTCGATTACGACCCGTGACGATCGAGTCGGCGAGCAGTCGACCGCTGACCGGGCCGAGGGCGATACCCCACATGTTGTGCCCACCGCAGACGTGCACCCGGGGCGAGGTGGTCGGGCCGATCAGCGGCAACCCGTCGGTGGTGCAGGGACGCGCGCCCACCCACTCGTCCTCGCGGTCGTCGAAGTCCACCCCGCGCAGCATCGGGCGCACCGACCCCAGCACGGCGTCCATCCGCCTGCGGTCGAACGGCCTGTCCGGACCGGTGAACTCCATCATCCCGGAGATGCGCAACCGATCCCCCCGCGGCGTGCAAACCGCCTTGCGAGCCGGGAAGTAGGTCGGCCCGCCCGGCAGCGTCGCACCGGAGACGCTGCAGCTGTAGCCGCGACCCGCCTGCACCGGCATCCGCACGCCGAACCGTCGGGCCAGCGGGTTCAACCACGCCCCCGCGGCCAGAACCGCGGTGTCCGCGCGCAATTCGGCACCACCGGCGGTGCGCACGGCCACCGCGTTTCCGAGATCGGCCAGGTCGGTGACCTCGGTGCCCTCCAGGACGGTCCCGCCTTGCGCGCGCACCCGGCCCGCCAGCGCGGCGAGGTAGGCGCCGGGATCGAGGTAGCGCTGCCCGGCCAATCGCAGCCCAGCGCCGGCCTCTTCGGTCAGCGCCGGGTCCAGCGCGCGGGTTTGCGCGCCGGTGAGCAGTTCGTAGTCGACCTCCTGGCCAGCGGCGCGGACCTCGGCCAGCTCCTCGACGATGTGCGCCCGCTGCGCGGCGTCGTCGAAGACGATCAGGAAGCGGTCGGTCGCGCGGGTCGGCTCATCGAGAGCGATGTCGTCGTAGGCCGCCAGGGCTTCGCGGTTGAGCGCGGCCAGCGCGGCCAGCGACACGCGCCAGCGCCGCCGCGTGCAGTTGCTCGCCAGCTGAACGAGGAAGCGAGCGAGCTGCGGGTCCAGCGCCGGGGAGACCGACAACGGCGATTCCGGGGAGAAGAGCTTGCTCAACCCGGTGCGCAGCATCGACGGTTCCGGCAGCGGCACGGCGAAGCACGGCGTCAGCCAGCCCGCGTTTCCCCAGGAGGAACCCGCCGCTACGCCCCGGCGGTCGACCACGGTGACCTCGACCCCGTGGCGTTGCAGGAAGAAGGCGGTGGCCAGGCCGGGCATCCCGGCGCCGACGACGATCGCGCTGCGCGGCTGCTCGAACATACCCGCAGGATCTACCATCGAAGAGTGAACACCAAACGAGAGCGAGAGCGCTCCTAGATTTCAACCGATTGTGCATACTCCCGATATCGTTCGGAGGAGCCCCGAACAGAGGAACCAATCGACGAAGAGGTTGCATAAATGAGCGAGATCCACCTATGTGGGTGATCTCTGGCCGCGAAAATGCCACGGAATAGCGCATAGACTCCGGCGCGTGACTGCACAACCGCATAGCTCGACCGAGGCGTCCCTGCACGACGCGGTGGACACAGCCTTCATCGACTTGCTGACCAGACCGCACGACCCCGCGGACCGAGCCAGGCAGGAGCTCAGCCGAGCCGTCGGACTGCTCGACGAGGACCCCCAGATCGCGATCTCCACCGCCGCGGCCAGCGCCGTGCGCAGTGCGGCACAGCACCTCGCGCAGGGCGAGCGCGGCTACGCCCGGACCGCGCTGGTCGCCGCGCGCAGCGGGCTGGCCGCACCCGGCTCCCGGCTGGGGGAACGCAACACCAGCTGAGCACCGCCGGCCGCGATGCAGCGGCCGGCGGTGTCGTTCGCGCGCACCTGAGCGCCGCCATCGAAGCACCGCGGAACCGCCTGCGGCCTTCGAGGTCAATCCAGTTCGCCGAGGCGTTCCCGGTATTCCTGCGCGCTGAGCTCACCACCGGCGAAGCGTTCGGCCAGGACCGACTTCGCCCGCTCGGTCGCCGACGGGCGCCGCGACCGGCGCAGCATGGTGATGATCGCGGTGACCACCAGTGCGGCGATCAGCGCCAGGAACACCAGGGGGAAGATCCAGAACGGGCCGTCCACGTGCGGACCGTGCCCGGCGGGGCCCCATTCCACGAGAAACTCGGTCATCATCGTCGCCACCTCTCGAAATCACCGGCTGATACCCATCAGCCTCCGCTCCGAGCGGTCCACCGGCGTCGGTCGGCGAGCGACATCTGCACTACCACCGCGTGCGTAGACCGGCGCGGCGCGATACGTTGCCAACCGGACGTAGTCGGCGTTCATCCCGGTTTGCCACGCAGTTCGTTGTACCCACCTGCGCACGCGCGGTTCCGTGGAAACGGGCCCGCTCGGGCAAGCAGAGGAGAGCAATCGTGGAAACTGAGATCACCGGACCGAAACCGATGCTGGCGGGACGCCGGGGCCCGGGCCCGCAGGTGGCCGTTTACGTGTTCATCCTCGGACCGTTCCTCGCCCTGCTCGCGGCCGTGCCGCTGTCCTGGGGATGGGGCCTGCGCTGGTGGGACGCCGCGCTGGCGGCGGGCTTGTTCGTGCTGACCATCCTGAGCGTGACCGTCGGGTACCACCGGTACTTCACCCACGGCGCCTTCCGGGCCAAGCGGTGGATGCGCATCACGCTGGCGGTGGCGGCGAGCATGGCGGTGCAGGGGCCGATCATGCACTGGGTGGCCGATCACCGGCGCCACCACGCCTTCTCGGACCGGGAGGGCGACCCGCACTCCCCGTGGGCGTTCGGCACCACGCCTGCCGCGCTGGCGCGCGGGTTCTGGCACGCGCACATGGGATGGGTCTTCGAGCGCGATCTGACCAACCAGCAGCGCTTCGCTCCCGATCTCCTGGCCGACCGCGACATCCGGCTGGTGCACCGGCTTTTCGGTCCGCTGACGCTGCTCACCTTCGTCCTGCCCGCGCTGATGGGCTGGGCCATCACCGGGACCGCCTGGGGCGCGTTCACCGCGTTCTTCTGGGCCGGGCTCGTCCGCGTGGCGTTCGCCCATCACGTCACCTGGTCGGTCAACTCCATCTGCCACCTGGTCGGCGAACGGCCGTTCCGCAGCCGGGACAAGGCCGCCAACTTCTGGCCGCTTGCCATCCTGAGCATGGGAGAGTCCTGGCACAACCTGCACCACGCCGATCCCACCTGCGCCCGGCACGGGGTCAAACCCGGCCAGATCGACATCTCCGCCCGCACCATCTGGCTGTTCGAGAAGCTCGGGTGGGTCTACAACGTCCGCTGGCCAACGCCGCAGCGCGTCTCCCGGCTCAGCACCGAGGACTGAGCGTCCGCCGAGCTCCCGCAGCCCTCAGCGGCGGGAGTTGGCGCAGCGGATGCAGGTCGTGGCAGCGGGCAGCGCCGCCAGGCGTTCCTGGGAGATGCGCTTGCCGCAGTTCTCGCAGGTGCCGTAGGTGCCCTTGGCCAGCCGCTCGTCGGCGTGGTCGAGGGCCTCGAGCTCGCTCTTGGCATCGCTGAGCAGCCCCTGGGTCTGGGCGCGCTCGTAGGCGATGGTCACGCCCTCGGGGTCGTGCTCATCATCGTTGGTGGTCCAGGCAGCGGACTCGACGATGGACGCGAGGTGGCGCTGCAACGACTCGATGCGCTGCTCCACCCGCTCGCGTTCCTCGGCGACCATCCGCTCCGGCGACTTGCGCGCCATGCCGTGACCAACACCACCGGACGCGGAGCTATTCCCGGTCGGGCCCCGCGCTCACCGGTTCGGGGGTAGCGGGACCTTCCGGCTTGCGGTTCCGGCAGCCTTGCGGTTCCGGGAGCGCAGCAGGCTGGCGACCGCGGGCACGGCCAAGGTCAGCACGATGAACCCCAGCGAGGTTGCGATGCCGATGTGCGGGGCGCCGCGCTTGATCTCCTCGATGTGCGAGCCGTGCAGCGCCTCCACGTGGGGCTTCGCGCCGATGAAGCCGAGAATCACCGCGAGCCCGTGGCCGAGGTAGCTGAGCCGCCCTCCGATGACGAAGTGGAGCTGGAGGTTGACCACCGGCGGGCTGTACTCGGTGATGTAACCGACGAAGAACTGCGCACCGCTAACGAACCGGCGAAGGCGTAGGGCAGTCCGCCGAAGATCGCGGCGAGCGCGACGTAGCCCACCACCCACGACCCGGGCTCGCGTATCCCGGCCTCGTGCGGCCGCCTGCCGACGACGACCAGGTCGGTCACGACCAGGCCGGACAGCGCGACCAGGATCACCGCCCACACCCGCATCGGGAAGCCCAGCTACGTCTGCGCGGCATCGTCCGTTCGAAACGCAGAACACCGCATGTACGACCCCGTTCAATCCTGCCAATGCGATGAGTTCGACCAAATCGGACAGGAATTCACGCCGAACGGAGGACTGGACGGCCGCGAGGACGCGTTTCATCGCGCTTCGACCGAATTGCGCTCACCGCACCGGTTCATCGCATCGTCCACATGGGGTTTGCTGAATCGTCTGCCTCCGGCCGCACCGAGTCGAGATCATCCGGGTTTGACGTTAGCGTTGCGAACCACCTGCCGAAAAGCTCGGTCACCCGGACGCGGCGGAACCCGGCGGCCAGCCCGAGGGCCTCGATGGCCTCGGCACCGACGACGGCCCACCGGAAGACCGCACCGCCGCGTCCGGCGCGCACCACGCGCGCACCACCGATCCAGACCCCGGCACCGGGCGGTTCGACCTCCACCCACGCCACCCCTCCGGGACGCAGGAGTCCGCGCACTCGCCGCAGCAGCGCTGCCGGATCGCCACCGATGCCGATGTTCCCGTCGATGAGCAGAGCTTCCCGCCAGTCGCCCGCACCGGGCAGCGCGGCGAAGACGTCGCGGCGCAACGCGGGCCCGTTGCGCCCGTTGGTCAGGCGCACCGCCAAGGGCGAAGTGTCGATGCCGAGTGCGACGACCCCGCGCGCCGCCAGTTCGCCGGTGAGCCTGCCCGGACCGCAACCGATGTCGAGAGTGGGGCCAGCGCAGGTGTCCAGCAGCGCCCGATCGGCCTCATCGGGCTCGTCGCACCACCGCTCTCCGCGCAGGGCGCGCGAACGTCCGTCGGAGGTTTCCAGGACACCGGAAGCGCCGTACAGCACGTCGAACTCACGGCTCATCGGAGCCCTCCGAGCGCGGCGGCGAATCGGCCGCGCGGGGCCAGGGCGCTGACGGCGCGCGCATCGGCGATGGTGTCCACATCGGTCATTTCGCGGAGCTCGTGGACCCGCAATCCGTTGTCCGCCAGCGCTTTGCGAGTGCGGTCTCCGGTATCGCCCAGGGAGGTGGGCACGTCGGCGAGCAGCGCGGCCGCGCGCGGATCGGGAAACCCGATGGCCCACCACCCGCCGTCGTCTGCGGGGCCGAACACGGCCTCGGTGCGTTCCAGCCCGGCACAGGCCTCGGTGAGCACCTCGGGGGTGAGCTGCGGGGTGTCCATGCCGATCTGCAACACCGGTCGTCCCGGAAACCGCGCGGCGGCGTCCGCGTGGGCAGCGGCCAGTCGTGCGGGAAACCCGTTGCCGCGCTGCTCGATCACCAGGCATTCCCGCAACTGCGAACGGAGCTCGACGGAGCGCCGAGCCGCGTCGAGCGAGCCGGTCATCGCGACGACCGGGCGAACCCCCGGCGTGGCGCGCACGGCCTCGAGAGTGTCCAGCAGGCAGGCCGCGGCGATGTCGGCGGCCCGTTCGGGCGTGGCGGGTGGGCACAGCCGGGTCTTGACCTGCCCCGGCACCGGAGACTTGGCCACCACCAGCAGCGCGGTCATCGCAGCACTCCTGCCATCCCGCGGGCGGCGCGCAACGTCCCGCGCACCGAACCGGACACCTTGGACCGGGTGCCAGCCGCTCGCGAGCGGTACGAGACGTCGAGCTCGGCGACCGTCCAGCCCGCCGCAGCCGCCTTGCACAGCAGCTCGAGCGGGTAACCGAAGGCGCGGTCCTCGATGCCCAGCCCCAGCAGCTCAACCCGCCGGGCGGCGCGCATCGGAGCGATGTCGTGGACCGCTAGCCCGCGTCGGCGGACGAGTGCGGCGATCAGCGCGTTGCCCGCCCTGGCGTGCCAGGGCCAAACCGCAGCCGAAACCGGCACTCGCCGCCCGGTACCGAGGTCCGCTCCGCGGCGCACCTGCTCGACCAGGGGCGGCAGCTCCTGCGGATCCAGCGACCCGTCGCAATCCAGGAAGGCCACCAACTCGCTCGTCGCGGCCTCCAGGCCGGTGTGCACGGCGGCTCCGTAACCGGGTCGCGGTTCGTGCACCACGCGAGCACCGTGTCGCTCGGCGATTCCGGCCGATCCGTCGCGCGATCCGTTGTCCACGACCAGGGCGCGGTAACCGGGCGGCAGGGCGGCGAGCACTCCGGGCAGGGCGGCCGCCTCGTCCAGGCAGGGCAGCACCACGTCGACTTGTTCCACACCGCCATGCAAGCGCACCGCCGCGAGACCGAAAAGCTCTGCGGTGCTTACCGAATCATTACGGCACAGGAATCTTACGGAGTTCTGACGGATCGCGGTGCGCGGTTGGCGGGCCGCACCGGCCGGACTACCTTGACGCCGGTGTCATCCTCGCTCCGCCGAGCCGGTCTGCCCGCGTTCCTGCTCGCCGTTCTGATCATCGCCGCCACCGCTGCGGCTGGATTCCTCGCGAACCGGGCCGGTGCGCCCTTGTTCGCCGACGCCGCACCGATCTTCGGTTTCTGGTACCCGCGCGCGGGGGTGGGCACTCCCCTGGCATTGCTGGTCGCCATCACCGTCATCACCTGGGGACCGTCGAGCGCACTGCCCTGGCGCGTCCTGCTCGCGGCCGGTTACGTGGCCTCGGTGGCCTGGATGCTGTCGCTGGCCCTCATCGACGGCTGGCACGCGGGGGTGGTCGCGCGCCTGACCGACTGGCCCGAATACCTCCACGACGTGCCCCGGGTGCACGACATCGGGACCACCCTCGCCACCTTCACCGATCACATCCTGGCAGGACAACCCGATTCGTGGACGGTGCACGTCTCCGGGCACCCGCCGGGCACGCTGCTGTTCTACGTGTGGCTCGAGCGGCTCGGACTCGGCGGTGGCACCTGGGCGGCCGTGGTCACGCTGCTGGTCGCCGCGCTGGTGGCGGTCGCGGTGCCGATGACCGCGCGGGCGCTGCGCGACGAGGCCGCGGGACGTGCCGTGATGCCGTTCGCGGTGCTGCTTCCCGGGGCGGTGTGGGCCGGAGTATCGGCCGACGGGATGTTCGCCGGGGTGACGGCCACCGGCGTCGCGCTGCTGGCGATCAACCGCGGCCGCTGGTGGCCCGCTCTGGCCGGTGGAGCACTGCTCGGGTTCGGGCTGTTCCTCAGCTACGGGCTGACGTTGATGCTGCCGGTGGTGCTGGCGGTGCTGCTGCGCACTCGAGACTGGAGGGCACTGCTGTTCGCCGGGCTGAGCACAGCGGCGGTGCTGGCGGCGTTCGCCGCGGCCGGTTTCTGGTGGCTCGACGGATATCACCTCGTCGTGCAGCGTTATCACCAGGGCGAATTCGCCAACCGGCCCTACGCTTATTGGGTGTTCGGCAATCTCGGAGCGTTTCTGCTGTCGGCCGGCCCGTTGGCGGTGGCCGCCGTGCAACGCGGTCTGCGGAACCGCGGCGCCCTGGGGTGGCTGGTGCTCGCCGCCGCGGCGTCGGTGCTGATCGCGGACCTGTCCGGGCTGAGCAAGGCCGAGGTGGAGAGGATCTGGTTGCCGTTCGCGGTGTGGTTCGCCGTCGGTGGCGCGTTGCTCCCGCGTGGCGCACATCGCTGGTGGCTGAGCCTGCAAGCGGTGACCGCGCTGGCGGTGAACCACTTGATCGCGACGAACTGGTGAGCGGGATGCGAGACAGCAGGGTGCTGGTCGTCGACGACGACCACGCGGTGCGCGACGTGGTGCGCCGCTACCTGGAGCGCGCCGGCTACGTGGTGGACCTGGCCGACGATGGGGAGTCCGCGCTGCGGTGCCACGCCGAACGGCGCCCGGACCTGGTCGTGCTGGACCTGATGCTGCCCGGCATCGGCGGGCTGGAGGTGTGCGAGCGGATCCGGAAGCGAGGGCCGGTACCGGTCGTGATGCTCACCGCGCTCGGCGAGGAATCCGATCGCGTGCTGGGCCTGGAGCTGGGTGCCGACGACTACGTGGTCAAACCGTTCAGCCCGCGCGAACTGGTGCTGCGCGTCAACTCGGTGCTGCGCCGCGCTACCAACGCTCCCCCGCCGCCGCAGGAACCCCTCGTGGACGGCTCGCTGGTGCTCGATCCGGGCGCGCGGCGGTGCACGCTCGACGAGGTGGAGCTGTCGTTGACCACCCGCGAGTTCGACCTGCTGGCGTTCCTGCTGCGCAATCCCAAGCGGGCGTTCTCCCGCGCCGAGCTGCTGGAATCGGTTTGGGGCTGGGACTTCGGCGACCAATCCACTGTCACCGTCCACATGAGGCGGTTGCGGGAGAAGATCGAGCCCAGCCCGGACCGGCCCGACCGGATCAGCACCGTGTGGGGCGTGGGCTACCGCTACGACCCGGAGGGCGACCGATGGACGTCCTGACCGAGCTCACCCACGTCGCCCCCTACGCGATCGGGCTGTCGCTGCCGGTGGCGCTGCTGGGCGCGGGACTGCTGTACCTGCTGCGCCAGCGGTCGCTGGCGACCGCGCTGACGGTGCTGGTGCTGGTGCCGCTGCTGGCCACGCTGGCCGGTGTGCTGGGTGTCACCGGGTTCATGTTCGGCCCGCTGCTGACCACCGTGGTGGTCATCTGCACCGCGGTCGGCGTGATCACGGTGCCGGTGGCGGTGGTGCTCGGCCGCAACATCGCGCGCCGGAGCGTGTGGGAGCGCGAGGCGCGTGCGCGCGAACGCCAGGCCGAGGCCTCGCGCCGCGAGCTGGTCGCCTGGATCAGCCACGACCTGCGCACTCCGCTGGCGGGCATCCGCGCGATGGCCGAGGCGCTCTCCGACGGCGTGGTCGACGAGCCCGGCGAGGTCTGCGCCTACGCCGACCGCATCCGAGACGAGACCGGCAGGCTCTCGCGGATGGTGGACGACCTCTTCGAGCTCTCCCGGATCACCGCGGGCGCGCTGCAGCTGGAGTTCTCCACGGTTCCGCTGCGCGACGTGGTCAGCGAGGCGATCGCGGCCGAGCACCCGCGGGCCCAGCGCCGGGGCGTGCGGCTGCGCACCGACACCAGCGAGTGGCCAGTGGTCACCGGCAGCGATCCGGAACTGGCGCGGGTGGTGCGCAACCTGCTGTCCAACGCCATCCGCCACACCCCGGCGGAGGGAACGGTGGTGCTCACTGCGGGGGTGGACGACGGCAGAGCCTGGTTGCGGGTCGACGACGCCTGCGGCGGTATCGACCCGCAGGACCTGGACCGCGTGTTCGAAGTCGCCTACCGGGGAAATCGGGCCCGCGACGACGAGGGCGGCGGGCTCGGGCTGGCGATCGCGCAAGGGCTGGTGCAGGCGCACGACGGCACGATCCGGGCCGCCAATCGCGGCGCGGGCTGCCGCTTCGAGGTCCGGTTACCGCTGGCCGAGCGCAGCGGCCTCGCGTAGCGGCGCGCTGGCGAATGCGGCCACCCCGTCGGCGAAATCGACCCGAGCGCGAAACCCCAGGACGCGCTCGGCCTTGGCCGGGTCGGCCACGATGTGCCGCACGTCGCCGCTGCGCGCTCCGCCCGCGATGACCGGATCCGGGCCGCCGCAGGACTCGGCGAGCGCATCGGCGAGGTCACCGATGGTGCGCGGCTGCCCGGAGCAGATGTTGACCGCCTCGAACCCGCCCGGCGGTTCGGTCTCCGCGGCGGCCAGATTCGCCGCTGCCACGTCGCCGACGTGCACGAAATCCCGGCGTTGCCGCCCGTCTTCGAGCACCACGGGCGCCTCCCCGCGATGCAGCGCGGAGCGGAACAGCGAAGCGACCCCCGCGTAGGGCGTGCCGCTGGGCATCCAGGGGCCGTAGACGTTGTGATACCGCAGCGCCCACGCGCGACCGCCCGTTTGCCGCGCCCACGCGGCCACGAGGTGTTCCTGCGCGAGCTTGGTGGCCGCGTAGGTGCTGCGCGGGTCCGGCGCGGCGTCCTCGGGTACCGGTTCCGATTCCGGTGCGCGTCCGCATTCCGGGCAGCGCGGCTCGAAGCGGCCCGCATCGATGTCCGCAGCGCTGCGGGCCGCGGGGCGCACGAGCCCGTGGCCGGGGCAGCGGTAACGGCCTTCGCCGTAGATCACCATCGAGGAGGCCAGCACGAGCCGCGAGACGCCGGTTTCGTGCATGGCGGCGAGCAGGACCGCGGTGGCGTGATCGTTGTTGGCCGTGTAGCCGGGCATGTCGCCGGGATCGACGCCATGGCCGACCATCGCCGCCTGGTGGCAGACCACGTCGACCCCGCGCAGCACGCGGCGCAGCAGGTCGCCGTCGCGGACATCACCGCGCACGAGAGATCGGTCGACCTCGGTCTCGACCCCGTGCGCCTGCGGCAGCAACGCGTCGAGGCGCACGGTCTCGTGACCGTGCTCGGTCAGGGTCCGGGCCACGGCCGACCCGATGAATCCGGCCGCGCCGGTCAGCAGTACTCGCATGACACCGACGCTAGGCACGTGTTGAGCCGGATGGACCCGCGCGCAGCGGGATGTCATCGTTTCACAAGAACTTTCGAGTCCCTTACCGATGCGGCCCGCCTGTGGCGTCCGGAGCCCGGGCGGCGTGTGATGGCGGTATGACGTCTCAACCGCGCGGCCGGGCGGCCGCGATCGGGCTTCTGTCAGCGGCGGCCGCGCTGGCCGCCGGGCACTTCGCCGCCGCGCTCGGTGATCCGCGCACTTCACCACCGGTGGCCGTCGGCGGTGCGGTGATCGACCTGGCTCCTGCGTGGGTCAAGGAGTTCGCGGTCGCGGTGTTCGGCACCGCCGACAAGATCGCCCTCCTCGTCGGGATGCTGCTGGTGGTCGCCGCGCTCGCCGTCGGAGCCGGACTGCTGTCCTGGTTGCGCTGGTGGCCGGGTGCGCTGGTGATCGCAGCGTTCGGGGTGGTCGGGCTAGCGGCGGCGGCCACCCGGGCAGGCGGTGGGGTGCTCCCGGCGCTGGTGTCGCTGGTCGTGGGTGTCGGCGCCTTCGGGCTGCTTTGGTGGATCGCCGCGCGGCCGGATCGCGCTGAGCAGCAACTCGCTCCGGCTTCCAGCGGCTGGGCCCGGCGCCGGTTCCTGGCCACCTCCGGTCTGGTCGTGGTCGGCTCGGGCCTGGCCGCGGCGGGTGGCAGCGTCTTGTCGCGGGGTTCGGGAGCGGTGTCCTCGCGAGCCGAGGTGGCCTCGCGGCTGCCACGTGTGCCCCTGCCCGCGATCCCGTCCGGTGCGGATTTCGCCGCTTCGGGCACGCCGACCTTCCTGACCGCCAACCGCGACTTCTACCGCATCGACACTGCCCTGGTCGTGCCACAGCTCAGCGCCGAGGACTGGCGGCTGCGGGTGCACGGCATGGTCGGCACCGAGCTCGACCTGAGCTTCGACGACCTGCTCCACCGACGGCTGGAGGCGCGCGCGATCACGCTCGCCTGCGTGTCCAACCCGATCGGCGGCGACCTGATCTCCACCGCGAACTTCGTCGGCGTACCGGTCCGCGACCTGCTCCTCGAAGCCGGGGTCCGACCGGGAGCGCAGCAACTGCTGACCCGCAGCTCGGACGGCTACACCGCAGGCACACCGCTGGACGTGCTGCTCGAACCGGATCGCGGCGCGCTGCTCGCCTTCGAGATGAACGGGCGGCCGCTGCCCGCTGAGCACGGATTCCCGGTGCGGATGGTCGTGCCCGGCCTCTACGGCTACGTCTCGGCGACGAAGTGGCTGGTCGACGCGAAGGTCACCACGTTCGCCGAGCAGCACTACTGGCAGCGGCGCGGCTGGGCCCGCGACGCCCCGATCAAGCCCCAGTCGCGCATCGACCGCCCGCGACCGAACTCCTCGGTGCCTGCCGGGACGGTGACCGTGGCCGGGATCGCGTGGGCTCAGCCCACCGGGATCCGGGCGGTGCAGGTCAGCGCCGACGGCGGCCCCTGGCAGAACACCGAGCTCACCACCGAGGTCAGTCGCGATACCTGGCGCATGTGGCGCGCCCGGCTCGAACTGGAACCCGGTGATCACGTGGTGCGCTGCCGCGCGATCGACAGCACCGGCGCCGCGCAGACCGACGTCGTGCAGGGCGTGCTGCCCGACGGGGCGACCGGGCTGCACGAGCTCCGCTTGCGGTGCACGTGATCGGCGTCACTTCCACGGGACAACCGCGCGCGGGCTGAGCAACCGTTCGGCTGGGAAACAGTTGACGGGAGTGCTCATGAGCGACGGTGGAACCGGTTTCTTCGACTCGGTGGACGACGTGATCGACCGGCTCGCCGAAACCGGCTACCTGGCCTCGACCGCGGTGGCCACCACCGTTTTCCTCGCCGATCAGCTGGGCAAGCCGCTGCTGGTGGAAGGACCGGCGGGCGTGGGCAAGACCGAGCTGGCCAACGCGGTGGCCGAGGTCGCCGAGGCCAGGCTGGTGCGGTTGCAGTGCTACGAGGGCATCGACGAGTCCCGCGCGCGCTACGAGTGGAACCACGCCAAGCAGCTGCTGCGCATCACCGCGGGTCGCGACGAGACCTGGGACGAGGCCCGCACCGACATCTTCGGCGAGGAGTTCCTGCTCCCCCGGCCGCTGCTGAGCGCCATCCGCGGCGACGAGCCGACGGTGCTGCTCGTCGACGAGACCGACAAGGCCGATGTCGAGGTGGAGGGCCTGCTGCTGGAGGTGCTCAGCGACTTCCAGGTCACCGTTCCCGAACTGGGCACGGTGCGCGCCTCGCGGCGGCCGTTCGTGGTGCTGACCTCCAACGCCACCCGCGAGTTGTCCGAAGCGCTGCGACGCCGGTGCCTGTTCCTGCACATCGACTTCCCGGAGGCCGATCTCGAGCAGCGCATCGTCCGGCTCAAGGTGCCCGGTCTCGACGACGCGCTGACGGCCTCGGTGGTCGAGGTGGTCGGCGCGCTGCGCGAGATGCGGCTGCGCAAGTCGCCATCGGTTTCCGAGACGATCGACTGGGCCCGCACCCTGCTGGCGCTGGGCGCCGAGGGTCTCGACGAGGACGTGGTGCGCGACAGCCTCGGGGTGGTGCTCAAGCACCAGGAGGACGTGCGCGCAGCGGTCGAGAAGCTGGTCGTGCCGTGACGTTGCCCGCACGTCTGGTCGGCTTCGCCGGAGCGTTGCGCGAGCGGGGAATTCGCGTCGGTCCCGGTGAAACCGTCGATGCCGCAGCCGCGTTGGAAGCGCTCGGGATGGCCGACCGGGAGCGACTGCGCGAAGGCCTGGCGGCGGCGCTGCTGCGCGCCGACGGCCAGCGCGCGGTCTTCGACGCGCTCTTCGACCTCTACTTCCCGCTGGGCGTGGGCGCCCCGGAAAGCGCGCGCGGTGCGGAGGGAACCGATCTGGAGCAGCGGCTGGTGCGGGCGCTGGCCGACGGCGACTCGGCGAGTCTGACGCAGCTGGCGGGGCAAGCCGTCGACTCCCTCGGCCGGATCGGCGACGGGGATTCCCCGCAGGGCTGGTCGGCGCACCAGGCGCTGGACCGGTTGCAGCCGCAGACCGTGCTGGCCCCGGCGCTGGCCGCGATGCGCGCCGACGTCGAAGACGAGGAGGAGTTCACCGACCGGCTCGACCGCGACGAGGTCCGCAGGCGCATCGAGTCCTTCCGCGAGCGCGTCCGCGCCGAGGCGCGCCGTCGGGCCGCCGAGCTGCGCGGCACCGAGCAGGTCGCCCGGCACGCCGTCGCCCCGAGCGCCGACCAGGTGGACTTCCTCAACGCCGGGCGCGAGCAGCTGGCCGAACTGCGCCGGACCGTGCAGCCCCTGGCCAGCAAGCTCGCCACCCGGATGGCGGCTCGCCGTCGCCGGGCCGCGCGCGGCTCCATCGATCTGCGCCGCACGCTGCGCCGGTCGCTGTCCACCGGCGGCGTTCCGCTGCGCCCGGCCTACGCCCACCAGCGTCCGGCTCGACCGGACATCGTGCTGTTGTGCGACGTCTCGGGGTCGGTGGCCGGGTTCGCGAACTTCACGATGCTGCTGGTGCAGGCGCTGCACGACCAGTTCAGCAAGGTCCGCGTCTTCGCCTTCGTCAACCGCACCGACGAGGTCACCCACCTCGTCCAGCCCGGCGCGGCGGACCCGGCCGAGCTCGGTCAGCGCATCCGCGCCGAGGCCACCGTCACCGGCTGGCACGACAGCAGCGACTACGGCAACGCCTTCGCCGAGTTCGTCGCCGAGCACCTGGACGCCGTGGGACCCCGCACGTCGGTTCTCGTCCTCGGCGATGCCAGGACCAACGGCTGGAACCCCGATCTCGAGTCGCTGCGGGCCATCGAGGAGAAGGCGCGCAGGGTCTTCTGGCTCAACCCGGAGGCCGAGAGCCGTTGGGCCACTGGCGATTCGGCGGCGCACGCCTACGCGGACATCGTGGACATGCACGAGTGCCGCAACACCCGCCGCCTGGCCCACCTGGTCTCCACCCTGCTACCGGTCTAGCCGGCGGCGGATTCGCTCCGGAGCCGGGTGGCGTCGCCCGCCGCCATGGCCGAGAGCAGGGCCGGTCCCGTTCGCCCGAGATACCGGGAGGTCAGGCGAGACAGCACGAGCGCGAGCGCCGCGCCCGCCGCCGAGCCCAGCGCCAGGTGCGCGGGCCAGATCCCTCCCGCACCGCTGAGCTGAGCGAGCACCACCGGGACGGCCGCGGCGGCGGCCACGGCGGTGAAGACCGCGTACTCGGCGCCCGCGGAGTTGCCGGAGTTGTCCGCGGTGGACACGCGGTCCCGGGCATCGGCGCCGAGGGCGGGCATGAGGACGCCGCACAGCGGTGCCGCCGAGCACGCGGCTCCGGTCGCGGCCAGCGTCATCCCGAGCGCCACGGCCCAGAGGGGAGAACCGCTGGCCAGGCACAGCAGCACCGTCAGGACCAGGCCCGGAGCGCCGAACAGCAGCAGCCACGCGAGTTGCCTGCCGCGAACATCGGCGTCGACGGCCCCAGGAGTGGTGAGGAGCTGCCACAGCGCGGTGCCGTCGAGCGCGTAGGTGTTGACCGCGACCATCGCGCCGAGCGCGGCCGCCATGACGCCGATGAACGGCAGCGCCCAGGACCAGCCGCTGGGCGCGACCAGGAAGATCATCAGCAACGGGGTCAGCCACGCGTGGCCCAGCCCGAGCTTGCGGTGCGGGTCGCGCAGCCAGGTCTTGATCTCGCGCGTGGCCACCGCCCGCACGGCTCCGCCGTCTCGCGGACCGAACGCGGCAGCCCTGGCCGTGACGTTGCTCCGTGCCCGAGCCGGCGGCCTGCGGAGCGTGTGCGCCGTCAGAGCGATCCAGAGACGGCGCAGCGCCGCACCGGCCACGACCAGCCCGAGGATCGGCACCGCGGCGAACCAGGACTTCGGAGGGCTCGCGGCGTCGACGGCCGCGAGGCCCCAGCCGGTGGGCAGGGCCAGCAGCGCGTTCTCGATCGCCGCGGGCACCGCGCCGCTCACCTGCGGCGTGACGAGCTCGGTGCCGCCCTCGCCGAGGTTCGGCAGGACCAGCGCGACGACGGGCACCCAGCCGGCGAACGAGATCGCCAGCAGCGCCGACATCTGAAACGCCGCGACCCACATGCCCAGCGTCGAGCGCAGCAATCGGGAGACCGCGGCCGTGGCGCACCTGCCGAGCCAGAGCAAGAACAACAGCTGCGCCACCACCGCGAGCACCGCGACGATCAGCGCGACCGGACCGTGCGGCGCGGCGATCACGAGCATGCCGCTGAGCGCGACGGCGGTGATGACCGTTCCGACCCCGATCGCCTCGCCGGCGGCCATCTCGCGGGCGATCCGGCTCGGGCGCCGCGGCAGCGTCCGGAACCACTGCGGGTCGAGGATCGGTGCCGAGCCCGGAAGCAGGATCGGGCCCAGCAACCAGGTCAGCCCGAACGCCGAGATGCCGACGGTCAACCAGCTCGGGTGCAGCGTCCCGGTCCGGGCGAGCACCGCGAGCGCGAGCACCCCGGCCGCAGCCACCAATCCGGTGATCAGCCCGAAACCGCGCTCGTCGTTCGGACCGTGCCGGATGATCCGCCAGCGCAGCGCGGCGAACGTCGTCCGCGCGCTCATGCCAGCCACCCGATCTCGCGCTGCGGTGCGGCGCCGACGAGCTGCAGGAAGGTCTCGTTGAGCGTGCCGCCCGCGCTGACCTCCTCGACGGTGCCCTCGGTCAGGACGCGGCCGTCCTTGATCAGAGCCACCCGCTCGCAGATGCGCTGCACGACGTCCATGACGTGGCTGGACAGCAGCACGGTCCCACCGCCGTCGACGTACTGCCGCAGCAAACCCTCGATGGCGCGCGCCGAGACCGGGTCGATGGCTTCGAAGGGTTCGTCGAGCACCAGAACTCGCGGGCGGTGCAGCAGCGCCACGGCGAGCCCGATCTTCTTCCGCATCCCGGTGGAGTAGTCGACGATCAACGTCGACGGTGCGCGGTCGAGCTCGAGGACCTCCAGCAGGTCGGTGGCGCGCAGTCGCCACCCCCGGTCGAGGCCGCGCAGCCGCGCGGTGTACTCCAGCAGTTCGGCGCCGGTCAGCCGCTCGGGAAGGGAGAGCCCTTCCATCATGATCCCGAGAGCGCCCAGCGCATCCTCGCGCTGCCGGGTGGTGTCGAACCCGGCGACGCGCACGTCACCCGAATCCGGGGCGAGCAGCCCCGCGATCATCGCCAGCGTCGTCGACTTGCCAGCGCCGTTGGGGCCGAGAATGCCGTAGAAGGTGCCCGGTGGGACGGACAGGTCGATCGAGTCCACGGCGATGTGCTCGCCGAACCGCTTGGTGAGCCCGGAGAGCTCGACGGCGGGTGTGGTCGTCGCGGTCAAGCTTGCACTCCTCGCAGGAACAGGGCCGTCAGCTCTCGGGCGTAGGCGTCGATGTCGAAACCGGGATCGGCGACGATCTTCACGGCGGCGCCGTCGATGCAGCGGCGCAGCGCGTACGCGGTGGTGCGCGGATCGATCTCGCGGAACTCGCCCGTGGCGAGCCCGTGCTCGAACAGCAGGGCCGTTCCCGCGATGATCGGCTCCTCGGCCGCGTCGTCGAACCGAGCGGAGCCGTCATCGCGGCGGAGGTTGGGCATCACCTGCCCCAGCGCGGCCATCTCGCGCCGGTGCTCGGCGATGAAGCGCAGGTTGCCCTCGATGTAGGCGGCGAGCTTGTCGCGGGCCGAGGTCGCCGCGTCGATCCGGGCCTGCGTGGCTTCGGAACCGGCGCCGAAGATCGTCTCCGCCACCGATTCCAGCACCGCGCGGTGCAAGTCGTCGCGGCCCGCGAAGTGATACGAGATCAGCCCTCTGCTGATCCCCGCTTCCGCCGCCACGGCGGCCAGCGTCGTCGCGTGCCATCCGTCGCGCGCGAGGCAGTCGATCGCCGCCTCGACGATCCGCCGCCGGCGCACCTCCTGCGTCAGCGTCACCCCGGCTCACCCCCTTGGCACCGATGCCAAAACTTTGGCACTGATGCCAAGGTATCCGATTTTCCCGATTCCGGGCAGCGGTACGCACGGCCGCCGGAGGCCCGAGCGAACGGGCCGGCAGGCGTTCGCCGAGATCGGCCTCGCAGCGCGGATCCATGCGGTGCGGAAACAACGGCGCTCCGCGCTCGCGCGCGGCTGCCGGCGGACGCGGGCGGCGACTGCCGAGTCGGAAGGTCGGCCTCCGCCTCGAAGGCGGCCGGGGTCGGATCCGAGGTCGGCGCGTACATTTGGGTCGAGCGTGTCCGAGCACGCGGCAACGTTGGTGGCCCCTGGGGTGGGGCCGAGAAGCACCGAGAAGGTTGGTCGGGTGGTAGTCCCCACGGCTCCTGCGCAGGACGAAGCGCAGCCGGATCGACGCGTTCCCGGACGACGAGCCGCCTGGGCGCTGCGCCTGGGCGCGGTGATCGCCGCCGGGTTCGCACTCTACGCGGGGTCTCCCCCACGCGACCTGTGGTGGCTGGCGCCATTGGCGTTCGCGACCCTGGCAGCGGTCGTGCGGCATCGGCGCCCGCGAGCCGGGTTCGGCTACGGCATGGTGTTCGGGTTCGCCTTCCTGCTGCCGCTGCTGGGCTGGCTGCAGGACTTCCTGGGCGCCGATTTCGGCCCGTGGCCGTGGCTGGGCGTAGCCGCGGTGGAAGCTCTGTTCATCGGCCTCGGCGGCGCGGGAATGGCACTGGTCAGCCGCCTGCGGCTGGCGCCGGTGTGGATGGCGGCGGTGTTCGTCACCGCCGAGGCGATCCGCTCGGCGTTCCCGTTCGGCGGCTTCCCGTGGGGTCGGCTGGCGTTCACCCAGGACACCGGCGCGCTGCTCCCGCTGGCCTCGATCGGCGGTGCCACCCTCGTCTCGTTCGCCGTGGCGCTGATCGGCTCCGGACTGGCCGAGCTCGCCTGGCGCGCGCGCAGGCCGCGCGGCTGGGCCGTGCCGCTCGCCGCAGTCCTGGTCCCGCTGCTCGGGGGGCTCGCGATGTGGCCGCTGATCGGCACCGAGGCCCAGGCAGGCACCAAGCGGGTGGCGGTCATCCAGGGCAACGCGCCCAACATCGGTCTCGGGCTGCTCAACTCCGACGACGTGCTGCACGACAACCACATCCGCGCCGCGCGCAGGCTCGTCGACGACGTCCGCAGCGGCCGAGTCCCCAAGCCGGACTTCGTGGTCATGCCCGAGCAGGTCGGCAGCTGGGGCCCCTCGCGCACCGACCCGCAGCTCTCGGCGATCGCCGGGCAGCTGGACGTGCCGCTGATCGTCGGCGGACTCGGCCAGGACTCCAACGGGGCGCTGCGCAACGAGATCGTGCGCTGGGATCCGGAGGACGGCTTCAGCCAGCGCTACATCAAGCAGCATCTGGTCCCGTTCGCCGAGACCATCCCGATGCGCTCGGTCGCGAGCCTGGTCAGCCCGTTCGTGGACCGGTTCCCGCAGGACATGGTCCCGGCCAACACCCCGGGAGTGCTCGAGGTCGCGGGCACCAAGATCGGGGTGGGCATCTGCTACGACGTCGCCTACGACGACGTGTTCGGCCCGGCCGCCGCCAACGGCGCGCAGCTGCTGGTCGTGCCCACCAACAACGCCTGGTACGGCCACTCCGAGATGAGCTATCAGCAGTTGGCGATGTCGCGGCTGCGCGCAGTCGAGACGGGCCGGGCCATGCTCGTGTCCGCCACCAGCGGCGTCAGCGCCTACGTGCGGCCGGACGGATCGGTGGCCGAGCAGACGCAGCTCTTCACCGCGCGGAACCTCAACGTCGAGGTTCCGCTGCGCACCGAGCGGACGATCGCCACCGAGCTGGGATCGACTCCGATGTGGACACTGGCGGTACTGGGGGTCGGTGCGGTCGTGCTGGCCGGGTGGAGGACCCGGCGCGCGAACGCCTGATCCGCGAGAGCACGAGCCGGCTCGCGCGAGCCGGTCAGGAGGAAACGCATGTCGAAACGCCCGGACGGCGCGACTCTGGTGGTGATCCCCACCTACAACGAACGGGAGAATCTCGCAGCGATCCTGCGGCGCCTGTTCGACGCGCTACCGACGGCGCACGTGCTGGTGGTCGACGACGCGAGCCCGGACGGCACCGGGAAGCTCGCCGATGATCTGGCCGGCGACGACGAGCGGCTGCACGTGCTGCACCGCGCGGGCAAGGCCGGGCTGGGAGCGGCCTACGTGGCCGGGTTCGACTGGGCGCTGGAGCGCGACTACGCGGCGATCATCGAGATGGACGCCGACGGTTCGCACGCCCCGGAGGACCTCCCGCGGCTGATCGGCATGCTCGGCCCCAGCGGAACGGGTGCCGACGTCGTGCTGGGCTCGCGCTACGTCACAGGCGGCCGGACGGTGAACTGGCCCTGGCACCGGGCGTTGCTCTCGCGCGGCGCCAACGTCTACTCCAAGCTGGCGCTGGGCGTCGCGATCAACGACATCACCTCGGGCTTTCGCGTTTACCGCAGCGAGGTCCTGCGGACCGTGCGGCTGCACGACGTGGCTTCGCAGGGTTACTGCTTCCAGGTCGATCTGGCCTGGCGCGCGGTCGAGGCCGGATTCATCGTGGCGGAGGCGCCCATCACCTTCGTCGAGCGCGAGTTCGGCGCCTCCAAGATGGATGCGGACGTGGTCCGGGAGGCGCTGCTGCGGGTGACCAAGTGGGGCCTGCGGCGCCGCGGCAACCAGGCGATGGGGCTGGCGCGCTCGCTGCTGCGCTGAAAGGCCACACCCGCTCGACGAGCCGACGCGCGTTCGCGCGCACGTGTAAGCGCCCGGAGCTCTCCGGGCGCTTTGTCGTGTTCCTCCTGTGCTCGGGGGCTCAGTGCCCGCGGCGGGCGCGCAGCACCTCGAGGCGCTCGTTGAGCAGTTCTTCCAGCTCCGGAATGGTGCGGCGTTCCAGCAGCATGTCCCAGTGGGTGCGCGGCGGCTTGGCCTTCTTCTGCTCCGGTTCGCTGCCGTCGATGATCTTCGACTCGGAGCCGTGCAGACGGCATTCCCAGGTCGGCGGCACCTCGGCGTCGTCGGAGAAGGGAACCTCGAACTCGTGGTCCTTGGGGCAGGCGTAGCGCACCGTCCGGCGCGGTGCGAGGTCGTGGTTACGGTCGGTCTCGTAGCTGACAGCTCCGAGCCGGCTGCCACGCAGAACGCGGTCGGCCATGACGGTTCCTTTCCCTTCGGCCCGGGCACGTGACCCGAGCGGTTGTGCTCACCGTGTGCAACGACGGGATATCCGTCGTCTGTTCCCGGTGTCGTGCTTTTGGTTGCCGTCGGTGACATTGTTCACCCAGCAACCACGGCTGTCTCTCTAGAGATGTCGTCGGACCGCGTTCGTGACGCGTTTTCCCGCCCGCAATCTATAAGAGGGTTCGAACGGGTGATAGTGCCAGATACTCAGTCACCATCGCCAAGCGCAACCCAGGATTGTTCGTCAATGTGGGACACAGATCACTACCCGGACGGCCCAACATGGACACCGTGGGTGACCGCTCGTAATTCCATGACACTCCCCATTGTCACGACGCAGCGTACTGGCATATTCCGCCGAAGGCGATGACCACCGCCCATTCGATCACCAGCATGGAGCAATCGCCGCAAAACCGCGCGGTGAGCACCGGTGATTACGCAGCGAACACGACACGCCGGGCTACAGCAGCTTCGGCGGCGTGTTGCCCACGGCCTGGATCGCGCGCCGCACCGGTACCAGCGAGACCAGCACCAGACCGACCGCGAAGAAGATCACCAGCGAGACGATGGCCAGCCGGAACGACCCGGTGGCCTGCCCGACAGCGGCGAACACCAACGGACCCAACCACGAGGTGGACCGCTCCCCCACCTCGTAGAGCGAGAAGTACTCCGCCTCACGACCCGGCGGGACCATCTGGCTGAACAACGAACGGGACAGCGCGTTCGTTCCGCCGAGCACCATGCCGATTCCCACGGCCAGGCCGTAGAACTGCAGCTCCTGGCCCCGCTGCACGAAGTAGGCCGAGACCAGCACGGCCAGCCAGGTCGCCAGGCTGATCATGATCGTCTTCTTCGCACCGATGCGCTTGGCCACGACACCGTGCAGCACACCACCGATGAAGGCGATGAACTGCACGATCAGCAGCGTGACGATCAGGGTTTCCTGCGGCAGGTGCAGCTCGAGCTTGCCGTACTGGGCCGAGACCTGGGTGACGGTGGCGATGCCGTCGGTGTAGACCCAGTAGGCGCAGAGGAACGCCAGCGTCAGCGGGAAGTGCCTGGCCTGGCGAAGCGTGCTGATCAGCTGCTTGAACCCGGCGGTGATCGCCGTGGCGCCGCTCTCCCGGCCGCCGCTCTCCGGCGCCCGATGACGCCGCAGCGCGGTCAGCGGCAGCAACGTGAACGCCGCCCACCACACCCCAGACAGGAAGAAGATCAGCCGCACCGCGGTCTCGGTGGACATCCCGACCGCGTCGTGGCCCAGGTAGATGACCAGGTGCAGCGCCAGCGCCGAGCCACCGCCGAGGTACCCGATGGCCCAGCCTCGGGTGGAGACCGCGTCGCGCTCGTCGGCATCGGCGATCTCGGGCAGGAACGAGTAGTAGACCACCACCGAGGCGCCGAAGCAGATGTTGGCCAGCACGAACAGCACCACGCCCAGCTGCCAGTTCGATCCGGCCACCAGCGCGAGCAGTCCGGTGGCGAAGGCGCCCCCGAAGGCGAAGATCGCGAGCATCAACCGCTTGCTCTGGGTGCGGTCGGCGACGGCGCCGGTGATCGGCAGGACCAGGACCTGCACGACGGTCGCCACCGAGAGCAGATATCCCCACAACGAGCCCGCCGGGAAGGCCAGGCCCAGGAACGAGATGTCGCAATCGACGAGGGCGTTGCCGCTCGCGCAGGCCCGCGGCCCGTTGCGGGCGACGTCGGCCTTGGCCGCCTCGGTCGCCACCGAGGTCAGGTACAGCGACAGGAAGACGGTGGTGACCGAGGTCGGAAAGACCGAGTTGGCCCAGTCGTACCAGCACCACCCCCGTTGTTCGCGCCGTCGCACGGCACCGGGCGCCGCCTCGCCGTCCATCACGCTCATCCGTCCTCCGGAAGTGCCAGACCACTCGACTGCGGGCAGCCTACTGGCCGGTCGATCACCGCACGGACACGATCACCCAGGAGCCGGGTCCGCCGAGCGCTGGCGCAACACCTCGCGCAGCACATCGGGCCGGTCGGTGACCAGACCGTCGACGCCCAGGTTCAGCAGCCGGGTCATCTCGGCGGGCTCGTCCACGGTCCAAGCATGCACCTCGATGCCCCACCGGTGCGCCCGCTCGACGAACCGCGAGTCGATCACCTCGAGGCCCTTGTGCCGCGGCGGGACCTGCGCGGCCGCGCCGCGCACCAGCCCGCGCAGCGGCAGGATCGGCACCCGCGCGGACAACCACAGCAGCCGGGCCGAGCGCTGGCCCGCCGAGGTCAGCAGCGCGTCGCCACCGCCCGCGCGCAGGCGGGCCAGCCGCCGGTCGGAGAACGCCGCCAGGCACACCCGATCCCAGGCGTTGTGCCTGCGCACCGCCCGCAGCACCGGTTCGACCGCGGAATCGGCCTTGACGTCGATGTTGAACGCCGTGTCGGGCAGCTCCTCGAGCGCCACGTCCAGGCTGCAGACCGGTTCCCGGCCGCCCACCTTGGCCTTGGACACCTCGGCGAAGGGCAGGTTCGCGATCTCACCGGAGCGGTCGGTGGTGCGGTCCAGGCTCGCGTCGTGGTGGACGATGACCACTCCGTCGGCCGTGGCGTGCACGTCGGTCTCGATGTAGCGGTAGCCCTCGGCAGCGGCCCTGGTGAACGCGCTCAGCGAGTTCTCCATGCCGGCGAGGTCGTCGAGGTGCCAGCCGCGGTGGGCCAGCGCTCGCGGCCGCGGCCCGTCCAGGTAGGGATGCGTCACGGGCCCAACTCTCCCGCAGCCCGGTGAAGCTCGGGTATACCCGCGGTGGCCTGTGGCGAGGTTAACGGCGTGGCTTCCGCGGCGTGGTAGTCGACATTGGATAACGTGAATCTTCGTGGAGAACCTCGAGACTCCCCGGCAGCGCCGCGTGCGGCACTGCGCCTGGTGCGGGCGGCGTGTACCGGGATCGGGACGACAGGGCAGGCCGAAGCTCTACTGCGCCCAGTCCTGCAGGCAGCGAGCCTACGAGCGACGCACCGCCGTGCAGCGGGGCGGTCTGCCGGAGGACGCCGTGGTGCTGTCGGCCACCGAGCTGGCCGATCTGCAGGACCGGCTGTTCCAGCTGCGCTGCGCCGCCGAGGACGTCTCGACCGCGGCCGATGACGGCGCCGATCACGCCGAACTGCGCAAGCTCGCCTCGCAGGTGGTGGATGTGGCCACCGAACTGGAGCGGCTACGGTAAGGGTTCTTCCACCCCACGTGACGCGTTCACGCCCTGGGACGAACGGAGCATTGTGCCGGACAGCCCGGGTGTCGAAGATGAGTTGATCCCCGGCGGCAAGGAAATGACGGTGCCCGCAAGTGGTGCGGTCCGCGGGTTGCGCCGCGTCGACCTGCTCTGTCTCGACCCGATGGCCGCGGCCGTCTTCTACCGCGCCGTCCTGGACTGGTCGCCGGTCCCGGTGGAAGCGGGCTTCGACTGCTGGGTGGGCAACCGCCGCTGCGCCACGATCCGCAAACCCCGCGCCGGCGAGAGCTCCGGGTTCCGCCCGGTGTTCGCGGGCGCGCCGATGGACTGCACGCTGACCGGTCCGGACGACACGGTCGCTCAGGTCACCAGAGGACGCGCCCAGCACGGACCCTGGGCCCCTGACCCGCGCTCGGGCGAGCCCTGCTGGGTCGAACTCGCCACGACCTCGCCGATGCGGGCCGACGCGTTCTGGTCCGACACGCTCGGCTGGCAGGTCAGCACCGGTCAGCCGGTCGAGTACCTGACTTCCGGCCGTGCGATCGCCAACCGGACCGCGGAGAACCTGCCCGCGGGGCCCGGCTGGCTCTGCTACGTCTCGCTGCCCGATCTGGCGGGCATCACCCGCCTGGCCACCAAGCACGGCGGCCGGGCGGAGCACATCGAGCACCCGCGCCTGACCGAGACCGTGCTGCTGACCGACCCCGACGGCGCGATGATCGGGCTCACCACGACGCGCTCCTGGCAGTAGCGGGGTGGCGCGGATCCAGGAGCCCGACGCCTTCTGAGGGCCGCTACCCGCATCGCCGCGCCGACCACGAACCGATCTAGGACAACTCGCCCAGGACCTGCAACGTCCGGTTCGCCTGGACCGACAGGCGCTGCTCGCGGGCCGTGACGTCGATGTAGCTCTGGCTGGCGTTCATCGAGGCGTGCCCGAGGAGCTTGGCGATCTCGGCGGCGTTCGCGCCGTCCTCGGCCAGCCGGGTGGCGAAGGTGTGGCGCAGGGCGTGCACCATCGCTCCGGGCTTGACCCGGTCGGACACGCCCGCCGCCTGCAGGCACCTGCGAACCAGGTACTGCAGGCCGCCGCGCTTCAGCGCCTCGCCGCGGTGATCGACGAACAGCGGTTCGCCACCGGGCAGCCGGTTGCCGAAGCGCTCGCGCCGCGAGGCGAGGTAGTTGCGGAGCAGTTCGTCGAGGCTGTCGTCGATCGGGATGGAACGGCTCTTACCGCCCTTGCCCGCGACGTGCAGGCGCCGGTCGCCACCGCGTCCGGCCAGCGACGAGACCGTCAGGTCGAGCAGCTCGGCCGAGCGCACCCCGGTGCACAGCAGGGTGGCCAGGATCGCCAGATCGCGCTCCGGCCAGGGATCGCGCGCCTGCCGCGCCCCGGCCGCCACCATCCGCAGCAGCCGCTCCGGCGTGTCCTCGCCCTGCAGCGGCTTGGGCGCAGCGGGCACGTGACGCGGCTTGGGCACCACCTGCATCGGGTTGCCGGTCGCAGCGCCCTCCACGACGAGGAACCCGAAGAACCCGTTCCACGTCGACCACGCGCGGGTCACCGTGGCTGCCGACCGCTCCCCCGCGTACCGGGCGAACGCCGAGCGCAGCACGTTCGTGTCCACCCGCTCGATGTCGAGCTGATCGGCGGGTGAGCCGGTGAGCTCGACGAGCTCACCGGCCACCGAATCGAGGTCTCTGCGGTAGGAGCGCAGCGAGTTCGCCGCCAGCTTTCGGGCCTGCAAGTGCTCCAGATAGGTCTGCATCAAGCGCGCCAGGTCCACGCGACACCTCCCGATGTTGACGTCCTCCCCATAGCTAGAGCCGGGGGTTCAAGCGGCGCTGACGCCGGTGGGGGTTCCTGCTTCGCAGACCGGCCTGCGCCGGAGACTCCACAGGCTGCGACCACCCGTCCGGCGGCCAGCGCGTACCTTGCCGCGTTGAGATCTGCGTGTGCGGTGCGGCCGCAACCGGTGCACCGGAAAACCGCTTGGCTGCTGCGGCTTTCCGGGTCCACGTGGCGGCACACCGCGCACGTCTGCGACGTGCGCGCAGCGGGCACCGTCACTCTCTCGCTGCCGGTGCAGCGGGCAATGTTGTGCAGCGCGAGTCCAAGCTCGTGCCACTCCTTTTCGAGGACGGCGCGGTTCAAGCCGGACTTCTGGCGATGTTCCGGCCGGGTTCTTCGGTGGTGCCGCTCGCCCCAGCGGGTCATGCTGCGAGTGCGCAGATCTTCCAGCGCGACCAGCGCGTCGCGGTCGACGAGCTCGACGGCGACCCGCGAGCAGAAGTCTTGCCACCGATCGCGTTCGCGGCGCTTCAACCGGCGCATCCTGCCGTGCAGTTCATCCACGCGCCGCGCTCGCGGTACTGGCGACGCTGGTCCAAGGGCGGTGTTCCACACCGCGCGGCACACGTTGCCGAACCCCTCGCACTGCGCGGCCTGCGCAGCGGTGAGCTCCAAGCAGTACTCGCGACCGGAAAGCATGGAACACCTCCCCCGTCGGACGTTCTGCTGGTTCCCTGCGCACTCGCGGATGGCCTCCAGCGGTGCGCCGCCGACCGCCGCGACGAAGCACCCGTTCGTCCACAGCGTCGCCAGCTTCGACCGCAGCCACCGGAACTCGTCCCGCGAACACGTGATGACCAGCCCTTAACGCACCTCACCGGTTTCGATCAACTGCCGGTAGATGCAACCAGACGCCCCCGACAGTCAGCTGTTGCGGATGAACCGGTCCAGCACCCGCACGCCGAACTGCAGCGCATCGACCGGCACCCGTTCGTCGACGCCGTGGAACAGCGCGGAGAAGTCCAGGTCGGCGGGCAGCTTCAGCGGCGCGAACCCGTAGCAGTTCATGCCCAGCCGCGCGAAGGACTTCGCGTCGGTGCCACCGGACATCATGTACGGCAGCGCCTTGGCCCCGGGGTCCTCGGCCAGCAGCGAGCTCTGCATCTGCTCGACGAGCCGCCCCTCGAACTTGGTCTCCACCGGCGGCAGGCCGACCCACTCGCGCTCGACGTCCGGGCCCAGCAGCTCGGCGAGCTCCCGGTCGAAGGCCTCTTCCCGGCCGGGCACGATCCGGCAGTCCACCGCCGCCTCGGCCACCGAGGGGATGACGTTGTGCTTGTACCCGGCGGTGAGCATCGTCGGGTTGGCGGTGTCGCGCAGGGTGGCCCCGATGATCCGGGAGATGTTCCCCAGCTTGGCCACCGAGCCCTCGATGTCGTCCGCCGGGAAGTCCCACCCGGTGATCTCGCTGACCCCGTCCAGGAACTCCTGCACGCTCTCGGACATCACCAGCGGGAACCGATGCGCCCCGAGCTTGGCCACGGCCTCGGAGAGCTTCGTGACGGCGTTGTCGTCGTGCACCATCGACCCGTGCCCCGCACGCGCCCGCACGCGCAGCTTGAGCCAGCGGATGCCCTTCTCCGCGGTCTGCACCAGGTAGGCCCGCACCCCGTCCTTGAGCGTCAGCGAGTAGCCGCCGACCTCGCTGATCGCCTCGGTGCACCCCTCGAACAGCTCGGGGCGGTGCTCGACCAGCCACTGCGCACCCTGGAACCCGCCGGCCTCCTCGTCGGAGACGAAGGCGAAGACGATGTCGCGCGGGGGAACGATGCCGTCCCGCTTGAACCGGCGCGCGATGGCCAGGCTCATCGCCAGCATGTCCTTCATGTCGACGGCGCCGCGGCCCCACACGTAGCCGTCCTGCACCGCCCCGGAGAACGGGTGCACCGACCACTCGACCGGATCCGCGGGAACGACGTCCAGGTGCCCGTGCACCAGCAGACCACCACGCGAGGAGTCGGCCCCGGGCAGCCGCGCCACCACGTTGGCCCGGCCCACCTGGTCCCCGGCCTCGACGTAGGTCACCTCGTAGCCGACCTCGGCGAGCTTGGCGGCCACGTACTCGGCGGCCTCCCGCTCGGGAACCACGGTGTCGGCCTCGCCCGTGTTCGTGCTGTCGATGCGGATCAAGTCACTGGCCAGCCCGACGACCTCGTCCTGGGCCAGCGCCAACCCCGCGTCCTGATCGCTTCCGGAGATACCGTTGTGCTCGCTCACCAGGCATTTCTATCACCCAGCGCCCGAAGAGGGGGGTGGGTGACAGGCCCGGATGACCATGGGCTAATCTATATGCACAACAGAACGGGGCCGCCCGGGAAACACAGCGGCGGACCTGAGGCGTCGGAGTGGCGGAAAGGCAGACGCGCTAGCTTGAGGTGCTAGTGCCCTACTAATGGGCGTGGGGGTTCAAGTCCCCCCTCCGACACGCAAACTATTCACCCGGTTCCCAACCGGGTGAATTTTTTTCGGCGGTGTCCGTTCCGTGCTCGTAGGTGACGTGCAGGTCCATCGCGGCGTACAGCGCTTCGAGGCGATCACGTCGGCCACCTTTAAGGGCGCTACCGATGTCGCCGAGCGAATCGATCACAGCTTTGATTTGACCGGGATGCGGTGGACTTCGAGGTTCGTAGGGCGGTGGCAAGCCGCAGGATGTGTTCGCGTGACGAGGCACTCCTACTCAGCCCGGTCAGCCAATGCTCCGAGAGGAGCCGTAGACCGACCGAGAGGGCCGCGTCAGTGCGGGAAGCGCAGGAGGACTTTGCTCGTGGTGGCGGCGTTTTTAGCGTGTTGGAAGGCCGCCACGGCGCGGGTGACGTCGTACTCAGCGCTGATGATCGGTTCGACCTTCAGCGAGCCGTCCGCCAGGGCCTCGATCACGTCGTCGATCTCGTCGTTGAACCGGAAGGAGCCGACGAGGTCGAGTTCGCGCGTGATCACCGTGGACATGGGCACGGGTTGGTCACCGGTGGGCAGCAAGCCGACCAGCACGATGCGCCCACCACGCGCGGTTCCGCTGATCGCGGATGCAAGGCCGCGGTGATTGCCCGAGCATTCGATGGTCAGGTCGGCTTCGACCTCGGCGATCCGGTCCGGTTCGGATACCGGAATGGTGCGGTGCGCACCCACCCGCGCGGCGAGTTCGAGCGGATGCGGGTGCACGTCGACCGCGGTGATGGCGGTAGCTCCGGCGCGGGCGAGTACCGCGACCGTCAGGGCTCCGATGGGGCCCGCGCCGATCACCAGCACGGACTTTGCGGCGACAGATCCGGCTCTCCCGACCGCGTGCCACGCCACGCTCGCCGGTTCGGTGAGGGCGGCCGTTCGCAGGTCCATCGCGGTTGGCAGCGCCCTGAGCATGCGGGTCGGCAGGGCCGTCATCCCGGCGAATGCTCCGTCGGTGTGCGGGTTCTGGGCCGCGCTTCCCAGGTACGTGCAGCCGGGCGAGAGGTTGGGCCGATCAGCCGGGTAGCGGGCACCGGACCCCGCACCCGGGGTCGCCGGGTGCACGGTGACCGGCGTTCCCTCCGGTGGCCCGGAACCGTCGGCCGCAGCTCGCACGACGGTGCCGGAGACCTCATGTCCCAATCTCATCGGCGCGCGCAGGATCGACTCACCTGCGGCACCGTGCTGCCAGTAGTGCAGATCGGACCCGCAGATGCCGCCGTAGGCGATGCCGATCAACGCCTCGTCGGAGCGCGCGCGGTCCACCGGCACAGTCTCGACGCGCAGGTCACCGGGGCCGTGGGCCACGACCGCGGTTGTCGTTCGTGGATCTGGGTGGACCATGTCTCCTCCTGGAAGCGATCCGACAGCGGGAAGCGGATTCGGGATCGGGCATTAGGTGGCGGAGTGCCGCGCGCGGGCCGGGTACCTGGCGGCCGTCCCCGCGGTGCCCGCTGGGGACACCGCGGGCGTTGTCGAACCGCGGTGGCGACGTCGAGCTCTCCGCTCCGCCGACGACCGGTAGCCGGGGCCCGAGCGAGACCGCGGTGCTCGCGGGCTCCGCGGTCTCGCCGAACGACGTGCCGTCACCGCGCCCCTGCGGGATCGTGATCGGTCGCGTTGTGCGCGAGAGTGAGGTCACGGTTCCTGGTCTCGGGCGCGAACATCGCTGCGATCAGCACTGTGATCATCGCGATCATCATGTAGATCGCGACCGGCACCCAGGAGCCGAATGCCGCCATCAACGCCGCGCAGATCAGCGGAGCGAACCCACCGCCGAGAACCGCGGCGATCTCGCGCCCGATGGTGACGCCCGCGTAGCGGTACCGGCTGCCGAAGATCTCGGGGAAGTAGCTCATCGTCACGGCCACGGAACCCTGACCGGCCAGGACGAAGCCGGCGATCATCACGACGGTGATCCAAACCTGCGAACCGGTGTTGAGCGCGAGGAACGTCGGGATGGGGAGCACGATGAGCGACGACACGATGGCGATGTAGACGGGCTTGCGGCCGACCCGGTCGGTGAGCCAGCCGAACAGGTAGGCGCCCACGCCGCCGCACAAGGCGCCGACCAGCAGCACCTTCGGGATGAAGTCGGGGTCGACGGCCACGTCGTTCTTCAGGTACGACGCCATGAAGACCTGGTAGGTGTAGGACTGCACGCTGATGCCGACCGTCATGAACACGACGATCAAAAGCGGCTTCTTGCCGCTGGCGAACACCTCCTGCACGGGGGCCGGTGCGGTCGTCCGCTCCTGCTTGATCTTCTCGAACACCGCGGTCTCGGAGAGCTTGCGGCGGATGACGAACGCGGCGATGGTCACGAAGACGCTGCTGATGAACACGAGGCGCCAGCCCCACGCCATCAGCTGCTCCTCCGGCAGCAGCTGGGCGAGCACCCACGCGAGCGCGCCCAGCGCGGTGCCCAGCGCGGCTCCGACCATGACGAGGGACGCCAGCCGGCCGCGCATGCCCTGCGGGGCCGCCTCGGTGAGCAGTGTGGCGCTGCCGGCCTGCTCGGCCCCTGCGCCGAAGCCCTGCAAGAATCGGCAAACCACGAGAAGCAGCGGCGCGAGGATGCCGACTTGCCCGTACGTCGGCAGCAATCCCATCGCCAGCGTTGCCAGTCCCATTAGGGCCAGAGTGGTGACGAGCACCCACTTGCGACCCCACCGGTCGCCGTAGCGCGAGAAGAACAACCCGCCGAAGGGCCGGGCAACGAAGCCGACGGCGTACGTCGCGAAGCTCGCCATGACGCCGGCCGCTGGTGAGGCGTCGGGGAAGAAGATCGTGTTGAAGACGAGCGCCGCGGCCGTGCCGTAGATGACGAAGTCGTACAGCTCGAGCGTCGTGCCGATGCAACCGGCCCAGGCGGCGCGGCGCACATTGCGTTGCTCCTCCGGCCGAACAGCCCGATCCGGACTGTCGCCGCCTGTCTGCAGTGGTGTTCCGGGCGTCACGTTCATCGCGATCCTCCACGTTGAGGCGAGATGGCTGGGGTTGGACGGGTTAGTTCCGGGTGGCTCGGTCGGCGTCGGCGCAGGCCTGGGCTGGTCCGTGCCGGACGATGAGGTCGGCGAGGGCGGCGACCCTGTCGACGAACGGCTCGTGGGCCGCCAGCTCGCGGGGAAACAGCCGTCCGGATTCGAATATGGAGCGGACGAAGCGAGGGATCGAGGTGGTGTTGGCCGACAGCTCTCCGAGCTGCCGGGCGGCCGGATCGACCATGGCTCGAGCGTGCGGGCCCGGATCGAAACCGGGGGGTGGAGCGACGCAGCACAGGTAGGCCGCGACCGTCAGGGCGAGATGGTGCGGTAGGTCACCGCCGGCGAGGTGGTGGAGCGCGGGGGCGGGTACGCGCTGCCCCAGCTTCACGGATCCGTCGGATCCGACCTGCGAGGTCCGGTGGCCCAGAGCGGTATTCGACCAGCGGCCGAACAGATCGCGGGTGTAGGAGTCGATGTCGACCGAGTCCGGGACCTTCACCGTCGGCAGGTAGTCCAAGCGAAGCACGGCCGATGCGGCGTTGGCGATGTACGGCTGTGCCACCGCGTCCGGGATCGTGGCCCGCCCATCGAGGGCGCCGAGGTAGGCGATGAGCGAGTGCGTTCCGTTGAGCAGGCGCAGCTTCATCATCTCGTACGGCTCGACGTCGTCGGTGAAGACGGCTCCCGCGCGTTCCCACGCCGGGCGTCCGGCGAGGAAGCTGTCCTCCAGCACCCACGCCGAGAACGGTTCGGCAACGACCGTCGCGGCGTCGTGGACCCCGAGCCTCCGTTCGGCGGCGGCTCGGTGGTCGTCGGTGCTGGCCGGGACGATCCGGTCGACCATGGAGTTGGGGAAGGTCGCGCGCGCGTCGAGCCATTCCAGCGTCCGATCCCGACGTGCGTCGGGGAGCGCGCCGATGAATTCCCGGACGAGCCGTTCGGTGCGTCGTCCGTTGGCCAGCAGGTTGTCGCAGCTGACCACCGTCACCGGAGCGCCGTGCGTGTCGGCTCGCAGCGCCAACCCGTACGCGATGTGACCGATCGTCGTGAGCGGCTGCGCGGGGTTCGCGAGATCGTGCCGGATGGCGTCGGAATCGAGGTCGAGCGACCCCGTTTCGGCGGAGTAGTGGTAGCCGTTCTCGGAGACCGTGATCGTGACGATCCTCGTGCCGGCATCGCCGATCGCGCCGATCACGGCTCCGGGATCGTACGCCGCGACGAGCGCTCCCGTGTGCACGGCGGGAACGGATACACGCTCGTCGTCCGGCGAGATCGTGACGACGCTGTAGAGCAGGTCCTGCTCACTCATCGCGCGCGCCGTCGTGGCGGACCTGCTGGCGACGCCCAGGATGCCCCAGGGGTGGGATTCGCCCGCCGCTGCCGTAGCGGTGTAGACGGCCTGGTGTGCCCGGTGGAAGTTCCCGAGTCCGAGATGGACGATTCCCGTCGCGGTGGGAGGTGCGACCGAGAGCAAAGTGCTCTCCGGAACCGTCGAGCGGGAGAGGCGCCTGTGCATCGCTGTCACCAGTCCGTGATCGAGCCGTCGCGTTGCCGCGCGACGGGCAGGTAGGCGGGCTCGTACGGGTACTTCGCTGCCAGCTCCTCGTTCAGCGCCACGCCGATGCCCGGTGCGTCGCCGGGATGGAGATAACCGTCGTCGAACGACCACGCGCCGGGGAAGACGTCGCCGACCAGCGGGTCGTAACCCATGTACTCCTGAATCGCGAAGTTCGGCGTGGCGAGGCCGACGTGCAGGCTCGCCCCGAGCGTGATGGGCGAGACGTCGGAGGGCCCGTGCGGCGCTCCCCTGACCTGGTGCACGTCGGCCAGGGCGTGGATCTTGCGCATGTGGCTGATCCCGCCCGCGTGGCTGACCGCCGCGCGCACGAAGTCGATGAGCTGGTGCTCGATGAGCCGGTGGCAGTCCCAGATGGAGTTGAAGACCTCGCCGATCGCCAGGGGCGTGGTGCTGTGCCCACGCACGAGTCGGAGGGCGTCCTGGTTCTCGGCGGGCGTGACGTCCTCGAGCCAGAACAGATCCACGGCCTCGACCGCGGCGGCGAAGCGCGCCGCTTGCTGAGGCGTTAGCCGGTGATGGGTGTCGTGCAGCAGCTCGAGTCCCTCCCCGACGTGCCGCCGGACCTCGGCTAGCAGACCGGGGACGTGGCGCAGGTAGGCGCTGGAGTCCCAGACCTCTTCCGGCGCCGCGGTGGAACGTGCCGCGGGCTCGTACCCGCTGCAGTCGCGGTGCACGCCGTAGACCGTGTCCAGGCCGGGGATGCCGGATTGGGCGCGCACGGCGCGAAAACCACGCTCCCGGAGCGCGTCGACGGCGTCGAGCAGCGCGGGCAGCTCCCAGCCCATCGCGTGGGTGTAGGTGAGCACGCGGTCGCGAACCGCGCCGCCGAGCAGCTGGTACACGGGCTGGCCCAGGGTCTTGCCCTTGATGTCCCAAAGCGCGACGTCGACGGCTCCGATCGCCGCCATGGTGACGGGACCGCGCCGCCAGTAGGCGCCGCGGTAGAGGAGCTGCCAGGTGTCCTCGATGCGGCTGGCATCCCTGCCGATCAGCAGGGGGGCGACGTGGTCGCGGAGGTAAGAGGCCACGGCGAGCTCGCGCCCGTTGAGCGTCGCGTCGCCGTAGCCGACGACGCCGTCCGCCGTGGTGATCTTGAGGGTGACGTAGTTCCGAGTCGGGCTGCACACGACGACCTCGGCGCCGGCGATGTGGTCGATCACGAGACGGCCTCCGTCGACGATCGGCCGGCCCGCACGACGTTGCGCAGCGGAACTCCTCGGACGAGCCTGGCGATGTTGTCGGTGATGTCGTCCACCCGACCGAGGAACGTCTGCCTGGTGATACCGGAGCTGTGCGGCGTGAGGATGATGTTGGGCAACGTCGCGAATGGCAGGGAAGCGGGCTCGCCCACGCCGTCGGTGCCCGGATAGGCGTACCAGACGTCGATCGCCGCCCCCGCGATGAGCCCGCCGGACAAGGCGTCGAACAGGGCACGTTCGTCGACGACGGGACCGCGGGCGACGTTGACCACGATTCCGCGCTCGCCGACGTCCCGCAGCTCGCGCTCGCCGACCAGCCCCCGCGTGCCCTCGGAGAGGGGCACCGCGATGACGACCACGTCGGACTCCCGCAGCAGCGACCCGAGCCGGGTGATGTCACCGGCCCACCGCAGCCCCTCGGCACTGGCGTCAGTGCTCCCACTGGCGGTGACGGCTACCGCATCGCAGCCGAAGGCCCGGAACAGCCGCCACGTCTCCCGGCCGATGTGGCCGAACCCTACGAAGCCGATGGTGGCGCCGTGCAAGGTGTTCGGCTGCGGGATCGCCGGGTCGTGGACAGGACTCGCCCACCGCCCTTCGCGCAGCGCCCGGTCCGCCGCCGGGATTCCCCTGCGCAGCGACACGGTCGTGGCCACGACGTGCTCGGCGATTGCGGCCTCGTGGTGAAAGGTGTTGGCGACGGCGACGCGCTCGGGCAGGTCGGCGATCGCGATGTTGTCGGTTCCCGCTCCGGCCACGTGCACCAGGCGGAGGTTGGGCGCGGCGGCTGCCATCGGCGCCGTGAAGACACCGCCGACGTAGACCTCGGCTTCGGCGAGATCGTCGAGTACCGAAGCGTCTCCCGACGAGTCGTACCAGGACACCGAGCACCCGGGGGCGAGAGCGTCCTCGAAGCGGGCGCGATGGGGCGCGAGGTTCCGGTCCGTCACGATGATCTTCATGCCTCGGTCCTCCCTGTTGGGCGGGCGCCGCTTGCGCGCGCGGGCCCCGTGGATCCCCGCACCACGAACTGAGTCGGTAGGTGGATCTGCCGGTTGGGGGCGGCGGGTTCTGCGGCCCGCTGGTGCACCAGGTCGAGGCTGAGCACCCCTGCCTTCGCCAGCGGGACGTTGATGCTGCTCAGCGAGGGGTGCGTGAGCTGCGCCAGCGGGGAGTCGTCGATGCCGACGATGCTGAGGTCACCGGGCACGGACAGCCCCATGTCCCGGACCCCGTTCATGACGCCGATGGCCATCGGATCGTTGTGCGTCAGCACCGCGCTCGCCCCGGTGACCATCACTCCGGGAGCCGCGGCGTGCCCGCCGGCCAGCGTTTCCTGCTGCCAACCGAGCAGATCCAAGTGCACCCGACGCTCCTCGCAGAGCGCCTTGATCGCCTTGAGCCGCCGCTCGTTCGACCAGGACTGGGGCGATCCGGGGAGGTACGCCAGGTGCTGGTGCCCGAGCGCCACGAGGTAGTCCACGGCTTGCCGCAAGCCGTCCTCGGAATCGGCTACGACGCAGTCGCAATCCTGCGAATACCGGTTGACGAGCACGAGAGGCGTTTCCCCGGCGAGCTCGACGATGTCTTCGGCCGGCAGCCGTGGGGAGCACACCACGAGCGCGTCGACCCTGCCCTGGAGCTCTCCCAGCGCTTCGCGCTCGCGATCCGGACTGTCATCGGTATCGGTCAGCACGACGGTTTGCCTGCGGTGCCAACCCTGCGCCTGCGCGGACTTGACGAACTGGGAGAACACGGTGTGCCCGACGTCCGGCACGATCACCGCCACCGTGGTCGCGGTCTGCTCGACGGCCGCGGGCCTGGCGGCGTGATACCCGATCTCATCGGCCGCCTGGATGATCCGGGCCAGCGTCGCCTGCCCGATGCGGTCGGGCGCGTTGAACGCCCGCGACGCGGTGGACAGGGAGACGCCGGCGCGTTCGGCGACTTCCGTGAGTGTGGGTGCCACGTGACCTGCCTCCGACTACGTCTGCTCGAACGCCACCAACAGTGCAAGAGTTGTACAAGCAGAGTCAATACTTGTACAAGGTTTGGTCGATGGGTGGCAGGGCGACGAGTACATGATCGGACCGTTCTGGGTGGCGCGATGCGCGAAGCTGACACGCCGAACGTCCTCCACCGCAACAACCCCGAACAGGGGATAGCTACCAACAACCCTGCGTAGTCGGCCAGCCGCGTCGAAGCGGTGAGCTAGATGTACTGGGCCGTGGGGTTGGTGACGCTTGGGCGTGTTGGCTTGATCATGAAAAAGACCTCCAGGTGCGGTGGAGATGACGGTCTTCACCCGACACTTGGAGGTCTTCGGTGCCCCACGAACGCTCGGCTGACCGTTTCGTGGTCGGTGCTCGCTGGTTCATGGTCGGTGCTTGCTGGTGCGCCCACGGCCGCAGCGAACACGTGCGGGGCCGCGACGACTATGTCCACGCCGCCGTCGACGACCACACCCGCCTGGCCTACGCCGAGATCCTGCCCGACGAAAAAGGGCGCCACCTGCAGGCTTTCTCCGTCGCTCCGTCGGCTGGTTCGCCCAACAGGGCATCCCCGCGATCGGCCGCGGGCTCACCGACAACGCCCCCGGCTACCGGCACTCCCACGATTTCCGCGCCGCCGCTGCCGAACACGGCGCAAGCCAACGTTTCACCCGACCACACTGCCCCTGGACCAACGGCAAAGCGGAACGGTTCAACCGCACCCTGCAAACCGAATGGGCCTACCGCCACATCTTCACCAGCAACACCCAACGCGCCCACGCGCTCGGACCCTGGCTACACCACTACAACACCCAACGACCCCACACCGCCCTCAACGGCCACTCACCAGCCGACTGACACCAACCTGACGGCCCAATGCAGCTAGGGCCCGAGGACGAACAGCGACAGCATGACCGTGGCCAGCACCAACAGCATGACGAGCGCGATGCTCAGCGTTGTCCCGTCGATCGTGATCCTGGTTCCTGCGCCGTGGTGCGGTGTGGCCATGCCACGTCCCCCTTTGCCCCCGAGTCATCAGTGGGACCCCGGCCGGGTCGACCGGGCTTCCACCAGAAGTGAACCGACCAGACGCGCAGGTCAACAGGTCCAAAAGTCTCGGCACCCCGGCGATCACCGCTGGGCTCAGGCTCGGCCGTAGACGGGCACCACCCCTCCTGTGGTGACCTCGTTGTCCGGAGCGGCCAGAAAACCGACCGTTGCCGCGATCTCCGCCGGCGAAGGCCAGCGCTGGTGGTCGGCACGCGGCATGGCCGCCCGGTTGGCCGGGGTGTCGATGACCGCGGGCGCGACCGCGTTGACCAGGACGTTCTGCTGCACCACCTCAGCGGCGAGCGCCTGGGTGAGAGCCGACACACCGGCCTTGCTGACGGTGTAGGCGGTCGTGCCGGCACCCTGACGGGGTTCCAGCGCGGCCCGGGCGGCGACGTTGACGATGCGGCCGCCCTCCGGGCCGAAAGCGGCGAGCGCTCGGCGGCAGCACAGGTAGCAGCTGACGAGGTTCATGTTCAGCATGCGCATGAGGCTGTCCTTGTCGGTGTCGGCCAGGTCCCCCATGCCGAACCCGCCCGCGAGATGAATCGAGGCCCACAGGTTGGAGACCCCGTCGTAGAGGCGATCGACGTCCGACTCGTCGGTCAGGTCGCACCGTGGAACCAGGGTGACCCGATCGCGATGTGGAAAGGAATCGGCCTCGGCATCGATGAGGTACGGGACGCGGCACTGCGCGCCCGCGTCCAGCAACGCACCCACGACGGCGATGCCGAGCGCGCCGGTGCCGCCGGTGACGATGACGGTTCGGTTCCCGAAGTCCATGTGCTCCCCCACTCGTCTCCTGGCCAGGGTCATGCGACAGGATGCAGGGCTCGGCGAAGCGCGTCGAGGATTTCAACGGCCTGACGCCGCGACACCGCCGCACCCGTGAGCACCGCGGACCGGTGGAACGTCCCGGGGAACAGGTGCAGCTCGACCGACACGCCCGCGCGCAGCAGCCCGGAGGCGTAGGCCAGGCCCTCGTCCCGCAGCGGGTCGTTCTCGTACACCGACACGTACGCGGCAGGAAGCCCGGACAGATCCCCCGCGCGCGCCGGAGCCGCGTAGGCGGGCACATCCCCGCTCCACCCTCGCAGGTAATGCCGCCAGCTCAACACCGCATCGGAGTGGTTCCACAGCGGCGTGTTCTCGAACGTGCGTGCCGAGAACGTCTCGACGCGATCGTCGACCTCCGGGGCGTCGAGCACCTGGAAGCACACCGGCGGACCACCCCGGTCCCGGACCAGCAACGTCAGCGCCGCGGCGAGCCCACCGCCCGCGCTCATGCCGTACACACCGATGCGATCGGCCGCCACGCCGAGCGACTCGGCCTCCGACGCCACCCAGCCCAGCGCGGCCTCGCAGTCCCGCAACGCCGCCGGGTACGGGTGCTCGGGCGCCAAGCGGTAGTCGACGGCGACGACGACCGCAGGAAGGTGCGTGCACAGGTCCACGGCCTGGGCGGTGAGGCCCTCCAGGCCTCCCATCACGAACCCGCCCCCGTGCAGCAGGAGCACCGCGGGCAGCGGACCAGCCGCCTCTGACGGGCGGAACACCCGGACCGGCACCGGAATGCCCTCAACACCCGCGACCTCGTGATCGGACACGGTGACCTCGTCGGTCACGACCTGCCCGGCGGACGAGGCGAGCTCGGCCATCCGCGCCCGCGCCCCGTCCAGGTCATGGATGTGCAGGTCCGGCAACGCAGTCACGACTGCCGCCAGTTCACGATCAAGATGCACCGTTCGCCCCCAGCACCACGGGAATGACGCCACGGTCCCACCGACCCGGCCCGATCCGCCACCGCTGCCACCAGCTGCATGCTCTCCTGCGGCGACCACGCCATGCGGATTATCGGTTCTGGCTATAAGCGTGACTCGAGATCCGGCCTTGTCGACGCCCTCGGTCACCTGCTGATCAGCCAGGCACGGATCATCAGTTCAACGGCATCCCGTCGACCCCTGTTCGCAATCTGCCGCTCGCGGAGGAGTCTACATCTGAGACGCACACAGGCACCGATTTCCTCCCGCGCAGAAACGATTCTTCCCGGTAATGAAGTGCAGGCCTAACTTTAGCCTCGACCCACCGATGCGGTTGGTCGGATGAAGCGTGCCTTAGCATGCGGATGCCATTACCACGCAGTGAGTCGCTCCAGCTACGACCCACTCGAGTGCCCACCCGGACCCGGGTGGGACTCACCGTCTCGGGCCGCCACGACTACCGGCAGCAGCGGATGCGGCACACACCGCCAGCTGCGCCCACCACTCGGTGGACGCAGGCTGGCTTTCGAAAGACCCCTGCTTCAACTGATTCCAGGAAGCAGAAGGCGGGCGAATCGCGTGCGAGTCCGTCCTCGGCTACCAGTGGGCGGGATCCATCCCACGACACCACAGATGGTTTCGATGGGTCCGCCGTTCCCGCAATCGAGCTGCGTCCGCCCCGCCGAACCGCGGGATCGGGTCAGTTCGCGGATTGGCCTTGCACGGCTGATGTTCCGAGGTCGCTCTTGTCCAGGGGCTGGTGATTCGACACCGCCTCGGTCCAGGCCACGGTGTCGGTGACCGCGGCCCAGTTGGAGTGGAGCAGGACCATCAGCGTTTCGTGCACCTGCTGGGCCGAGACCTTGCCGGCCTCGTTCGCCAGATGGATGGCGCCGGTGGCGTCCGAGAGCACCTCGACGGCGAAGCCGAGCGGTTCGGCGGCCGCGGCCGTGGCCAGCACGCAGTTGTTCGTCATGTACCCGACCAGGGTGAGCGTGTCGATCCCGTTGGCGCGCAGCCACTCGGTCAGATCACCGGCGGTGAACACGCTGGAGAAGCCCTTGATCACGTGCTTCGACGCCGATCCGGAGCGCCGCTCGATCTCGGGATGCAGCTTCCAGCCCTCCGAGCCTGCCGCGAAAACCGGTGCACCTTCCGCAGTTTCGTGCTGAACCGTGATCACCGGAAGCCCGGCTCCGGCAGCGACATCCATCGCCCCCGCGATCCGCGCCAGGGACTCGTCCCGGGGCGGGTGCTGGACGGTCAACGGCCCTTGGAAGTACTCCTGCTGGGCATCGATGACGACGAGGGCTCGGCGTGGGACGTTCACTGGAAAACCTCCGGGGCTGTGGGAGTGATGGCCGGTTGCACCAACACCGTCCATCGTGCTGGCCCGCGCTCAGGTACCGTGAGTGGCAGAGATGCCGCTCTTCGATGAAATCAGGCCAACCATGCGGATCGCCATCCACGCCTTCGACGGGATCACCACGTTCCACCTCGCCGCACCGCTGCTCACCTTCGGCGAGGTCGACCGGCAGAACCTCGCCGAGGGCTGGGGCACGACCGTCTGGAGCTCCGATGGACGTCCCGTGCGCGCCGACGAAGGCATCGTCATCGACGACCTCGCCGGCCCCGACACGACCACATCGGCCGACGTGCTGGTTTTCCCGTCCTGGCCCACGCACCTGCCCACCCCAGATCCGGGTTTGCTCGATCGCATCCGAGAGGCGCACGGCAGGGGCGCGACGATCGTCGGGCTGTGCCTGGGCGCGTTCCCGGTGGTCGCCAGCGGGATCCTCGACGGCCGGAGCGCGACGACCCACTGGGCCGCCGCCACCGAGCTGGCCGAACAGCACCCGACCGTGCGGGTCCAGGCCGACGCCCTCTATCTCGACCACGGAGACGTGCTCACCTCGGCGGGCACGGCCTCCGCGCTCGACGCCTGCCTGCACCTCGTCCGGGCCCGGCTCGGTTCGACGGCCGCCACAGCCCTCGCCCGTCACCTCGTCATCGCCCCGCACCGCGACGGCGACCAGGCCCAGTACATCGAACGCCCGCTATCCAGCAGCGAGGACGGCCCCATGGGCGAGACCATCACGTGGGCGCTGGCGAACCTCAACCGATCGCTCACCGTCGAGGAACTGGCCGCCCACGCGTCGATGAGCCCGCGGAACTTCACGCGCCGGTTCCGCGACACCACCGGCATGAGCCCCGCGCGATGGGTGCTCACCCACCGCCTCGACGAAGCGCGCCGACTCCTGGAGACGACGGCCTGGAGCGTCACCCGCATCGCCGATGCCTGCGGGTTCGCCAGCGCCGTGACCTTCCGGCAGAACTTCGTCAAGCACTACAGCACCACGCCCACCTCCTACCGGCACCGATTCACCACCACGCCGTGATTCACGCGCGGGGCGCGCGCTTCGAGGAGACGGCGATGACCGCGGCAACGGTGAGGAGCGCGGGCGCGGCGCCGCCCAGGGCGAGCAGCGGATAGCCGGTCACCGCGACGACGAGACCGGAGGCGAATCCGCCGGTGGTTCCACACCTCGCGCCCCGTGTAGCGCGGGTTCTCCAAAATCCCCGTCACCGTCCGCAGCATCCACGTCTGTCCCCGCCGGTGCGGATTGCGCGCCTGGTCGGCACCCGATGGACACAGCACCCACGTTCGTTGAGCTCCCGCGCCAGACTCGCCACGCTCCGTCCGCTCGCCCGTGGCTCGAAAATCCACCTCACCCACGGCGCCGTGTTCGAATCGAGGTCCACGCGGCGTCGCCGACGTCCCCACCGCGCGTGCGCCCGGTTCGGATGCGGCCCGTCATCGGCCAGCCAATACCCGTACGGCGGCCGACCACGCAGGAACCTCCCCTGCTCACCGGCCTGTACCCGCATCGCCGCCACTACCCGGTGCCGCGCCCGGACCACCTCGCGCCGCGACCGCGCCCCCAGCAACATCATCAACGCCTGATGCGCCGGATCTTCCGCATCGAAAGGACCACCCACCTCCGGTAACCACAGCTCCACTCCCAATTCCCGAAGTACCGCCATCACCGGCCGGAACTGCTCGCCGCAAAACGCGCGCTCGTACTCCCCGACCACGACCGCGTCGAACTCCCGCTCACCACCGCTGATCGCAGCCAGCAAAAGCCGCCGCAGCCGGCCGCTCCCACCAGGACAACCGACGCGAACACCCCTCGTCGAACAACTCCCCCACGATCACCCCACGCCCCGCGATCGCCTCCTCAGCCACCTCCCGCTGCCACCGCAACGACGTTTCACGATCCTGCGCCTCCCTCGTCGACATCCGCCCGTAGAACGCGAACCGCAACCCCCTGCCCGTCACCGCTCCCGCACGCTCTCCCACGTCGCACCCACCTCCACCATCAACTGCAGGTCAGGAGCGAAACGCAGCAACCCCAGCCGCATGACGCAACACCGGTGCGGATAACCCAAATGGCCACTCGCCCAACCGCACCCTGCCCGTTCCACTCGCCGCGAGAGATTCGTTTCGCGCCGCGCGCCACTCGTTCGGCCGTTGGAACAGTGCTCCTTCGCTTGCCACGATCAGGAAAGCGACTTCACGTTCCTGCGACATCGGTTGGGCTACATCGGGAGGTTGCCACAGATGCCGCATGCTGGAACCACTCCCCTTCTCGCGATCAAGAGCAAGCAGGGCGAACTAGAAGCCCTTACCCGTTCCGCCGGCGTCAACGATCACGTCCGGGTCATGGTCGAGCTGGTCGGCGATTTCGCGCCAGGCGGAGACAACGCCAAGAAGGTCGTCGCCGCCGGCGTCGAGGCGGCGCTGGCCGGCAAGCCGCTGTGGATCGACACGACCTGGCTCACCTCCGACAGCCCGTTCGGCGGGTCTTCCCACGGCGTGCTGGAACAGCTCGATCGCGACATCGAAGGCAAGATCGACGAAGGCTTGCACGACTTCCACGGCCCGTGCCTGATCCCGGTCCTGCGCGCTCGGGTCGACCAGCACGAACTCCACCCCGTGCACATGCTTCTCGAACACCAGCAGCGACCCGTGGCCATCCGCGCGCAACGCGCCGCAGCGGCGCCCGACCTGGCACAGGAGATCGAACGCATCACCACGTCCCTGCACCTCGCGCCCGACGACGTGCACGTCCTTCTCGACGAGGGCTACGCGCCCGAGGTGCACGAGCACCAGGTGGAGGCACTCGCCCACCGCATCGGCGAGCTGTCCGGTCTCGAGCTCGGCTCGATCACCCTGCTGGCCGGGTCGACGCCGCCGAAGCGTGACGACTACGCCACCCACACCCGCCCACGAACCGAGGTCCTGCTCCACAACGCGGTCCAGCAGTACTGCGACCGCGAACTCGCCTACGGCGATTACGGTGTCGTGCACCCCGTGCCCAATACCGGTAAAGGACCGAAGTTCCCACCCAACCCCTACCTCCACTACACCGTGCCCGGGGCCACGCTCTCGGTCGCGCGCAAGATCCCGGACCGAGGAAGAGGAGCGCCACCACGCGGGGCTCTCGCGCGCTACTTCCTCCGAGTTGCCGAAGAACTCGTCTCTCGCCGCGAATTCGCCGGCGCGGGGTTCTCCTGGGGCGACCGCGTCCTCGACTCCTGCAGGTCGACACCCATCACCCCGATCGGTAGCTCGAACAAGTGGATCGCCGTGGCCACGTCGCACCACGTGATGCATCTCGCCCGGCGCCTCGACGACGTGGCCGCGTGAACCCCGCGGGTAGCTGACACGTCCTCGTAGAGTTGACCATCGTGACGATCGAGGAACTCCAGCACCGCTTGTACGCGTTCGCCGACGAACGCGATTGGCACCAGTTCCACACGCCCAAGAACCTCGCCATGGCGCTGTCCGCTGAAGCCGGTGAGCTGCTCGAGCTGTTCCAGTGGCGCACCCCGGAGCAGTCCGCGCAGATCACCGGCTCCGCCGCGGGCATCGAGGTGCGCCATGAGCTGGCCGACGTCCTCCGGCTAGCCCATGTACTCGAACCTAGCTCCACCACGCCCCGTTCGGAGACACGTCGGGACGATCGGCAGCACCCGCATTGGGCGTCACCGCTTAGCTGCGGGATCTTTCGGTGGGAACGAGGATAAGTTCAAGAGATCGCACCGCGACCCGATAGCCCGCTGTTGGTTCTCCGCGACCAGCACCAATGGTCTCACCCGTCTGCACGGCTCTCGACAACAATTCACCGAACAATTCAGCGGGGATGACCCATCTCCGGCGTTCTGACTGCTCACCCGGCTTCGTCGAACTTCCCCTGCTCGAATCCACCAGATAGAGAACCCGGTGCAGACTCTGCCAGGTCGTTCAGCAGAACCCCCGCGACCTGCTCCTCCGATACGGTGCGTTGCTCGGAGCGGACGGTATCAGCAAGCAGCGCGTCCCAAGGTACTTGCGTAACACGGCCCGGTTCAGGGGAGTTCGAGTGGCAGGCATCGAGGTAGTCCCGCGTGCTCATGCGCCACGGGGTCGCGCCGACCTTCTCCATAACGTAAGCGGCGATGCGAAGACCCTCGCCGTCGAAATCACCGTGGTAGTGCAGCCGCGCACCGCCCTCGGCAAGTCGGCGCAGCAATAGCATCACCGCGGTGTTGGGCCAGCCCGACGTGCAAACCAGGGGCGGGCACCGCAGTCCGAACCGATGCGTCGCCATCGCGACGATGCTCGGGTTCTCCACCACCCACACCTCGGTCGGGACCGCTCCCAGCTCGCTCGCGCGCAGTTGCGCGAGTGTGAGCGCTACCGCTTGCCCCGCATCCGCGCACGCGGTTGTCAAGCTCGCAACGACCCCCGCACCGCTCAGTCGTACACCGGCGGCGAGCACCACGCTCGAAAGCTCGTCGTCGGCGACCCCCGCGCGCTGCCAGAGCAGCCGACGCTCTTCGGCGCTGCCCGGCAGATCAACGTTGAACACCGAGCTCATCGCACGTAGCACCACCGCGCCGAGCCGGGTCCCGTCATCCAGCGCATGCGGATCACCCGTGACTTCGTCGGCGATCGTGGCCAGCGGTTGTCCCTCGGCAGGCAGCCGCGCGAGGACCGCGAGGGCGTCGGCCAGCACCTCGCGCGTGCGAGTGACCGATCCGTCCAGCACACCGGCTCGTCGAACCTGCTCGGCCCAGCTCTGCAGCGCTGGCTGCCGTTGAACCTCGGGGTGGTCGCTAAGCCATTCCCACAACGCCGCCCGTTCGGAAGCCGCGCGAGAACGCTCACCCGCGCGGTCACCGACCGGCCCCACGATTTCGGTGACCACCGCGGACACGTCCGTGCCAGCCTCGGCCAACACCGCATCGAGCTTGCTGAGCGACACGGTGCAGTACTCGCCCGGGGTGCGCTCCATGCCGAGCAGATCCGCCACGGCGGCGCGTTCGGCTTCGGCCATCGGTCCCACCCGGATCCGCGCCACGGCGCGACCGGAGGACAGCCGCTCGTGCGCGGCTTCCCAGAGGCGGCGCAATTCGGTCGCCCTCAACGCGGCGGGCAGGCTCATGCCTCGCCGTCCTCGTCATCCGCCCAGTCCCGGCCCGTCCACACGAAACGCGCCGTGGTCACGGCTTCATCGTCATCGCCGGTCACGAGTTGGTGCACGGCGATTCCGGGCAACTCGCGATAGGCGCACCACTCGTGGTCGGAGGTGAGCACCAGATCGAGGTCGAGGGAGGCCAGCAGCTCGAAGACCTGCCCGCGGTTGCCGGCGTCGACGCCGACGAACACCTCGTCCAGCATGATCAGCCGGGGAGATTCGGAAACCGACTGGTAGTGGGCCGCCACGGCCGCGAACAGCGGCAGGTGCAGCGCGATCGCCTTCTCCCCGCCGGAGAGCGCGCCGTGCAGCTTCTTGGTCAGCGGTTGCCAGCCGTTGCCGTCGGCCCGGTCGAGCTTGACCACGAATCGGTGCCAAGCCGTGTAGTCGAAGACCTCCGCGAGCTGTTCCTGCCAGTTCGCGGCGGTGTTTTCCGCTTTGGCCTGGTCGATGCGCTCGCGGAAGAAGCGGTGCAACGACTCCCGTTCGCCCTCGGAGAGCCGGACCGGGTTCTTCAGCAACAGCTGTCGCGCGTCCTTGGTGCCCGCGGGCAGCTCCTTGTCGACCTGCCAGTCGAGCTGCACCGCGACCCGCGAGGCGGTCCGGACGCGCCGCAGTCGTTCGTTCATGGCGTCGACGAGCTCGCCCGCCTGCCGAATCCGCTCGGCGAGCTGCCTGCGCGTGTCTCCGGTGAGGGTGCGGTCGAACAGATCGCGCTCGGCCTCGGTGATGTCCCCACGACGATGCTCGGCCTCCTCGCTGAGCGTGCGCAGGAGGGAGCGCACCCCGACCCTGCTGCCGTCGACCACCGCCGTGAGCACCGTGATGTCCTCGTCGGACTCCAGCTCGAGATCCGCGTGCGCGCCCAACACGTCCCGGCACGCGTGGACTGTTTCGGACAACCGGTGCAGCGCGTTGTTGAGGTCCTTCTGCTCGTGCGGCACCGACGGCAGCTCCGCGACGACGTCGCGTGCTGCCGCGAGCGTGGTCTTCACGCCTGATGTGGGTGCGAGTTCAACGGACAGGTCGCAATCGCCGGGCAGCGTACCGGTCATGAGGTGCCGGAACCAGCCCGCAGCGGCATCCCGCTCCGCCATCGTCGTGGCACGCCGCTCGGCATCCTGGGTGCGGCGCTGTTCGAGACCACCGATCTTCTCGCGTAGGTCCTGCACCTGATCGATGAGCTCTCGCCGCTCCTGGTCGAGTCGGTCGAGTTCGCGCTCCTGCGCCGTGAGTTCGGCGAGAACCTCCTGGTGGTCGGCGGTTTCGAGGGACTGCTCGACGGCATCGCGCTGTTCGGCGAGGTCCTGGGCCTTCGCGGCAGCGGCCTCTGCGGAGTCGGCCGCGTCGCGGGCCAAAACGGCGGAGCGCTGCGCGACCTCACGCCGCAGCGCGGCGGTCTCCTCCGCGGCGCACAGCTTGCTGCGATGCGCGAACCAGTCTTCTGCGGCCTCCCGGTACGTCGCGACGTCGGATTCGAGCTCGTCGAGAGCGCCGGAACCGGTCGGCACGCCGTGCTGGGTTCCGGCCAGATCGAGCTCGTGCTGTGCTCCGGTCACGGCCCGCTCCCGCGCCTTGAGCTGTTCGAGCGCACCGTGGACGGCGCCGTCGGCAGCCTGCACCCGAGCCTCCGCCTGATCCAGCGTTCGGCGAGCCTGGTCAACCCGCTCGTGGGAGGGGCGTTGCCGGAGCTCGGCATCGAGGGTGTTCCGGCGCGTTTCGAGCTCGGACTTCTGAGCTTCCAACTCCGCCAGAGCGCGATCGAGCTCGGCGAGCTCGGCGGACAGCTGTGCGATGCGGGCCTGCCTGGCTCGTTCGCGCGCCGTGGCACCGATGTGCTCGACATCGGTCTTGTCCCAGCTCCCGGTGGCCGTGCCCAGGCGCCAGCGCCCATCGGCGCCGCACGCGGCCGGATGATCGGCGGGCAGCGTTTCGTCAAAGGCGATCGTCGACAGGAGTCGTTCAACGCGCTCGGCGGGCACCGGGGAGTCCGGCTCGGGACGAAGGATCTCGCGCAACGACCGCCCGGGCGCAGGGGTGAGCAGTTCACCGTCGGCGATCGTGTCGTGCCCGGGTATCGCCGTGGCTCCCGACGGCGATACCCAGGCATCGAGCAGGCCACTGGCCTGCAGCGCGGCCTCGACCGCCGCCCTGGTCCCCTCCGCAACCGCTTCGTCGAACTCCACCAGTCGCCACAACGGCGCACCCGCGGCCGTCGCGCGATCAGCGGTGCGGTGCGGTGGGGGATCAGGTGGCAAGTCCACCTTCGCGCGCAGCTCATCGAGCCGGGCGGCCAGGGTCGAGCGCTGGTCCGCGAATTCGTCGCGACGCGCGCTGGCACCTGCTTCGGCAGTCGCGAGCGATCGATGGAGTTGCTGCGCCACATCGTTGACGTAGCTGAGCAGTTCGGTCTCCGATTCCGCTCGGTCCACGAGCTCCGCGGGATCGCTGATCACCAGCTCCACGCACGAGCGCGACCAGACGAGGAGCTCGTCGCCGTGCTCGCGCAAAGCGGTTTCGAACTCAGCGGCGGTCGTGTCACGAAGGTCGTTGGCGTCGCTGAGGTCGGAGCGCGCTCGCTCCAGGTACTGTTCGGCATCCCGTCGCGCGCTGAGCGCGCTCTCGTGCTCCCGAACCTTCGCGCGCACCAGGTTGATCGCCTCGAACTTCCGGTGCACCGCCGCTTTGAGCAGGGAGCGGAAGCGCTCCATGGCTTCTGTGCCGGCGAGTTCGTGTTGGGTGGACTGCAGGCCCGCTCGCAGGGCGGCGTGTCCGGCGCCCTCCGCTGCCCCGCGGGTGCGGATCTCCGCGTCCTGCGCGAGCGCCTCGGCCCGCTCGGACTTCTCCCGGTTGGTCTCGGCCTCGGCGGACCGGCGCTGGGACTCGGTGGCCAGCCGCTGGGCGTCCTGCTGCGCTCCAGTGGCGGCCTCGCGGAGTTTGACCAGTTCCCGGCGGTCCTTGTAGGCGTCGGTTTCCTTGATCCCGTCGACCCTGGACCGCGCCCGGTCGATGCCGGATTCCACGGCCTTCTGGCGGTCCTTGTCCGCCACCAGCTGCGCCTGCGCTGCTTGGTGCTGCTCCTCCGACTCCCGCGCGGCGCGGGTAGCGTCGTCCATCTGCCGGGTCGCCGAGGTCAGCCGATCCGCCGCCGCGACGAGCACCCGCTGGGCGTAGGAGCGCTGGCGGTCTGCGACCTTCTTCGCCGCGGCGATCTCGTCGTCGAGTTCGTCGAGGCGTTCCCGTTGCTGATCGAGGCGTTCGAACCCCTCGGCCAGCTCGGCGATGTCCTCCTGGTCCAGCGGAGGCAACGCCCTGGACAGCAGCTTCGAAAGCAGCCCGGGATCGAGCCGCTGCGACAGCTTCGGCGTGCGCAGCTGCAGCAGAGCGGTGATCAGAGCTTCGAATCGCTGCGCGGACAACCGGGGGAACAGGGTTTGCCGCACCGCCTCGCGATAAGCCTGCCCGTCGGGGTGCACGACGCCGTGCTCGCCCAACCCGTCGACGAGGGCGGCCCGGGTCAACGGCTGACCGCCCGAGGCTTTCAGGGAGAAATCGGCATCGACGCGTAGCGAGGTGGTGAAGTAGTCGGCGGTGACCTTGGTGGTGTGCTTGGTCGACTGCAACCGGGCACCGCAGGTGAAGGACTCCTCACCGCGCGCGAATTCGAGCCACACGTACCCGACGCGGGTGGTGCCCGTCGCGCCCTCGCCCATGAGGTTCCAGTGCATGGTGCGCTCGGAGGTGCCGAAGGTGGACAGCCGGTTGGGCCGCAGGCTCGCGTCGAACAGGTACGGCAGCAGCAGTTCGAGCGCCTTCGACTTGCCTGTCCCGTTGGGGCCGCGCAGCAGGAGTCGCCCGTTGTGGAACTCGAAGACCTCGTCGTAGTAGCGCCAGACGTTGAGGATGCCTGCGCGGACCGGGCGCCATCTCGCCGCGTCGTGCGCCTCCTCGGCGAGGCCGTGCAGGGGAAGTTCGGCGATGGTCATGACGTCTCCCGGTTGGTGCGCACTTCGGCGACGGTGTAGCGGACCGCGGCGGGAAACGCGCGCACGTGATCGTCGCGGTGCTCGGCGAGGCGGAACGCGGTGAGCACCTCGAGGGCGTCGTTGGCGAGCCGCGCGGCGCCGTCGTCGCCCTGGTAGGTCTTGGCCCACTTGGGAAATCGGGCGAGGGCCCGGGCCGTCTCGGCGCGCAGCTGCTCGGCGGCGAGGCCGTGCTCGGCTGCGACCAGCGGTTCCAGCAGGAGCAGCGCGGCGACGTTCGCGGTGCTGGAGTCGTCCGGGAATCGCCGGTCGGTGGCCAGCGAATCCGGGTCGACGAGCAAGTACCCCTCGGTGCGCTCCTCGAGCACGAAACCGGCCTGCTCGGCGGCCTTCGCGATGATCTGACGTCCCGTGATCGACGACAGGTAAGCACGCTGCTCGTCGCTGAGCGCTTCGCGGTAGACCACGGGCTCGTCGAACAACTCCCGGCAGATCGAGTGCCGCAACCACAAGTTGCGCTGCACGCCGGAGGTCGGGGAAACACCGTCGCCATAGCGCGTTTCGCGGGACAGGCTGGAGAGCAGGTCATCCCACCGGTGGCCGATGTCCTCGGGTTCGGTGGCGAGCTGCGACGGACCGTTCGGTGCCGAGAGCAGCCGCAGCAGCAGCGTGGTGTCGACTCGGTAGAGCACCTTGGCGTCGCGGGACTCGACGTAGGAGTCGGTGGTGCCGTCGACGGCTTCGAGAGCGCCGAAGGACTCCAGCAGGCGCAGCGCGTCGACGTAGGCCATCCGCTCCGAATGCCTCGCGGTGTCGAACGGTTCCAGCACCGGGTCGGCGGCCGTGGCCTGCTTGATGCGCTCGGCCAGCATCCCGATCGTGGTCGCCGGACCGGACAGCAGCTCCGCCGCCGCGACGCACAGCAGAACGTAGCGCCTGCGGTCGAAGGGCAGGCGATTGGACCGCAGACGACGAGCCGGGCGGGTGTGGTCGTGGGTCGAGCGGATCTTGACCAAGCGGGCGTAGCCGAACCGGGGCTCGACGATCAGCCGCCAACCGCAGTGGTAGTCGAACCACTGGGCGACGGGCTGCTTGCGCCTTCGAACGAGATCGAACTCGGCAGGCGCGGTCCGCTCGGTGAGCAGCGGGGTGGCCAGCAGGGTCCGGATGGCCAAGGCGATGTCCTGCTGCTCGGCGATGGCCAGCTGGTTACCGAGGTTGCTCACGCGGATTCCTCGGCTTGCTCGGGCTGCGAGGTGCTGATGTCGACGACATAGTCGAGCCCGGTGAAGGTGCCGCGCGGTGTTCGCAACGTGGCTCGAGACTCGTCGCGAGCCGGCTTAAGGGTGATCTCGACCTTCCCGTCAGCGGTTGTCGCGCGATGTGCACCGGTGTGGTCCTTCGGCGTGGCCAAAGCCCGCCCGAGCAGTTCGAGGAGGCGCTCGAACGTCTCGTGGTCCAGCGTGGCGAACGATGACAACCGAACCGGCCCGCCTGTGGAAAGCCGCGACCACGCGCGCCGCAGCTCGGCCTGCTCGGCGCGAGCGCGAGCGGCCCGTTCCCGCTTGAGCGCGGCGACGTCGCGGACCTTGCCGGTGCGCGCGATCTTCTCGGTGCGTCCGGCGCTGCGCAGCAGCGGCGACACCGGGACCGGCGGGGTCTCGTGCCAGGAGCTCGACGAGCTGACCAGCTCGGGATCGGGATGGGCGAGATGCGCGTGGCGGGCCGAACCGACGCCGAAAGCCGCGGAGTAGAGGCGATGCAGATCCTGTTCGGAAGGCGCGTGGGCGAACCACCTGGCCAGTTCCCGGAAATCCGAGACGGCGCTGCTGGAGCGCCGGCGCGTCTCGTCGATGCGGTCCAACACCTGCAGCAGCGTGATGATGGCCCGGCGGGACACCTGATGCAGCTGCTCCACCCGAGCGGGCGCGTCGTCGGTGGGCAAGAACCACGCGCGCAGACCCGCCCACCGGCTGCGCCGGTGTCCCAGCCACGGCGTGCGCACATCGGCATCGGTGGAGGGCGGCAGGTCGGCGCCCACGAGCGCGCGCTCGTGCAAGGTCTCGACGCCGTGCTCCTCGATCTTGGCGATCCCGGCCGCGATGGCGTGCGTGCGCTGATCGAGGTTGGTGACGAACTCCTCGAGGTAGGTGACCGTGGAGGACTTGACCTCCCGGAACGTCGCCGAGTCGGCGTGCTCGGCGCGCAGCAGGCGCTGCAACTCACCGTTGAACTGCTTGGTGTTGGTCCGCAACGCCTCCAGCTGGTTCTCCAGATCGGTCAGCGTGCTGAAGATTCGCCGGTCAGTGGCGGTCGGATCGGTCAGCAGCCGGTGCAGGTCGGCGAGCCGATCGGCGATGGCCTCCAGCACCGCGGTCTGCAGCGCACCGGTCGAGGCCAGCACGGAGAGCGCGTGCCGCACGCCAGCGAAGGCCGCCTCACCGCGCTTGGTCAGTGAGTACTGCAGGTTGCGCCGCTCGTACTCGGCAGCGGTGCGGTAGTTCTCCGCGTGGTTCTGGATCACGTCGACGAGCTGCCAGTCCCGCAGGCTCTGCAGCGCGCGAGCGAGATCGTCATCGGTCAGCGCACCGAACCACCCCACCTCGCCGAGGCGCTCGCGCACCTGATCGAGGCTCAGCGAGGTCTCCAACCGCTCGTTGGCCTCCGCGAAGCCGTGCAGGATCTCCGTGTACAACACAGCGTTGTCGCCGACGCTGAACCGAAACAGATCAGCAGGCACGCGATCCATAACACCTCCATACAGTCCCGCCTAGACTAGGAAACACCCCCGACAAGCTGTCCCGCCGGGATTCAGCCCGGTCAGGGATACGCCCTCACCCTTCACAAGGAATGAAGTCAGCACCGCGAGGTGCGCTCCCAGCCACTATGCGCGAACGAGGATCGACAATCCCCGGAAGCAGTTTGGTACACCGATGAAAGGTGGCACTGACCGGCCAACGTAGAGCCGCAATGCGGGCCGACGTCCGATGCCGGTGACGAGACGGGCGATTTGCCCGGTTCTCAGGGCTTATCACAAGTAGCGGATCGTGAAGATTGTTCTCTGGCGACGTGTCGATCTCACATGGTTGTGGCACAGCTACTGATCAACGGAGATCAGTAGCGAACGCATATTCTGGAGATGTCGGTTGCCGAGGTGCCCGTAAGGCTGGTGATCAGCCTGGCGCTAAGGGGCGTGGTCAACATGTGGCAGCGGAGGAGCCATGGCTCGCCGGAACGGTCGACGTCAACTCGAACGTCGGTGCGCGAGCTGAGCTGCCCGGTGATCGATTTTGTTTTTTCTAGATCGATGCGGAATTATGTGCCACGTCACGATTCCGTTCGCTTCCCGAAGGTATGCCGATCCAGTCCACCGATAATGACCGCCATGAGCACCTTGGTCAGCGACTTCGCCGCACTGCTTGCACCCGATCCCGGCAATGACGAACGCGTGAGCCGCTAGATCGACCAGGCCCGCGCCGAAGACCCGACACTCCCGCGGGCACCCTGGCTGCCACCCGCCCCCAGGCGAGCCCGGGATGTTTCACCCGCGGGCAGCTTTGCCCGAATCTTGCCTGCATACCGGACTCGATCCGGGCCGCGTAGCGCCCCTATGATGTCGTTACCCGATATCGGATATCGACACAGTTCGGGGCCTGCATGCGCAAACCGGGAGCCGAGTTCGTGCCGCGACGGCATGCGATCGATGGCTGGCCGCTCTCCCACTAACGGCCACGCCGGGAACGTGCTTCATATCGCCGCACACCGGCGCGCCTCTCGCCGCTGTCCGATGGCGCAGTTCATGACTGCGGTCTCCGATGCCCGAATGTGCCTGCCCAAGGCCGTCGACCCTGCACCCCCGAAGACGCCGTCCACCACCACAGCGGACGTGACAGATCGCGCACGCGACCAACGGAGTCGACATGAGCATCACCGGTTACCCGGAAGACGATCCCCGTCACCACGCGGCAATCACGCAACAGATGGTCAGCAACCTCGCCAAGCACGCCCGCTCCACCGCGAGCGATCTCGACTGTCCTCGCGCCCAGGAGCTGTTCTCCACTACCGAGCAGATCCTCACCGGGCTGGGCCGAGCGTTGTCCGACTACGAGCACCGCTACCACTGAGGTGATACGGCCCGCCCCGGAACTTCCGGGGCGGGCCGTATCGTCGTTGCTAACACACCGCCGGGGCCTCGTCAGCGGTCCCCGGCGCGACCCGGGCTGCCAGGTCCTCCGAAGCACCTATGTCCTGTACGACTGTCGTACCGAGCAGACAGCGGCTTGACCTCCGCATTCTCGCCACTGGGCCTCGAACCGACGCAAGAACCGCTTCCTGACCAACTTCGAGAATCAGGAACCGGCAGGAGATCTCGTTGTCACATTCCTGAGCTCGCCGATCAGTCGCCCCTGTGCAACGGGTTCGGGATGGTCCCGTGCACGGCGGCGTGCGGGCGCTCGGGGCGGTCGCGGTAGGCGTCGAGCAGAAGTCGATTCCGGTTGAGGCAGAGCCGGTCGATCTCGGGTGTCAGCAGGTCGAACATCTTGAACCGCTGCTCCAGATCGGGGTTGTCGGTCTGATAGGCGACGACCTCGTCGCGCACCATGCTCCAGAACCGCTCCTGCGGGATCGACAGGTGATCTTCCACCAGCGGGGACAGGTAGCGGAAGTGCCCGACGAACAGTCCGCTCTGGATGAACTGGCACAGGAACTGCGGGTCCTCGCGCAAGAGGACGTCGGAGACCTCGTGGGGCAGGTCTTCCAGCTCGGGAAGCGGCGCCGATGCGACGTTGACGTCATCGACGAAGTCCTTCACTGCCAGGCGCGTAGGAATATCGGTATCGTCGAACACGACGATGGTGTTCTCGCCGTGCGGGGAAAACACCAGGCCGTACTGGTAGAGGAAGTGCAGCAGCGGCGGGAGCAGCGCGCCGAACAGGTTGCGCAGCCAGGTTTCCGCATCCAGTCCGGACCGCTGCACCAGCTCGCTGACGAATGCGCGCCCGGCGCGGTCGACGTGCAGCAGTGAGGCCAGGGTCCGAGCCCGCTCGTCCTCGTCGAGCTTGCTGCTGATCGGCTCCCGCCAGATCGCGCCGAGCAGTTCGCGGTACTGGTAGGGCACCTGGTCGATCTCTTCTAGCACGGGATGTTTGACCGTGACCGAGGCGACTTCGCCGAGCAGCACGACCCGCGCTCGGTCGCGCAGGAAGCTATCGTTGTCGGCCAGATCGAGCACCCACGAGGTCAGGGCCGGCGCGGCGACAGTGCGTTCGGTGGGGAGGCCTCGCCAGACCAGTGTGTTGAGGATCGACAGCGGAAGTTTGACGTAGTGCCGCTTAGCGTCGTCGAGGTTGGCGAACGTCCGGATGGACTGCTGCGGCCTGTACGAATCGGGGCCGTCGCCAAGTGGCACGATGCGTTGGTTCGTGATGTCCGGGGTGAACATCGGCAGCACGACCTCGTCCCACTGCCAGGGGTGCACCGGCATCCAAACGTAGTCGCTCGGATCGAGGCCACGCTCCTTCAGCTGTTGGGCGAAGTGCGCACGGGTTTCATCGTCCAGCTCGTGGTTGATCAACCGCTCGTTGGGCAGTGCCGCAACGCCGCGGTACTGCGCGAGATCCTGGTGCACCGCGATCCAGGGCAGGCGCAGGCTCTGCCGGGATTCCGGGGCGTAGCGGGCCACGTCGGAAGCTGAGAAGCCCATGCGACCCTTGTTCGGCACGATCCACGGGTGCCCGGCCTGGTGGCCTTCGAGCTCGACGTAGGACAAGTCGGCCAGGTCACCAGCGCTGGCGGCCTCCGAGCTCAGGAGCTTCGCATCTGCGGCGAGGGTGGCGGTCAGCTCTCGGACAAGGTGTCCGGCGGTGTCACCGCTGATTCCGAGCGTGGAGTGCGCGTCCCGAAGGAACTGCAGGGTGTCGTGCGCGGGGTGCTGTTCGCCGCCTTCGGTCCGCGCGATCGAGTCGGCGTTCACCGTCCAGTGCCCGAACGCGCCGCGTCGGGCGGCGAAGGTGTACGAGATCTGACCGGGCAGCTCGAGTCGGTACAGGCCGCTGTCGACCTCGACGGGTTGCAGGAGCAGCTCGTAGGACAGCTCCGCCAGGGTCTTGGCGAGCAGCTCGCGGTCGGCCCGCCGCCAGTTCTCGGCGTTGAGTTCAGCGGGTACGGACAGGGACATCTGACACCTCCGTCGGGCGGTTGAGGTACTTGGTTGCAGTGTTGAGCGCGGGGGCTGCGAGGGTGGCGAGCACGGCGAACAGTCCCGCGCCGGCGGCAAGCGGGATGGCCAGATCCTGCGTTGCGGTCGCCGTTGCGATCACTGGAGCCAGCAGCAGACCGGTGTGCTGGGCGGCGGCCACTGCCCCGTAGCCGGTTTCAGATCCACGGGCGGCTGTGAGGACGCGCACGTCGAGCGCGACCTGACCGAGTCCCAGTCCAGCGCCGAACACGATCCGTCCGATGGCGAGCCCGAGCGGGTCGGTGACCATCGCCTGGACGGCCAGCCCCGCCGCGGCGAGGGCGAACGGGACCACGAGCCGGGGCGCTCGCGTGCGGATTCGGGCCACGGCTGCCAGCGCAGCGGCGTGGGCGGCGACGAAGAGCGAACCGGCGGCGAGCTCGGAGAATCCCGCTGCTACGGCGAATTCGGTGAAGTAGGGGCGAACAAGGGCCCCTGCCAGGGCGTACCCGAGCACTAGGGCGGCGAGCGGTACCAGTGCGCGGCGCGGTAGACCGGGCACCCGCGGCGCCGGGGCCGGACCTGCTTCGCGGGTGCGCAAGGCCACCGCGCAGAGCAGCAGCAGTCCGGCCTCGATCACCGCGAGCAGCGGCAACGCCTGCCTCGGGTTGGGCACGCTGACGATCAGCGTCCCGAGTCCGGAGGCGGCCACGATCGCACCTTGCAGCACCACGACGTACTGGCGGACTCCCGGCAACAGGCCGTCCCGATGGGTACCGGCGATCTTGGGGTAGGCCAGCAGCACGACCGCCTTGACGGCCACCAGGGCGATTCCGATGGCGGCGAAGGCCGCGTAGGTCGGGGCCAGTGCCAAGCACGCCGCGAGCACCACGGCCACCGCCTGTCCCGCCAACACCAGGTGTTCGATGCGCCAGCGACGCGTGGCCAAGCCCCACAACGGGATCGCGACGATCGCCGAGATCCGGCTGAGCGCGATGAACCAGCCGGTCGCGGCGAAGTCGTGCACGTCGAATGCTGTCCGGAAGAGCGCCGGGTAGAACGGCGCGAGCGCCGTCTCGGTGACCATGTGAAGCCCCGCTGCGCCGAGGAGCACCGGGCGAGAACGCATCACGTGACACCGAAGGTGGTGAACGCGGTGCGCTGCGGCAACGAATAGGCGCGACGCTGAGAGGCCGCGTTGATGATCGTGGCCGCCCGGTGAGCCCCCAAGCCCAGATCCGGGGCACCCACCCCGTGACTGTGCATCTCCGCGTTCTGCACGTAGATGTCTCCGGTGACCTCGGGACGCAGTGCCACGCGGTAGTCCTCGCCGACCTGGTAGCGGCCGCTCTCATCCCAGTCGATCAGTTCGGACAGCGGTTCCAGGCAGGACGGCCGGTTCGCCGCGAACCCGGTGGCCAGCACCACGCGATCGGTTCGCACGGTGAAATCGCGTTCCTGCTCGGTGTGCCGGCACGCCAGCTCGATGCCGTCGTCGTCGCGCTGCGCACCGATCACGGCCACGTTCGGCATGAGGTCGGCGCCGGTCTCGTCCCGTCCGACGCTGCGTTCGTAGAGCACGTCGTGAATGGCTGCGAGCGTCTCGGCGCTGCTGGCCTTGTACAACTGCCACTGCTGGGGCACCACCTGGTCCCGGATTTCCTGTGGCAGTGCTCGGAAGTATCGCGTGTAGTCGGGGGTGAAGTGCTCCAGGCCGAGCTTGGAGTACTCCATCGGAGCGAACGCGGGCGAGCGGGTCAGCCAGCGAACGCGCCAATCGGCCTGTTCCTGAGCACGAAGCAGGTCGAGCGCCACCTCGGCCCCGGACTGCCCGGAGCCGATCACCGTGACGTCCTCGGCGCCGCGCAGCGACTCCTTGCGGTCCAGGTACTCCGAGGCGTGGAAGACCTCTTTGCCCAGCAGCGCGCGCATCGTTTCGGGGACCACCGGCTCGGTGCCCACCCCGAGCACCACGCTGCGGGCGCTGAGAGTCTCCCGCTGCGCGGTGTGTATATCCTCGGCGTCGACGTGGAATACCTCGTCGCCCGCGTTCCAGCGCACTGCGGTGACCCGTTTCCCGAAGGCGCAGGAAGGCAGCGACTCGGCCACCCAGCGGCAGTAGTGATCGTATTCGCGGCGCGAGATGTGGAAGTTCTCCGCGAAGTAGAACGGGAAGAGCCGCTGATGCTCGGCCAGGTAGGAAAGGAACGACCACCTGCTGGTGGGATCGACCAAAGTGACCAGGTCCGCCAGGAACGGCACCTGCAGAGTCGTCCCTTCGATGAGCAGACCCGGATGCCAGGAGAACTCGGGTTTGGCGTCGAGGAAGGCAGTCGAGAGGTCCTCCACCGGCTCGGCCAGCGCGGCCAGCGAAAGGTTGAACGGGCCGATTCCCACGCCGACCAGGTCGTAGACGCGGCTCATGCGGTGCACTCCCCCTCGACGAACGGGTTGGCCAAATCCACGTAGACCGACTGGGTCTCCAGCGGACCGACGAGTTCGTCGAGCCCGTCCAGACGGGTCAGCAGATTTGCCTTGCAGCGCAAGGTTTTCTCATTGAGCAGGTTTCTGACCAGCGTCAGGTCGGCGAACGGGCGCAACCGATCGGCGAGCACGGCCAGCAGCCGCCGCTCGTCGGCCAGACCCTGCGAGCCGAACGCGCCGACCAACCCGAGCAGGTTGTTGATGCCGATGTAGTAGCTGAGCCGTTCGTCGATGACGGCGTCGTCGACGCGGTTGTCGCCGGCCCTCCCCACGCCCGGCAGGTACTCCTCCAGCTCGCCCACGCGGGTTTCGGAGAGGTAGTAGCCCTGGTTGTCCCGGTACCAGCCACCGCACGGCCATCCGTCGACATCCAGGCTCACCAACGTGTTCTGCTGGTGCGCCTCGAGCCCCACCCCGTGCTCGCGGTAGAGCCACAGCACCGGTGCGATCAGCTCGTCGAAGTAATGGGCGCACCACCGCTCGGCGACTTCAGCTGTGGTCGTGCCTACGCGATCAGCCAACCGCGCGATCAGCGTTCCCAGGGCCGAACGTCCGACGTCGGGGCGTTCGGCGAGCAGTCCGGCAACGCACACGACCTGTTGCTGCGGAGTGAACGGGTTGTCCCGCAGCACGACTTCCAACCCGCTCTCCCCCTCGGCACTTCCGGGCAGCAGATCGACGGTGAGCCACGCCGGATCCCGCACGATCGCGAAGTTCGGGTGCGCATCGGCGATGGCGGCTGCGAGACCGGCGTCGAGCAGACGGTCGATCTCGGCACCGCGGAGCAGTTCTTTTCGCAGGTTCTCCCGCTTGGAGTTGGTGATCGGCAACGCCAACGAGCACTTGAGCATCACTGGTGCGTCCGGCCGGTACAGCGTCCGGATCGAAGCCGTGGCGTACCACGGCGGCCCCGAGGACCCGAGATCCCGCAGCAGACCGGCGTCGAACAGCGCCTCGACGCTCTGGCGCTTCCGCACCTCGCTCGCTTGCCACGGGTGCACGGGCACGGCGACCATGCCCTCCGGCGTCTCCGGGGCGAAGCCGTCGAGCCGGTCCACCGCAGCCCCCTCGCCGGAGACCACCGAACGATCCGCGGCGAACCAGTGCAGCTGGAAGCTCCCGCACAGCTCCGGCGAATACGCCGCGGCTTCGCTGTCGGTCCAGCCGACCCGGCTCTTCGGCGTCGGGTGCAGCGGATGCCCGAGCACCAGTGCCTGCTCCGCTGCGAGGAACGGCGACGTGTCCGGCGAGGCATCCAGCTCGGCCTGTCGTTCTCGCAGGTGAGTTGCCGTTCGCCGTTGGGAGTCCGCGACCCTCTCGACCAGGTCGAGCGCCGCAGCCGGGTCAGAGGTGTTCCCAGCAGATGCTTCGGCCGTCAGCAACGCTGCCAGCGTGACGGCGTTGACCGCGGCCCCGCTGGGAAACCGCACGTCTCCGAAGCGGTGGTGCCCGGTCGGCGAGCAGTAGCGGACTTCGGCGCACACGGCCGTGCTCGCGACTTTCAGCGGCAGGTGCAGATCAACCGATTCGGGGACCTGCACGCCGTTTTCGCGAACCCAGCACCGCAGGATGCCGTTCACGGTCGCGGACTCGGCGATTCGTTCGGTGTCCAGTGCGGAGTCGTTGCCGGTGACGGTGGTCATCGGGCCTCCTCTTCCGCGGCGGCGATCACGTCCGCCAGCAGCGCGTCGATCTCGGGCTCGGTCGTGTTCGGGTTGAGCAGGGTGAGCTTGAGCCACACCGCGCCGTCCAGTTCGGTGCGCCCCACCACCGCTCGACCGTTGCGGAGCAGCGCGCGGCGCAGCTCGGCGTTGATCGCGTCCGGATCACCGTTCTCCGGTCGGTAGCGGAAGATCACCGTGGTGAGCACCGGGTCCCGGTACAACTCCAGCCGGGGATGCTCTCGCATCGATGCCGCGGCATGGTGCGCCTGCGCATGGCACCTGTCGACGAGGTCGCCGAGCCCACGCCGTCCGAGCGCTCGAAACGTCACGGCGATCTTGAGGGCGTCCGGGCGACGGGTCGTGCGCAGGGAACGCCCGAGCCTGCTCTGGAAACCAGCGGCCTCGTCATCGCTGGTGTTGAGGTAGGCAACTCGCCGCTCCATCGGGTCGAACGCGCTTGCCCGTTGCGCCAGCACCACGCCGGCCGCGACCGGTTGCCAGCCGAGCTTGTGCAGGTCGATCGCCACCGAGTCTGCACGTTCGATGCCACTGAGCAGCGGAGCGAGCCGCTCGGAGAACAACGCGCCGCCGCCGTAGGCGGCGTCGACGTGCAACCACGCGCCGTGCTCGGCAGCAACTTCAGCGAGCTCCGCGAGCGGATCGATCACCCCGAGATCCGTGGTTCCGGCGGTGGCCAACACCGCAATCGGGAGGTCCCCGCGGGCCCGCAGGTCCACCAGAAGCGAGCGCAGGGCTTGCGGATCCATCCGATGATCACGGTCCAACGGCACACCGATGACGGAATCCTCGCCCAAGCCCAGAACACCCGCGCTGCGGGCGACCGAGAAGTGCGTGGTTTCCGAGCACAGGATGCGCAGTCGCCCGTGCATCTCGGCTGGGATGCCGGTAACCACCGGATGCGCGCCCAGCGCGTTCGCCAGCGCGTGCTCGCGTGCCAGCAGCAAACCCGTCAGGTTCGATTCGGTGCCACCGGAAGTCACCGCACCTGAGGCCACGGCCGGGTCGTAACCGACCAAGCCGCACAGCGCTTCGATCACCTGGCCTTCCACGTGCGTCCCCGAGGGAGCCTGGTCCCAGGAGTCCAAGGACGAATTCAACGCTCCCGCTACCAGGTCCGCCGCCACCGCAAGCGCCAGCGGAGGAGTATGCAAATGCGCCACGCAGGTCGGATCCGCCGGATCGGCCGCACCCGCGACGAAGGCCCTGGCCAGCCCTTCCAAGGCCGATTCCGCTCCCGAACCGTCGAGCGGCAGCACGTCCTCGGCGAACAACGCTCCGATGGCGCCGGCACCCCCGGTCGGCAACGGGCCGTCGCGCTCGATGGCCCCCTTCCCCAGGGCGTCGAGCGCCGTGGCCAGAAGCGGACGCAGGTTCTCCGGCCCGCCGCTCCCACCGGCGAGCTGGATGCTGGATGTCAAACCCATTCACCTCAAAGTCAAGTCGCACGAGACGACGTCGCGAACAGCCGCAACGGCCACGAGCCGCAACGCCTCTTCGCGCCGCGCGGGACGCCAATGCATCGCTGGCCCGGCAGGACCACTCCCACCCACTCGGCAGAACTTAGGTTTGCCTAGCCTTCCTGACAGGGACCGTAAGGCGTTCGCGGACTGATCCACAACCCCCTAAGGTGAGGCTTACTTCACCCGCGCCGCCTCGCCGGCTCCGCAAACCTCGCTCGCACCGGCGGGGAGAACGATTCGACCAAAACGTCATCGCGCCAACGTCTTCAACACCACGCCCAAACCAACCTCACCGGGATGATCTCCGGGGTGAGCGGGCTCGCGGGAACGCACGATGCGGTTCGACTACGCAGGCCGGACCCACAAAGCGTTGCCCGCCCGCCACGTCCTCGGGGTCGAGCAGCATCTCCTGGCCGACCCCGGGCACCGGGCACCGGTGTGCCGTGCGTGACAGCGAACTGACCGCACGCGAGCAACCCCGCTGCACGCCGATAGGTTGATCATCATCTGATCTCAGAACTCCTACCGCGGGGTGGTGTGGTGAGCACGCGTGAGCGCGTCCGTGCGCTGGTCGACGCACCGGGTTTTCAGCGCCTGATCATCGCGGTGATCGTGATCAACGCGGTCACCCTCGGCTGCGAGACCTCCCCGGAACTGCTGGCCTCGCACGGCTGGTTGCTGCACACCGTGGACCGTGCGGCGCTGACGATGTTCACCCTCGAACTCACCGCCCGCTGCTACGCGCACGGATGGCGGTTCTTCCGCGACCCGTGGAACTGCTTCGACGCCACCATCGTCGCCATCGCGCTGCTGCCGACCACCGGCACCTTCAGCGCCCTGCGCGCCCTGCGCGTCCTGCGCGTGCTCCGACTGGTCTCAGCCATCCCCAGCATGCGCCAAGTGGTCAGCGCCCTGCTCACCGCCGTGCCCGGAATGGCCTCCATCGCCGCCCTGCTCGGCCTGATCCTCTACATCAGCGCCGTCATCGCCACCAAGCTCTTCCACCGCACCTCGCCCGAGTACTTCGGCGACCTCGGCGACTCCCTGTTCACCCTGTTCCAAGTCATGACCGGCGAAGCCTGGTCCGAAGTCGCCCGCGACGTCATGACCCACCAACCCCTGGCCTGGATCTTCTTCCTGACCCACATCGCCATCACGACCTTCACCGTGCTCAACCTGTTCATCGCCGTCGCCGTCAACGCCATGCAATCCCAAGTCGCACGCGAACCGGATACCGACACCACCGGCCAGACCGTGCAGGAACTCGTCACCGAAGTCCGCGCGCTTCGCGCCGAAATGCGCGAACTCCAGCCCGCCGACCGCGAAAACACACCCCGAAGCTGATCAGCGCACCACTCCACCGGGCCTCACGCCGCGGTTCCGGTCATCGTAAGCTGATCAAGACAAAAGCCCCGAACGATAAGAGGCAGACCCATGCTGTGGACCATCATCGGCTGGATCGTGTTTGGCCTGATCGCCGGCTTCATCGCCCGCGCGGTCGTGCCCGGCAAAGACGACATCGGCTTGCTCATGACCATCGCGCTCGGCGTCGGCGGATCCATCGTCGGCGGCTTCCTGTTCGGCCTGTTCACGGGCGGCTTCGGCGGATTCCAACCTTCCGGCTGGGTCGGTTCGGTCATCGGCGCCATCGCCCTCCTCGTCATCTACAACAAGGTCACCGGACGCAAGCAAGTCCACGACTGACCTAGCGGCGTGTTTGCCGCACACTGCGGCGAGCACACGTCCAACCAACGAAACCGCCGCAAAGGCGAAACATCGACAAGGGCACGTTGAGTACTACTGTCTCGTCGAGCTAAGCGGCCCCAATTTCAATACCCAGAGCTACTAGCGACGAACAGGAGCAACGAAGAGACGACGTGTAACGCTCCCATAGCTGCACCAGCAACAGCTGTGCCATCGACGCGATACGGACCTCTGGTCCATACCGAGATCACGCCACAGGCGACCGCCACCGATCCAAGGGCGATCCCACCCACAGGAACGAACCAGCTCAGAAGACCGAGACATAGAGCAACCGGCCCCAACCAAGCCGGGATTCCCGGTCGATCTTTCGCCGGCAACCCATTCGGTGCATTCATCGATGTCCCCCCGCGGCTTTACCTCGAAGCTCAGAGCTTCCCACATCGATAGAGGACTTTCTCAGCCAGTCCGAAATGCACCAAAACGAGCATACGCCCGTATTAAGCTACCCCTCGAAGACAAAACGGGAATTTGGACACACTTTGATCGGGTAAGGGGCGGCCGAGAACGAACCCAAAGAGCGCGGCGTACCCCCTGCGTGTTCACAAGTTCCCGTGCCGCGTCTCTACGCCGCACTGCAGGCCCTTGTTCGATGAAACGGGGTACGAGGTCAAAAAGGCGCCCACACTCCAACCACTCCGAAAAGCAGCGCGAACCCGCGGCCATGCCGCGGGTCGGCGACGACACAACACAGCACCTCGAACCTGCCGATGTTGCCAGGTACGAATTCCTTGGTCACATGGAGCACCTGATCACTCACGGGACGGCAATCCGAGGACTTCCCTAACGCCCCACCAGACACCACAAACCGCCCTGTCGGGACAGCCACAAATGCCCGCCCCAAACAGGCTCATCCCTCATCGCCGCTGCTCACGCTCCCGGCGACGTGTCCCGCAGGGTGTCCCGGCCAAGACCAGGTCAGGACAACCCAGGCACCCACTCCTACGAATGTCAAGTCGCCTCAGGCAACCGGATCCGTGTGGTTAGTGCGCAACTCGCCCCTCCGACACAGCGAGAACCCTAGGTCAAGCTTTTGACCTAGGGTTTCTTCACGGGGTGTTGATCGGCGGTTCTCACCTCCATTAGCTGAGCTGCGGTCCTCGCTGTGGGGGTTCAATCGCGAGGCGACTTGCGCACTACCCACACGTTCGTGGCCACAAGGCAGAACATGCACCCGCGGCGTCGATCGAAAGCGTCCCGTCGGGACGGAGCCCCGGCTGGAGACGGCTTGGGTCGGCGCCCGCCTCAACGCGGCCGCTGCCGCTCGCGCGCCATCTGCTCGATCCGGTCGGCCGCAGCCTCGGCGTCCTCGTGCTCCCACACCCTGACCACCGACCAACCCACTGCCGTCAACGCCGCTTCGGTATCCCGATCCCGCCGCACGACACCCTCCAACTTCCGCCGCCACCACTCCCGATTGCTCTTCGGCACCGGACCGTGCAACGGACACGAGTGCCAGAAGCAGCCATCCACGAACACCGCGATCCTCGGACCCCGCAGCAGCACGTCAACCCGCCGACGCCGGTTCGTCCCAGCAGGCGCGACGTCGACCAGGAACCGCAGACCACGCCGATGCAGCGCACGCCGCACCCGAAACTCCGGCACAGTGTCCCGCCGCCCCGTCGAGCGCATCACCTTCGCCGTCGCAGCAGAACTCGCACGCGGCGTCGGCCCCGGATCCACGTACTCGTACACCACGGCCCAACCCCCTTGACCAACATCACCACAGCAGCACCAAAACGGACAGCACGACGGTCACCCGAAAACGCCCCGCACCCGCGCCCGACTCACCGCCGAATAATCCGCCCGTCGACTCGGCCGGTGTTCTGCTCCCATAACGCCGCTTACGATCTTGGCCGTGCTGGGACCCGAAGGACATCGAGCGACGACTCGTGGAGACCACCGAGTCCGGTGGGTTGCTGGACGTCTCAGCTAAACCAGACCACCGCGTTCGAGGCTGGTTGAACGAGTTGGAGACCGAGGCCGTGGTTTCCCGGACGCGATTAAAACGTTCCTTGAAAGACGGAGGTATTCTTCGCCCAGACGCGAAACTGAACCAGCGTTGCGCGTTGTCCGAGCCGGAGAAGGCGCACTACAGCATCATGTTGATGTGCCGCAATGCTCGGCCGCCCCGCTCGAGTTACAACGCATGGCGCGACCGCGCCGACACCGACCGCGACCCGCCGGCGAGCTTGTCGAGCACCTGCGACGGTCCTCTCGCCACTCCCGCCGCACCGAGCGGTGCCAAAGGATCGCCACCCAGGAAGACCTTCCTGCCGACTTAGGTCAAGTGGCCGACCTCATGCGCGAGCAGAGCTTGGCCGCGGCGGCGTTGACGAGTCCACCGCGATGCTCGGCCAGCAGCCGGTCGAAAGCCCTGATCTGCTCGATCGGCACTTCACCGCACGCACCCCGGAACCGTGCTGGTCGGCGATAGCACCGGCCAACCACCGGAATGCAGTCCGAGTGGCGCCGCGCCGCTCGGACTTCCCAGTGTTCGCTCGAAGCAATCTTTTTCGGAATGCTTTCGCGAATCCCGTTCGGCACCAGTGGAGCTGGGTGTTCCTGCCACCCAAGTCCCAAGAACGGAGCTGGCTGTTGGTCAAACCCCGGCGGCAACGCTCTCGCGAGTCTGCTCGTGTACGTAGATCATGCCGGCTTCAACGGACACGGCGTGCGTGCGCACCGGCTTCTTCGCAGGCGGGCCGCTGGGCTGACCGGTGCGAAGGTCGAAGCAGGCGGCGTGCAGCGGGCACTCCACCGCGCAGCCCTCCAGCCACCCCTCGGACAGCGACGCGTCCTGGTGCGAGCAGGTGTCGTCGATCGCGTAGAGCTCGCCATCCACGTTGAACACCGCGATCGGAACCGCGCCGTCGATGCGCACCGACTCTCCGGGCGGCAAGCCGGCCAACTCGCCAACGAAGATCATGACCCCTCCAGGTGTTGTGAATTACGGAACACGTTGTTCGTGACGCAACACAGCATGGGTGTGGCGAAGCCGGCGAGTCAACAGGTGAACGGAGATCAACTTGTCCTAAAACCCCAGGCCAATGAGCCAGAGAGAGTATCTATGGCCCCAGTTCGAAATCCGTCTAGGTCGGTACCGCTGCTCGCGTAGATTGCCTTCCGAGCTTCTGCCAAGCTACGTCTGCGGAGTTCAGGAATCGGCTTCAACAGCCGACCCGATGTGCCGAGTCCACGCGCCTTTCATCTGACCTGGACACTCGAGGTGAATCTAGAAGTGCAGAACCCGCCCCCATCCCGCGAACGGCTGCCGATCTCGGATCCGCAGCAGCAGTCGGCGACCGCGCTCGACGCGCGCGACCAGAGCCCGGCTTTCCAGCCGCGGCAGCCGCTACGTCCGCCGCAGGGCGCCCCGAACGTGGTCGTGGTGCTCATTGACGACATGGGTTATGGCGCGCCGAGCGCGTTCGGCGGCCCGTGCCACATGCCGACCGCGG
>NZ_BAAARA010000024.1:0-182599 GCF_039531955.1 Saccharopolyspora halophila
CCAGCCGCGGATCGACCTCCAGCGACACCCGGCCGTCCACACCACCCGTGCGGTCGTAGACACCCCGGAACACATCCGCCGCATCCCGCACATCCGTCGTGGTGATCGCACGAGCCGCGCCGTCGACGTCCTCGCCCGCCTTGGTGAGTTGTTCGAACTGCTCGTCGTAGTCGGGTTCCCGTGCCAGTGCGTTGGCGAAGATCGTCGGATTGGAGGTCGCCCCGACCAGGGAGTACTCGTCGATCAGTTCCTGGAACTTGCCCGCGGCGATGCGGCCGCGGCTCAGGTCGTCCAGCCAGATCGACACCCCGGCCTCGCTCAGGGCCTCGAGGTTCGGATTGCCCACCGTTGTCCTCCGTTGCCCGTCTCGACTTCCAGCGTGCCCAGCGGTTACGCCGCGAACCTCAGCACGGCGCCGATGCCTCCGGTCAGCTCCACCGCTTCCGGATCGGCGATGATCACCTCGCCATCGGTGGCGGCCAGCGTGCGGAGCACCGCGGCGCTGGCGGGCACCCGACCCAGCGTTTCGCTGCCCATGTCGGTGAGATCCTGCTCGACATCGGCGAGTTCGGTCGTTCCCGGTCCGATGTAGAGCTCACCCGCGCGTTCGTCGGTGGTCCACAGCAGCGTGCGGACCTGGCCGCGGCGCAGCAGGGCCACGGTGTCCGGCCAGCCTTCGACGGCGCGCTCAGCACGACCGCGTTCCCGCTCGAACTCGTCCACCACGTCGGCGACGTGCGCATTGTGGACCGTCGAAGCGATCTCCTGGCGCAGCTCCTCGTCCGGGACACCGCGCACTCCGGTGTCGCTTTCCACCACGACGTCGCGCACCTCGTTGCCGAGCCGGTCGCGGACCAGCCCGCGCTGCTGCACGTCACCGGCCAGCACGATCACGCGGGCCTCCATCTTGCGCGCCCACTCGGTGATCTCGTCGGCCATCAGCTCGGCGTTGCGCCGCCACTGCTCCTCCACCGCGAGGTGGAGCCGCTGGTGATTCTCCGGATCACCCGAGTGCGCCTTGTGCACCGGATGGTCAGCACCGCTGAGCTCCCGGCGTTCGATGTCGGCAGACCCGCGCACCAGCAGCAGTTCGGCACTGACCCGATCGACGTCGGCGAGCAGGAACGGCACCGGGGTCATGCGCCTGCGCAGGTAGGGCAGCAGGTGCGGCGCGGCGCCGAAGCAGGCCTGGTCCTCGGCGGGCAGGTTGCTGGGCGGCTCGGGCAGTTCTTCGGAGAGCACGACTTCACCGCCGGTGCCGACGATCACCTGCCCGCGCGGGCCGTTCTGCGCGCGATGCCGGCGAACCTGCTCGCCGATCGCTTCCAGCGTCGCCTCGTCGGCGCCCTGGCCTTGCAGCCGCTCGCGCAGATCGCGCCACCGCAGCTCGATGGCCTTCGACGCGTCCTCCACATCAGCCGAGGTATCCACGTAGACCGTCGTGAACGGCCCGGCGTGGTCGTAGACGTGTTGCAGCTGTCCCATCTGCACCGCCGAATCACCTCCGCGAGATCGGTGACGGCATCAGGAGCACCACCCGTGAGTGTCCCCGATCCGCGTGCCGTTCAAACTCGAAACGCGACCGAGATCAGCAGCGGCCGACCGCGGCGTAGGCGTTGGCTCGCGCCACCTCGTCCTCGGTGGGCGCGCGTTCCGGCCGCCAGGACGCCGTGGGCACCAGGCCGGGCTCGACGAGCTCGTAGCCGTGCAGGAGCTCGGCGATCTCCTCCGGACCGCGCCAGCGCACCGGAGTCGGCGTCTGCGCCATGACCTCCTCGGCCGCGGCCACCTGTTCCGAACTCGCCGCCAGCTGGGAGATGTGCGTGACCGCGAGGTGGCTGCCCGGTGCGCAAGCCCGCCGGTAGGCGGCGGTGAGCGCGGTGGCCTCCTGCTGGTCCGGCACGAAGGGCAGGATCGCGACCGCGAGCACACCCACCGGCCGGTGGAAGTCCAGCCGCGCGACGCCCGGGGCGTTGAGCACCTCATCGGGACGGCGGATGTCGGCCTGGTCGATCGAAACCAGCTCGTCGCCCTCCAGCAGCGCTTGCGCGTGCGCGACCGCCACGGGCTCGTGGTCGACGTAGGCGATGCGGGCCCGCGGATCCTGCTGATGGGCGATCTCGTGCACGTTGCCGACCGTCGGGATCCCGGACCCGAGGTCCAGGAACTGACCGACGCCCTGCTCGAGCAGGTACGCCACGGCCCGCCGCAGGAAGGCTCGGTTGGCGACCGCGTAATCCCGGGCGTAGGGCATGGCCGACAACCCGGCTTCGGCGGCCTCCCGGTCGACGGCGAAGTTGGCCGAACCACCGAGGTAGTAGTCGTACATCCGGGCGGAATTCGGGCGTCGCACATCGACTCCGCCCGGTGGAACGCCCCAGCCGTCCGACGACCTGTCCCCGCTTCCGGTCACCCGGTCAGCATAACCCCGCCACGGAGCGCGTCCCGGGTGCCGACCCCGGAACACACGTCGCCGATCGGGGCCGAACCCGCGGGCGCGAGATCAGCCCGCGACTCGCCGCACGGAGTGCACGTCGCCCATGTACTTGACCTCTTCGACCGTGACGTCCTGGCCTTCGGTCGGGGCGTGCACCATCTTGCCGTTGCCGATGTAGATGCCGTCGTGGCTGGCAGAGCTGTAGAAGAAGATGATGTCGCCGGGCTTCATGTTCGACTGGCTGACCGACTTGCCCACCGAGACCTGGGAACGGGTGGAACCGGGCAGCGAAACCCCGGCCTGCTGGTAGGCCCACTGCACCAGGCCGGAGCAGTCGAACTGGTTGGGTCCCTTGGCCCCGTACACGTAGGGCGAGCCCTGCTTGCTCAACGCGGCGTTGACGGCCTTGATCGCGGTGCCGGAACCCGCGAGCTGTCCGACGGCACTGCTGACACCGGAGAGCACGTCCTTGTCGTCCTCGCTGAGGTTGCTGTACTGCTCCTTGACCTCCGCGATCTGATCGTCCATCTGCTCCTTGCGGCTGGCGATGTCGCCCTCGAGCTTGGCGGCGTCCTGCTCGGCCTTGGCGGCCTTGGCCTCGGCCTCGCGGGCTTGGCGTTGGGCTTGCTCGGCGCGCTTGGTCGCCGCCGCCATCGCCTGCACCGCCTCGTTGTTGTGCTCCGACATCAGGTCCAGCGTCGCGGCGCGGTCCAGGAACTGCTTGGGACGTTCGCTACCGATCAGCGCCGAGAGCGTGTTCATCCGGGAGCCCTTGTAGGAGGCCTTGCTCAGCTCGTCGACCTTGCCGCGCAGCCGCTCCTCCTGCGCGTGCGCCTCGGCGGCCACCTTGTCGGCCTGCGCCGCGGACTCGGTGAACCGCTGGAGCGCTTGCTCCTTGGCGTTGTGGTCGTCCTGGGCCTTCTTGTAGTCCTCGGTGAGCACCTCGGCCTGCTTGGACAGCTCGCGCAGCTTCTGCAGGGCCTGCGAGGCGTTGGCCGGCTGCTCGGGCTGTGCCACTGCGGGCACGCCGCTGATGAACACGGTGGACAGAGCGGTCGCGGCCACTAACGCGGTGCGCTTGGCGGTGCGGTTGGTGTTCAGCGACATCGGGCGCTCCCTAACGGATCGGTCACCGGCGGATCTCCGGCAGATCGATCCGCGAGACTAGACGTCGGCTGGCCCGGATGGACGACCCCCTGGCAATCCGCTGGCCGCTCACCACGCCCCTGCGCAGCGATTTCCACCGATCTTCGAACTGAGAGCGCGCACGCGGCAAGCACCTGAAGAATGGTGACCCTTGCCACTGCCGATAATTGTTAACGCGCGAGGAGGAAAAATCGATACCCAGTGTTCAGGATATTTCGGCCATCCCGCAGCTGAGAATACCGCCCATTTGAACAACCGGGACAGCCGGGGCATATCGGACCACATCGAGCAGCCGAAACCCGCCGCCCTCGGGCGAAACCGCGTTCCAGGACAGCGCACCGGTGACTCGTCTATCGCGACCGCACGGCTGGCCGACGCTTCTCGAACCGCTCACCGGAGTGGACTCACACCTCGGCCGATTCCCGCACCGCGGTGGCGAGGTTGGCGATGCCCTGTTCGATCTCGGGCACCTCGATCCTGCTGAACGAGAGGCGCAGATGCTCGGTGTCGGCCTTCTCCGCGTAGAAGCCCGCTCCCGGCACGAAAGCGACGTCGTGCTCGGCGGCCCGGCTCGCCAGGGCCGTGGTGTCGATACCCGGCAGGTGCAGCCAGGTGAAGAAACCACCGGTCGGCGACGTCCAAGTTCCCAGTTCGGCGAAGTGCTCCGCGAGCGCGGCGTCGACGGCCGCCGCGCGGTCCCGGTAGAGCGCGCGGGCCTTCGGGAGATGTCCGTCGAGCAACCCGCCGCGCAGATATTCCTCCAGCATGCGCTGCCCCAGCGCACCCGCGCACTGGTCGGAGTTCTGCTTGGCCACGGCCAGCTTGTCCACGACCTCGGCGGGCCCGACCGCCCATCCCAGGCGCACGCCCGGGAAGAAGATCTTCGAGAACGTGCCGATCTGGATCACCACGTCCGGCCCGAGCGACCACAGACTCGGTGCCGCGGTTCCGTCGAAGGCCAGCTGCCGGTACGCCACGTCCTCGACGACGAGCACGTCCCACCGCCTGCACAGCTCCACGAGTTCGCGCCGCCGAGACTCGGAAAGCGAACGGCCGCTGGGATTCTGGTGATCCGGGATGGTGTAGAGCAGCTTCGGAGCCGCCGGCGCCGCGGCGAGCAGCTCCGCCAGCGCGCCGACGTCCAATCCGTCCTCGTCGAGCGCTGCGCCGCGCAGCACCGGGTCGAATGTGGCGAAACCGGAGACCGCCCCGAGATAGGTCGGCTCCTCCACCAGCACCACGTCGCCGGGGTCGAGCATCGTCTTGGCGATGAGGGTGACCGCGTCGATTCCACCGCTGGTGAGCATGAGTTCACCGTCGGCGGGTCTGCGACCTTGCTCCCGCACCGCCCAGTCCGCCACCGCGTGCCGCGCGGATTCGATGCCGTTGCTGGGGGTGTACTGGAGAGCCACGCCCGGATCCTCGTCGAGCAGGCGCCGTGTGATCTCGGCCAGCTCGCCGGTCGGGAACAGCGACGGGTCGGGGAATCCGCCGGAGAAGTTCAGCACGCCGCGCGCGTTCGCCAGCGCCAGGATGCCGCCCAGCGGATCTCCGGCCTCGCGCGCCCGCCGTGCCATCCGCCGCGTCCAGTCGACTGCCACCGCAGAGACCTCCCCTTAGGAGAATTTCAGTTCGGGGCTTGCGTGGCGGTGCGGGTGGCGGAACCTGGCGCCCCGCGTGGCTGCGGGATCCGCTCTTCGAGCAGCAAACTCGCGACCGGGAGGTCGGTGAAGTCAGTGCTCGCCGTCACCGTCGATGCGCTTGGTGGTGCCGTTGCTGGAGTGCGCCGCCTTCCGCGCCTCGCGCCGCAGCTGCAGGATCCGCGCCGTACCCGCCAGCGCGACCAGCAGCGCACCGCCGATCACCGAGAACAGCATGGCCACGCCCAGCGGGAGGGTTCCGGCCAGGCCGAGGAACCGCACGGTGACGCTCTGGACGTTCTGCAGGATGAAGATCAGCAGGAAGACCAGCACGATGAACGCGATGATCACGCTGGACCAGATCCAAGCCGTGCGGGACCGCTTGCTCCCGCCCTGGTCCACTCCGGGCGTGGCCTGATCACTCGTACCGTTGCGCGCCATGCGGATCATCATCGGGCGATCACTCGGAGTACGCAATAGCGACGCGCTGCGGCCGGGCCACGCGACCTCCGCGGATCGCGCGACCGAGCCGGACGACCTCCGCCCGCACCTCGGCCCCATCCGGCGGTTGCGATTCGACTGACTTGTCAGTCAGCTCCGCGAGCGGAGGAATAGCACCAGTTCAGAACGGTTTATGCACCGACATTTCTGTCCCATTATTGCGACGATCGCAATGCGCTGATAGCGTGTGGCACGTGACGGACACCGATGACGGGCTGCGGGAACGGGCACGCGGAGTGGTCCGCGCACACCCGGACTCCCAGCGCACCTTCGCCGAGCGCATCGGCCTCGACGCCACCAAGCTGTCGAAGTCGCTGACCGGCACCCGGCGCTTCACCCCCGCAGAGCTCACCCGCATCGCCGAGATCTGCCACGTCACGGTCAACTGGCTGATCAACGGTGGCGATGACGTCGAGACCGTCGCCGCTGCCCCGCAGCGCAGCGCCCGCGCCGACGCCACCAAGCCCGAGCGCTACCAGCAGATCCTCGACGCCGCCTGGGAACTGATCGCCGAGCGCGGTTACCACGCGGTGCGCGTGGCCGACGTCGCCCAGGCGGCCGGGACGAGCGCGGCGACGATCCACTACTACTTCCCCGGCCGCGACGACCTGCTGACCGAGACCCTGCGGTATTCGGTCAAGCAGGCCTTCGATCGCCAGGTCGCCGAGCTGCACAGCATCGACGACGCCCACGCGCGCTTGCTGCGGCTCGTGGAGCTGCAGCTTCCCTCCCCCGGGCTGCTGCGGCGCGAGTGGTCGATCTGGCTGCAGGTGTGGAACGAGAGCGCACTGCGCCCCGAACTCCGGGTTCTGCACAGCGATTCCTACACCCGATGGCACGACACCATCGCCCGCACCATCCGCCAGGGCCAGCAGCAGGGCGTGTTCACCGACACCGACGCCGAGGACCTGACCATGAGCCTCACCGCGCTCATCGACGGCCTCGGCATCCAGGTGCTCACCGACCGCCGGGGACGCTCGGTGCAGCGCATGCGAAAGGCGCTGCACGACTACATCGATCGCGAAATCGTCAGGCACTGAACCGAATCTCGGAATGCGCCCGGTCTGCCGGGCGCTGCTTCAGCATGCCGTTTTACGGAAGGGAATCACGTTGAACAACGAGGTCATCATCACCGCCGCGCTCACCGGCGCGGGCGACACCGTGGGCAAGAACGAGTTCGTCCCGGTCAGCCCGGAGCAGATCGCCAAGGACGCCGTGGCGGCGGCCAACGCGGGCGCCGCGGTCGTGCACATCCACGTGCGCAACGTCGAGACGGGGCAGGGTTCGCGCGAGGTCCGGCTCTACGAGGAGGTCGTGCGCCGGGTCCGCGAGTCCGGTGTGGACGTCGTCATCAACCTGACCGCCGGGATGGGCGGCGACCTGTTCATCGACCAGGACGACCCGCTCAAGCCGGTCGACGGCACCGACCTGGTCAACGGCTTGGAGCGGCTTCCGCACGTCGAGGAGCTGCTGCCGGACATCTGCACGATGGACATGGGGTCGCTGAACTTCGGCGAGGGCAGCCAGCTCTACATCTCCACCCCGGACATGATGCGCGCGGGCGCCAAGCGCATCCAGGAGCTCGGGGTCAAGCCGGAGATGGAGGTCTTCGACACCGGGCAGCTGTGGTTCGCCACCAAGCTCATCGAGGAGGGGCTCATCGACGCCCCGGCGCTGTTCCAGCTGTGCATGGGCATCCCCTACGGTGCTCCGGCCGACCCGGGCGTGCTGCAGTCGATGGTGAACATGCTGCCGGAAGGCTCGAACTGGGCCAGCTTCTCGATCGGCCGCAACCAGATGCCCTGGGTCGCGCAGTCGGCCATCCTCGGCGGCCAGGTGCGCGTCGGTCTCGAGGACAACCTCTACCTGAGCAAGGGCGTCAAGGCCACCAACGCCAAGCTCGTCGAGCGCGCCGTGACGATCGTCGAGTCGCTCGGCGCCAAGGTCGCAAGCCCGGACCAGGCGCGCGCCAAGCTCGGGCTCAAGCCCCGCTCCTGACCTCTCCCCCGGACCTCCGCCACCTCACCGCGGGCGCGCAGCAGGTCCGATCACCTCCGCGCGGGCGGGCGAACCACCCGCGCCCCAACCTCTTCGAAGGGAATGCACAGTGGACGCACGCATCGCACCGGGATCGGTGCGCAAGGTCGCCTGCGTGGGCGCCGGTGTCATCGGCGGCGGCTGGGTCGCGCACTTCCTCGCCCGGGGCTACCAGGTCACCGCCTGGGACCCGGCTCCGGACGCGAAGGACAAGCTGCAGCGCCTGGTCGAGGCCGCTTGGCCCGCGCTCACCGAGCTGGGGCTGGCCGAGGGCGCCTCGCGCGAGAACCTGACCGTGGCGGCGACTCTGGAGGACGCGGTCGGCGAGGCCGAGTTCGTGCAGGAGAGCGCCCCGGAGGACCTCGAGCTCAAGCTCGACCTGCTCTCCCGCATCGACGCCGCCGCCCCGGACGGCGTGGTGGTCTCCTCGTCGACCTCGGGCTTCCCGATGACCGACATGCAGCAGCGCTGCGCCACCCCGGAGCGCCTGGTCGTCGGCCACCCCTTCAACCCGCCCTACCTCATCCCGCTGGTCGAGGTCGTCGGCGGTGAGAAGTCCGAGCAGTGGGCGGTGGACTGGGCCGCCGAGTTCTTCGACATCGCGGGCAAGCACGTGATCAAGATGGAGCACGAGGTGCCCGGCTTCATCGCCAACCGGCTCCAGGAGGCGATCTGGCGCGAGGCGCTGCACATGGTCGCCAACGGGGAAGCCACCGTGGAGCAGATCGACTCCTCGATCACCGCGGGCCCGGGGCTGCGCTGGCCGCTGCTCGGACCGTGCCTGACCTTCCACCTCGCGGGCGGCGAAGGCGGCATGTCGCACATGCTCGACCACTTTGGTCCTTCGCTGAAGGCCCCGTGGACCCGCCTGGAAGCCCCCGAGCTCACCGATGACCTGCGCGATCGCATGGTCCAGGGTTGCGAGGAGGCCTCCGGGGGCACCCCGGTGGCCGAGCTGGTCGCCGACCGCGATCGCGCGGTCATCGAGGTCATGCGCGCCGTCGACAAGATCAAGGAGTCCCGTTGAGCCGCGAACCCGACCTGCGCACGCAGGTGCGCCCGGAGTGGATCGACTACAACGGGCACCTCAGCGAGGCCTACTACGTGCTGGTGTTCGGTTTCGCCACCGACGCCCTGATGGGACGCATCGGCATGGACGCGGCCTACCTGGAGAACACCGGCTGCTCCCTCTACATCGTCGAGGCGCACGTGCGGTACCTGCGCGAGGTGCCCGCGGACTCGGAGCTGCTGATCACCACGCGCGTCATCGACACCGGGGCGAAGAAGCTCCGGATGTGCCACGAGATGGTGGTGGGCGAGACCCTGGTCGCCACCACGGAGCTGATGGCGCTGCACGTCGACGGCGAGCAGGGACGTGCCACCCCGTTCCCGCAGGAGATCGCCGACGAGCTCGCGAGCCGGGTCGAACCGGCTCCGGAGTACGCGGGCCGGTCGATCGGCTGACCCGCTCTCCCCGGTGGGCGCCGGCGCACGGGTACCCTGATCTAGACAGCACGCTGACTATCAGTCGGCTGCCGTTTTTGGGGGAATCGATGGATTCGACCGATCCGAACCAGTCCGCCGGGTTGGGCAACCTGGGGTATCGGCTCAACCTGGCCGCGCGCCGGGCCCGGGAGAACTTCGAGCGGCGCCTGCACGAGGCCGGCGCCAGCTTCGCGGCGTGGACCGTGCTGGAAACCCTGCAGAGCCTGGGCCCGCTGATCCAGCGCGATCTCGCGGCCAAGCTGCGCGTCAGCGGGCAGACGGTGGCGCGGCAGGTCGACCGGCTCGTGGCCGACGGCCTGCTGCGCCGCGACCAGACCGCCGACGACCGGCGCGCGCAGCTGATCACGCTCACCGATGAGGGACGCGAGGTGCACCAGCGGCTGGTGCACGCCGCCAGGCAGGCCAACGCGGAGCTGATGCGCGGCATGGACAGCAGCGAAGTGGAGACGCTCGAGTCGCTGCTGGATCGGATGAACGCCAACCTCCCCGGCGTAGCCGACGATTCGGACAGCACCGACTGATTCGCCAACTAGGAGAAACGTTGCGCATCGTCCTCACCGCTCAACCCGCGTACTCGCATCTCGTGCCGCTGGTGCTGCCAGTGGCGCGGATGCTGCACGATGCGGGGCACGAAGTCGCGGTGGCCACAGGTGATCAAGCCGCCGCGCACGTCGAGGACGCGGGGCTGCGGGCGATCCGGCTGCCCAACGCGCTGACCATGGGGCAATTGGCGATGGACCCGGCCTACGCGGGCCTGGCCGAGATTCCCGAGCTGATGGCCCACGACCGCGGCCGCAGGACCATCGACCTGCGGCCGGAGGTCTTCGCGCACAACTTCATCGGCGTGCTCGGCCACCGATCGGCCGCCGACCTGCTGGACGTCCTCGACGGCGCACGCCCGGACTTGATCGTGCGCGAGGTCACCGAGTTCGGCGGCTACATCGCCGCGCGCAAGCTGGGCATCCCGCAGGCCGTGCTCGACATCGGCCCGATGGCCCCGCACGGCTCACCCGAGGTGCTGGCCGAGCTCAACGGCCTCCGCGCGGACTTCGAGCTGCCCGAGATCGACGATCCGTGGGAGGCGATGCGCGAGTTCCGCGCCACGGTGATCCCCGAGGGGTTCTACCCCGAGCAGGCGAGGCTGGAAGCGCGACATCACTACCGCCCGCCGCAGCGGCGAACCGCTCCGCTGGACCCCGCCGTCGCCGCGCTGCCCGACGACAAGCCGCTGGTGCTGGCCAGTCTCGGCTCCAACGCCCCGGCGATGCTGGGCGACCGGCCGCAGCTGCTGGAGACGATCATCGAGGCGCTCGGCGAGATGCCGGTCACCGCGGTGGCCGCCATCGGCGCTGACCGCGAGCCCGCGGACTGGGCCGGGCCGCGACCGGACAACGTGCACCTCACGCCGTTCGTGCAGCAGGGCGCGCTGCTGCCCGCCGTGGACGCGTTCATCACCCACAGCGGGTTCAACAGCACGCTGGAGTCGTTCGACGCGGGCGTGCCGATGGTGTCGATCCCGATGTTCGCCGAGCAGCCCGGCAACGCGGCGCGCATCACCGAGCTCGGCGCCGGCCTGCGGCTCAACGTCGAGGACGTCACGACCGCACGCCTGCGCGACGCGCTGCAGCAGGTCCTGGAGGACCCGGGCTACCGCGCACGCGCGCGAGGCGTGCAGCGGAGGATGCTGGCACTTCCGCCGCTGTCGGCGATCGTGGACGACCTCGTCGCCCACGCGAGCTGAGCCATCGCGGGCGCGCGCCCGGCCGCGTGCCCGCACCGCCGGTTCTGGCCGAGCGGGATCAGCTCAGCGACAGCCGGTTTCGTTCAGGACCGGGTGCCGACGTCGGCCGAGACAACACCCGTCGTGCCGAGGCGACGCGAGGGCCTGCGCGAGCCCCAGGGGCCGCGCAGCGCGATCAGCTCACTCGGAGACGGGCAGATGCGGCCGCCCTCAACCGGGTTGCGGAAAGCAGCATCAGATCCGTTGTTGCGCTTAGACACAGTTCTCACCACGAGTTTTGTTGGAAGTGAGCAAGAAGAACAGCGGCGGGATCTGCGCTGTCACCTCATTATGACAAACCGCCCAATCCCCCGGCCCACCGGGGGGTCGCCCACCCACGAAGATCCACCCGACCTGCACCAACCCCATACCCCAAGATCAACGCCCCGCCGCCTCCGACGACACCCCGGCGGCGAGGCGGGAGCCGACAGTTTTGCCTAAAACTGTCCCGACAAACCGGACATTGATCATGTACATGGAATATCGCCTACAAGAAGCGGGCTCGCGGTACTTGGTGTTCGCTCTTCGATGGTAGATCCTGCCGGTATGTTCGAGCGGATCCGCGTCTACCTGGGTGGATGCCCCGGGCGGCCGTCGGTGGGCGCGCCGTGCGAGCTCCGCGCGGCGCGCCCGCCCGGACCCGGTCAGGTGAGGTACCAGTCGCGTTCCGGGTTCGACACCTGCGGAATGGCGCGCTCGATCCCGGGTTGCGCGGCCCAGTGGACTCCGTTGGTCAGCACTCGCTGGATCTCGGGCTGGTTGTACACCGGGTAGCTCTCATCGCCGGGGCTGAAGTAGAAGATGCGACCCCGTCCCCGGTGGAAGGTGCAGCCGGAGCGGAAGACCTCGCCGCCGGTGAACGAGCTGATGAAGATCAGCTCGTCCGGGACCGGGATGTCGAAGAACTCGCCGTAGGTTTCCTGTTCGGGGATGACCAGGGGGTTCGGCACCCCTTCGGTGATCGGGTGGGTCGGGTCGACCGTCCAGACGACCTCGCGCTCGGCCGCATTGCGCCAGCTCAGCGAACAAGTGGTGCCCAGAAGGCGGGTGAAGATCTTGGAGAAGTGCCCGGAGTGCAGCACCAGCAGACCCATCCCGCCCAGGACGTGCCGCTGGACGCGCGAGACGACCTCGTCCGAGACTTCGCCGTGGGCCAGGTGCGCCCACCACAGCAGCACGTCGGTGTCGGCCAGGACCGATTCCGGAAGCCCGTGCTCGGGATCGCTGAGCATGGCGGTGCGGACCGAGGCGGTGGGGATGTGCGCGCGCAGCGCCTCGGCGATCGCGCCGTGAATCCCGTCCGGGTAGTACTCGTCGATACCGGACGGGTGCTGCCGCGCCTCGTGGACGCCCTCGTTCCAGACGGTGATGCGCAGGCTCATTCGACCGTGATCTCCTTTTTCTCGGTGGCCGACTGGTAACAGGCGTCGATGATCTGGGCGCGGCGCAGGGCGATCGAGCCGTCGTTGCGCGCCCACTCGTCCGGATCGGCCAGGGTCCGGACGAAGTCGGCGACCACGCCCGGATGCGCGAGGCCCGGTTCGGCGCTCGGTCGGTAATCGGCGACCTCGCCGTCGACGTCGCGGTAGATGCGCAGGTCGCCGACCTTGGCCTTGGTGGCTCCCACCGCGGTGAGCTCGGCGCCGCCCTCGGTGCCCATGACGTGGAAGTCGATGAGGTCGTCCGGGTTGCGGAAGGCCGCCCACGAGGTCTCGAGCACCAGGGTGCCGCCGCCCTGCAGGCGCAGGAACGCGGCTGCCATGTCCTCGACCTCGAAGGCCGATCCCTGCCCGGCTGCGGTTTCCCACTGCATGCTGCCGATGTCGCGGGTGCCGAGCTCGTTGTAGGTCGCGGCGCTGACCGAGGTCACGCGGGGTTCGCCGAGCAGGAACAGCGCGTAGTCCAAGACGTGCACACCGATGTCGGCCAGCGGTCCGCCGCCCGCCATGTCGCGGTTGGTGAACCAGCTACCGATCTTCGGGATGCCCCGGCGGCGCATCCACGATGCCTTGGCGTAATAGGGACGACCCAGCTCGCCGCCGTGGATGATCTCGCCGAGCTTCTGGATGTCGCCGCGCAGCCGGTGGTTGAACGCCACGTCCAGGACCCGACCCGCCGAGCGAGCCGCCTCTACCATTTCGCGGCCTTCGACGGCGTTGCGCGCCAGTGGTTTTTCGCTGAGCACGTGCAAGCCGCGCTTGAGGGCGGCGATGGCGACCGGAGCGTGCAGGAAGTTCGGTACGGCGATGCTGATCGCGTCCAGCTCCGGTAGCTCGACCAGGCGCTCCCAGTCGTTGAACAGGTGCTTGGCGCCGTAGCGCGCACCGAGCTCGTGGCGCAGTTCGGTTTCCTGCCCCGCGATCGCGACGATCTCGACGTTGGGCAACGCCGCGTAGGCGGCGAGGTGCTGCTGGCCAGCCCAGCCGACACCGATCACTCCGACCCGGAACGTGGGGTCACTCATGGGACTTGCTCCTTCTCCTTGTCCGCGGACTTGGGCAGTGGGGCGCGCGTGGGATCCGGGGTGGGTGCCGGTGCGCGCGGGCAATTGGGTTAGGGATTCAGCCCTTGATGGCACCGGCGGTCAGACCCGCCACGATGCGCTTCTGAAAGACCAGCACGAGGACCACCAGTGGCAGGGTGACCAGCACCGAGGCCGCGCTGATGGTGCCGATGGGGTTGTCGAACTCGCTGACCCCGGAGAAGTAGGCGATGGCGACCGGTACGGTCCTGGCATCCGGTGTGGAGGTCAGGGTGACCGCCAGCAGGAACTCGTTCCAGACCGAGATGAACACCAGGATCGCGGTGGTGGCGATGCCGGGCACGGCGAGCGGAAGGATCACCTTCCGGAAGGCCGAGAACGGCGTGGCGCCGTCGATGAGCGCGGATTCCTCGAGCTCGAAGGGGATTTCGCGGAAGAACGAGGTGAGCACGAAGATCGCCATCGGCAGCGCGAAGGTGAGCTTCGGGATGATCAGCCCCAGGAGGGTGTCGTAGAGCCCGATGTCGCTCCAGATCTTGAACATCGGGGCCGCGATCGAGATCACCGGAAACGTCGTCACCGAGAGCACCAACCCGAGCAGGAGCCCCTTTCGGGGTAGCTTCAGCCGGGCCAGCGCGTAGGCAGCGAACGAGGCGAAGGTCAGTGCGAGCGTCGTGGTCACCGCGCCGACGATCAGCGAATTGCCCAGTGCGGTCAGGAACTCTCCGTCCTGCAGCACGTCGAGGTAGTTGTTCAGCGACGCGTTGGTGGGGTAGAGGCTGCCGGAGGACAGCTCGGCCCCGGTCTTGAGCGAGGTGTTGATCAGCCAGTAGAACGGCACCAGCGACACCAGCATCGCCAGCACGGCGAGCACCAGGGTGAGCGCGCGCGGTTGCTCGCGCCCGCGGCGCGGGCGATCGCGGCGGGAGGGTGCCGCCTGTGGGCTGGACTTGGCGGGTTCGAGCACGGTCGCCGTCATCGATTCTCCTGAGCGACGTCGCGGATGTTGCCTCCGGCGAAGCGGATGTAGACCAGCGACACCAGCATCACGGTGGCGAAGGTCAGAATGGACAGCGCCGAGCCCTGTCCGATGAGGCGTCCCTCCTGCAACTCCTGGTAGGCGAGCATGGACATGGTTTCGGTGCCGTTGGCGCCCTGGGTCAGCACGTACGGCAGGTCGAAAATGCGCAATGCGTCGAGCATCCGGAAGATCGCGGCCAGCGCGATCGCCGGGCGCAGCAGCGGCAGGGTGACCCGCCAGAACGTCTGCCACCGGCTCGCGCCGTCCAGATCGGCGGCCTCGTAGACGTCGTTCGGGATGACCTGCAGCCCGGCCAGCACCAGCAGTGCCACGAAAGGCGCGGTCTTCCACACGTCGGCGGCGATGATCACCGCCATCGCGTAGCCCGGTTCGGCGAGCCACACGTGCTCACCACCGGGCAGTCCCAGGGCGCGCAGGAGGCCCGTGACCAAGCCGAGGTTGGATTCGAACATGGCCTGCCAGGTGATCGCCGAGACCACCGTCAGCACGGCGTAGGGCACCAGCAGCGCCGAGCGCAGCAACCCGCGGCCGCGGAAACCCATGTTGAGCAGCAGGCCCATGGCCGTGCCGAGCACGACCTCCAGGCCTACCGAGGTGATCGCGAAGAAGAACGTCTGTCCGAAGGCTTGCCACCACTCGTGGGTGGTCAGCGCGTGCCAGTAGTTGGTCAGTCCGACGAACTGGGACAGGCCGTCCTGGCGGACGCTGTAGACGTTGAGCGAGAGCCAGATGGCGTAGCCGATGGGCACCGCGGCAACCAGGAACATGATCAGCAGCGCCGGGCTGACCATCAGCACCGCGGTGCGGCGCTGCTCGTGGTCGACGCCGCGCCGGGGCGGGGTGAGTGCGGTCATTAGAAGGTCTCCTGGGCGGTGCGGATGTCCTTGCTCATTTCCCGCACGCCGGACTCGACGTCGGTCCGCCCGGAGACGACCTCGTAGACGTTGTCGTATATGGCGCGGGAAATCTGGGTGTAGACCGGCGATTTGGGCCGGGAGCGGGCGTTGAACACCGACTGCTTGAGCTCGCGGATGAACGGGATCTTCGCGCGCACCTGCGGGTCGTCGTAGACCGCGGCGAACACCGGTGCCTGGGTGTGCTCGAGGACGAGCTTCTTCTGCATCTCGGCGGTGGTGGCGTAATCGATCACCTCCGCCGCACCCGCGATGTTGTCCGAGGTCGCGGCGATGGCGAGGTTCCACCCGCCCAGTACGGCCGCCGGTTCGCCGTCTTCGTCGAAGGCGGGCAGCGAGGAGACCCCGGTGACCGGCCCGGCATCGGTCTGGCTGATCAGCTCGTGGGCGCTGGGCCATTGCCGCAGATAGCCCGCGACACCGGATTCGTAGGCGCGACGGGCGTTGTCCTCGTTGTAGGTCAGGCTGGCCCGGTCGACCGCGCCGGTGTCCAGCCCGTGGGCCATGAGCCGCAGCACCTCCCGGGTCTGCGGTGAGTCGATGGTGATGTTGCCTTCGGAGTCGAGGACCGATCCGCCCGCTGAGTAGAGCATCTCCAGGAAGTTCACCGTCAGGCCCTCGTACTGCTTGGCCTGCATCTCCACCCGGTTGAGCTCGTTCTGGCCAGCGCGGGCGTAGACCTGCCTCCAGGTGGTGGGCCGCGGGACCCGGTCGTCGCGGTAGAACAGCAGCCCCGCGTTGGTGTAGAACGGCACGGCCCAGTAGCGTTCGTCGTACTCAACTGTGTCCAATGTGGATGGAATCAGGTCCGCGCGGTGCTGTTCCACCAGCGCGCTGTGGTCCAGCAACCAGCCTTGCGCGGCCCACTCGCTGGTCCAGGTCACATCGGTGAGGAAGATGTCGCACTGCCGCGACCCGCCCTGCAGGCGCTGGATCGCCTGCGTGCGGGTTTCATCGGTGTCCTGCCCGATCTCGATGTAGTGGATCTCGAGCCCGGGGTGATCGGCGTTGAAGTCCGCGGTGAAGGTCTCCCACAGGCCGGTGTCGCGGACACCGCAGATGGTCACCTCACCGCGGGCGCCGGTGGTGTCGGTGCGGGCGAGTTCGGCTCGGGGGGCTTGCTCGCCGACCTGGTGCACCACCGGGTAACCGGCGCAGCCGGCCAGTGGCAGGGCCGAGAGGGCGAGCAAGGACGCGAGCCATCGCTGGCCGCGGGTGATGAGCATGATGTCTCCGCTTCGCGGTTCGTCGGCGGTGACGCCGGGACGTACCCGGGCACCGATCGAAACGGGGGCGTGAGACGAGTTAAATGAGTACTGGTTTGAATGCCCCGTGTCAAGACGGGTCGTGCACCAGGTCGCGGATTCCTTCCGGGCGGAGCACGTTTTCGATCCCGGCCACCACCGCGCCGGCCACGCCCGCCGAGCGCCCGAGGGTGCTGTTGGCGAGCGAGAGGTGCCGGGTGGCCAGCGGGAGCGCGCGGCGGTAGACCACGCTGCGAATGCCCGCCAGGACGTCGTCGCCGACGGCGGTGATCAGGCCGCCCAGCACGATCCGCTTCGGGTTGTAGAAGTGCACCAACATCGCTACGACCTCACCGATCGTGGACGCGGCCGAGCGGATGTGCCGGATCGCGGTCGCATCACCGTCGCGCACCAGGCGGGCGAGGTCCTCTATGTCCCGCGGGCCGCCGTCTTCGGTGCGCAGTGCCCGGATCACGGCGTCAGCCGAGGCCACCGCTTCCACGCAGCCAACGTTGCCGCACTGGCAGACCACGTCGTGGGATCCGGGGACCCGGATGTGCCCGATATCGCCGGCGGCGCCGTCCGCCCCCCGGTGCAGCTCGCCCGCGGCCGAGACGATCCCTCCGCCGATGCCGGTGCCGATCTTGAGGAACAGCAGCGGTGACTCCTGTGCCTCGAGCGCGCGGGCCTCGCCGAGCGCCATCAGGTTCACGTCGTTGTCCACCGAAGCGGTGCAGGAGAACCGGTCGGCCATCGCGTCACCGACCGGAAAGCCGTCCCATCCCGGCATGATCGGCGGCCGCACGGGCATGCCCACGTGCGGGTCCACCGGCCCGGGAAGGCCGATGACGAGTGCTTTGACCTCGTCATCGGTCACGCCGGTGGTCGTCAGCAGTTCGCGCAGGTGCTCGGTGAGCAGGTCCAGGGATTTCTCCGGGCCCGTGGCGATGTCCAGCTCGACCTGCTGCTCGGCGAGGACGTTCTGGCCCAGGTCGGCGACGGCGAGTCGGCTGCTGTGCGCGCCGACGTCGGCGGCCAGGACCACGCCGGCCCGGGGTGCGATCGCCAGCCGGTGCGCTGGGCGCCCGCGGCCACCGCCGCCGACAGGTCCGCGTTCGATGACGACCCCGGCGGCGATCAGCGCGTCGAGGTGGCTGTTGACCGTGGACCGGGCCAGACCGGTCGCCTTGACCAGGTCCACCCGGCTTTCGGCGGCACCGGAGGCGATCAGCCGCGCCAAGCTGCTGTGCACCAGGGCGCCGTCGGCGCGACCCGACGTTCGCGGTACGGCCATCCGGACCGGTTCCCACCCCATCTTCGATCCTCCGATCGATTTAGCGTCAATTTATGACCGAGAAGAAAATAAATCATGGATATTGCCGACACAAAATAGGGGGCTTAGCTTTGAGAGCGACCAAAATCGGGCGTGAGACACCCGTTGATGTCGACTGATCCAACGAAGGAGGCTCCGCGTGAGCCCAGGCAAGACCGGGCGCGGTGTCGCGATCCTGGGCGCCGGGATGATCGGCGAGGTGCACCGCCGCGCCGCGATCCTTTCCGGCGCCGAGATCGTCGGCGTACTGGCGTCCTCGGAACCCCGATCTCGTGCGGTCGCCGGGGAGTGGGGAACGGCGGCCTACGCGAACCTCGACGAGGTGCTGGCCGACGATCGCGTCGACGTCGTGCACGTCTGCACGCCCAACGCCACGCACGCGTCGTTCGCAGAAGCGGCCCTGCGGGCCGGCAAGCACGTGATCTGCGAGAAGCCGCTGGGGATTTCGCTGGACCAGGCCGAGCGGATGGCCGCCGCGGCTGCCGAATCCGGTTTGGTGGCCACGGTTCCGTTCGTCTACCGCTACCACCCGGTGGTCCGCGAAATCCGCGATCGTCGCGTGGCGGGGGAATTCGGCGAGTTCAACCTGCTGCACGGCAGCTACCTGCAGGACTGGATGCTGGATCCGGACGCCTCCGGATGGCGTGTCGAGCCCGAACTCGGCGGTGCCTCGCGGGCGTTCGCCGACATCGGGTCGCACTGGTGCGACCTGGTGCAGTGGGTGTCGGGCGAGACCTTCGTCGACGTGCTCGCCGAGCTGTCCATCGCGGTACCCACCCGCCCGGCCGCTGCCGTGCGCTCTTTCGCCGGACCGGCGCAGGGCGATGGCGAGCGGACCGAGGTGCGAACCGAGGACTCCGCCGTGCTGTTGTTGCGCACCGGCGGGGGTGTGCTGGGGTCGGCGACGATTTCGCAGGTCGCGGCTGGGCGCAAGAACCGGCTGTGGTTCGAGCTGGACGGCTCGCGCAACAGCGCGGTGTTCGATCAGGAGAACCCCGAGCACGCCTGGCTCGGCGGAACCGAGGCCAGCCGGACCGTGGTGCGCGACATCGGGTCCGGTTCGCCCGAACAGCGGCGGTTGTCCGTGCTGCCCGCCGGGCACGCGCAGGGATACGCCCAGTGCTTCGAGGCGTTCGTCGCCGATACCTACGCCGCCATCGACGGGAGCGATCCCGTAGGACTTCCCACGTTCGAAGACGGACTGCGCTCGGCCCGCATGGTCGACGCCGTTCTGCGCTCCGCAAGCAACGAATCCTGGACGAAGGTGTGAGAATGCAGCTGGGAATGCTCACCGCATGTCTGCCGCAGTGGACCCTCGAACGAGTGGCTCGCTGGGCCGCCGACGCCGGCTACGAGGCTCTCGAGGTCGCCTGCTGGCCCCGCACCGGCGGCCGCGATTTCGAGGCCGCGCACCTGCCCGTCGCCTCCTTCGGGCAGCGCGAGGCCGACGAAACGCGCGAACTGTTCGCCAAGCACGGCCTCGGGCTCTCCGCACTCGCCTACTACGAGAACAACCTGCACCCGGACCCGGCGCGCCGAGCGGAGATCCGGACCCATCTCAAGCACTCGATCGATGCCGCGCAGCTGCTGGGCGTTTCGTACGTGGGCACCTTCATCGGCCGGGACCCGACCAGGTCGGTCGCCGACAACCTCGCCGAAGGTGAGCGGATCCTGCCGGAGCTGGTCGACTACGCGGGGGAGCGCGGGGTCACGATCATCATCGAGAACTGCGTGATGGAGGGCTGGCACCCCGACGGTTATCCCGGCAACCTCGCCTATTCGCCGGAGCTGTGGGAGTGGATGTTCTCGCTGGGCTTCTACCTCAACTGGGACCCGTCGCACCTGACCTGGATCGGGATCGACCCGATCGAGACCATCGCGCCCCACGTCGATCGGATCGTGCACGCCCAGGCCAAGGACGTCGAGCTCGACCCGCGTGCGCGGAACCGGTACGGGTTCTTCGGCAAGGTCGACAAGAGTGGAAACCCGTGGGACATGGGTTGGTGGCGCTACCGCGTCCCTGGTCGCGGCCAGGTCGACTGGCCCGGGGTCGTCGACCGCCTCTACGAGCACGGTTTCACCGGTACCCTGTCGGTCGAGCACGAGGATCCGATCTGGGGCGGCGACGACGAGCGGATCACTCAGGGCCTGGGCATCGCGCATCGGACGCTGCGTCCGCTGATCGTCGGGTAGCAACCAGCGGACGCGAGACGTCCATGAACGAGGAGGGGTGGCACCCCGGTGAAGTGACAGTTTTGCCTAGCAACCCGGCGGGAACGTTCCAGGTGAGGACAACCCCGCGCCAGGAACGGGAAGACATGCAGCCCCCGATCTCGGGGTCAACAGCGGATCCTCGAGTCCGCTCTGCGACCAGAGATCGCTCGGCATCTGCGGACGCAGTCGCAGCAACGCGCCCGGGACTGCCGCTGCACACGAACGGTCGGCTCGCGCGGCCCGGTTATGACGCCCTGAGCTCCGCGTTGGCGGCCACCGTCGCTGAGCCCGCGGAGACTGCTCGGTGTCAAAGGTCGGAACCAGTCGGTCGCATGCAGGACACGACCAACGGCCAACCTGCGCCAGCCCGTCCCGGCGCATGGTCAGTTCATCTCGCTCACACAGCGCCGCGGACAGACGTAGAACATGCGGCCCGGCGGGAACGACTCGTCGACAAACGCGACCGGCCCGCGCCCTCGCGCATACAGCTGAGCGAGCTCGGCGCGCGCTCCGGCAGGCGGAGTGGGCTGAGCTCGCGGCATCACCGGATCCCCAGGGCAGATCATCACAGTCAGGCTCGTGGTCCCAAACCTCATGCCGCCCGACGAGGAAGCACGAAGCAGTCTGGTCCCATGTTTCGAGCACAGAGGCGCGCCGGTGTGTTGGGGGACTTGTTCGGCGGGGCGGACGGTCGGAGCAGTGCTCACTGGAAGTTCAGCTGCTAGGTGGACAGCGCGCTGGTCAAGCTGGTTTCGCGTGCTTCCTCCGCGGCTCCTCAGGCAAAACTGTCACGGGCCCGCCGCCCGGATCCGGCGGGGATCGCGCCGATGCGGCGGAGGGTTACTCGGGTTCGGCCTCCGGTGGCTGGCCGTCGCTCCACGTTTCCGGGGCGACGACGTGCAGCGCGTTGCGGGCCACCTTGAAGTGCTGCGGGGTGTTCGCGACGACCTCGCCGTCGATGTTGATCGGCATCTCCTGATCGGTGTCGATCTGCACCGCCCGCACCCGGTGGTGCTCGATCTTCGGACTGGTCCTTCCGCTGCGCACGTCGCGCGCCATGCCGACCAGCCCCGCCACACCGCTGTTGTGCACCACGGTGACGTCCAGCGCGTTGTCGTCGATGCCGGAATCACCCGCGGCCAGCTGCCCGCCGCCGAAGTAGCGGCCGTTGGCCACCGAGATCTGCAGCAGGGAGTCGTACGCGATCGGCCCCTTGTCGTCCTCCGGGAAGCTCAACCGCGCCGGGAACGCGTCGTGCTTGAAGAACGCCTTCGCGGTGGCGACCGGGTAGGCCAGCGGACCGAAGTAGCGCTTGATCCGGTGCGACATCTGCTGCGCGACCTCGGCGCCCAGGCCCACCGAAGCCCGGTTGACGTAGTAGTTGTCCCCGCACAGCCCGAGATCCACGTCAACGATGTGCCCGTCGGCGATGGTCTTGCACGCGGCGTCGAGATCGGTCGGGATGTGCATGGTGCGCGCGAAGTCGTTGGCCGTGCCCAGCGGCAGCAGCGCGAGCGGCAGGTCGCGGTGCGCGAGCACGTCGACCACCGAGCTGACGCTGCCGTCGCCGCCCCCGAGGATCACCAGGTCGTGGCCGTTCGAGGCCGCGGCCTCGACCGTCTCGACCATCCGGGACGGATCGTGCAACGGGAACGTCGCGCCCACCGGCACGCCGAGCTCGCGGAGCTTCCCGAGAGCGTACGAGTACGCCTTGCCCCCGGTCCGGGAATGCACGTTGACCACCAGGGCGGCCTTGGTGGCAGGACGCTCGACCCGCATCTCCACACTCCTCCGTCGACGACACGGTCCGGCTCCTTTCTACATGCCGCACCGTCGGCACGAGTCGCCACCGGTCCTCAACCGCCGCTACCGTGCGCAGGATGCGGAACCGCCTCCGGCGCGCCACGCGAAGCCTGCGCTCGGCCGACCGCGGCTTCGTGATCGGCTCGGCGTCGTGGCCGCGCACAGCCGCGGACCGCGGGTTGCGGCAGCTGACGGTGCTGGCCGATCACGGCAAGCTGTGGTTCGCCATCGCCGGGGTGCTCGCCACGCGCAAGGGCCCCTGGCGACGAGCGGCGCTGCGCGGCGCGGCGTCGATCGCGCTCAGCAGCGCGGTCACCAACGGGCTCGGCAAAGCGCTCCTGCGCCGCCGACGCCCCGCCGTTCACCTGCTGCCGCGCCACCGGCGGCTGCGCACGCCACCGTCGTCCTCGTCGTTCCCGTCCGGGCACGCGGCGTCGGCGATGGCGTTCACCACAGCGGTCGGCGTGGAATCGCCCGTTCTCGGGCTGGCGCTGGTGCCGCTGGCGGGAACGGTTGCCTACTCCCGGGTGCACACCGGGGTGCACTGGCCCAGCGACGTCGTGTTCGGGATGGCGCTCGGCGCCGGGGTCGCGATGGCGACGATCCGCTGGTGGCCGCTTCGCGCCTCCCCCGCCCGGCCCCGCCGCCGAGCGCCGGCCCTACCGACCGGCGAGGGCCTGCTCCTGCTGGTCAACCCGTCGTCGGGAATCCGCGATCCCTCGGCCGAACTGGCCGACCGCTGGCCGAGCGCGGTGCTGCTGCACCCGCGCCCCGGCACCGACCTCATCGACGAGCTCAACGCTCACCTCGACCGCGCGCCCCGGGTCGCCGCGCTCGGCGTGGCGGGAGGGGACGGCAGCGTCGCGGCCGCAGCCGCGGTGGCGGCCGATCGAGGTCTGCCGCTGCTGGTCATTCCCACCGGCACGCTCAACCACTTCGCCCGCGATCTCGGAATCACCGGGACGCAAGACTCCGCGGCGGCGCTCGCCGCCGGATCCGCCGTGCAGGTCCACCTGGGAGCCGTGCGGATCGACGGCGGAGCGCGGCAGCGGTTCGTCAACACCGCGGGCGTCGGCGGCTACCCCGAGCTGGTGCGGCTGCGCGAGAGGTGGCAGCCGCGCTGGGGCAAGTGGCCCGCGGCCGCGTTCGCGCTGCTGCGCGTGCTGATCGAGGCCGAGCCGCTCCCGGTGCTCATCGACGGCCGGCCGCACCGCATCTGGCTGCTGTTCGTCGGCAGCAGCACGTACCAGCCGAGGGCGTTCGCGCCCTCGTGGCGTCCCCGGCTGAACGATGGGGTGCTCGACGTCCGCTACATCCGCGCGGACCTAGCTCTGTCCCGCACCCGCTTCATCGCGGGCGCGCTCAGCGGCGCGCTGGTGCACAACCGCGCCTACGTCCAGCGGGAGCTCGAACGGGTGAGCATCGAGGTCCTCGGCGCGCCCACGACCCTCGCCGCCGACGGCGAGCTGGGCCGGACCGGCCGCGTGTTCGACTTCACCGCCCACCACGCCGTGCTCGACGTCTACAGCTGACCGGAGCACGCGCTCAGCGCGCCTGCAGCGCGTCGAGCGCCACGGCCTGGGCGAGCACCAGCCGACGGTCCAGCTGAGGGTCGTTGACCGTGATGACGTAGCGGTCCCGGAACGCGATCTTCTTCTCCACCGACAGGACGTCGGCACCGTCCGCGTCGAAGTCGAAGTGGTACGGGAAGAAGAACGGGATGTTCTCCAGGAACGGCACGAACTCCCACACCCGCCGCAGCAGCGCGATCGGCATGCTGCGCTCCTGCCCGGTGTACGTCCCCAGGCCGGGCTGCTCCAAGTGCCAGGTGGACCGGGCCAACGACTTGCCGAAGTCCTTGCGGAACAGTCCGATCGAGGCACCGTCGGCGTCGGCGACGTCGTAGCCCGACCCGAGGTCGATCATCTTGCGAGCCTTGAACGAGGCGACCACCTCGTTCTTGTCCTCGCCGGTGTAGAGCGTGACCTCCTCCTTGAGCTTCGCCCGGCGCTGCTGGGCGAAGGCCACCAACTCCCCTTCGCGCCCCTGCCCGTCGTCGGCGCGGATCTCGTACCGGTTGACCATCAGCGTGACCCGCTGCCGCATGTGCAGGGTGGTGACGCGCTGGAACTGGTCGAGGTCCATACGGCTCTCCTAGGTGGGAACGACTCCGGCACCACTCTAGCCATGGTTCCGCCGCGAGGCGGGACCCGTGCGCGGCGGCACGACCAGGCCGGTGCTCAGCTCAGCAGGGTGCGGTATCGACGCGCGTCCGCGGTCCGAGCAGGCCATCCGCATGCGGGCTCCGCACCCCACCACGCGTACCCCCGGTCGTCGGTCCACGCGGGATCGCGCGCAGGCCCCCCGTTGAGGTGGAGGTGGTACAGCAAGATCGCTTGCCGGAGAGCGGAGCCGTGCGGCCGATGACTCCTCAGTTCGACGAGCGGGACCGAACTCGCGCACTCGAGCTCGAGTTCGCCGAACTCCGTGCCGAACCGTCCCGAGAAGTGCTGGTATCGCAACAGCACCGTCGCGTCGTCGCCGACCCAGCATTGTTGGAACACGTTGGCATCCGCCGGCGAGTTGTCGAACTCGTCCGAGGTGGCCACCCGAACGAGACACCGCCCGACGGCAACGGCCCATTGCCTGCTCAGCTCGTCACCGACGAGCGATTCGGCCAGGTCGAAGTAGTTCACCTCGGATGGCCGTTCCATCGCCGCACAACCTCCCAGGGCCGACTTCGCACCGCGATCATCGTCGGCGCCTCCGGCGCACGGCAACCCGATTCCGCGTGCTGCAGCGCTCGGCGTCCGCTGCATCGGTCGCGCGTCGTCGTGCCCAGCGGGCGCCGCAACCGCCGGAACGAACTCACCGCAGCGGTGTGTCGTGCAGCACCGCGCTCTCCTGCAGGGAACCTGGCCGATTTCGAGGCTGCGCAGCGGCGAATCGGGCTGGGCCGCACCGAAAACGATGGCAAAAGCAGTTCGAGCTCGCCGGACACGCCGAGCTGCTCGCCCACCGCGTCGGCGGAAGGACCGTGGACGGCTGCGGAACAGCGCAAAACCCCCGCGCGTGCGGGGAGAGCGAGGAGTTCTGCCCGCACGTGCCCGCATCGCTCGCTCCGCGCACCCCGTCACCGAGCTGCGGGAGAACAGCATCGCGACGTGCGGGGAGCCGTAGAACCTGGGCCCCGTAGTACCCCAGCAGTCGAGCCGGGACCTGGGTCCGCTCCACCAGCTCGCCGATCCGCACGGCCCCCCGTTCCGCGGCATTTCCCGACCGGATGTCACCTGCGCAGCCACTTCGAGATCTCCGGGCGCAACCTCACGAGCACGTCTCCACCAGCGCTCCGCGGAAGAGGTCGACGAGTTCGCCGTGGGCGTCCGAGGGCGGACCGGAGGGCATGGTGCCGCCTGACAACGACGACCACGGGCACGCCTCAGCCGGTACTGCTCGGCCGAGCCGGTCGGCCGGCGGGCCTTGACTCCGAGCATCCTCGCCATGAAAGTGGACTAGCCAGTCATCCACAGTGCTGTGGGTCACGCCCATCGGTGTGACGACGGCCTGATCCTTAGGAGGCAGCGTTGCCCCCCGAGCTGATATCGATCCTCGCGCTGGTGGTGGCCTTCGTCGTAGCAACCACGATGTCGGTCAACATGGGAGTCCTGTGCTTCGCAGCCGCGTTCCTCGTGGGAACTCTCGCAGGCGGGTTGTCCGAAGACCAGATCTTCGACGGTTTCCCCGGCGACCTGTTCGTCGTGCTGGTCGGGGTCACCTACCTGTTCGCGATCGCGCGGGCCAACGGCACGACCGATTGGCTGGTGCACAGGTCGGTGCGGCTGGTCGGCGGACGGGTCTGGGTGATCCCGTGGGTCATGTTCGGCATCGGGGCGGTGATCACGGCCATCGGAGCGGTCAGCCCCGCAGCGGTGGCGATCGTGGCGCCGATCGCGCTGAGCCTGGCTGCGCAGTACCGCATCAACCCGCTGATGATGGGTGTGATGGTCGTGCACGGCACCCAGGCGGGCAGCTTCTCGCCGATCAGCATCTACGGCACCATCGTCAACGGGGTGGTGGCCAACAACCAGCTGCCGGGCAGCCCGGTACTGCTGTTCCTGGGCAGCTTGGTGGTCAACCTGGTCATCGCGATCGCGGTGTTCTGCGCGCTGGGCGGACTCCGGCTGATGCGGGGCGAGGCAGCCGGGTCTCGGGTGTCCGTCGCCGAACCCGAGATGGCGGCAGTCGCAGGAGGTTCCGGTGCTCCACCGGCGCGCTCCGGTGCGGACTCGAGCAGCCCGGGAGCCGGTGACGAGCAGGTCGAGCACCTCGACCAGGACCGAGTCCTCACGCTGCTGGGGCTGGCGACGCTGGTGGTGACCACGCTGGGATTCGGCCTGGACGTCGGGCTCGTGGCGGTGACCGTGGCGGTCGTGCTGACCGTGCTGTCACCCAAGGTGGCTCGCAACGCGCCCTCGGAAGTCGCCTGGTCCACGGTGCTCCTGGTGTGCGGCGTGCTCACCTTCGTGGGCGTGCTCAAGTCGATGGGCACCATCGACTACGCGGGGAACTCCGTGGCCAGCATCGGAATGCCGCTGCTGGCGGCCGTTCTGCTGTGCTACGTCGGAGCGGTGGTCTCCGCTGTCGCGTCGTCGACCGCGTTGATGGGGGCGCTCATCCCGCTCGCGGTCCCCTTCCTGCTGCAGGGGCACATCAGCGCGATCGGGATGGTCGTCGCGCTCTCGGTCGCCGCCACCGTCGTCGACGTGAGCCCGTTCTCCACGAACGGTGCGATCGTGCTGGCCAACGCGAAGGGCATCGATCGCGACGTCTTCTTCCGCAAGCTGCTGATCTACGGTGGGCTGATCGTGACCACGGTGCCGTTTGCCGTGTGGCTCGCCTTCGTGGTTCCCAGCGGCATCTGAGGAGATGTTTCAGCTCGGGGTTCGCGCGGCGGCGCGGGACGCAACTCGCGCCGCCGCGGGTTCTGCCGCGTCGTGCGGCGAGGACAGCCGCGACGCCGCGCGGGACGGCTGCTCAAGGAGCGGATTCCGCAGCCACGCGACGCGGCAGGTTCCGCCACCCGCACCACACGCAAGCCCCACACTGAAGAATCTCCTCAGCGTGGCCACTGAGACGGAGCTCGGGGTTCCCGGGATCAGTCCTCGTTCGGCATCCACCTCAGCAACCGCACCTCGCGCACGGTTTCGAGGTGGGCGCGCATCGCGGAGATAGCCGCAGTGGCGTCCTGTGCGCGAATCGCCTCGGCGATGCGGGCGTGCTGGGCCAGCGAGCGGTGCGGGCGCCCCGGTTGCTGCAATGATTCGTGCCGGCTCTCGGCGATCTGCTCGGCGGTTTCGCGCATGAACTCGGCGAGCAGTTCGCTGTGGGCCGCGTCGGTCACCGCGAGGTGGAACAGGCGGTCGCCGTTCTCGCCGAGGGCGCCGTCCTCGATCTCAGCGCGCATCGTCTCCAGCGCCGCTTCGATCTCGGCCATGTCCGCATCGGACCTGCGAAGCGCCGCCAGCTCGGCGAGCTTGGTCTCCATCGCCTCGCGCGCGTCGAGCACGTCCGGCAGGCGACGGCGCCGCTCGACCAACGTCGCGATGGGCTCGATGCTCAGGCTGTCCTGGCGCAGGTAGGTCCCGCCGCCGTGGCGGATCTCGACGAGGCCCTGCACCTCGAGGACCACGATCGCCTGCTTGATCGAGGCGCGGCTGACGCCCATCTTCTCCGCGAGCTCGCGCTCCGAGGGCAGCTTGTCGCCGGTCTTGAGGCCCGAAGCGCTGACGTACTCCCGCAGCTGCGCCACGATCTGCTCGTAGAGGCGAGTGCGCGACAGCGGGCGGAATGAGTCGGTGACGGCCAATCGAACCCCCTTGACAAGTGGAACACCACAGTAGCAGGGTGCTGGTCCAGTGGCGAACTGGATGAACCACTAATCCAAACTGGACTAGCCACTCGTCCACTTCTCCTTCTCCTCGTCGTGCGGAGGCTCCACATGAACCATGCGGACCGTTGTCCCTGGCAATCCCACGAAGGCGCGCTCGGCGGCCTGCGCGTGCTCGACCTGTCCCGAATCCTGTCCGGGCCGTTCTGCACCATGGCGCTGGCCGACCTCGGCGCCGACGTGATCAAGATCGAGAACGCGCGGGACGGTGACGACACCAGGGCGTGGGGCCCGCCGTTCCAGGGCGATACCGCCGCGTACTTCCTCAGCGTCAACCGGAACAAGCGAGGCGTCGCCGTCGACCTCAAGGACCCGGAGTGCCTGGAACTCGTGCAGCGGCTGGCCCGGACCGCGGACGTGATCGTGGAGAACTTCCGGCCCGGCACCGCCGACCGGCTCGGCTTGGGCTACGACCAGGTCAAGACCGAAAACCCCGGGATCGTGTTCGCCTCGATCAGCGGATACGGCCAAACAGGCCCCTTCCGCGACGAACCCGGCTACGACGCGATCGCCCAGGCGCTGTCCGGAGTCATGAGCGTCACCGGCGAATCAGACGGTCCACCGGTGCGCTACGGCGTCTCCGGCGCCGACCTCGCCGCGGGCATGTGGACCGCCATCGGCGTGCTCGCGGCACTCAAGGAGCGCGAACGCACCGGGCAGGGGCAGTGGGTCGACGTATCGCTGCTCGACGGTCAGATCTCCTGGCTCACCTACGTCGCGAACGGGTATTTCGCCACCGACGCGGTGCCTGGGCGTTACGGCTCCGCGCACCCGACGATCGTTCCCTACCAGGCATTTCCGACGGAGGAAGGGCACATCATGGTGGCAGCGGGCAACGACGGGCTGTGGCAGCGCTTCGCCCGCGCGATCGGCCTCGAGCACCTCGCTCATGACCCGAGGTTCGCCTCAAATCCGGACCGGGTGAGCAACCGCGATGTGCTGCTTCCGCTCATCGAGGACGCCCTGGCGCAGCGCTCCGCCGAGGACTGGAGCAAGGTGCTGGCCGAGCACGCCGTGCCGGCCGGAGCGATCAACACCGTCGACCAGGCACTGGCCCACCCGCAGGTGGTAGCACGCGAAATGGTCAGCGCCGTCGAGCACCCGTCCGCGGGCCGGGTCCGCACCGTCACCTCGCCGATCAAGCTCTCCGGAACGCCGCCGCAGGTGCGCACCGCCCCGCCCACGCACGGACAGCACACCGGGGAGGTCCTGACCGCACTCGGTCTGGACGAGGACCGGATCGGCGCGCTGCGGGACAAAGGGGTCATCCGATGACCGCGGGTCAGGCCGCGGCCCCGCAGGTAGAAGTGGTCACCAGAGGTCCGGTGTCCGAGCTGCTGATCGGCCGGGGCACCAAGCGCAATGCGCTCACCGGAGCAGGCTGGAGCGAGCTCGCCGAGCGCGTGGCCGAACTCGGGCGCGGTGAAGACGTGCGGGTGATCGTGATTCGCGGACGGCACGGCACGTTCTGCGCCGGATCCGACATCACCGAGTGGATCGACGCGGAACTCGACGTGGTGGAGGATTCCTTCGCGCGCATGGAATCGACCTTCCGCGCGGTGGAGGAATGCCCCGTTCCGGTGCTCGCCGAGGTGCGGGGCATCGCCGCAGGCGCGGGATGCCAGCTGGCGCTCGCCTGCGACCTGCGGTTCATGGGTGAGCAAGCGCGCATCGGCATGCCCATCACGAAGCTGGGCATCATGTGCAGTCCCGCGTTCGCCGCGCGCATGGTCGGCCTGATCGGGCCGTCGTTGACGCGGCAGCTGCTCTACACCGGTGCGTTGCTGGATGCCCCGGCGGCCACCGCCGAAGGACTGGTCGACGACGACCTCCCGGAGGCGGATCTCACCAGTCACGTCACCGCCGTCGCGAACAGCATCGCGAACCAGCCCCGCTCCCCCGTCGTCGCCGCGAAGCGCGCGGTCAACGCCGCGCTGATGCCCGCGCGCGAGGCGACCCGGCGGAACGACAGCCCCGCGGTCTCAGCTCCGGACTTCCGCAGCGGCATCACGACCTTCCTCCACCGATCCCGGCGCCCCGTGGAACAACCTTCCTGAACGGAGTTCGTGCGAAGGTCTCGCTACGCTCGGCACCCCGTCGTAGAGCCGCGGGATGGAGTCCCGGTTCCTACCCACCGCCGGAGCGGCAGCGGTCACGCGCCGTGCGCGGCCGCGAGGAGGTCGGCGCGAGCATCGATTTCGCCCCGCTGCGGCGCGAGCGGACCTCATCGCGCGCGGAGACCCCCAGCTCGGATTGTTACCCTGTCCGCGTGGCTGCACCCCAAGCACCGGTCGGCAACCTGCTCGCGATCAGCGACCTGCACATCTCCTACGCCGAAAACCGGGACATCGCAGCCGAACTCGAGCCCGAATCCGAGTCCGACTGGCTGATCATCGCAGGCGATGTCAGCGAGATCGTGGAAGACTTCGAACAGATCCTGCGCCTGCTCGCCGAGCGGTTCGCCAAGGTCATCTGGGTCCCGGGCAATCACGAGCTCTGGACGCATCCGCAGGACGCGGTCCAGCTGCGCGGCGAACACCGCTACCGCGAGCTGGTCGGGATCTGCAGGCGGCTGGGCGTGCTCACCCCGGAAGACCCGTATCCGCTGTGGACCGGAGAAGGCGGTCCGGCCTGGATCGTTCCGATGTTCGTCGGCTACGACTACTCGTTCTACCCACCCGGCGCGCGGAACAAGACCGAGGGGCTTGAAATCGCCTACGCCAGCGGGGTCGTGTGCAGCGACGAGTTCCTCCTGCACCCCGATCCGCATCCCAGCCGGGAGGACTGGTGCAGCGCGAGGATCGCCGAAACCGAGCGCCGTCTGTCCGAACTGGATGACGCGTACCCGACGGTGCTGATCAACCACTACCCCCTCGTGCGCGAACCGACCGACGTGCTGCGCTATCCCGAGTTCGCGCAATGGTGCGGCACGCAACGCACCGCCGACTGGCACCGCCGCTTCCGGGCGAGCTGCGTGGTGTACGGCCACCTGCACATTCCCCGCATCACCCACCACGACGGCGTCCCGTTCCACGAGGTCTCCCTCGGATACCCCAGGGAGTGGCGCAAGCACGGCCACCGGCACGGCCTGCTGCGCACCGTGCTTCCGTCCGGCACCACGGCCAGGTTACGACGTCGCCGCACGGCAGCGACCACGGCTCTCGCAGCCGGCAGCGCTCGCGCACTTCGGCTGACGCATCATCACCCCTGTGGGGTCGCACCGGCGGAATCAGCACTCGCTGACCGAAATGCTCACTCAGGTGCGGTGCTTCACGCTCTGCTGCATCTGCGGAGGGACGAAAGCCCAGCCGCCTCGTTCACCTCGTTCCGCTGGTTGCCCTCGTAGACGGCCACCCCACATCGTCGGACTCGCGCCGATGTTCTGGCCGAACTGACGACCGCGAGCCCTCAGGTGCCGTGCAGCTCGTCGAGGAGCGCGAAGCCGTCCTGGATCCACGCCAGCTCGGTGCGAGCGCGGGCGATCAGTCCGTCGTAGGCGTAGATCTTGTAGCGGACGGTCAGCTCGGCCTCGCGCTCGTTCAGCTTGGCGATCCGCGCCGCCAGGGTGGGATGCGTGCGGTCGGCGAGGGTCGCGCGGGTGTCTTCGAGCATCGCCAGGTGCTCCTGCCAGTACTCCTGCTGCTGCCGCAGCTGCTCGCGCACCGCGGTGGGATCGGCGAAGTCGAAGTACGCGGCCTTCAGGTAGGCGGGGTCCCGCTGCCACTGCGGCACCAGAGGCGATTCCATCCATTCCCGGAACTCGGCGAGCCCCGCGTCGGTGACGTGGTACTCCTTCTTGGTCCCCTTCTTCCCCCAGGGGACCTCGACCGAGGTGAGCAGTCCGTCGCGCTCCATCCGATTGAGCGCGGGGTAGATCTGCGAGTCCGGAGCGTGCCAGACGTGCGCGACCGAGCGGCTGAAGCTCTTCGAGATGTCGTAGCCGGTCATCGGACGACCCGTCAGCAACGCGATCAGCGCATACCGCAGCGACAAGATGATCTCCCTTCCGATCAGCCACGCTATCCGCCCTTGCCAACTCACTATATCCATAGATAGCTTGTGGCTCACGCAACAGATACCTCTCTCCATAGGGAGTTGGCCAATGACGCTCACGACTCCTCCGCCGGCGGCGACCGCAGCGCCGACCACGGCCGCGGCGAAGATCTTCAACCACCCCCGCAACGCCTGGTACGTGGCGGCCTGGGACCACGAGGTCACCGGCAAGCAGCCGCTGGCGCGCACCGTCGCCGGTGTTCCGCTCGCGCTGTGGCGCAACGCCGAAGGGCGCGCTGTCGCGCTCGCCGATGCCTGCTGGCACCGGCTCGCACCGCTGTCGCAGGGCAAGATCCTCGGCAACGAGTTGCAGTGCCCCTACCACGGCCTGCGCTACAACTCGACCGGTCGTTGCACTGCCATGCCCGCGCAGGAGACGATCAACCCGAGCGCGATCGTCCCCTCCTACCCCGTCGTCGAGCGCTACCGCTACGTGTGGGTGTGGGTGGGCGACCCCGACCTCGCCGACCCGGCCACCGTGCCCGACATGCACCAGATGAACGATCCGTCCTGGGCGGGCGACGGCGAGACCATCCACGCCGACTGCAACTACCAGCTGGTCCTCGACAACCTGATGGACCTCACCCACGAGGAGTTCGTGCACTCCTCGACCATCGGCCAGGAGGCGCTCTCCGAGTCCGAGTTCGACGTGACCCACGAAGGCAACACGGTCACCGTCGCCCGCTGGATGCGCGACATCGACGCCCCGCCGTTCTGGTTGAAGAACATGCGCGACAAGTTCCCCGGCTTCGAGGGCAAGGTCGACCGCTGGCAGATCATCAGGTTCGAGGCACCGGCCACGATCTGCATCGACGTCGGTGTCGCCAAGGCCGGTACCGGCGCGCCCGAGGGAGATCGCAGCCAAGGCGTCAACGGATACGTGATGAACACGATCACCCCCGAGACCGACCGCACCTGTCACTACTTCTGGGCGTTCATGCGCAACTACTGCCTCGACAGCCAGACCATCACCACCCAGCTGCGCCAAGGCGTGCACGGCGTCTTCGCCGAGGACGAGGACATGCTGCGCGCCCAGCAGCGCGCGATCGACGCCAACCCCGAGCACGAGTTCTACAGCCTCAACATCGACACCGGCGGAATGTGGGTCCGCCAGATCCTGGAACGGATGCTGGCGGCCGAAGGACGGCCGTCGGCGGCTCCGGCTGCACGTGGGGGTGCCTGATGGCCGCCAACTCCCAGTCCCGCTGGCGGCGGGCACAGGTCGTCGAAGCCGACCTCGTCGCCGACGGCGTCCGCCGGATCGTCCTGGAGGTCGAACACCCCGAACACGCGGCGCCCGGCACGCACGTCGACGTCGCCCTGCCCGTCCGGGGCCAACGGCAGATCCGCTCCTACTCCGTCGTGCGATCCGAGGACGGGGGCCGCCGGCTCACGCTCAGCGTGCAGCTCTCCCCCACCTCCCGGGGTGGTTCGGAAGCCATGCACGCACTGGCCGTCGGTGACGATCTCACGGTCACCGGCCCGGTGCAGAGCTTCCCGCTCGCGGTCGGCGCCGGTCGTTACGTCCTGGTCGCCGGCGGCATCGGCGTCACCGCACTGGTCGCGATGGCGTCCGCTCTGCGCCGCCGCGGTGCCGACTACGAGCTCGTGCTCGTCGGCCGCAGTCGCCGGGTCATGGCCTACCTCGACGAGCTCAGCGCCGAGCACGGCGATCGGCTCCGGGTGCACGTCGACGACGAAGGAACGCCGCTGTCGGTCCCCGGTCTGGTCGGCGAGATCGCCGCGGCACCGAACGCGGCCACGACCGAGCTCTACATGTGCGGACCGATCGGCCTGATGGACGCGATCAGGTCGAGCTGGACCGAGCACGCGCTCGCGCAGACCAACCTGCGGTTCGAAACCTTCGGGTCCAGCGGCCGGTTCGACGCCGAGGAGTTCCTGGTGCACCTCCCCCAGCTCGACCGGGCGGTCGCCGTCGCACCCGACACGTCGATCCTGGACGCCCTCGACGCGGCCGGGATCGACACGCTCTCGGACTGCCGCAAGGGCGAGTGCGGACTCTGCCTGGCCAAGATCGTCGACGCCGAGGGCACGATCGACCACCGCGACGTCTTCCTCAGCGAATCCCAGAAGCAGCGCTGCACCAACCTGTGCCTCTGCGTCTCCCGCGCGGTGGCCGGCCACACCGGTGATCGCGCATCCGTCACCCTCCACCTCACCTGATCCCGGGCAACCGGATCCCTCACCACTGGACACCTCCATGACTCTCACGGCACGCATCGGCGCGGCGCCAATGTCCGGCTACCAATGGTTGATCGTCGCGCTCTGCACCTTCATGAACTGCCTCGACGGCTTCGACGTGATGGCAGTCGCGTTCACCGGCCCCTCCGTCACCGAGGAATTCGGTCTGAACGGTTCCCAGTTCGGAATTCTGGTCTCGGTCGGGCTGGTCGGAATGGCGGTGGGTTCGATGCTGCTCGCCCCGTTCGCCGACCTGATCGGGCGCCGCCCGCTGATCCTGATCAGCCTCGCCCTGGGCACGATCGGCATGTTCGGCGCCGCGATGGCCCCCTCAGCGCTCGTGATGGGCGTCTTCCGCCTCGTGACCGGCATCGGCGTGGGCGGCATCCTGGCCAGCACCAACGTGATCGCCAGCGAGTTCTCGAACACGAAGAACCGCGGCCTCGCCATCGGCATCTACACCGCCGGGTACGGCATCGGCGCGACCCTCGCGAGCCTCGTCGCGAAGACCGCGGTGGGCGGCGACTGGCGGATCGTCTTCTACGCCGGCGGCTTCGGAACTCTGCTCGCCCTGGTCGTCATCGCCGCGCTGCTGCCGGAGTCGATCGCCTTCCTCGAGCAGCGTCGTCCCCGCGGCGCCCTGGAGCGCATCAACCGCACCCTGGCGCGAATGGGGATGGGCTCCATCAGCACGCCCGACCTCGACCAGGCGAACTCCGCCCGGAAGGAAGCCCGGCAGGCCGGTTCGGGCTGGCTGAAGCAGCTGCTCGCCCCCACGATCCTGCTCTGGATCATCTTCATCACCATCATGTTCGGCTTCTACTTCGTGAACAGCTGGACCCCGACGCTCCTCGCCGACGAAGGGCTTTCGAAGAGCGCTGCGGTCACCGCCGGAATGGCGATCTCGATCGGCGGCACCGTCGGCTCCGTGCTCTACGGCCTGGCCGCCCGGCTCCGCCCGCCGCGGGTCGTGCTGATCGGGTTCTCGCTGCTGTCGGCCGCGATGATGGTGGTGTTCATCCTGAGCACCTCGATCCTGTGGCTCGGGTTCGGGATCGGCGTCATCGTCGGCGCGCTGATCAACGGCTGCATCGCCGGTGCTTACACCGTCGGGCCACCGCTGTACCCGTCCAACGTCCGCAGCGTCGGCATGGGCTGGGCGCTCGGCATGGGCCGGATCGGCGCCATCCTGTCCCCGACCTTGGCAGGGCTGCTCAAGGACGCAGGCGCCTCGGCGACCCAGCTCTACGTCGGCGCCGCCGCAGTCGTCGCGCTCTGCGCGGTCGCCCTGGTCGCGCTGCGCAAGCACGACCCGGACTCCACCCCGGCGGCCGCAGAACCGGCCACGTCCTGAGGCATTATCCGGGGACCCTTGCGCATCGATCGGAATTCCGAGCGCATCGGGTCCCGGACCGCCGCCCCGACCAGGGAAGGCATCCCCGTGCCCCCGTGTCGCGGTCGCCCGGCCGGGAGACGATGAACCGCGGGATCACCACAGATCCGCACGAAACGCACCAGCACCCGCTGACCTGCGATTGCTCCCAGGTCAGCGGGTGCTCCTCGCCAGTCGGGGCGGCGGGATCAGTGGCCCGCGATCGGCGTCGCGATCTCGTTCGGCGCCTCGGGAAGCGCGCCGGTGGCGGTCTTCTCACCCGAGGCGATGTCGACCGCGTGGATCTCGCGCTTGCCCGGGTCGGTCACGTAGGCCGTGCCGCCGCGGACGAACAGCGCCGGGCGCGGCTGCTGCCACTCCAGCGGCTCCTCCCACTGCCCGATCACCGGAACGCTGCGCACCACGCGCGCCTCGTTCGGGTCGATCACGTGCAGCTGACCGTCGGTGCCCAGCACGAGCGCTTCCCCGCCAGGGCCACGACCCAGGGAGCGGAACGTGTAGCTGGTGCCGAGGTCGACGAGGTTCAGCGACGAGTCCTCGGTGTTGATCAACGAGACCTGCTGGGGGCGTTCGAGTTCGGCGTCCTCGTCCTGCTTGTAGTCGCCGAGCACCACGGGCGAGTGCTCGCTGCCGGCTTGGTTGCCGATCCGCCCGTACGGGGTCGGGCTGGTGACCTTGGTGATCTTCCCGTCGCGGTAGACCAGCGCGCCGTTCTCGCAACCGATGACCACGGCTTCGCCCCGCGCGACGGCCTCGCCGTGCACGCCGGGGCAGTCCTCGTTCCGGGCGATCTCGTGACGGTGCTCGTCGAGCACCAGGATGCCGGTGCGTTCCTCCTCGTCGCCCAGCGACAACACCATCTGCCCGTTGGACAGCTCCACCGCGACGCCGTGGTGCGGCTGGGCGGCGGTGTGCTGGTCGGTTTCCGGCTTTCCGCGCGCGAGTTCGGCGGTGTCGAAGGAGGTCACCTCGCCGGTCCCATCGGAGAACAGCACGGTTCGACCTGCGTTGCGCACCACGTGTCCTGGTTCGGGAGCCGGGAACTGCACATCGGTGAGCTGCGCGTGCACGGCGTCGAGAACTCGGAAGCCGGTGGAGGTGGACACCACCACGTGCTCGGCGTCGCCCGCCGGATTGAGCCGGTTGAAGCCGGGCAGCGGGATGTCCTCGGCCACGGCCAACGTCTTGCCGTCGAGCACCAGGACGCCACCGTCGTAGGTGGTGACGATCGGGTCGGGCACGACCTGTTCGGGATCGCTCGGTGCGGTGGCCTGCTGCTGGGAGCCGCACGCGGTCAGGGCCAGCGCCATCGTCGCGACGGCCGCCGGTAAGCGGGCAGGTTTCAACATGGTTTTCCTCTTCTCCTTCAGGGGTTTCCGGCACCGAGGCCGGATGTGATCGCCTCGGTGTTCGCGCGGGTCATCTCCAGGTAGGTGGCGGCACCGCCACCCGGTTCGCTCAGCGATTCGGAGAACAGCGGGGTCACGCGCACGTCGAGCCCGGCTTGCTCGGCCAGCACCCGGGCCAGCCGGTCCGGTTGCGAGGAATCGGCGAAGATCGTGCGCACTCCCGCCCGCCGGACGGCGTCGGCCAGCGACGACAGATCGGAAGCGCTCGGCGAGGCCAGCGTGGTGCCGCTGGGGATGACCGCACCGATCACCTCGAAGTCGTAGCGCTGCGCGAGATAGCCGAACACGTGGTGGTTGGTGACGAGCTTGCGTCGCTCCGGCGGGATCTGATCGAAGCGCCGCTGCATCTCGGTTTCGAGAGCCAGCACCTCGCCCTTGTACTGGGCCGCCCGGGTTTTCACCGCTGCGGCGTCGACGCCGTCGACGTGCGCCACGAGCTGGTCGGCGAGCAGGTCCACCGCTTTCGCGACCCGTGACGGGTCGGTCCAGAAGTGCGGATCCGGCTGGGAGCCCGGACCGGCGATCTCGAGCGGGTCGACGTGCTCGGCGACGGCGAACGTCGGGACGTCCTCGGCTCGGGCGGCTTGGACGTTGCGCTGCACGCCCTCCTCCAGGCCGAGCCCGTTGTGCACGACGAGGTCGGCCTGTTCGAGTTCGGCGGCCTGCTGCGCGGAGATCCCGAAGGAGTGGGGGTCGGCACCGGGCGGCATCAGCACCGATACCGGCACCTGCTCCCCGGCGATCTGCCGGGTGATGTCACCGAGGATGTTGGTCGTCACGACCACGCCCGCCCGCTGCTGCGGTGCTGCGGTGCAGGCGGTGGCGCTCAACAGCAGCGCGATCACAGCGAGGAGCGCACGCGTTATGGTGCGGTTCATCGGCCGGTCTCCACCACGTGCGAGGCCCGACCGCCCAGCCGGAAGCTGCGGGCGATGCGGAGACCGTCGTTGTAGTCGATCTCGTGCACGGTTCCGGCGGTGACGTCGTTGACGTAGGCCCGCGAGGTGTCGATCCGGATGCTCGGCGGCGGTCCACCGGGCGCGATCACCTGGTTGCGGGCGATCTCGGTGCCGTCCTCGCGATAGGCGCGCACGATCCCGTCCGTGCCGACCGCCAGCAGCGAACCGCCCGCTCCGACGGCGTTGACCGCCGCGACCGGCCCGGTGGGCACGTGCCGGAAGGACCGCTCGGACAGGTCGAGCAGCCACGCACCGTCGGTTCCGGCGAGCGCGGCCAGCGTGTCGCTGCCCGGCCGCTGGTGGAACTCGGTGGCGCGTGGTTGCCCACCCGCCGGGTATGCGATCTTCTCGCCGTGGAACTGCCCATCATCTGCGGAGACGAGCAGGGCGCCGTCGGTGCAACCGAACACCACGCCGCGACGTGTCACCGCGGTTCCGGCGGGCTCGTTGCAGGGTTCGGTGATGCGGGCGGTCTCGGTGCCGTCGCGGTCCAGGACCCGCACGACGCCGTGGTCCACGGCCAGGACGCGCTGCTCGTAGGGCACCGCCGCCGTTCCTGGCATGACGCGCACCCTTCCAGTGCGCTCGATCTGCCCGTCGTCCAGGGCTTCCTTGTCGAGCAGCGCGGTTTCACCGTCCGAACCGGACAGCGCGACGACGGCCTTGTCGCTGTGCGCGTGCACCGGCGTGGCGATCGGCAGCTCCCCCAGCTCGCGCGTCTCGGCGCGGTAGTGGTGCGCGTGATCGCCGTGGTCGACCGTCCAAGCCCCGCTGTCGACGATGCGCACCGAGTCAGCGCCCGACAGGTACGCGAACCGGCCGTCGGTGGTGACGTCGCGGATTCCCGGCACGGGTTCGAGGGCGCGGACCTCCTCGGTGAGCAGGTCCAGCATCCGCACCGCTCCCCCGTCGTCGGCGACGACCAGCCGGGACTGCACCTCGGCGGTTTCCTCGGCGCCTTCGACGTAGCCGTGCGGCGCGGGCGGCGGTGCTTGCGGTGCTTGCGGAGGTTGCGAACATGCGCTGGCCGCCAACGCGACCAGACCTAACGGGAGTGCCTTCAAACTGCGGTGTTTCACGCGACCGGCTCAACTTCCTTCTCGACGGCTTCGGAGCGGGTGATCAGAGCTCGCCTGCGGTTGCGCAGCGCGGCGAGCAAGGCGGACAGGAAGAACAGCGCCACCGAGGTGGCGGCGATGCTGGCCCCGGCAGCGGTCCCCCAGTGCCAGGAGGCGAGCAATCCCAAGGCGGTCGAAGCGGCGCCGAACCCGGCGGCACCGGCCATGACCAGCGGAACCCGGTTCGCCCACAGGGTGGCGGCAGCAGGCGGGGCGATGAGCAGACCGAAGACCAGCAGCGTTCCGACGATCTGGAAGCACATCACCATCGCCAGCGTCACCAGCCCGGTCATCAGGAGGCCCGCCAGACGCGGCCGCATCCCCAACGTGTGGGCCTTGCGCGGATCGAAGGTCAGCGCGAGGAACGGGCGGTAGGCGGCCGCGGACACGACGACCGCCACCACCAGCGCGACGGCGAGCCGCACGAGGTCGCCATCGGTGACTGCGAGCACGTCGCCGAACAGGAACCCGGTCAGGTCCACGGCGAACGACCTGGAGTGCGACACCACGATCACGCCGGTCGCCAGCATCCCCACGAACAGCAACCCGATGCCGGTGTCCCGCGACAACCACCGCGATCGGTCCAGCACCGACACCCCGGCGGCCATCGCCCCCGCACTCAGCGCCGCCCCCAGCAGCAGATCACCACCGAGGACCGAGGCGATCGCCACGCCCGGCAGCATCCCGTGCGACATGGCATCGGTCAGGAAGGCCATCCCCCGCAGCACGACCCACGTGCCCGCCAGCGCGCAGATCGCCGAGACGAGCAAACCCGCCCATAACGCGCGCTCGACGAAGGACACCTCGAACGGGACCAATAGCCAATCCATGACGGACAACCTACAATGGAAACGATTGTCATTATCGTGGGTGTAGGCGTGACTTCGCCCACGACTACCTGAGGGGAACTGTGAGCAGCGTGCCTCCACCCGCCGTCGCCTTAAGCCAAGTGAGGGCCGGCTACCGGGGAAAACAGGTTCTCGACGTCGCCGCGGCGGAGATCCCGCGCAATGCCCTGACCACGGTGGTCGGCCCGAACGGTGCGGGCAAGTCGACCCTCCTGGCCGCGCTCGCCGGCACGCTGCCGAGCAACGGCGCGCTGCGCAGCCGCTACAGCGGGAGACCAGCGCTCGTCCCGCAGCACAGCGCGGTCCCGGAGGCCCTTCCCTGCACGGTTTTCGACGCCGTCGCGATGGGCCGCTGGGCCGAGCGCGGCCCGTGGCGCAAGCTGAAGACCGCCGACCGCGAAGCCATCCGCGAGGCGATGGACCGGCTCGAGATCACCGCGTTCGCCAACCGGCGCTTGAGCGCGCTCTCCGGCGGACAACGCCAGCGCGTCCTCGTGGCCCAAGGGCTGACGCAGCACGCGAATCTGCTGCTGCTCGACGAGCCCGACGCGGGAGCCGATCCCCACGCCCGCAGGCTCATCGCGGAAGCCGTCCGAGCCGAAACGCGGGAGGGGCGCACCGTGGTCCAGGTCTCGCACGACATCACCGAGGCGCGCCGCGCCGATCACTGCCTGCTGCTCCACCGCGGCCGCATCCATGCCACCGGACACCCCGGTGACGTCCTCACCGACGCAGCGATCAACGAACTCTGGACACCCCGTGCCGACTAGCCGGAGCAGCGCGACGCCGCGGCCCGCATCTCAGAACCGGGTATCGGAACACGGGAGCACGGCTGCGATACGTCGCGTCGTCCGGGTCCGCGTGCCCAAAAGGGCCCTCGACGGGCGTGACGTCAGCTAGGCTTCTGCGGTGTCCCGACATTCGTGATGCCCAGCTCCGCGCAATCTCCCGAGGCCCAGGCTGCGGGTCGAACACCGCGGACCTGGTCAATGCAATCTCGATCAGTGTGGCGTCGCGGTTCGGGAGGCGTCAGCGGAGTTGACGATCGGTTGGAAGGTCGTGCTCGGGCGAGCGGGCAAAGCGCGGCCCGCAGGTGCGCAGGCTCGCGACGCTCGACGTGATCGCAGCGGCGACCGAGCTGACCGTCGCGAGTACGCATCCATCGCGTCGTCGCCGAACGTCTCAGGAGCGCGCTTGGGGCCATCTCGACCTCCCGGCGAACTAGAGCGCACACCACTCGGCGCCCGGCGATTCCCGGGCCCGGTCGTCGCCCGGCGCAACGCCCGCGCGGACGCTCTCACCCGCCCGAGCGCCACCCACGCTCGGGCTCCGGGAGCACGAGGCACGGCCGGCTCAGCCGACCGCGTCCTTGTCGGGGACCACCAGCGCGTAGATCACCAGTACGGACAGCGCGATCGATGCCAGTTCCCACAGCGGGAAGGCTGCGAGGAAGGCGAGGTGCCCGATCGCCGCCAGCCCGGCCAAGCCGACGCCCGTGATCCGCGCCCACCGCTGTCCGCCTAGGCAACCGGCCCCGGTCGCAGCTTGCAGGACCCCGGCCGCCAGCCAGACCCACCCCCAGACGACGAAGTCGAACACCAGCAATTCTCCGGCGACGACCACGTAGTAGTCGGGCCGGAACAACGCCGCGAGCCCAGCGATGATGTTGAAGGCACCCGCCAGCACGAGCATCCAGCCGCCGAACGCCAACCACCCGGACGTTCCGGCCGTCGACCTGGCACGGGCCACCGACCATTCCCGCCGCTGTTCCGGCTCCTGTTCGACGCGCCTCTCACCACCGGGTGTGGTCTGCTGCCCCTCATTCGACATCTCAGCGCCCCCTTCACTCCGAGGTGTTGCCTGACCAGCGTCGCTCCATTCGCACGATTGCGCAGCACGACCACCGAGGCGCCGCCCGTAGGCGTGGTTCGAGAGAGCACCACCGGACCACATCGCCTCGGCAACGGCCTGCCATTTGGGAGATGTTTCAGTTCGGGGCTTGTGTGGCAGGTGATCATCGCGTCTGGTCTCGCAATTCGACCTTCGCCTGCTGGTAGAGGACTTTCAGCGCCGCAGCGATCGGCAGCGCGAGCATCGCGCCGAGCACACCGGCCAGGGCACCCCCGAGGAGGATCGCGACGAACGCGCCGAGCGGGCTCAGCTCTACCGTCCTGGCGAACACCCGCGGTGCGACCAGGTAGTTCTCCAGGGCTTGGTAGACGATGAAGAACAGCAGGGTGGCCGCGGCCAGGGGAATGCTCTGGCTCAGCGCTACCAGCGTCCCCGCCGCGGATGCGAGCGTGGCGCCGACCTGCGGGATCGTGTCCAGCAAGGCGACCACCAGCGCGAGCAGCGCCGGGTACGGCACCCCTGCTACGAGGAAGAAAACGTACGACACGGCGCCAGCGCACAACGAGACCACGGCTTGGCCCGTCACGTAGCCACCGACCCGGCCCATCGCTTGGCGCACCGCCTCCGCCCGTCCCGGTCGGGTCGCCGCGGAACGTTCGATGGCGGCGTGGATGCGTGGCATCGCGAGGGAGAAGTAGACCATCAGGGCACCTGCCGTGCAGGCGGCGAAGACACCCCCGAGCACCACGCCCAGCGCTGCGAAACCCGCGGCCAGGGCTCGCATGACCCACGTCGCCGCGTCGCCGGCGACCTCCTTGACGCGTTCGTGCAACGCCGGATCGTGCAAGTGCGCGCGCAAGTCCGCTTGATCGCCGAGATTTGCGCTGAGGCCGTCGAGCAAGGTCGGTATCCGCGCGACGACCTGGCCGATCTGGCCAACTGCCGGAACGACGGCGAGCAGGACCACGAGACCGACGATGCCCAGCAATGCCAGGACGACCGACGCGACCGCCAAACCACGTCGCCAACGATGGCGCTGCAACCAGGCGACGGCCGGCTCCACGCCGAGCGCGAGGAAGAAACCCAGGAACACCAGGACGAGCATGCCCCGCACCGCGTAGGCCAGGACCGCGAGCACACCGACGGTCAGGTACACGCAGGCGATCTGCGCATGACGTGTCAGCGGGACCTGCGCGATCCCCTTCTCCCCGGACGAGTCGTTCACCATGCGCGTCGCCCTCCGGAGCTACCCGGCCGCGCCGCAGGCCCGGCCGTCGAACACGTCTCGGTTCGGCCACCTCCGCCGCCGCAGTGCCGGGCGGAGTTTCGCGTTTCGGCGGGAAGCGGACCCGGTCTGGTCGGTCCCGCCGCTGGCCTCAACCGGCTTGGCTGTCCTCGAAGACGTCGCGCAGCGCCTTCTCCTGCTCGTTCGACGGGTTCGTGTGGATCAGTTCGAAGTGGCTGCCCGCGAAGCGCTCCTCGATGCGGTCCAGCACCGCGTCGGAGGTCAGCAGGAACAACGCCGAGGTACCCGGAACGACCTTGTCCTGGGTCTTGCGGATGAAGTCGTCGTCGATGCCGACGTCCGAGAGCGATCCGGCCACCGCTCCGGTCGCCGCTCCGATGGCTGCTCCGAGCAGCGGGACGAAGAAGATCATCCCGAAGAGCAGACCCCAAAACCCGCCCCCGAACGCGCCGCCGGCCGCCAGGTGGTGCAGCTGCTTGGTCTTCGGTTTGGATGCCGACGCGGACCAGGACACCGTTGCAGCGTCGTAGATCGTGATCAGCTGTTCCTTCTGCAGCTCTTGCAGCGTCTTCGACGCTTCCTCGGCTCCGGTCGCGCTGTCCAACTTCCAGACGGTCATCGTGGCCATTGCGGGACTCCCCATACCGGTATCGGGTCGAACAGATGAGGACGGGCAGCTCAAAGCTTAGTTAGCGCGGACGCTCCCGCAGGTCGAGCTCGGCCCATCGTCCGAGCGCCCAGGCATGTTGCTCGCAACGTTCACCCTGTCGTGGCCACCATGGGGCGGTGGCGGCCGTCGCGGGATGTACTCGCCGCGCACCGGTCGGCGCTGCGGCCGACCGGTGCGGACCGACTGACGAGGACTGACCCGGCCGGACAGCGGGGATTCCAGCACCGTGCCGCCACGTCGTCGAAACCCGTTCTGGGAGACCCGGACGACGCAGATCGTCGAGGTCGGTTACTCCAGCTCCCGGCCCCGAGCTGAGATCCTCGCGCCGAGCGCTCGACGCGGTCGGCCTCGATACCATCCCGGTGCGGAGGTCGCTCGAGTTCGGCAGCTCCCACCAGGTGCCCGCGACATCCGGGTGATGCGCGCCGCGCGGCTACCGCGTCCGTCGCCCCGGCAGCAGGATCCCGATCAGAACCCCGACGGCGACCGCGATCACCAGGATCAACCACAGCGGGGCCGAGATCGAGAGGGTGAAGACCTCGATCCGCGTGCTCGCGCGGTTCTGCAGGATGAACACGAGCGCGACCACCAGCAGGACGAGGCCGAGCCAGACACGTGCGGGCACGTTGCCGATGCGCTGCAGCGCTGGGGAGCTTTCCATCGCCACGACCTCCTCATCACGCGGGGCCGCACCGCTGCGCACCGCTGGTGTTCGCGAGCGGTCCCCACCAACGATGGTGGCTCCTCCCCGGGCTCACCGCTCCCCGAGAGCCTCGCCGGGTGGCGCGCTTCGATGCGACCGGTAACGATGGCAGTCGTTCACGAACCGTCGTTCGACGATTCCGCCTGCGAGGAGGTCGCGATTGTCCCCGAATTCCGGCCCCAACCCGGCGCGACCGGGAATCGCCGCGCACAACGCGGCCGTGGGCGAGCTCTTTCCCTTCGACGACACGCGCGATCTCGACGACGCCCGCCGCGGTTTCATGGGCACGGCCCGCGATCCGGTCATCCGGGCAGGGGACGGTGCGGTCGTGTGGGATCTCGAGGCCTACGGGTTCCTCGCCGAGGACTGCCCGGACACGGCCAACCCCAGCCTCTGGCGGCAGAGCAGGTTGTGCGCGGAGCACGGCCTGTTCGAGGTCACGGCGGGTATCTACCAGGTCCGCGGTTTCGACCTGTCCAACATGACCTTGGTCGAGGGCGACCGCGGTGTCTTCGTCATCGACCCGTTGCTGTCGGCCGAGACCGCCACCGCGGCCCTCGAGCTCTACCGCAGCCACCGCGGCAACCGCCCCGTCACAGGTGTGCTCTACACGCACAGCCACGCCGATCACTTCGGCGGGGTGCGCGGTGTCATCACCGATGATGATCTCGCATCCGGAGTTCCCGTACTCGCCCCGCAGGGCTTCCTGGCGCATGCCGTCAGCGAGAACATCTACGCCGGTACCGCCATGGCCCGCCGCGCCGCCTACATGTACGGCGCCGCCCTGGCCAAGGGACCGCGGGGCCAGATCGGCGCCGGGCTTGGCCCGACGACCTCGACGGGCGGGGTCGGTCTGGTCCCACCGACAGTCGACATCACCGCCACCGGCCAGTCCGAGACCGTGGACGGGATCAGGATGGTCTTCCAGCTCACCCCGGGCACGGAGGCACCGGCCGAGCTCAACATCCACTTCCCGGACCACGCCGCGCTTTGCATGGCGGAGAACGCCACGCACAACCTGCACAACCTGCTGACCCTGCGGGGAGCGGAAGTGCGCGATCCGCACGCGTGGGCGGACTACCTCACCGAAGCGGTCGATCTGTTCGGCGACAGCTCCGAAGTCGCGTTCGCCTCGCACCACTGGCCGGTCTGGGGACGGGAGCGCGTCGTCGCGTACCTGAGCGAGCAGCGCGACCTCTACGCCTACCTGCACGACCAAACGCTGCGGATGCTCAACCGGGGCATGACCCCGTTGGAGATCGCCGAGCAGATCGCGATGCCACCAGCCCTGGAGCGCGCCTGGCACACCCACGGGTACTACGGCTCCGTCAGCCACAACACCAAGGCCATCTACCAGAAGTACCTGGGCTGGTTCGACGGAAACCCCGCGCACCTCTGGGAACACCCACCCGTCGAAGCCGCCGCGCGCTACGTCGAGTTCATGGGCGGAGCCGACGAAGTCGTCCGCCGCGCCCGCGCATCCTACGAGGAGGGCGACTTCCGCTGGGTCGCGCAGGTCGTCAACCACGTCCTGTTCGCCCAACCCGACCACGCACCAGCGCGCGCCTTGCAGGCCGATGCCCTGGAGCAGCTCGGCTATGGCTGCGAAAACGGGCCGTGGCGCAACTTCTACCTCATGGGCGCCCACGAACTGCGCCACGGCTCCGTCGGCACCCCCACGGTGACGACCTCACCGGACGTGCTCAGCGCCCTGACCCTCGATCAGCTCTTCGATGCCCTCGCGATCCGGGTAGACGGGCCGCGCAGCTGGGACGCCGACATCACCGTCCGCTGGAACGTCCAGGACGAGCGCCCCCACACCCAGCGACTCCGCAACGGCGTCCTCACCCACGTCACCGGCACCGGTCCGGCCGCAGGGAAACCAGACGTCGAGATCTCGCTCACCGAATCCGACCTGCGAGAAGTCCTCCTCGGCACCACGACCGCCACGGAGCTGGCCGACCGGGGCCGCGCCCAGCTCACCGGTGACGCCGCTCGACTCACCGCGCTCTTCGGCTACCTCGGCGAACCCGACCCGAACTTCGACATCGTCACCCCCTGACGGCGCGGACCGCACGCGGAACCCTCCTTCCCGCAGCCTTTTGGCAAACTATGGGATGGTTTCCGCACGTACGATCGGGGCGCTGCGGAAGGGGACTTCTGACGGCGAAGGCGGTTGCGGCCCGCGGAATACGTCGCGCGAAACCAAGCGCCGTGGAAACCCATCGGCACCGCCCTGAACGACGGCAGAGGAGCGTCCCCTTCGGCGACGTCCGGGAATGACGTCGTTCAAGCACTCGGTTTTCGAACACCTGAGGCGACACGACCTCCGCCCACACGGGCCTGACGTGGATTGCGGACGCCGGCGTTCCACTTCACGTCCTGCGGAACGTTGCTTGCCACGGCAACATCGCCACCACCCAGCCCTACCGGCATCCCGACCACCAGTCGATCATCGAGGCGGGCAACGCGCTCTCGGGCCTACTTGACCCGCGATGACAGTACTGGTCCCGAATTGATCCCCAGCAGCGATTCAACAGTCGCTGAACTTGGTGATGTGGCCCAACTGAAAAGGCCCGATGAACTGCCATTATCCGACAAACCAACGGATCTTTTCGCCAGTCGGGAGGGCGGGCTCGTAGCACCGCGCCACACTAGCGATCACCGTTCTCCTTGCCCCGAGCGATGGCGACCAGGGCGGCGGCGACACCGTCGCTGTCATGAGTGGGCAGCACGTAAAGGGCGTGGGCGAAAACCGAGGGATGGGCGTTGCCCATCGCCAGGGACACGCCAGCGGCCTGCAGCATCGGAATGTCGTTGGGCATGTCTCCGATCGCAGCACATCGACCAAGGTCGCATCCGCCGTTCTCCGCGGCTACGGCTCGAAGAGCTGAGCCCTTGTGCACACCAGGGGCAGTGAGTTCGACGAAGTCCGATCCGGAAAAAGACAGCTCAGCTGACGGGTCGGCTTGTCTGATGAGGCTGATCGCGTGGTCGCGTCCACAGGGGTGCCAGGCCACCACCTTCTGAACCGGGTCGGGTGTTTGAAGGTCGATGACGGCTTCCTCCACGCAACCTGCTGGCTCGACGTGCCAAGCGCGGGCCAGATCCTCGGGAAAACCCATGTCAAGTGCGCATACGTCGTCACCGACAATGCCGAGGCGAATCTCGTTACTGCAGCGCCGCAGCTTGGACACGAGTTGATAGGTGTCGGCAGAGGTGAAGCCACAGCGACGCCGCACGGCGCCGGTGCGGGCGTCCCAGACCGCTGCGCCGTTGGAGCCAACAAAGTCGATGTCGAGGCTGAATAGGCGGGCGAGCTCACGGCATTCCCGAACCGGACGGCCGGTTATGGCGATGACGCAGACACCGGAGTGGGTAGCCAGACTGATGGCCGCCCTCGTCGTTGCAGTCATCTGGCGCTGGCCGTTGAGCGCGGTGCCGTCGAGATCGATCCCGACGAGATCCACGCCGGAGATCTCGTCGGGAGCCGGAGAAGCGTGCCGCCGGCTCATACGGCCTTGAGCCGGTCGAACCCGGTCACGGGCATGTCCGGCAGCTTGGAGGGGCGGATCTCGAGTTCGCCGACCACGAGATCCTGCGGGCTTTGCAGGACCCACAGCACGGCCTCGGCAACAGACTGGACGGTCAGCTTCGTTGCCGAGTTGTCCCCGGGCAGGTTGGCGATGCCCCCGGGGTTGAGCAGCGTCGTACGCACGCCTCGAGGCCGTTCTTCGAGCAGTAGCACCTCGACCAGTGCCTTGAGCGCGGCCTTCGTTGCGCAGTAAGCCGCGCCGCCTTCGAAGTAGTGGCTCCCTGCATGACTACCGACGACAGCGATCCGGCCCGCACAGCGGCGCAGCAAGGGAAGGGTCCGTTGGATGAGGGTGAACGTTGAGCTCAGATTGACTTCCACCGCTTCGTCCCAGTCCTGCGGTGCGAGCTCGGCCACCTGCCCTAGGCTGCGGACTGCTGAGTTGGCGACAACGGCATCGATACGGTCGCACTCCTCCAGCAGTGCTGAGCAGGCCTTCTCGACGCTGGCGCGGTCGTCGAGATGGCACGCGACGTGCCTTACCCGAACGTCCGGGCACGGCTGTCTGCTCAGAGCGACCACGGTGTAGCCGGCGTCAGCGATTCTCGTCGCAATGGCCTGGCCCACGCCGCGGTTCGCGCCGGTAACGACCACGACTGGCTTGTCGTCGCACGGCCCGGTCATGAGATGCGCTCGATCAGTTGTTGCCAAGCTTGCCGGATCTCGGTGCCCTTCGCGCCATGTCGGAACAGGTCTTTATCCCACGAGCGCCCGTCGGGGCCCTTCAGGCGCATGCAGTCGGGTGAGATCTCCGAGATGACCGAGTAGCCGCGCGCGTCCTCGCCAATGACCAGACAGAAGTCCCAGAGGTCGAGTGGAGCTAGGCGCTCGGCGAGTACCGCGTTACAACGTAACGCGATGTCTTTGAGCTCGGCCACGGCTACACCGAGTTCATAGAGGTAGTCTTCGCCGATCGGCTGATCTTCAGGGTCGGTGCGATAATCGAATTTCACCACCGGGCGCGAAAACCGGTGTCCTTCCCCGAACAGGCCCGGGTACTTTCTCGTCGTGGACCCGTTGGCCACGTTCTTGACGATGACCTCGAACGGTGCCGCGGGTTGGTATTCGGCCAGGTAGCGAAGCTTGTCCAGGCGCCGCACGAACGCCGTGCGCACCCCGGCCGCTTCGACCCAGTCGACCACGGTTTCGTAGAAGTCCAAGCGCAGCTCAGCGGTACCGTCCACGAACTCGTCGCGTTCGTAGGTGTAGCTGCGCAGGCTTGGCACGAGTTCGGTGACGCATTGAGAGCCCTCGACTTTCCAAAGCCTCTTACTGCGTCCTTCAACGTCAGGTGGGTGTTGAAGAAGCTCGGCCAGTGCGTGCGGTGTCAGCCGGTCGAAATCGTCAGCCTGTTGGTGGGGTTTGGCCATGCTCGCCTTCCTCATTGTCGGTTTCGTCCCCCTCGGGGCGGATCTGGACGTCGAGGGACAGCAGTTTTTCGTCGTCGACGTGAGCGGCCACCTCGGCCGGACCCGAGATGCAAACCAGGCCGGGCTCTTGCCGCAGGGGTAGCCACAACCAGCACTGATCGATGTCGAGTACGGGGATGCCCAGCTTCACCACCCGAGAAGATCGGTGCCTGGCAGGAGAACCGCAGCTCGGGATGCGCCTCGCCAACGCGCGGGGCAGCACGAAGACGTCGAGGCCGTGCACCGCGCCAGCAGCACCGAGCTCCAGGCACCCGCGAGCGACGAAACTGAACTCGGTGATCCCGCCCGCCGGTGCTTGCACCTCCCAGGTGTGCCGCACTCGCGCCGAGGCAAGCAACACGGTCACCTCTGCTCAGCTTCACGCTGGTGCAGGATGAATGCGCGGGCGTTCCACCCGTAGGAGAAGAAATCATCCCGGGCGAACTCGGGGCTGTCGTCGATGACTTCGCGGACCGCTCGGCGTTGCCCGAATCCGTCGTCGGCGCGGTTGCAGTTGTAGTCGTCGCACAGCAGCACACACCCCTCTGCTACCTCGCAGGTGTTCAGCACCGCCTCCAGTGCGTACCGGCTCGAGGCGTACAGATCGCAATCGAGGTGAATGAGGGCTACGGGTTCCGAGGGCAAAGAGCTTGGCAATGTCTGCTCATAGAAGCCCGTGATCACATCCACGCCATCAGAACCGAGCATCTCGGTGAGCATTTCGCGCACTGCCGTCGCGGTTCCGGGCGGCGGAGCTCCGGCCCCTGGTGCCCAGGTCCCTGTGCAGGTCACCTCGTAGCTTCTCTGATCGATAGCCGAAGGGCTCGCCGGAAATGCTTCGAAGGAGTCGAAACACCACAGCTTCCGCGACGGGACGACCTGGAAGCGAGGGCGGTTCTCGAAGTCGATGAGCAGCCGCGCCAGCAGCGCCGCGCTGAAGCCCTTGTAAGTACCAAATTCGAGGATGTCACCGGTGATGTGGTTCGAGTACAGGAACTCAAAGACTCGCCGAAACGCATCGTCGTAGATCCGTTGACCACGAATCGGGTCCTCGAGGTAGTCCGGTGACTCGGTACCAATTCCCGCAGGCTGCGTTTCCTTCGCGGACTCCGTGGTCGATCGCATGGACGCTCTCCTCAGCGGAACCGTGTGCCAACGTGAAGATTAGCGGACTTTGTGCCTCATTTTCTGGGGCGGACCAACAATATCCAGACACAACCGAAGCATCGTCGACTCTTCAAAGGTGCTTGATTCTATCAATTTTTGCAGTGCGTTTGCGTCGGCCCAAGTCCAGTGGATGAACTTGTCCCTCTCCAGGGCCGGGCGGCCCAGATCTCCAGATACTTCCGCCACGGTGTCGATCTCGCGGCGTGCGATGCCATCGTTGCCGCACCAGTCGAAAACCGACGCAACCCGGTGAACCCGCGTCAGCTCCCAGCCGGTTTCCTCCCGGATCTCCCGCGTGAGCGCCCCGTAGAGGGACTCTCCGGGATCAACGTGTCCGCCGACGATGTCCCAGCACCCTGGGAAGTGTCGCACCTGCCAACTGCGCTGCTGGACGTACGCCCGCCCCGCTCCATCGAGGATCACCGCGCCGACAACGTACTGCAGCTCTGGATCTCGGTCCTGCTCGGACAGAGCTGGTCTCGGACCGTGCCCCCGGGCGAACTCGGTCATGTCTTCACCGATCCCAGTTCAGGCCACTGAGGTGACCGTGGTGTCCGATGACGGCGTGAGCTCGCTGAGCGCTTGATCGCACAGCTGCGAACCGGCGAGCGCATCGATGATCCCCGGGAACCGCGGCGAACTCCGGTCGAGGCACGTTGCCATGAACGCTTCGAGCTCGGGACCGAACCCGCTTCGCTCCCAACCATGGTCGAGGGGCTTTTGCCCGAACAGCTGCGTCCCGGCCGGCATCCCGGCGTCACGGGAAAGCACCACGCTCTCCAACGATGGCGCGGAATAGACACTGCCGTCGCTGGCGTGGACTGCGGCGCTGACGTGAAAACGCTGCGTCTGATTACCCACGCGCAACATAGAATGTGAACCATCCGCGTGGTGCAGTCCGATCACTGCCAGGAATCGATCCGGTTCAGTGGTCGGCAAGCGGTGCCCATCGACCCGTTGAACCGGGCTTGTGTTGAACCATTGGGCGAGGTCAAAGGCATGCACCCCGTTCTGCCTTATCCACGACTCGACCGTGGTTTCCACACCCCACTGCGGCGCGGAGGGATGCCGACTGAGGAATTCGATCTGCAGCCAACAGGGGTGTTCGCGCGTGGAGACCGTGACATCGTGCAGCTGACGCAACGCCGCCGCGTACCGGAAATTGAACCCGACTTGCAGGTGCACATCGGATGTTTTGTCGGCGATCTCGGACAACCGGTGCAGGCTGGGGGTTGACGGCCCCGCGGGCTTCTCGACGAAGCAGTGGATCCCCTGCCTCAGGAGCTGTTCAGCGATCTCGGCTGAGGGCTGGGGAGGCACGGCAACGATCGCCGCATCAACCTTGTCCGCGTCGAGGTCCTCGATGCTCGTAGCGGTGGCCGGGGCACCGCTCAAGGCCCGTACGCGGTCCGCCTGTTCGATGTCGGGGTCGACGCAGACGACCGGTCGATGGTCTCGAGAGGCGCGCTGCAGGAACGGCAGCAGGTTCTTCTGCATCTGCTTCCCACAGCCGATCAAGGCCAGTCGTAGTGGGTGCGTCATCTCTCCACCGCTCCTGTCGTCAACCACTGAGTGAATGCCTTTGCCGAACGCCGGGTGAGCTCGTCCCAGTCGGTGTCGCGGTGAGCGCTGCACACGAAGGACGGGTGCCCTTCGAGCAGCAGGATGCCGGCGTCGGTGAACGAGTCCAGCAAGGCGTCACGCCTCGTACGGTCGCCCAGCAACTGTTCGGCGTAAGTCAGTTCGAACATCGCACCGCCCATCACCGGCTGAGCCGACACGAGTGGTGCTGCGCCAGTTTGTTCCGCCGCGGCCGCGATGGATGACGCCACCCGGGTGCCGATCACACCCAGCTCGGCCCAGCCATCGGCATAGTCAGCGCGCGGGGTTTCGAGGTCGTCGAGCGTGGCCAGGGCGGCGTACACGGCCAGCATCTCCTTGGAAAACGTTCCGCTGAGCCTGGATTTCTCAGCGGTCGCCAGATGCTCGGTAGAGCCGACGAGCATGCTCAACGGTGCACCGTTGGCCAACGCTTTGCCGATGACGATGAGGTCCGCGTCGATACCGTGGTCAGCCGCATACCCCAGGCGGGAGATCCGCCCTCCGGTTTTCGTTTCGTCGAAGACCGTGAGAACACCCGCGTCGCGGGCAAGATCGACAGCACTGCGCATCAGCTCCGGGGTGGTCATCGACGCCTGGTAGGCGTCGATGACCAGGCATCCGACTGTCGACCTGTGGGCGCCGATGAGTTCCTCTAGCGTCTCCAGCGACAGATCGTGCCAATTCAAGGCCGGCTCCTTGTCGCCCACACCGCGCATGTTCGCGGTGTATTTCTGCTTATATCGCAGCGGCGAAGCTAGTGGATCATGCCATTTCAGCGAGTCCGCGATCTGCGCATCGTGCCATCCGATGAATCCGCAGCGAATGACACCACGCCTGCCCGTCTCGATCGCTGCGAGACGAAGGGCAGCAGTAACGGCCTCGGAGGCAGTCTTAAAAAAGGCACCGCGCCTATCAGGCTGGCCGATCAGCAGGCGATCGAGGTATTCCTCGTGAAAGGAGGTGTAACCAGGCATCATCACGCCATTGAGCAGCGACTTGGCTACCGACTGCGTGAAAGATTCCGTGCCGTGCCCGAGGATGACAGGTCCGTACCCCATGACAAAGTCGAGATACGTCGTCCCATCGCTAGCCTGCACCTCCCCACCCTGGCCACGCTGGAAGACAATCTGACCATCCTCCGTCTTGAACTTCTTGGTGATCTTCGAATGAATAGTTCGATTTTCCTTCATGTTTCCTGATGAAGACACACTTCTCCTCATTAATCGCGGCCACTCCGCGCACATTCGGAAACTTGCCACCCAGACCCCAGTCGCGCACTAACAAAGCTAGGGATCATCAACCGGAGGACCAACCTCCGATCGGGTGGCAACTCCACCCAGCGGAATTGCTCTTAGTAATCAAGGCTGTTCACAGCCTGCCCTTGGGAAAACCGAGAACGGCGGACCCCGCTGTGAATGTGGCCCTTTCTACCCGATTACGGATGACGCTCCGCGTCGAATATGGCAGCGTCAGGAGCCATGGCTGTTGACTCCTTCGATATGAAACTCGTATCACTATTGGCCGACACGGCGGATGCGATCACGACCGCGCGCGTGGGCAGGTCCGACCTTCGTGTCGAGCGAAAGCCTGACCGAACTCCGGTCAGCGACGCCGACATCGCCGTCGAGAACGAAGTACGAGGGATTCTGGCGCGGGAACACCCCGACGACACAGTCGTTGGCGAAGAAGGTGGCGGGTCCATCACCCAACACCGAACCTGGGTGATCGACCCCATCGACGGAACGAAGGCGTTCCTGCGCGGGCTACCAGTATGGGCGACCCTCATCGCGCTGCTCGACGACGGCAAGCCGGTGGCCGGTGCGGTGAGCGCGCCCGCACTCGGCCGGCGGTGGTGGGCGGGACGTGGGCACGGCGCCTACGTCCGCGGCCAGGACGGTCTCGTCAGCCGGATGTCGGTATCGGCGGTGGCACAGTTGGACGACGCCATCGTGTCAAGCTCGCACCTGGGAACCTGGCCCGAGTTTCATGATCGGGAGGCCTATCTCGCTCTCGTGGACGCGTGTTGGGAAGACCGTGCCTACGGCGACTTTTGGTCGCACTGCTTGGTCGCCGAGGGCGCTCTCGATCTCGCCGCAGACCCCATCGTCAATGCCTGGGACGTCGCCCCCTTGAAGATCCTCGTCGAGGAAGCGGGCGGTCGGTTCACGGACCTGACCGGCGCCGACACGATCGAAGGGGGCAACGCCCTGTCATCGAACACCCTGCTCCACCAATCAGCACTGGCACTGCTCGCACGGTAAACGGCGTCCATACAACGGCATACCGAAGGAACCTCATGGGTCATCCCTACCGCGACTGCTTCGCGCAGAGCTACGCGAAGTATCTGCTTGTGACGAACCTTCTCGGACGGCTCCAGAACGGGATGGGTCCGTTGTCCATCGCCTTGTTCCTACGCAGCGAGCGGCTGCCGTATGCGCAGATCGGCCTGCTCGTGGGCCTCTTCGCCATCGCCACCGCCATCGGCGGGCCGCTCCTGGGACGCCTCGTGGACAAGCACGGCCAGGCTCGGGTGTTGATCGCATCAGCGTTCGGCTCCGCAGCTGGCTTCATTGTTCTTGCCCTGGGATCGGCCTCCCCCGCCCTCTCAGCCAGCGCCGTCGTCCTCGCCGGAGCGTTGACGCCACCGCTTGAACCTTGCCTGCGGAGTCTGTGGGAGAAACTGCTCGGCCAGCAGAGGCTGGTGGCCGCAGCCTACTCGCTCGATGCGTCGATGCAGCAGATCGTGTACGTCGTCGGTCCCCTTCTAGTCGTAACGATCGCGGCAGCAACTTCGCCCGCTGTGGCGCTGTGGTGCGTAGGCGGTGTCACCCTTGCCGGCACGCTGCTGTTCGTACGAGCCCGTCCGGTTCGGCAGTGGCAACCCAGCTTTCCCGAGACTCGTTCCTGGATCGGCCCACTGCGCTCGGTCGAGTTGTGCAAGACCCTGCTCAGTCTCGGCGGGGTCGGTTTCGCTCTCGGGGTCTTCAGCCTCGCCACCGTGATGGTCGCCGAAGCGCACACGAACTCGGAAAACATGTCGGGGCTGCTGCTGGGAGCGCACGCCGCGGGTGCACTCATCGGAGGGCTCGTATACGGCTCCCGCACATGGTCCCTCAAACCTCAAGCGCAGTTGCCGGTGCTTTTCACCGGTCTGGCGTGCGGTTATCTGCCTCTGCTGACGCAGCCATCTCTGCCCGTGATGATCGTGCTTATGGGCATCGCGGGGTTGTTCCTATCACCCGTGCTGGCATGCGGCTTCGTGATCATCGGCGAAGTGGCCCCCGAAGGGACGAAGACCGAAGCGTTCGCCTGGGTCGTCACGATCACCCTCATCGGAAACTCGCTCGGTTCGGCGACCAGCGGTGCGGTGCAAAGCGCCGGGCTCACAACGGTCTTCGCCCTACCCCTGGCTGCGGCCACCGCAGGACTCATCATCTCCTTCACGGTGCGGTCCAATAGCGCGCCGGGCCTGGCGCACGACCGCTAATTCTGCGACTGACCTCGGCCGGTGAAAGCTCCGAAGAAGGGTGTGCCCTTCGAAGCGCTTCACGTCTCCCTCCTTCGCGTTGACCTCCTCCAACCCCTGGATACGGGATTCTTCGGGCTCAGGACGGATGGACACCGTAGTCGGCGAACTACCGACCTTGACGCGGAGTTCGAATGAACACCTCGAGTCTGCTAGCTGGCAGGCTCGGCGCTGTCGACCACGAAGATGCGGCCGAGACAGGGCAGGCGTTCGGCAAACCTCGCCCGATCTGCCCAGTTGCGGTATGCGTAGTGCGCGGTCATCGCTGCCGCCCACCGCCTGCGGCATCACCGCCATCCATCTCGAATCGGCGCGTCGATCCGGCAACGCCTCAAGCCTGGTCGGGTGGTCAACGACCACCCGACCAGACCACCGTGCGGTTGACGACCTGAATCCACATCGTCTTAGGGGTCCTTGCAGTAGTGTGCGGCGGAGCCGCATGCGGTGCGGGACTCAACTCGCGCCGCCGCGGGTTCTGACGCGTCGTGTGGCGAGGACAGCCGCGACGCCGCGTAGGACGGCTGCTCAAGGAGCGGATCCCGCAGCCACACGCGCGTCAGGTTCTCCCACCCGCACCGCCACGCAAGGCCGAACTGAAATATCGCCTTAGTCAACGGAACGCGCAGTGACCGCGCTGGATGCGGTTCGGAGCACCATCACAGCTGAAGCGAGGTCGGATTGGTGAACTCCTCGATGCCGAGCCGGCCGAGTTCGCGGCCGTAACCGCTCCGGCCGAACCCACCGAACGGGGCGGTGGGGTTGAAGGAACCGCCGTTGATCGAGACCTGACCGGTGCGCATCTTCCTGGCGAACGCGACCGCGCGATCGTGATCACCGGCCCACACAGCACCGGAAAGTCCGTACGGCGTGCCGTTGGCCACGCGCAGCGCTTCCTCATCGCCGTCGTCGTAGGGCACCACGGTCAGGACCGGCCCGAAGACCTCCTCCTGCTCGATCGTGGTCCCGGCCTCAGCGACGAGCACGGTTGGTCGCACGAAGAAGCCGCGAGGCAAGCCGTCGGGCTGATGCACGCCACCGGTCACCAGCTTGGCACCCTCCTGCAGGGCGCCCTGGATGTAAGCGCGCACCCGTTCCTGCTGCACTTTGCTGACCAGCGGGCCTTGCCGGGTCGTGGGGTCCATCGGATCGCCCGGCGCAGCGGATCGCGCGGCGATCTCGAGGATCCCCTCGACCTCGGCCAGGCGGTGCCGCGGGACGAGAAGGCGGGTGGTGGCGCTGCAGGTCTGACCGGAGTTGATGAGGCACCCCTCCAACGAGCCGGCCACAGCCGTTCGCAGTTCCCCCGCGGACAAGTCGTCGAGCAGGACGCTGGCCGACTTGCCGCCGAGCTCCAGCGCGGTGCGCTTCGGAGCGGCAGCCGCCAGTTCCGCGACTCGCCGCCCAGCTCGCGTGGAACCGGTGAACGAGACCAGGTCGACGGACTCGTGCTCGACGATGGCCTCGCCCACGACCGGTCCGGTACCGGTGACGAGGTTGAACACGCCAGGTGGCATCCCCGCGGAGTCGATGATCTCGGCGAGAAGGTAGGCGACGCCGGGAACGAGTTCGGACGGCTTGAGCACGATGGTGCATCCGGCGACCAGGGCCGGAGCGACCTTGGCCGCGATCTGGTGCAACGGGTAGTTCCACGGGGTGATCGCGCCGACAACACCCGCGGGCTGTCGCGTGATGAGAGCATTGCCGGCCTGGCGCTCCCACTCGACCTGGTCTGCGACATCGGCCATCGAGGCGAAATCGATGATCGGCAGACCGGCCTGGACCATGACGGCCAGCTCCCATGGCGCGCCCATTTCTCGGGAGGCCGCGAGCGCGATCTCAGCCGTCCGCGCCTTGAGGCCCTCCGCGATGCGGGTGCACGCCTTGATCCGGTCGTCGAGCGGGGTCGAGGCCCATTCGGCCAGGGCGCGCTCAGCCGCCCGGGCCGCACGGTCGACGTCGTCGGGCGTGCCTTCCGGCACCGCGCCGATGACCTCTTCGGTGAACGGATTGGTGACAGGAAGTAGCTGGTCACCGGTTGAGTCGACCCAAGCACCGTCGACGTAGATCCGGTCGTGGTTGTGCTGAGGTTCGGATGGGGACACTGGGGTTCTCCCTCAGATCGAGATCGCTGAGTCGTGACGCTCGGCCCAGGCCGGAGAGCCGGTGTCCTGCGCGCTGAGGTGTTCGGCCGTGCGGTGCGCGAGAGCCATGCAGGTCAGCATCGGGTTGGCTCCCGAGGGCGTCGGGAACGCGCTGGTGTCGCCGATCCACACGCCCGCGACGTCGTGCAGCTCGCCGGTCGGCTTCGCGACCGACGTGTTCGGGTCGGTGCCCATGCGAGCCGTGCCCATCTGGTGCGCGCTTCCCATGAACAGCCCACCGGCCCCAATCGGGCGCGTTCTGAGCTCGGCCAGCCATTCATCGAGGTCTTCGCCGCGCCGGTACACCCTGGTGGTGGTGCCGAACCACAACTCTTCGGCTCCTGCGGCCAGGTGCAGCTCCGCCAACACGCGCAAACCTTCGTGGTAGGCCGCGACATCCCGGGCATCGGTCAGGGCGTAGGTGTGCACCGCCTCGCCGCTCTCGTCGATGGTGACCCGCCCTCCGGCGTGCTCGCGGAGGATGAACAGGAGGTCGGACATGCGCCCGAGCTTGCTCATCGCCTCCTTCGCCGACGTGCCGTCGCGGCGCGCGAGCTGGAAGGCGAAAACGCCGGTGTAGAAGTGCGAGCCCTCGACGAGGAGCCCGTACCCGTCGCCCAGGTCGCGGAACTCGTCCATGACCGCGGCCTGCGGCGGCCCCCACCACGCCTTCTGGTCCTCTGGGTACACGCCGAAGATCCCCGCGCTCGGGTGCAGGTAGAGGTGGTGCCCGACCGCGGGTCCACCGATCCCCGATCGAAGGAGCAGTGCGGGACTCTCGAGCGCGCCGCAGGCGACGACCACGTCCGCGGACCGCACCTCCAGTGAGCTCGCCCGGCCGGTTCGCGGGTCTGTGTGGGTCGCGACCACCCCGGTCGTGCGGCCGTTGTCGACGCAGATCCGGTCGGCGCGGGTGTCGGTGACGATCACAGCGCCGTGGTCGTACGCGTCGCGCAGGTAGGTGTTGACCGTTCCGCGCTTGCTGCCGCTCGGGTCGCCGAACTGCGTGTAGCCGGCCGCGATCGGGTCGTAGCTCGCTTCGTCGACGTTGCGGACCGCGGTGTGCACCGACCAACCGAGAGCTCGCGCCCCTTCGACCATGCGCTGGTGCGGACCGTTGAAGTCGCTGCAACGATCGTTGGCGCCCAAGCGTGACAAGACCTCGTCGAGGTGGCGGTTGAATTCCTCGGTGTCGAGCCCGTCGAGTCCGTGGTCCTGCGCCCACTCGCGCCGCACTTCCTGACTGGGCTTGACGCAGTTGTGCCAGTTGATGGTTGTTCCGCCGCCCAGAGTGGCGCCGGCCAGCAATCCGACGTTGCCGTCCGCGGACACGGTGAGTCCCCCGCGGTACATCATCGCCTTGCCCGCTTCGAGCTCCAGTTGCCGGTAGTCCCGTTCGCTGCTCGCGTGACCTCGTTCCAGAACCACCACCCGCTTGCCCTGCGAGGCCAGCATTCCCGCGATGGTGCCGCCACCGGCGCCGGACCCCACGACGACGACATCGGCTTCCAGCATCTCGCCTTCGGTGGGCACGTGCGGGGTGATGTGCGGCGGGTCCTGCGGTGGCGTGATCTGCGGGCCGGGGTAGCCGTACTGCGCCCAGAAGGGGTTGCGTCCCTGCTCGTCGGGAAGGGAGTGGGCGAACATGCAGGAAACACCGCGCAAGGTCGACAGCGCGACGAGAGCTTCTTGGGACAGTGCGCTCGCCGCGGCGAGCATGCCCTCGCGGGTGGCCCTGCCCTGGTGCTGGAAGCTCAACATCGCCAATCCGTCGAGCAGCTGGGCGATGCCCTCCTGGTCGCTCTCGGACAAGGTCGTCAGGAACTCTGCCAGGGCTTCGTCGGCACCGACGGACGATCCTGCGGTCGACCAGAACGCGTGCGGATCCTCCTCGACATCCATCGACGGGACCGCGGTATCCACGAGAGCGCGAAGCACGTCGCGTTGAGTGGTGCTCAGAGCAGCCACGGCTCCTCCTTTCCGTTGATCAGGTGTTCAAGGGGTGACGATGGGAAAATCCGGCCGGAACCGGTCGCACAGATCGAAGAGCTCGTGCACGGCCTGGCTCTCGCCGTCGATGGTCATGTCGTCCGCGTTCTCGGCGTCCGCGGGATCGCGCGCTCCCAGTGCGAGCGCGGCCAGGACCGTCCTCTCCAGCCGCACCGTCGCGTCGTAGCCGTCTGCCGGCGCGCGGGAACTGCGCACCAGCACACCGTTGGCGACGTGCACGAAGCGCATCTCATCGGTGTCGATCACCTCGAACAGGAGACGCAGGTCCCGGTGGGCGGCCTTCGGCCCGTTGAGTCGGATCGCGAGGTAGCTCAGCAGCATGTCGGTGGTCATGGCACCGAGGACGTCCGCGGTGACCGACGTCGTCGGCAGCTTCAGCGCACCGGTGCGCAGTTCGAGCGCGCCGGTGAGGTAGAAGTTGCGCCACGGCGCGGATTCGGCTTGATATCCGAGCTGTTCGAGCGCGTCCGCCTGGAGCTCGCGGGCGGCCCGGTTGTCGGGCTCGGCGAACACCACGTGGTTGACCACCTGAGCCACCCAGCGGTAGTCGCCGTCGTCGAACGAACGCCGCGCCTTCTCCAGCACCGCCTCCGAGCCACCCATGAACTCCACGTACCGCTCGCCCGCCTCGACAGGCCCGTGCGGGTGCAGGTTCGCCGGGTTGCCGTCGAACCAACCCAGGTACTTCTGATAGACCGCCTTGACGTTGTGGTTGAGCGCCCCGTAGTAACCGCGATTCGCCCAGAACGTGGCCACGTTCTCGGGCAGTTCGACTCGTTCGGCGATCTCGACCATGGTGTGGCCGTGCGCGGCCAGGCGCAGCGTCTCGTCGTGAATGTAGCGGTACAGGTCCCGCTGCTGCGCGAGGAACTCCTCGATGTTCTCCCTGCCCCACACCGGCCAGTGGTGGCCGATGAACATCACGTCGCTCTCGTCGCCGAACAGCTCGAGCGCTTCGTGGATGTAGTCGCTCCACGCGGCCGCGTCGCGAATCTCGGCGCCCCGCAACGTGTACAGGTTGTGCATGGTGTGCGAGACGTTCTCGGCCATGCATAGGGCGCGCAGGTCAGGCAGGTGGAAGTTCATCTCCGCGGGTGCCTCGGCACCTGGGGTGTACTGGAACGCGAAGCGCACCCCGTCGAGCACGAGCTCCGTGCCGGATTCGGCGATCAGGTCGGTCGGTGCGAGCAGCGTTGTCGTCCCGTTGGACAGGCTGACTCCGAGTCCGGTGGAGACCTGGCCGAGCGGACCGGGCGGGATTCCGACGCCGTACATGTACTGGGCACGACGTGACATCGCGATGCCCGCGTAGACGTTCTCGCTGATCGCGTGCTCGAGGAAGCCAGTCGGTGCGACGACGCGCACGACGCCGGATGCGACCTCGTCGGCGGAAACGATTCCCTTGATCCCGCCGAAGTGATCGGAGTGGCTGTGGGTGATCACCACCGCGGTGATCGGTTTCTCGCCGAGGTGCTCGCGCACCAGGCCCATCGCTGCGGCGGCCGCTTCCGCAGTCAGCAGCGGATCGACCACGACGTACCCGGTCTCGCCTTCGATGACCGTCATGTTGGAGAGGTCGAAGCCGCGAACCTGGTAGATCCCATCGATCACGCGGAACAGCCCGTGGTTGAGGTTGAGGCGCGCCATGCGCCGCAGACTCGGGTTGACCGTGCCGGCTGCTTCGCCGTCCAAGAAGTCGTACTTCCGCAAATCCCACACGACCCGCCCGTCGGCGCCGGTGATCACCGGTGGGTCCAGGGTCGCGATGAACCCGCGGCGCGCATCGTCCTGGCTCGGGTCGTCGGCGAACGGCAGCCGGGAGAGGTCGGCGCGGTTGGCCGCCGCGGTGATCGCGGAGGCGGGCTTGGATGTCGCAGGCATGGTCAGTTCCTTTCCGCAGCCGCAGCGGCCAACTCGCGCTTGAGGATCTTTCCGGTAGCGGACATGGGGAGGGCATGTCTCAGCTCGACCAGGCGCGGATACTTGTACGCCGCCATGTTCGCCTGGCACCACTCGACGAGCTCCGCCTCGCTCGTCGAAAATCGGGCCTCGGGCACGACGAAGGCTTTGATCTCCTCGCCGTGGGTGGGGTGCGGCACCCCGACCACCGCGACCAGGCTGATCGCGGGGTGGGTCATCAGGACTTCCTCGAGTTCCCTCGGGTAGACGTTGTAACCGCCCCGGATGATCATTTCCTTGGCGCGGTCGACCACGGAGAAGTAGCCGTCGGAGTCGCGGAAGCCGATGTCGCCGGTGCGGAACCACCCGTTCCGCAGCACCTCCGCAGTGGCTTCTGGGCGTCCGTAGTAGCCCTTCATCACGTTGTGCCCGCGGATCACGATCTCGCCCCGTTCGCCGTCGGGCACTTCGTTCCACTCGTTGTCGACGACTTTGACCTGCACACCCCAGACCGGCAAGCCGACGGTGCCCGGTTTCGCCTGTCGGTCGACCCGGTTGAAAGTCGTGACCGGACTGGTCTCGGACAACCCGTAGCCTTCCAGGACCTGCACGCCGAACCGATCGGCGAACCGGCGCAGCACCTCGACCGGCAGCGCGGAACCACCCGAGGTGGCCACCCGCAACGACCGGGCGATGGCACCGAAGTCGAGCGCGCCCGTGGAGTCCTCGTGACCGAGCAGCGCCCAGTACATGGTCGGGACCCCGGAGAAAACGGTCACCCGCTCGCGCTGCATCAGTTCGAAGGCCTCACCGGCGTCGAACCTCGCCTGCAGCACGACGGTGGCGCGCGTGAGCATTCCCGTGTGGAGCTGGCAGGTCAGGCCGAACACGTGGAACAGCGGCAGCGCGATGAGGTGCACGTCGTGCTCGTGCGGGCCGAACATGCCCGCCGTCACCTGCGCGTTGTGGACGAGGTTCGAGTGCGTGAGCTCGGCGCCCTTCGGTCGTCCGGTCGTGCCACTGGTGTAGAGGATCACCGCGGTGTCCTCCGGCGCGGTCGCGGCGCAGTCGAAGGTCTCCGGCTGATCCGCCAGCAGTTCGGCGAGGTCCTCGACGACGAACAGGTGCTCGCACCCGTCCACTTCGGAGAAAGCCGCGTCCGCCTCGTCCGATCCGGCTTGCCCGCTGGCGAACAGCACCTTGGCGTCCGAGTCATGCAGGTGGTAGGCGATCTCCGCTCGCTTGAACAGCACGTTGAGCGGTACGACCGCGCAACCGGCCTTCAACGCTCCGAAGTGGACGATCGGGAACTCGGTGGTGTTCGGGCACCGCAGCGCGACGTGATCACCACGTCGCACGCCGCGGGAGACCAGCAGGTTGGCGACCTGGTTCGCCGCGGTGTCGAGCTGGGCGTAGGTCATTCGCGTGTCACCGCTGATGATCGCTGCGCGATCGGGCATCTCGCGGGCGCTGTCCTCGAGCAGGGCAGCAAGGTTCAACATCGGTTTTCTCCTCGGAGGTGTGAGAGCGATCAGCGAGTCCTGCCGGCGGCGCGGGCGTGGAGCCGGGCCGCGTCGCGTTCCGGTCTGATCAGCACCGCGGCGGCCACTCCGCCGACGACCACGATTGCGGCGGTCAGCGTGAAGGTCGCTTCGTAGCCGTTCGCCGGAACCGCGCCCGCGGCGCCGACGAGCCGACCAGCGACCAGCGGTCCGACCATTCCCGCCAGCGAGTACACCGCGACGAAGGCGCCGAGCACCGCTCCGCGGCGCCGCGCAGGGGACACCTGCCCGCACGCGGTCGTGGCGACCGTGAAGATCACGCCGGATATGCCCAGGCCCAGAGCCATCAGAGCCAGCTTCAGGGGACCGGCGGGCACCTGGACGAAGGCCCACGTGCACACCCCCGACGCGACCATGACCGCGCCGCCCAGGCCGCCGCGCGCCCACCGCCCGGACACCCCGCGCCGCATGAGCCGCTGGCTGACCGACCCCTGCACGAGCACGGCAAGAGCCCCCACGACCCACGGCAAGGTCGTCAGCAGACCGGTTTCGGACTCGGAGTACCCGGCTCCGGTGGTGAGGTACGGGGGCAGCCAGGCGATCAGCAGAGACAGCGACCAGTACGCGGCGAACACCGCCAGCGCACTGCCGATCCACGTGCCCGTCGCCAGCACCCGCAGGGTCGACACGGTCGTCTCGGGCGTCGGCGACGTCTCGTCCGCGTTCGGCCGAGCGGTCTCGGCTCCGAGCGGGCCTTCCTTGCCCAACGCTGCCCACAGGATCGCCCACAGCACGCCGACCGCGATGAGGGCGACGAACATCGACCGCCAGCCGAAGTGGATCATGAGCCAGGTGAGCGTGGGCGCAGTGATGATCACACCCAACGACGGGCCGAGGCTCAGCAGCGCGGCGGGCACGTTGCGTTCGGCATCGGGGAACCACTTCTGCATGGCGTGGTTGGCCACGCCGAACGCCGGCCCCTCGGCAGCACCCAACACGATCCGGGACACGAGAATGACGACGAAGCCCGCGGTACCGAGCACCGGCAGCAAGGTCAGCGACCAGATCACCGCCAAGCCCAGCAGCACGGGCTTGGTCGCGATCCGGTCCACCAGGAAGCCCACCGCGAGGGCCGAAAGGCTGAACAGCAGGAAGAAACCACTCGCGATCACCCCGTACTGCTCGGGGGAGATCCCGAACTCACGCTGCAAAGAACCCGCAGCCAGCCCCAGCACGGCCTTGTCGCCGAAGTTGATGACCATGAAGACGACGAGCAGAACGGTCACCGTCCACGCTCGTCGCCGGGAACCTGATCCGCTCGATGTGGCCGGTTCAGCCACCTGCTCCGTCGATCCGTTGCGGAACATCTGAAACTCCTGACTCGGACGCCGTACATCGGCGAGCATGAGAATTCGGGTCAGAGATGGCAGGCCGTGCTGTCGTGCCGGCCTCGTCCGGTGATCGGATCGGCGATCGCCCGGGGACCGCGCATCGCGGAACCATCGACCGGCATGGGTCGGGTCCTGTGCCTTGCGCCACAACCTGTGCTTGACACCACCGTAAGGCGGCGCGATGGTCCTCTCAATGAAGAATGTGCACAGTCGATGGGAAGTTGATTGTGTGCCAGCACAACGCCACGCGATCGCCGATCGAGGACCGCCGATGACCAACACCGACTCCACCCCGCCGTCCGCCCACCGGATCCTCGACCGGGTGCAGAACCGGATCTCCACCATCGCCCGCGCCGCGACGGTCGATCCCGCACTGCAGAACCTCCCCACCGCCATCCGGAAGAGCGAGGTGCCGGAGACCGCACGGCGCTACATCGCGCTCACCATCCGCGTCCTGCGCGACGGCCAGCCGCTGCGGGACACCGACCTGCGGGGGGCTCAGGAGCGCGGTGCCCAGCGAGCCGAGGACGGAGTCCCCCTGTCACTGGTGCTGCACAACTGGTTCCAGGGCGCCCACGTGTTCCTCGAGGCGTGCGCCGACGCCGCGGGCCCAGAAGACGCGGAAGGATTCAGGCACATCGCCCTGGCGTACTTCCGCCTGCACGAGAAGATGATCCGCACGGTGACGGACGCCTACCAGGACGAGCAGGCGGCGATCGCCAGCGAGGAGCGCGGGGCCAACCACGTGCTCGCCCGGCTGTTGGTGAACGGTCAGGACGGCAGCGGCGAGGCCGAGCGGTTCGGCATCCGGCTCGCGGAATCCTATGCCGTGCTGGTTGTCTCGTTCGGTACGGCCACCGATGAGCGAACCGGCGACACCACCGGACGCGCCGTCGCCGAGCGACGCAAGCTGCGTCGGGTCAACCGAGTGCTCGGGCAGCACTCCCGCTTCCCGATCCTGGCGCTGCTCGAAGCGGACGGAGGTCAGATGCTGCTGCCGCACGTCGGCGCGGACGCCTACAGCGACGCGAGCGACCTCGTCACCAAGATCACCGCAGAGGCGCATGTCCAGGTCACGGGTGCGCTCGTCGACCACGCCCCATGCCCATCCCTGCCCCACGCCAGCGAGCTCGCCCAGGAAATGCTGAAGCTCGTCACCGCAGAAGAACGTCCGCCCGGGATCTACCGGATCTCGGACATCTCACTGGACTACCACCTCACCCGGCACACGGCCGCCACCGAACACCTGCTGGCGCTGCTCACGCCGCTCGAGCCATTCCCCGAGCTGGTCGAAACGCTCGAGCGCTACTACGCGCACGACCTCGACCGAGGCCCGACCGCACGTGCACTGCACGTCCACCCCAACACCGTGAACAATCGGCTCAACCGGATCGCGGAGCTGCTGGCGATGGACCCCAACAAAGTCGAGTCCGTCATGAAAATAGGTGCGGCACTCAAGGTGCGAAAAGCCCGGTACACGTCGTGACTCCGAGCGGGCAGGGCTGCGCTCGCAGCCGCGGCTGCGAGCGCGATGACTCTCTCCTCTTCAACAGCCGCGCGTGCACATCGACGACTCCCCTCGGGAAGAGGATCGGCGTCACTGCCCGGGGACTGCCTCGTCACCGTCGGCCAGTGCGTTGACGCCGAAGACGTGGTGGCAGTGCAGGGCGAGTTCGAGGTGCGCGCGGCGGCGGTCGATCGGGTGGCCGCGCAACTGCTCGGCCTGCCGAACGCGGTAGCGGACGGTGTTCCGGTGCACCCCGAGCGCCTTGCCGGTGCGATGGGCATCGGCCGCGTTGGCGAGGAACTCGTGCAGGGTTTCGCGCAGCCGGGTGGTGGCGTCGTCGGTGGCCGCGAGCGGCCCGAGTTCGCGTTCGACCATGGCTCGCATCGCGGCTTGGCCACCGACACCAGCCGCCAAGCAGGCCAGTTCGACCTCGGCATAGCGGGTGATGACCCGGTCCTGCGCAGCCGTGATCGCGACGGATTGGGCAGCCAGCGCCTCGCGATGGCTGCTGCGGAAACCGCCCACGCCCGCCGCGCTGATGCCAACAGCCGCCCGAACGCCTGGCCACAACGTTGCGGTGACACGAGCTGCAGCGTCCGGCACCCCAGCGGTCGCCGCCCAGCACCACAGACCGCGGGCGCCACTGGCCATGGTCAGCGGCCGCGGCGCGCCGAGCGCCTTGGCCAGCTCGGTAGCCGACCCTTCGAGCGCGCGCACGACATCCACTTCGGGAACCGTGTCGTCGGCCCACAGCACCATCGCGGTGTGGTGCCGGCGCAGCGACAAGCCGAGCTCCTGCGAAGCGGTGTCCAGGTCGAACAGGTCACCGCGCAGAACGGCATGCACGGTTTCGGCGCGGCGTGCGAGCGCACCCCGCTGCCACTGCTCGCGCTCCTCGGTGTAGGTGCCGACCAGGGATTCGACGGTCGCGTCCAGCCACCGGCTTACCCGCTCCCAAAACTGCACCAGCACGGCTGCGCGCAGGTCGGCATCGGCGACTTCCTCGTCGAGCGTGCGGGTGATGTGAGTCCACACGGCGCGCTGGGCGACGCGGTAGGTCTTGAGCAAGGCCGCCAGATCGATTCCCCGGCGGGCGACGGTGCGCGCGAGGTCGTAGGCCTCGGGTGGGGTGTGCACCTCGAACCGCTCGCGGTTGATCACGCTGAGGAACGACCGCCAGTGAGCACGGGTGCTGGCGTGCAGGTCCCGGCGGAGTTCTTCATCAGCGGCGTACTCGGGGACCTCCGCCAGCACCTCGTTGTCGACGATCGTGACCAGGTGCTCCAGCTCTTCCGGCAGCTGGACGCGCTTGCTGAAGCTCTCGATCCATTCGGCGACAGTCGATTTCGCGTCGTTGCGCATGTCCTCACCTCGGTTTTTGTACCGCTGCACAATGCACTCGTCCAAGGTTGACGCGCAAGCCAAGAATGTGACCAGAGCCATATCTGATGCTGGGGCCAACATCTGCTGAACAGCACGTGGAGGCCAGTCGTGAGCGATCGGGAATCGGTCGACTACATCGTCGTAGGGGCGGGCAGTGCGGGAGCCGTGTTGGCGAACCGGCTTTCCGAAGATCCATCGGTGTCGGTGCTGCTGCTGGAGGCAGGGCCTACCGATGACGCGGACGAGATCAAGATCCCCGCGGCATTCCCCGGGCTTTTCAAGACCAAGTGGGACTGGCACTACCAGACCACCCCGCAACCCGGCCTGGGGGGAAAGCGCGCGTTCTGGCCGCGCATGAAGGCGCTCGGCGGCTGCTCCTCGATGAACGCCATGATCTACATCCGGGGCAACCGCGCCGACTACGACGGCTGGCGACGCGACTTCGGCGCGACCGGCTGGGGCTACGAGGACGTGCTGCCGTACTTCATCAAAGCCGAGAACAACACCCGGGGAGCCAGTGAGTTCCACGGAGCCGATGGCCCCCTGCACGTGGAAGATCGCCGGTTCACCCACGAGCTGACCGACGCGTGGATCGCCGCCGCCGTCAACTCCGGGCTGTCCGCCAACGATGACGTCAACGGCGCCGACCAGTACGGCGTTGGCCGCTACCAGGTGACGTGCAAGCGGGGCCGCCGCTGGTCCACCGCAGACGCGTACCTGCGACCGGTCGAGGCACGCCGGAATCTGAAAGTCCGCACCGGCGCGCAGGTCACGCGGCTGGTGTTGACCGGCGACCGCGCGACCGGAGTCACCTACCTCAAGGGCGGGCGGGAACACACCGCTCTCGCCGACGGCGAGGTGGTCCTCTCCGGTGGCGCGATCAACAGCCCGCAGTTGCTGATGCTGTCCGGCATCGGCCCCGCCGACCACCTGCGACAGATCGGCGTCGACGTGGCGGTCGACCTCCCCGGAGTGGGGCAGAACCTGCACGACCACCCGGTTTGCCCGATCGTGTGGCGGACCAAGGGGACCACCGACATCGCCGCGGACCACAACAACCCGGCGCGGCTGATGCAGTGGCAGGCACTCGGGCGCGGTCCGCTGGTGTCCAACATCGGCGAGGGCGGAGGGTTCGTCGCTACTCGCGACGGGCTGGAAGGCCCGGACATGCAGTTCCACGTAGTGGGCACCGGCTTCTACGACAACGGCCTGAACGAAGCGATTGAGCGGATGTTCACCACGGGCGCGACGCTGGTTGACGTGCGCAGCCGCGGGCAACTGCGGCTCCGCTCCGCCGACCCGCGCTGGAAACCCGAGATCGATCCGGGCTACTTCACCGATCCGGCCGACCTGACGGCGATGCTCGCCGGGCTGCGGCAAGCGCACGAGATCGCCGCGCACTCACCGCTGGCGAAGTACATCGACAGTCGGCACCCGCCGATCACCGACCACGGCGACGCGGCGCTTCAGCGGTTCGTCCAGGAATGGACGCAGACGCTCTACCACCCGGTCGGCACCTGCGCCATGGGCACCGGCGCGAAGGCCGTCGTCGACCCGGAGCTGCGCGTGCACGGAATCGAGAACCTGCGAGTCGCCGACGCGTCGATCATGCCGCGCATCCCGCGCGGCAACACCAACGCACCCACGATCATGGTCGGCGAGAAGGCCGCCGACCTCATCACCGGCCACGGCCCGACACACGCTGCGACGGCCAAGACGAAGGAGGGCGCCCGATGACGATCAGCGTTCGGAACGAGCAAGCGGAGGCAGGCACCTTCGAGGTCCGCAGCCCTGGGAACGGCGACCTGGTGGGGTCGTTCCCGATGCACACCGACGAGGATGTCGCAGCAACCGTGGCACGTGCCCGGGTTGCCGCCGACTGGTGGGCAGGGCTGACCTTCCGGGAACGGGCCGAGCGGCTGGACCGCTTCCGCGGCATCATCGCCCGGCGCCTGGCGCAGCTGGCCGGAATCATGCACGAGGAGACGGGCAAACCGCACTCCGACGCCGTGCTCGAGGCGTCCCTGTCGCTCGACCACATCGCATGGGCGGCCAAGCACGCTCCCAAGGTGCTCGGCAGGAGAAGAGCCGGGGTCAGCTTGCTCACGGCCAACCAGGCGGCGAGCGTGGAGTACCGGCCGCTGGGCGTCATCGGCGTGATCGGCCCGTGGAACTACCCGGTGTTCACACCGCTCGGTTCGATCGTCTACGCACTGGCCGCCGGCAACGCCGTTGTGTTCAAGCCCAGCGAGTTCACACCAGGAACGGGTTCCTGGCTGGTCGACGCCTTCGCCCAGGTCGTTCCCGAGCACCCGGTCTTCCAGCTGATCACCGGCGACGGATCCACCGGCGCTGCCCTGTGCGCCTCCGGCGTGAACAAGATGGCCTTCACCGGCTCGACGACGACGGCGAAGAAGGTGATGGCCAGCTGCGCCGAGACCCTGACCCCGATCGTCGCCGAGTGCGGCGGCACGGACGCGCTGCTCGTCGACTCCGACGCCGACCTCGACGCCGCCGCCGACGCGGCCGCGTGGGCGGGGATGGCCAACGCCGGCCAGTCCTGCATCGGCACCGAACGCGTCTACGTGCACACCGACGTCCACGACGCGTTCCTCGAGAAGCTGGTCACCGTCGCGCGCGGGCAGCGGGCAGGAACGGACCCGGATGCCACGATCGGCCCGATTACCTTGCCCTCGCAGATCGAGACCATCCGCAGGCACATCAACGACGTCCTCCGCCGAGGAGGCCGGGCCGTCCTCGGCGGAGCCGATGCCATCGACGGAAGCCTGGTGCAGCCCTGCGTGCTGACCGATGTGCCGGAGGACTCCCCGGCCGTCACTGAGGAGACGTTCGGGCCCATGCTGACCGTCAGCAGGGTCGGTGACATGGACGAGGCCGTCAAACGCACCAACGCCACCACCTACGGCCTGGGCGCCGCGGTGTTCTCGAAGAAGCGCGGCACTGAGATCGCGGACCGGCTGCGGTGCGGCATGGTCGCCGTCAACGCCGTGTTCAACTACCCGCAACTCCCGTCGCTGCCATTCGGCGGGGTGGGCGACTCCGGCTTCGGCCGCATCCACGGGCCGGACGGTCTGCGCGAGTTCAGCTTCGCCCGCTCCACCGCGCGACAGCGGTTCACTCCCCCGCTCGCGCTGACGACGTTCGGCCGCACCGCGAAGACCGACTCGCTGGCCACGAAGATCATGACCCTGCTGCACGGTCGGCACTGACGGCGCGACCCGGCGGCGGCAACCCGCCGTCGAAACCCGCCTGGTGACCAGCTTCGACAGCAGCGCCGCCCTCGACGGACGACCGCTGACCGACCGGCACCGCTGCCCCAACCACCGCGCAGCAGAAGAGGGATGGCCGAGCACCTCGCGAATGGTGCGCAGCCGAGAGGCAGATGCGGTGACCCCGACGTCGCCGTCGGGGTCAGGAGTGGCCCCGTCAGCCGCGGCTCGTCAGCTCGCGACCCGGCTGACGAGCCGCTTGCCGGAACTGGCCTGCGGTTGCGGGACGCGCTGGTCGCCAAGGACGAGATCTGCGCGGCCACCGACCTCGTCACACCGGGTGAGCTGCTGGGCGCGCTCCTCGAAGAGGCGCGCGAGACAGCGAGCAACGACGGGCGGTGCTGGACAGCCTGCTCGAGGAGCACGGCGATGACCCGCGGTCGCCGAGGAAGCGAACCAGGTCCTCGGAAGTTCGCCGGAGGGACGGCTGCTGATGGTGGTGATCAAGCACGTGGGCGTTTCGGCCTCCCCGCCGCACTCACCGGCGGATTCGCTCGCAGCGCACGGGTTCGCCTCGGAATGGCGGCTGCGCGCCGACCGCGAGATCGGGTTGTGGTGCTCGGAGCCGAATCCACGGCCCGGATGACCTCCCACCTGCGTGCCGTTGTGGACGGACGAGCCGGGATGTGCGCGTGACCTGCCCGTCACGGGCCTGGAGCAACTGGCCGTGGAGTTGGTGGCCAGGGCGCATGATGAGGGGTGGAGGGTTCATGTCTTCGTTCAGCTCGGCACCGAGTGCGAGTGGCCGTGTCCACTCGCACTCGTTCCGCGGCGCTGGTCACCTCAGCGAGAGTTCTCGGGCGACACCGCATCCGTCGCCGTGCCGCGGGTGGGCTCGCCGGCGAGGTCCTCGTCCTGCAGCAGCGGATCGCCCGCGGTTTCGCGCAGGGAGAAGGCCGCGATCAGGCCGATCACGGCAGCGACCATGAGGTAGGGGCCGGGCACGAGCGTGCTGCCGGTGAGCGCGATCAGCACCGTCATCAGGTACGGGACCGTGCCCGCGAACAGGGCGGCGGTGAGGTTGTAGGCGATGGACAGGCCGCCCTGACGGGTTCGGGTCGGGAAGACCTCGGCCGACCACACCGCGTAGGTGCCCAGAATCGCGGCGAGCACGACCCCCAGCGCGAGCCCGCCGACCCAGGTGCCCACCACGCCCGTGCGCATCAGCATGTACGCGGGTGTTGCGATGACGAACAGCGCGATGCCCGCTCCGATCAGGACCGGCCTTCTGCCGAGGCGGTCGGACAGGTGGCCGAACACCGGGACGAGGGCCAGCCCGAGGAGGGAGATGGCCGTGGACAGGGCCGCCGCGCTGCCGGAGGAGTGACCGAGGTAGTCGGTCTCGTAGGTGACCAGGTAGGTGAGCACGGCGTAGAACGGGACGTGCATCATCGTCATCAGACCGGCGACCTGGAGCAGCTGCCTGGTGTTGTTGCGGAGGAGCTCGCGCACGGGGCTGCGGGGCACGTTGTCGGTCGCTTCGAGAGCGCGGTACTCCGGGGTGTCCTCGATCTTGTTGCGGATGACGAATCCGATGACGCCCAGCGGTGCTGCGATGAGGAAGGGAATCCGCCAGCCCCAGGTGGAGAGCTGCTCCTCCGAGAGGCCCACCGACAGCAACAGGAAGACGAACGAGCCGGCGAGGAAGCCCAGCAGAGAACCGACTTCGAGCCAGCTGACGCCGAACCCGCGGCGACGCCGCGGGGCGTACTCGGCGAGGAAGCTCGCGGCACTGCCGAACTCCCCACCAGCGGCGAAGCCCTGCAGCAGGCGCAGGAGGACCAGCAGGAGCGGCGCGGCGATCCCGATGCTCGAGTAGCCGGGCAGCAACCCGATGGCGAGCGTGGCACCGGACATCACGAAGATGACGACCGACAACGTGCGCTTGCGCCCGATCCGGTCACCGAGCGGCCCGAAGACCAGTGCTCCGATGGGACGGATGCCGAACGACACCGCGAAGACGCCGAACACGGCGAGGAGCCCAGCGGTCGCATCCCCGGCGGGGAAGAACACCGCCGCGATCGTGCTCGCGAGGTAGGCGTAGGCGGCCCAGTCGAACCAGTGCACGAACACGCCGACCGCGCCTGCTGCGACGCTCCGGCGCAGCGTCGCGGGATCAGCCATCGCGTCGGTCAGTTCCCCGCCGGAATCGGATTCATGTGCGGTCATTGGGTGGCCTCCTCGGACCGGCTTTCGTGATGACGCTAGAAGCGAGCTGCGGCATCTAACAAGAAGAAATAATCAAAGCAATGCATCTGTCAGGCAGATGCAGAAGTGCTGACCTGGTACGAAATGCGGGCCTGATGAGCCTGAAACAGCGACTTCACCGCGCAGTCCGTCATCAACCGGGCCCACCGGTGAGAGCCTCCGGTGTGGTCAGCGCGCCGAGTTGCTCCTCGGTCAGCAGCTGTCGTTCCCGCACCAGCTCCAGCGCGGGCCGGCCCGTTCGGTGCGCCTCCAGCGCGATGGTGCACGCCGTTTCGTGCCCGAGGGCGGGACTCAGCGCCGTCACCAGACCGACGGAGGTGGCAACGGTGTCCGCCAGGCTTTCCCGGCGGGCGGTGATGCCGCGAACGCAGTGCTCGGTGAGCACACCGATCGCGGAGGTGAGGTGATCGAGCCCGGAGGTCAGGGCTCGGACGATGATCGGTTCGAAGGCGTTGAGCTGCAGCTGCCCGCCCTCCGCGGCGAGGGTGACCGTGACGTCGTTTCCCATGACCTCGAAGGCGACCTGGTTGACCACCTCGGGGATGACGGGGTTGACCTTGCCGGGCATGATCGACGAACCGGCTTGCCGAACTGGCAGCGTGATCTCGCCGAGCCCGGCCTGCGGGCCCGAGGACAGCAGCCTCAGGTCGTTGCAGATCTTGGACAGCTTGACCGCGACACGTTTCAGCACGCCGGAGAGCTGCACGAAGACGCCAACGTCCTGGGTCGCTTCGACGAGGTCGGGCGCGGAGACGAGCGTCGGGATGCCGGTCAGGTCGCGCAGGTGCGCGATCGCGAGCTCCCGGTAGCCGGGACGGGCGTTGAGCTCGGTGCCGATCGCGGTGCCGCCGAGGTTGAGCTCGTGCAGCAGCGACCGGGCCTCGGCGAGGCGCTGCTCGTCCTCGCCGAGCGTGGCCGCGAACGCGGCGAACTCCTGGCCCGAGGTCATCGGCACGGCGTCCTGCAGCTGGGTGCGCCCCATCTTGATCACGTCGGCGAACTCGGTCGCCTTGGCTGCCAGCGCCTCGCGCAGTCCGGCGAGCACCGCTAGCAGCTCGCCGAGGTGGCTGTCGAGCGCGATCTTGACCGCCGTGGGGTAGACGTCGTTGGTGCTCTGCCCGAGGTTGACGTGGTCGAGCGGATGAAGCGCGCAGTGCTCTCCCCGCTCGTGCCCGAGCAGTTCCAGCGCGCGGTTGGCGATGACCTCGTTGGCGTTCATGTTCGTCGAGGTCCCGGCGCCGCCTTGGATCAGGTCGACGACGAACTGGTCGTGCAGCCTGCGGCTCCTGATCTCGGTGCAGGCCTTCACGATGGCCTCGGCCCTGGCCCGGTCGAGCGCGCCGAGCTCGGCGTTGGTCGTCGCCGCGGCTTGCTTGACCGTTGCCAGCGCTACCACGAGGTGATGTCGGTCGGCGAGGGTTTCCCGCGTGATGGGGAAGTTGACGAGGGCGCGCGCGGTGTGGGCCCCGTAGTAAGCCTCCGCGGGCACGCTGATCTCGCCGAGCATGTCGTGCTCGGTGCGGGTCGAGGCGAGGGACATCGTCGTCCTCCCGGAAAGGTGTGAATGGGGAATGCGGACCGGCGGTGGATTCGGCCCGGGGAGTGAGCGCAGTCAGGGTCCCGTCGCTCGATCCACTCCGGTCCACGCCAGCGCGATCGCGCCGTCCAGCAGGGCTCGTTCGGCGATGCCACCGACGCAGTGCGCGGCGAACTCGCGCTGATGGTTGATCGCAGGCAGCGAACCGACGCCGATGTAGGGGTGGATCGCCGGTACCACCTGGGAGACGTTGCCCATGTCCGTGGAGGCGCGATTCATGCGCGATGCCGTGCCGTCCGGGGCGAATTCGCGCCCCAGGCGCAAGGCGTTGGAGCGGTAGGCCGCCAGCGCCGCCTCGTCGGCGCGGAACTCGGCGTAGGGCTTGCTCTCCGGCTCGACGGTCAGCTCGCAGCCCGTGGCCAGCGCACCGGCTTCGAAGGCGCGCAGCACTCGCGGTTCCAGCTCGGCCAGCTCCGCGAGGGTCTCGGCGCGCACGTACCAGCGGCCGGTAGCGCGCTCGGGAACCGCGTTCGGCGCGTCGCCCGCGTGCGTCACGATGCCGTGCACCCTCGCCGAGGCGGGGATGTGCTGGCGCAGCAGGCCGATCGCGACCTGGGCGACGGTGAACGCGTCGGCGGCGTTGACGCCCGCTTCGGGGTAGGCCGCGGCGTGCGCGGAGGTTCCGGTGTAGGAGATCTGCGAGTGGCTGACGGCGAACGGCCGCGCCTCGGCGACGTCCACGGGCGCCGGGTGCACCATCATCGCCAGGTCCACACCGGCGAACGCACCGCGTTCGAGCAGCTCGATCTTCCCACCACCGCCTTCCTCGGCCGGCGTGCCGTAGACCTCCACGGTCGCCCCGATGTCGTCGGCGACGGCGGCCAGCCCGAGCGCGGCGCCCACCGAACCGGCCGCGATGAGGTTGTGGCCGCAGGCGTGGCCGAGGCCGGGCAGCGCGTCGTACTCGGCGCACAACGCGATGCGCCTGGGACCGGTGCCGAAGCTCGCGTGGAACGCCGTCTCCAAGCCGAGGTAGGCCGGTGTGACCGCGAATCCGGCGCGGTCGAGCAGATCCGGGACCGCCGCGGCGGCGCGGTGCTCCTCCCACGCGGTCTCGGGATCGGCGTGCAAGCGTTCCGACAGGCGGACCAGCTCACCGGAGTGTCGTTCGATCGCGGTGCGGGCTGCGGTTTTCAGCGCGGTCACGACTCGTCGCCCGGCACGCCGTAGGAAGGCGCGGAACCCGGGTGGAGTCCGCGGGTGACGTAGTCGTCGCGCTGCGGGAGCCACACGTCGACCAGTTCGGCGAGCTGGCCGATCGGGTCCTCGGCCCAGTCCACCCGGAGGTCGGTAATCGGCCAATCCACATCGGACACCACCACGAGCCCCGCGGAGTGGACCGGCCCTTCCTCTCCCCCGGCATCCAGACCCGCTCGCAGAGCGGCGACGAGCCGCTGCTCCAGCTCTCCGGACGTCGAGGTGAACGCCGCGACGATGGACCGCGGGATGTGCTCGCCCGCGAGCATGTTGCCCGCCACCACGACGCCGTCGGCGACGGCGGAGCCGTGGGTGCCCAGCGTGCGGGCACCGCTGTAGGCGACGCCCGGCCCGGTCCGGCCCAGCGCGGTCAGCTGCCGGTACTCGATGTCGTCCGCGGACGTCACCTCGTCGAGAGCTCGCGCGGCGTCACCGTGCCCGGCGAGCCGGTCGAGGAGGCGACCGCCGAGCCGCGGGTCGGTGATGTTCTGCGAAGCCGCGGCACCGACACCGGGCCTGAGGTGCGCGACGCGCGCGGCGACGGCTGGGCTGGAGGAGCTGGCCGCCATGCCGAACCGCATTGCGCCGCCGGAGGTATCGCGGGCCACGATCGAGAACGTCACTGCTCCTCCTTCGGGATCACTGCGATCGCGTCGATCTCGCACAGCCATTCCGGCCGCGCGAGCGCGGAGACCACCACGCCGGTCGAGATCGGGTGCACGCCCCTGGTCCAGCTACCGACGGTGCGGTAGACGTCCTCGCGGTACCGGGGGTCGATGAGGTAGATGGTGAGCTTGACCAGGTGCTCCATCCGGCTGCCCGCTTCTTCGAGCAGCGTGTTGATGTTGACCATGGCCTGCTCGGCCTGGGCGGCGGCGTCACCGATGCCCACCGATTCGCTGGTGTCGAGGTCCTGCCCGATCTGACCGCGGACGTAGACCGTGCCGTTGGCGACGACTGCCTGGCAGAGGTCGTTGTCGAGGTTCTGCTCGGGATAGGTGTCGCGCGTGTTGAACGGGCGTATGCGGCGATGAACAGTCACGTCGTGGCCTTTCCTGGTGGGAGTTCTCGGACGGATCGGCGGCCTACCGAGCTCACCCTGTCCCCGCCACCCGACTTCTGTCCAGTAGATGTTTCAGTACCAATGCATCGAAAATTCTGATACGCGGCGCGGCCCGACCCCGAATCGATCCGCCGCCCGAGCAGACTTTGCATCGAAAAATCAGATCTCGAGCTCCAAAAACATCTGTTGGACACAGGATCTGGCCGGCGGCAAGGATCCAGTGAGACGCAGAGAGGCGCGACCGGCCCGAACGGTTCGCGCCCCGGAGTGGAGGTCTGGATGTCGATCCAAGAGGTGGAGGCCCTCGTCGTGGGCGGGGGCCAGGCCGGCCTGGCGATGAGCGAACACCTGAGCAACTGCGGCGTGCAGCACCTCGTGCTCGAACGCGACCGCATCGCCGAGCGCTGGCGTTCGGAGCGGTGGGACTCGCTGGTCGCGAACGGTCCCGCGTGGCACGACCGCTTCCCCGGCCTGGAGTTCGTCGATCTGGCTCCCGACGCCTTCGCCTCGAAGGACCAGATCGCGGGCTACTTCGAGACTTACGCGGAGAAGATCGCCGCGCCGATCCGGACCGGTGTCGAGGTGACGTCCGTCCGGAGGCGCGCGGGACGACGCGGCTTTCGCGTGGAAACCTCGGACGGCACCATCGATTCCCGTTTCGTCATCGCGGCGACCGGGCCGTTCCAGCGCCCCGTGATACCGCCGATCGTGCCCCGGGGCGCCGGTCCGGTCCAGATCCACTCGAGCGACTACCGCAATCCGGAGCAGCTGCCCGACGGAGCCGTGCTCGTGGTCGGCGCCGGCTCGTCAGGGGTGCAGATCGCCGAAGAGCTCCGCCGGTCGGGGCGGTCCGTGCACCTTTCGGTCGGTCCCCACGATCGACCGCCCCGCCGGTACCGCGGACACGACTTCTGCTGGTGGCTCGGCGTGCTCGGGAAGTGGAGCGCCGAGACGCCGCCGTCGGGAGCCGAGCACGTCACCATCGCCGTCAGCGGAGCACGCGGCGGGCACACCGTCGACTTCCGCGCGCTCGCCCAACTCGGCATCGAACTCGTCGGGATGACCAGCGAGTTCGACCGGGGGACCCTCCGCTTCGCCCCGGACCTCGGAACCAACATCGCGAACGGGGACGCGAACTACCTCGCGCTGCTCGACGAAGCCGACGCCTTCGTCGAGCGGAACGGCCTGGACCTCCCGGAAGAACCCGGCGCCCGCGTCTTGGGGGCGGATCCCGCTTGCGTGACCGACCCGACCCTGGAACTCGATCTCGCCGCCGCAGGGGTCAGCTCGATCGTCTGGGCCACCGGCTACGCCGTCGACTACGACTGGCTCCAGGTCGACGCGTTCGACGAGAACGGCAAGCCCGAGCACCGTCGCGGCGTGTCCTCCGAACCCGGCGTCTACTTCCTCGGGCTGCCCTGGCTGGCGCACCGCGGATCGAGCTTCATCTGGGGGGTGTGGCACGACGCCAAGTTCGTGGCCGACCAGATCGCGATCCAACGCGCCTACCTCGGCCGCGCGCTCTGACCTGCCGACCGGTTCGCGGCCGGGAAAGGCGAGTCGCCTTTCCCGGCCGCGACGACGTTCAGCGGGCGTAGAGCCCGCGGCACAGCTCCCGGAACTCCTGCGCCCGTCGGGTGAGGCGGACCCCGCGCATCGAGGCGACGACGATCTCCAGCGGCCGGACGTCGTCGGTCAGCGTGAGCGCCACGGCACGCGCGCCCGAGTAGGTGGTTTCGAATTCCGGGCGCTGGTTGAGGAGCGCGAAACCGTGACCGCGCGCGACGAACGCGCGGACGGTCTCGAATCCGGACGTCCGGTGCCGAACCCTCGGTTCCACGCCCGCGTCGCTGAGGATCGACCGCAAGTAATCCCGGCTGTGCGGCAGGTCGAGCAGCACCATCGGCTCGTCGGCCAGGTCCTGGAGGGACACCTCGCGGCTCTTCCGCTGCGCGAGCCGGTGGTCCTCCCCGACGATGACGTACGGCGGCACCGTGCCCACGACCTCGCGGTCGATGTCGTCGTCAAGGTCGTACCCGTACAGCAGGGCGAGCTCAGTTTCGCCGGAGCGCAGCGCCGACTTCAGCGCGTGGTGCTCGCCTTCGCGCAGCGACAGCTGGACCTGCGGGTGCCGGGCTTCGAACTCCGCGAGCAGACCTGGTAGCCGGAACGGCGCGAGCGTGGCGAAGCAGCCGACCGTCAGCGTCCCCACCAGCTCGGCTCCCGACTGCCGGGCCGTCTCGACCAGCTCAGCACCGTGCGCCAGGAAGTCCAGCACCCGCTTGTAGAACGCTTCGCCGGCGGTGGTCAAGCTGAGCCCTCGGGCGTGGTGGCGCAGCAGGAACTGCACCCCCATCTCCTTCTCCAGCTGCGCGATCGCGGTCGAAACGGCCGACTGCGACACCACGAGCTCGTTCGAGGCAGCGGTCATGCTGAGGTGCCGTGCCGCGGCCTCGAAGTAGCGCAGCTGCACCAGCGTGAAGGCGGGCTCGTTCATGGAGCCATCCTGCCTCGCGCGCCGGGGTTTCGGCACGCGGGTCGTTGCGGGCGCCCATCGGATGCGCGCCGGATCATGGGATGGTCGCGCAGCCGGTGGCCTGCCGCGCGCACTCGGCGAGCAGGTGCTTGGCGGTGCTGCGCTCGACGGAGGTGTTGTTGCTGATCAGGTGCAACCCGAGTCCGTCCTCCAGCGCGACCAACGTCGCAGCGATCTCGCGCACCGGCCGGGAAAGCGTGAACCGGCCCGTCGCGCGGCCGATTTCCAGCACCGCAGCGTAGAGCGCGACCTCGCGGTCGTACAAGCCAGTCATGAGCGCTGCGTGCTCGGAACTGCGGTCGGCGAGCCCGTGCATCTCGTAGAGCGCGCTGGCGACCTCGTCGTCCTGCCCGGTCGGCAGACCGGTCTCGATCGCCGCGGCGAGCTTGAGCTCGGCGTCCTCAGCCGCGTCGACGGTGTCGACCCGGTGGTGGTAGAAGCGGTCGGCCACCGTGCGGTGCACGTCGAACATCAGCTCCGCCAGCTCCGGGTAGTGGTAGAGCACCGACCCCGGCGAGACGCCCGCCGCTGCGGCGATATCTCGGATGCGGACGTTGTCGCGCCCCCGCTCGTTGATCGCCCGCAGAGCGGCGTCGATGAACTGCTCCCGTCGTGCCTGCTGTGTCCTCGTGCGCGTCACGTCCACCATTATTGATCCGTTGTTTCAGATTTTTCAATCGCTATCCAACTATTGACATGCGTCTTTGCCGAATATTTGAATCAGTGTTCAAAGTTGCTCAGCTCAAAGGAGAGCCATGCCAACGTTCACCCACGAGCAGTGGCGCGCGGCGGCCGCGGGCATCGCCCCGCGCGATTCCGCGTTCATCGGGGGCCGTTTCACCGCAGCGCTCGAGGGCGGCACCTTCCCGACCGTCGACCCCGCGACCGGTCGCACCCTCGCCGATGTCGCCGAGTGCGGTCCCGCCGACGTCGACGCCGCCGTGGCCGCAGCCCGCGAGCGCTTCGAATCCGGGACCTGGTCGTGCGCCAGTCCCGCCGAGCGCAAGCAGGTGCTCCTGCGCCTGGCCGATCTCATCGAGCAGCACAGCGCGGAACTCGCGCTGCTCGACTCGCTGGACATGGGCAAGCTCGTCACGGATGCGCACGAGATCGACGTGCCCGGAGCGGCCGGCCTGTTCCGCTGGTACGCCGAGGCGATCGACAAGGATTACGGCGAGATCGCACCGACCGGCGCGGGAGATCTGGCCCTGGTGCGCCGCGTCCCGCTCGGCGTCGTCGGCGCGGTCGTGCCGTGGAACTTCCCGCTCGACATGGCCACCTGGAAAGTGGCGCCCGCCCTGGCCGCCGGGAACTCGGTGGTGCTCAAGCCGGCCGAGCAGTCCCCGCTGTCGGCGCTGCGGCTCGCCGAGCTGGCCGCCGAAGCCGGGCTGCCCGATGGAGCTCTCAACGTGATCCCGGGCCGCGGCGAGACCGCTGGACGCGCGCTCGGCCTGCACCCGGACGTCGACTGCATCGCCTTCACCGGCTCGACCGAGGTGGGCAAGCTGTTCCTGGGCTACGCGGCCGAATCCAACCTCAAGCAGGTGTGGCCGGAGTGCGGCGGCAAGAGCCCCAACCTCGTCTTCGCCGACTGCGCCGACCTGGACGCAGCTGCCGAAGCGGCCTGCGCGGGGATCTTCTTCAACCAGGGCGAGGTCTGCTCGGCGAACTCGCGCCTGCTCGTCGCCCGCGAGATCAAGGACGACCTCGTGGCCAGGATCGCGAAGCGGGCCGCCGACTACAGGCCCGGCGACCCGCTCGACCCCGCGAGCCCGATGGGCCCGGTGGTCGATGTCGCGCACGCCGAACGGGTGGCCGGCTACATCGAGGAAGGCGCGCGCGAAGCCGAGCTGGTCACCGGCGGAGGACGGCGCGACTGCTTCGTGGAACCGACGGTCTTCGACGAGGTGGCGCCGGGCTCGCGCATCGAGCGCGAGGAGATCTTCGGGCCCGTGCTCTGCGTGACCGCCTTCGACGACGAGGCGCACGCGATCCGGCTGGCCAACGACAGCAGCTACGGCCTGGCCGCCTCGGTCTGGACCGCGGACCTCTCCCGCTCCATGCGCGTCTCCGATGCGCTGCGCGCGGGAACCGTCTCGGTCAACAACGTCGACGCGCTGAGCCCGCTGACCCCGTTCGGGGGCTTCGGCCAGTCGGGCTTCGGGCGCGATCTGTCCGCGCACGCGATCGAGAAGTTCACCGGTCTGAAGACCACGTGGATCAAGTACTGACGAACGTGCCTTCGAGCCGCCGCAACGCACCTGACCAACACCGAAGAGAATTGGGGAGCACCATGTCCGCGGAATCGAGCGCGACCGCCACCGTCGAAGAGCTGGCGAAGCGCCACCTGGTCATGAACTTCACCCCGGCGACGAGGTATCGCGACGAGACCCTGCCGATCTTCGCCCGAGGCGAGGGCTGCTACGTCTACGACGAATCGGGCAAGCGGTACTTCGACGGGCTCGCCGGGCTGTTCTGCACCCAGCTGGGCTACTCGCACGGGGCCGAGGTCGGCGAGGCCGTCGCCCGGCAGATGAGCGAACTCCCCTTCCAGACCACCTGGAGCGTCGCACACCCGCCCGCGGCGAAGCTGGCCGCGGAACTCGCCGAGCTCGCCCCCGGCGACCTGAACCGGGTCTTCCTGACCTCCAGCGGCTCGGAGTCCAATGAAGCCGCGATCAAGCTCGCCCGGCAGTACCACATCAGCCGGGGCGAGCACTCCCGGCGGAAGTTCATCGCCCGCCGGGTCGCGTACCACGGCACCAGCTTCGGAGCCATGTCGCTCAACGGCATGGTGCAGGTCCGCAAGATGTTCGAACCGCTCATGTCCGGTGTCCGGCACGTGTCGAACACCAAGCGGTACCGGCGGCCCGACCAGGAGACCGAGAAGGAGTTCACCGCGTTCCTCCTGGCCGAGCTCGACGCGCTGATCCAGCAGGAGGGCGCGGACACCATCGCGGCCATCGTCCTGGAGCCGTTGCAGAACGCCGGTGGGAGCCTCACCCCGCCCGCGGGCTACTTCCAGGGCGTGCGCGAACTCTGCGACCGGCACGGGATCCTGCTGATCGCCGACGAGGTGATCACCGGATTCGGCAGGCTCGGCGAGTGGTTCGGCTCGATCCACTACGGGTTCCAGCCCGACATCATCACCTTCGCCAAGGGGATCGCCTCGGCCTACGTCCCGCTGGGCGGGCTGATCGCCGACGACCGGATCATCGAGACCGTCCTCGATGGACCGGCCGGGATGTACAACCACGCGCTCACCTACGGCGGGCACCCGGTCGCCTGCGCCGCCGCGCTGGCCAACCTGGAGATCATGCGCCGGTTGGACGTGCTGGGCAACGTCCGGGCCACCAGCGCGACGTTCGCCACCGAACTCGAACGGCTGCGCGCGAATCCGATCGTCGGCGACATCCGCGGTGACGGCTACCACCGCAGCCTGGAGCTGGTCACCGATCCCGCCGCGAAGTCCTGGGCGGCGGAACAGCTCGACGCGACCGAGTTCGTCAACGGGCACCTGGCCCCGGCCGCTGCCGAAGCGGGCGTGTTGTGCCGCCTCGCCGTGGATTCCGAGGGCAATCCGCTGCTGCAGCTCTCGCCGCCGCTGATCGCCGATGCTGCTGCGATCGACGAGTTGGTCGGACTGGTCGAGCAGACCCTCAGCCGCGCCACCGCATCGGCCGGGATCCGGTGACCGGGCGCGAGCGTCGCGGGTAGCCGGACCGCCCCGCGGTCCGACGCGATCGCGATGTCGTTCGCGACGTCCCCGGGCTGGGTGGGCTCGAACCGGTGGGATCCGGTAGCGGGCCCGCCCGAGCACCGCCCTCCAGATGTCCTGAAATCCGGCCGCGCGGCCAGGCAGATCGAAAGGCTTCCCATGTCCCAACCACATCTGCAACGCGCCCTGGGCTTCTGGGGCGCCCTCGTCACCGGCATCGGCCTCGTGGTCGCGGCCACCACCCTGACCTCGCTGGGCAACGCCTTCGGGCTCGGCGGCCCGATGTTCGCCGTCGCGGGATTCGCAGCCCTGGTCATCACCACGCTGATCGCGTTCTCGTACTCGGAGCTGGCGACGCTGATCCCCGGTGCCGGGATGATCGGGGACTACACCGCGCCCGCCCTGGGGCGCGGTCCGGCCATCTTCGGGGTGCTCGCCGGCTACATCGTGCTGGTGGCCACGGTCGAACCGGCGGAACTCGTGGTCTCCGGGCTCGCCGCCGAGCACCTCGTCCCCGGTCTCTCCCCCACCGCGTTCGCGGTAGGGCTCACCCTGGCGTTCACCGCCGTCAACCTGGTCGGCGTCAAATCATTCGGTCGAGCCCAGGTCGTGGTGACGGGCTTGATGATCGTCGTCCTCATCGGGTTCGGCGCGCTGGGGTTGCTCGGTCTCGGGGGTGGCGACCCGCTGCCGAATCCGGCACCCGCCAACCCCGCCGGATGGGCGGGCGTGACGCAGCTCGTGGCGATTGGCGCGTACCTGTTCATCGGCATCGAGTTCATCTGCCCGATGAGCGAGGAGATCCGGAACCCGGGCCGGATCATCCCGCGAGCGATGATCACCGGCCTGGTGATCGTCTACCTGGTGGACATGGCCTTCGGATTCGCCGCGCTGCGCTACGTGGGACTCGATGAGCTCGCGAGCTCCTCGACCCCGCACCTGCTGGCCGCCGAGGGCATCGCCGGACGCACCGGGCTGGTCGTGCTCACCGCTGCGACCGTCCTGGCATCGGCGAGCTCGGTATCGGCGATCCTGGCGGCCGTGCCCCGCATGCTCTACGGGCTCGCCCGAAAGGGGATGCTCCCGCGGGCGTTCGCCTGGGTGCACCCCCGGTTCCACACACCGTGGGTATCGGTACTGGCCGTCACCGCGATCATCGTCGGATCGCTGGTCACGATCGCCGACAGCGACGCGATCCTCGACCTCGTGCTGGTGGCGACCGTCATGTGGCTGGCCTCGTACATCCTCGCCCAGATCGACGTCATCGTGCTGCGCCGCCGCTACCCGTCGGCCGCGCGTCCGTTCCGCTCCCCGCTGTTCCCGCTCCCGCAGGTGCTCGGCATCGGCGCGTGCGTCTGGATGATCATCGGGATCCACCCGGATCCCGCCACGCGCGCGACGATCTGGGCCGGCGCCGGCATCTGCACGGCGCTGATCGTCGGCTACGCCGTCATCTGGCTCAAGCTGGTCAAGAAGGAGCCGTTCTTCTCCCCGACTCCGCTGGATTCGGGCGAGGACCAGCAGACTGGAGCGACGCGTTGACCACCGGGCGCGGGATGAACGACCTCGCCGCGCGTTCCCTGCAGCAGCAGGCGTCCCCCTTCGGCCAGGCCGGTTGCAGCGTCGAGACCGGGGACCACGCGCTCGAGGTCCGCGCGCCCGGTGTCACCCTCGCGCTTCAATACCGCACCCAGCGCTACCTCTTTGCGCGCATTCACCAGCTCCGCGCCGTCGCGGAGATCATGGCCGATGGACCGGATGAACCGTGCGAGCTCCGGCTGGAGGTGCGCAACCGCAGGCACGGCACGTTCCGATGGAGCGGCGCCCCCGGTGCGGCAGGAGTCATCCACGCTCTGAACCACGAACCCTGCGCACAAGCCACGAGCGATCTCGTGAGCTCCGTCGACCTGGTCGAATGCAGCCTCCACTGGTTCCCGCACAGCAAGACCTGGCAGGTTCGCATCGAACCCTACGCCGGTAGCCAGGTACGGCTCCTGCTCCCACCGCTCCACTACATCAGCACCCTCACCGCAGCGGAAGCGGGGATAGTTGTGCGCATAGCGCGAGCAGTCTCCACGGCCCTCCGCAGCACACCCGAGCGGTCAACCACCTGACCGCAAGGAAATCCCCACGCGATCTCCGCAACGCGCCGGTCAGCAACGGCGGCGTCGCGGGCCTCGCGGCAGAGGACAACGGACCAGCCAACTTCTGACGCTTGGTCGCTGAAGCGTGCCAGTCTCACCATTCTTTACGGTGATCTTCCGGGGCTCCTGGAGCATTCGTTGCCATCGTTGCGGTGCTACCGCAGCGCACTGCGGCGTTCAAATGAGTCCCTAGCTGCAGAGGTGACAGACGAGATGGCAACGGTGTACGAACTGGACCAGACGGTGACCGATTACCAGCTCTCCCACGTGTACTGGCTGGTCAGGGCGGCCAAGCTCGCCTACTCGGACGAAGCTGAGGTTCGCGAGACGACCCGCCAGTGGGGGCTCGACCGGTGCGAGTTCTTCCACACCAAACTGGACGCGTCGTTCCCGATCGAGGACACGCAGGCGTTCGTCGCGGGCAGCGACAAGATGATCATCGTGGCATTCCGGGGAACCGAACCGGCGAACATCAAGGATTGGCTGTCCGACGCCGACGCGTTGGCCACGCCGGGACCCGCGGGCAAGGGATTCGTACACGACGGATTCAGCCGGGCACTGGATTCGATCTACCCGCAGGTGAAGGAGTCCGTGCAGAAGCTGCTGGACAACGAGCAGACACTGTGGATCACCGGGCACAGCCTCGGAGGCGCGCTGGCCATGCTGGCGTCGGCACGGATGCACTTCGAGAACCCGAATCTGCTGCCCGACGGGGTGTACACCTTCGGACAGCCGCGCACCTGCGACCGGTTGCTGGCCGCACCGTACAACGAGGCGTTCGCTTCGAGGGTCTTCCGCTTCGTCAACAACAACGACGTCGTCACACGGTGCCGCCGGAGCCGGCGTTCCACCACGTCGACGACGTGCGGTACTTCGACAGCGACGGCGTCCTGCGCGAGAAGCCCAGCTTCACCGGCGGATTCGCCGATGGCATCAAGGGCCTCACCAGTGACCCTCTCGCTCCGGGCACCGACGGCGTGCGGGACCACTTCATCGACCACTACGTCGATCTGGTGGAGAAGAACCTCTCCTGATCACCCGCGTACCTCGCCCCCGGAGATAGCTCCGGGGGCGCACGCGAAGCGCCGCACCCAGGATTGGAGCACGCGCAGAAATGCCACTGACGGCAGGCTCCCGACTCACCTGAATGATGTCTCGGAATCCGGTTATCTTGTGGGTGGGTGGTTAATCATGTGCTGATGCAGGGGATCTCGCGCTCTTCCGCGCACCGGGATCGTCGCCACACTAGAACCGCTGCTGGCGAGACTCAATGGTGCCATCAAACCCGCCACCTGGCCCGGAACCCCCGAGAACGCAGGTTCCCGCGGAGTTCGTTCCGGGAAACTGGCGCAGTGCACCTATTCCGAAGGTGCTGTATTCACCGCGGAGGCGGTCAATTGCATCAGCGGACGGGTTGATGTGCGACACCTAAGAATTCCCCGTCTAGGCCGAGTGGGGCCTGCACCGTCTACCGACGGTTGCGCACCCTCGAGGTAGGGGCTGACGCGGCACGGCACGCACCCCTGCCTCGGGGGTGTCAGCGGTCTGTGTCCTCAGTCGGTCAGCTGGTGGAGCGCCGCGCCTCGTTGGCGACGTGGATCGCCGGTGCGACCGGAAAACGCTCACCAGCCGCGAGTCCTGACATCGCTCCTGGTCAACGGGACTCAAACAGCCTCGCAGCTGGCCGCGCAGCTTTCGTTGTCGCGCTCGAAGATCGGGAAGGGGCTGGCTCTCCTCGAACAGCTCGAACGGGTTCCAGCTGGACTGAAGATCACGATCAGCGATCACGGTCTTCGCCTCGGTGACGAGCGGTACAACCGGTCCAACCCGCGATTTCATCCGTGGATCGGCCGCGTCACCGACCACCACGACCAGCACCCCTGAGGCCTTGCGGCCCGGCAACCGCCCGCCGGGCCGCAAGCCCCGTTCCCGCAACCTCGTCGCCTCGAATCGGTGTGCTCACCGATCCGACATCGACGGGTCTTCAGTCCTCGTGGGAGCGAGTGGGATCGGCCGGGTACCGCGGCGTGTCCTCCGCGCCGTCGTGCACGCCGAGCACGCCCTGCAGCTTCTCCAGCGGAACGCCCTTGGTCTCGGGCATCATCAGCAGCACCCAGACGAGCTGGCCGATCATGCACGCGAAGAAGAAGGCGAAGGCCATCCCGCCGCCGACGACCTCGGCCAGCAGCGGGAAGATCCAGGAGATGGCGGCCGCGAACCCCCAGTGGACCAGCGAGCCGAAGGCCTGCCCGCGAGCTCGGATCGAGATCGGGAAGATCTCCGAGATGAAGACCCAGATGACCGCGCCCTGCCCGAAAGCGTGCGCGGCGACGAACAGCATCACCACTACCACGACGAGCAGGCTGGCCGCGCCGGAGAACCCATCCCGGTGGCTGAGGAAGATCGCCGCGAGAAGGCCCAGGGTGACCAGGTAGCCGAAGGACCCGACGAGCATCAGCTTGCGCCGTCCGAACCGGTCGATCACCAGGAGCGCGAGCATCGTCGAGATCAGGTTGATCGCACCGACCCCGCCGCTGCTGAGGAACGAGGCGCTCTCCCCCATTCCAGCGGAGGCGAAGATCGAAGGCGCGTAGTAGAGGACCGCGTTGATCCCGGAGAGCTGGTTGAACGCCGCGATCGCGAACGCGAGCAGGATGACCTTGCGATGGGAGCGCGTGAAGAACTTCGCGCCGCTCTCCGCACCGTCGGTCTCGATCGCCTCGGCGATCTCCTCGTGGACCTCGCGCGCCTCGTCCGGGCCGGCGGTGAGAGCCGCGATCACGCGATCGGCTTCGGCGACCCGTCCCACCTTCATGAGCCACCGCGGGCTCTCCGGCACCAGCACCAGCAGGAGCACGAACGCGAGCGCGGGCAGCGCCTCGATGCCGAACATCCACCGCCAGGCCGTCGCTTCGGGCGCCAGGTGAAGCACGACGTAGTTCGACAGGTAGGCCAGCAGGATGCCCAGCACGATGTTGAACTGGAACAACCCCACCATCCGGCCGCGGATCTTGGGCGGGGAGACCTCGGCGTTGTAGATCGGTGCGACCGCGGCGGCCGCGCCGACGCCGAGGCCGCCGACGAAGCGCAGCACCATGAACGACACCCACTCGGGTGCGAGCGCGGAGCCGAGAGCCGACACCACGTAGAGGATCCCGATCGCGTAGAGGACCTTCTTGCGCCCGAACAGATCGGCCGGTTTCCAGATACCGGTCGCCGCGGCGCCGACGATGGTGCCGATCAGGGCCGTCGCGACGGTGAATCCCAGACCGCCCGCGCTCAGCGAGAACACCCGCTGCAGCGCGTCGGTGGTGCCCGAGATCACCGCGGTGTCGAAGCCGAACAGCAGGCCGCCGAGCGCCGCGATGACGGCGCTGCGCAGCACGAGATGTCCGCGGGCGGGACCACCCGCCCGGGTCGGTGCATTCGTCATGCCGGAAATCCTTCCTCCGTACGGGACTGAGCCTCCAGGCCGTGCTCGGACGTCGCGCTCCGCCGCAGCAGGCGGAGTGCGGCGGGAACTGGAACTCGGGCGCCGACGCGGGCCGGACGCCCCACCGCGGTCACGCGAGCACCACTTCGATCTCGGCCTCGTTGAGCTCGGCCACGGCCTGCTCGTCGAGACCGTCGTCGGTCACCAGCACGTCCATCTCCTCCAGGGCGGCGAATCGCGCGAACTGGTCGTCGCCGTACTTGCTGTGATCGCTGAGCAGCACGCGGCGTCGGCACGCGCGGATCATCGCCGACTTCACCGCGGATTCGGCGGTGTCCGGTGTGGTGCACCCGCGCGCTGCGGAGAACCCGTTCGTCCCGAAGAACCCGATGTCCACGGTCAAACCGGCGAGGACTTCCAGCGCCCAGGACTCGACCGTCGCGAGCGTCGTGCCGCGGACCCGACCGCCCAGCACGTGCAGGTTGGCGTGGTTGCGACCGGCGAGCTGCGACGCGGCGGACAACGAGTTGGTGACGATGGTCAGATCGCGCCCCTGCGGCAGCAGGGCCGCCAGGCGGCCGGTCGTGGTACCCGCGTCGAGCAGCACGGTCCCGCGCTGGGGCACCAGGTCGAGCGCGGCGCGAGCGATCCGGTCCTTCTCGTCCGCGCGCGTCCGGTCGCGCTGGTTGACCCCGGGTTCGAAGTCCAACCGCTCCAGCAGCACCGCACCGCCGTAGACCCGGCGGATCAGGCCTCGCCGCTCCAGAGCGGCCAGATCGCGCCGGATGGTCTCGGGCGCCACCCCGAACTCCTCGGATGCGGTGGTGACGTCGAGCCGCCCGTTCGAACGCGCCTGCTGCGCGAGCAGCTGTTGCCGTTCCGCACCGTACATGCCCGTTTCCCTCCGGTGCACTTTTGATGTTGCCTGATTTTGACTGCTGTTGCTCAGTTGTCAAGCCTCGTGGACGCGGCAGTTTCGCGACGGCGGAGACCGCGCGGCCGTTTCCGAGATCTTGACAATCCGTCAACAACTCGCACAATCAGTCATCACCAAGCACAGACCGGAGACAACCGGGCATCGACAAGGTGGGCCTCGCTCGCCGATCCCGGTCCGCACCGCAGCGGGAGGTGGACTCGATCCCGGCGAACTCCGACGCGCTTCCCGGAGTCCCCGCCGGATGTCCTGCATCCCCCGACCGCAGCCCTGAGAACACCGGCACGACGCGCCCCTCCGCGAGCGCGCCACGTCCGACGACCCCCACCAGTACCGAGACCCGCAGCAGGGCAACACCACCAACTCCCGCCTCCCCGAACGGGCGGCAGGAACACCGAGGAGGTACCGATGCAGCACTCCGGCACCGGGGACGCCACCAACCCGCGTCCTCCCCAGCGACGAGCTCTCGGGCGCCGCAACTTCCTCGCCGGGGCCGGCGCCCTGGTCGGCATCGGAGCGGCGGGCCTCCCGCCGTTATCCGCGAACACCCGCGCCTGGGCGGCGGGGACCGCTGACGAGACCCCGCAGTGGCGGCCGTCGGTGTGCTTCACCCCGGAGCGCAACTGGATGAACGACCCGAACGGCATGGTGTACTTCCGAGGCGAGTACCACTTGTTCTTCCAGCACAACCCGTACGGCGACCAGTGGGGCAACATGTCCTGGGGGCACGCGGTCAGCACCGACCTCGTGCGCTGGGACGAGCTGCCGGTGGCGATGGAACCCGATGAGCTGGGAGCCATCTTCTCCGGCTGCGCGGTGGTCGACCACCACGACACCAGCGGTTTCTTCGGCGGGCGCCCCGGTCTGGTCGCGCTCTACACCAGTGCGGGCGATACCCAGCAGCAGAGCCTGGCATACAGCGACGACCGCGGCCGCACCTGGACCAAGTACGCGGGCAACCCGGTCATCCCCAACTCCGGCGAGGCGGACTTCCGCGATCCGAAGGTCTTCTGGCACGCGGCGACCGGCAAGTGGGTCATGTCGCTGGCCGTGGGCGATCGCATCCGGTTCTACGACTCACCGGATCTCGTGCACTGGCAGCAGCTCAGCGAGTTCGGCGCGAATCACGGCTCGCACGACGGTGTCTGGGAATGCCCCGACCTGTTCCAGCTGCCCGTGGACGGCGACCCCGACAACGGCAAGTGGGTGCTCATCGTCAGCATCAACCCCGGCGGTCCGGCGGGTGGCTCGGGCATGCAGTACTTCCTGGGCGAGTTCGACGGCACCACCTTCAACGCGGACGACTCGCCCAGCGACGTGCGGTGGGTCGATGGAGGAGCCGACTTCTACGCCGCGGTTTCCTGGTCCGATGTCCCGGACGGCCGCCGGTTGTGGGTGGGCTGGATGAGCAACTGGAGCTACGCCGCCGACATCCCGACCTCGCCGTGGCGCGGCGGCATGTCCGTCCCGCGCCAGCTGGAGCTGATCTCCACCGCAGCAGGCCCCCAGCTCGCGCAACAGCCGGTCGCCGAGCTGACCAGGGCGCGCAGCAATCGGCGAACCTGGAGCGGCGCGGTCACCGAGCAGGACGGGGCCCCCGAGTTCGCGGGCGCGGTGCTCGACGTCGTCGCCGAGTTCCAGCTGGCAGGGGCGACGGCGACCTCGTTCGGGTTCGACGTCTTCGCCGACGACTCCCACCGCACCCGCATCGGCTACGACCTCACCGCCGGTGAGCTGTTCGTGGACCGAACCGCCTCCGGTGAGACGGCGGTCCACGCCGAGTTCCCGGCGCGGCACACCGCGGCGGTGTCCCCGACCGGAGACACCCTCCGGATCCGAGTGGTGCTCGACCGGGCCAACGTGCAGGTGTTCGGCGACCGCGGCCAGGCGGTGCTCACTGACCTGGTCTTCCCGGACGCCGGAAGCGATCGGGTCCGCGCGTTCGCCGCGGGCGGCCGAGTCGAGGTGCGATCGCTGGAGATCTACGACCTCGACGCGTGATCACCCGGCGGCATCGCCCGATCGCGGGCGGCGCCGCCGGCGCGCGATCGGGAGCCTTCTTCCAACCGCGCGGGGCAGGCGGTCCTGCTCAGGCGGGGATCTCGTGGGTGTAGGCCCGCCGCCCGCGCGGCGCCGCGTGCGGCGGGCCACCTCGGCAAACCTCCGGTCGGCGTCCCGGACACCTCAGGTCGTGCGTTGCGCACGCGAATCCAGGAAGGCTTCGACCTGCTCGACCACGAACGCGTGGTCCTCGGCTTGGGGAAGCCCGGACACCCCCACCGTGCCCACCGGGCCGACACCGATCACGATCACCGGAAACACCCCTCCGTGGGCCGCGTACTCGGCGGGGTCGAGCCGGGAGGCCTCCTCGAACGTCTTGCCGCGCACCCGGAACGAGGTGCCCACGTAGTAGGAGCTGTGCCCGTAGCGGTCCACCACGCGGCTCTTGCGCTCGATCCACGCGTCGTTGTCCGGCGCGGTGCCGGGCAGCGCGGCGTGGAAGAGCCGCTGCTGCCCGCGCCGCACCGAGACCACCACCGGCAGCTCCCGCTCCCGCGCGGCCTCCAGCAGGAACGTGCCCAACGCCAGCGCCACGTCGTTGTCGAACCGGGTGAACTGCAGCCGTTCCTCCTCCGCAGCCAACGTCGCCAGCAGTTCCGCGCTCATACCGCGACCACCTCCCCGGTGCGGGCCGACTCGAAGGCCGCCTCGATGATCTCCAACACGCGAACCGCCGATTCCGGGCCGACGGGCAGCGGGCCGCCCTCGGTCAGGGCGGTCACCAGCTGCGCGTAGAAGTTCGAGTACGCGCCCGGCTCCCCGGGCACCACCTCGGTCTCGCCGAGCACGCCCAGCGCCCCCGGGTTGCGCAGGCCCTCGGGGCTGCGACCTGCGGCCAGGGCTTCCTCCTGACCGTCCAGCCCCTCGCTGACGTAGGCCGACCGGGAGCCCAGCACGCGGAACCGCGGTCCGTGCTGCGCGGCGGTGGAACTGCACCACAGGTGCGACCGGACTCCGCTGCGGTGGGTCAGCGCCACGAACACGTCGTCGTCGACCTCGACGCCGGGGCGCCGCAAGTCGACTTCGGCGTACACCCGCGCTACCGGACCGAACAGCTCGACGGCCTGGTCGACGAGATGCGCGCCGAGGTCGTAGAGGACACCACCCGCCTCCTCGGGCGCGCCGAACTCGCGCCAGTTGTCCCAGACGTCCGGCATCCACCGCTCGAAGCGGGACTCGAACCGCGCGACGTCGCCCAGCGCGCCCTCCTCGAGCAGCGCGCGCACGGTGCGGAAATCGCTGTCCCATCGACGGTTCTGGAAAACGGTCAGCGGAACACCGGACGATTCAGCAGCTTTCAGGACGCGCTGCGCGCCGTCGGCCGTCGCGGCGAACGGCTTGTCCACCACGACCGGCACGCCGGCGTCGATCGCCTCCAGGGCGAACCGGACGTGCGTGCTGTTCGGCGTGGCGATCACCACCAGGTCCAGCCCGGAGGCGAACAGGTCGGCAGCGCTGTCGAGCAACCGCGCCTCGGGATGAGCAGCCCGCGCGTGCGCGCGGCGCTCGGCATCGCGCGTGACGATCGCCGACAGCTCCAGGCCTGGCGTCGCTTCGATCAGCGGCGCGTGAAAAACCCGCCCGGCGATCCCGTAACCGAGCAGTCCAGTCCGAAGGGTCATGGCGGCGAAATTACGCAACAGTGTTTCGTAATGTCAAACCGTGCCATAATCCCGCCCGTGCCGAACTTGCGCTACCTGCGCGGCTACAACGATGCCGTCGTCCTGGAGCACGCCCGATCGGGCTCCTTGACGCGGGGCGAGCTGGCCGAGCGCACCGGGCTGACGCCGCAGGCGGTCTCCAAGATCGTCAACCGCCTCGTCACCGACGGGCTGCTCACCAGATCCGGCAGCCGCAACGTCGGCGTCGGCAAACCCCGCACGCTGCTGTCGCTGGTCCCCGACAGCAGGCTCGCGCTCGGAGCGCAGGTGGAGCGCGACGAGCTGCGCGTCGTGCTCACCGACCTCACCGGGGCGATCGTCGACCGCGCCACCGCGCCGCTACCGCCGTCCTTCGACCCGGCGACCTTCGTCGACGTGCTCGCCGGGCTCGTGGAGAAGCTGGGCGCCGACGACCGCGTCCTCGGACTCGGCATCGGGTTCCTCGGGCCGCTCGACCACCGCACCGGGGTGATCCACTACCCGACCAACCTCGCCGCCTGGCAGGACGTCCCGCTGCGCGCGCTGGCCGAGCAGCGGCTCGGGCTGCCCGTGGTGGTCGACAAGGACACCACCGCCGCGGTCCTCGCCGAGAGCTGGCGGCGAGGCGAGCAGCTGCGCGACGCCGCGCTCGTCTTCGTGGGCACCGGCATCGGCATCGGCCTGCTGCTCGACGGGAGGGTGCACCGCGGCCCGCGCTCCAACGCCGGCGAGCTCGGGCACACCACCGTCCAGCTCGACGGCCCGCCGTGCGCGTGCGGCCGCACCGGCTGCGTGGAGGCGGTTCACAACCGCGCGCTCACCGACGACGAGCCTGCGTTCGCGGCTTCGGTACTGGCGACGGCCGTCGCGGACCTGGTGCAGCTGCTCGACATCGACCACGTCGTCCTGGCCGGCCGAGCGGTGCTGGCCGCGCCGGAGCTGTACTTGACCAGCGTGCGCGCGACGACGACCCAGGACGCGCGCCTGCCGGCCGAGATCGAGGTCACCTCGCTCGGCGACGACCTGGTCGCCGCGGGTGCCGCGATGCTCGTGCTCAACGAGTTCTACGGACGCCCGCGCTGAAGGGGCGAGCCCTCGGGCAGTTCGGACGGGCATCTCTCGCGATCGAGGAGCAGGATGCCGCTTCTCGGATCTCCCTCGTTCCCTTCGCCGACTCGCGAGTGGCGCCGCAGGAAGGCCGCGACGATTCAGGCGGCATCGAAGTCCGAATCAGACGGTCGAGATCGCCTGGTCGGCCAGGGCTTTCGCGCGCCGTCCCCGCCAGCCCGTTGCCGATCGACCGCACTGCCAGAAATGTCCGAACTCTAACGCTGCGGTGGCGCCACGCGTAGGACTCGAGCGCGGCACGCCGAGCGTGCGGCACATCCACACAATGCTGCAGTTGGCCTTCTCCGCCTCGATCAGTGCGCAGCGTTGGTTCAGTCCTGCGTCCGGGCGAACAGGGCCGCTGCTCTTTCAGCAACTCGGTTTCCACGCGCAGACGGGATACCTCGGCTTCCAGCTCGCTCAACCGGGCACGCTCGGCAGCGCTGATCTCAGGTTCGGATCCAGGGTCGTCGTGCGCCAGACATGCACTCAACTACCCAAGGCCCCGGGGTTGACCTCCAGCTCCCGAGTCACCTCGGGTACCGGGCGGCCGGTGGAGATCACCAGCTGCACCGCCTCGGCCTTGAACTGGGACGGAATTTGCGACGTTTCTCCGGCACGGACTCATCCGCTCAATCGAGAGGCCCCGCCCAAGATCCTTACTGCACGTCACCAACCGTCGCCGTAATAGCGTCTACCGGAACTGATCTTATGCTGCCCTCATTCCGCAGGCCACATTGAGTTTCGTCGAACTGCACCTCCCGGCCGCGGGGATTGGCAGCGGGCAGATGCCCTCGGAAGGCTCGCACGAGATGACTTGACCCCAGCCGCCCGGGAGGCGAACCACGCGCGGGAGGGCAGGGCCGCTCGATCTGTCTTGCGAATCCCTTCGGCCCGCTCAACTCGTAGCGGCGGGCCTCGTGCGATGCCGGCTATCCCACGAGCCACATCGCTGCCAGGACTCCCGGGGATCGCGGCGCCGAAACCGCTGAACGCGTGCACGACGGCTGCGATCACCGAGCGCCGTCCCTCGGTTCCGGAGATCAGCCGAACCACGTGCGGGCTGAACGCGCAGTACGTGAACAGCGCGCTGCCCGCACCGATGCTCAACCCCGCGCGGGTCTCCTCGCCGGGGCCCGAAGCCGCGAGGGCCGCACCGGTCAACGCGCCGAGCAGGAACGCCCCGGCCAGGCTGACCACGAGCTCGTCCCACCGCAGCACGCCGTCGTCGTCCGGGCGAACTCGTTGCACGAGCATTCGCAGCAGCGTCCCGCCGACGCCGCCGAGGAGCATCGCAAGGGTGTTCGTCATCGCACCGCCTCGAACTGGTATCTCGTTATCTCGTCAGCAATCGTCCTTCTCGCTGCCGACCAATTGAGGCGCATCTTTCCCCGAGTCGCACCGAGAGCGGGTGCCCGTCCCTTTTTCGGATGAACAGCGGGCCGCATCATCCAGAACAAGCGCAAGAGATTCACTTCTCGCTTTTCGCGCGGCATCCCCTCATGAGGCCTAAGGTGTCCTTTGCCGATCGCAATAACGCGGCGGCTGGGCAAGGACCTGGTTGGGAGGGGAGCTTCGATGGCTGAGCAACCACAACGCAGGAAAGGTTATCGCGAAGGGCTCGGGGGAGAAATGCTTGCCGAGTTCCTCGGCACCTTCGTGCTGATCCTGCTGGGCTGCGCCTCGGTCGCGGTCGCCGTCGCCGGACTGCCCGGCTCGGGGCGGCAAGCAGACGCCTTCGGTGCGGCGAACTGGCTCATCATCGTGTTCGGCTGGGGATTCGGGGTGGTCTTCGGCGTCTACGTCGCAGGCGGCGTCAGCGGTGCGCACATCAACCCGGCTGTGACGCTCGCGTTCGCCGTGCGCAGGGGATTCTCCTGGCTGAAGGTCGTGCCGTACATGATCGCCCAGGTCGCGGGCGCCTTCGTCGCCGCCGCCCTGGTGTATTCCGTGTACAGCTGGGCCATCGACGCGTTCAACGCCCAGGCAGGTGTGGGTCGAGCCCAATCCCTGGACACGTTCGCGATCTTCGCGACGTTCCCCGCGGAGTACTTCGGCGGATCGTGGTGGGGTCCGCTGCTGGATCAAATCGTGGGAACAGCAGTTCTGGTGATGCTCATCTGCGCGCTCATCGATTCGCGCAACACAGCTCCGACGGCCAACCTCGGTCCGTTCCTGATCGGCATGGTGGTCACCACCGTCGGTTTGACCTTCGGCCCCAACGCCGGATACGCCATCAACCCGGCGCGCGATTTCGGCCCTCGCCTTTGGGCGTATTTCACCGGATGGGGGGATATAGCCCTGCCCGGGACGTATGAATGGTTCAGCTTCTACTTCTGGATCCCCATCGTGGGCCCGCTCATCGGGGGCGTGGTCGGTGCGATCGTCTACGACCTGTTCATCGGGCACGTGGTCGCGGCCCGCGTGGCGGGCCCGGAACCGGGACGAACCACCGATGCGGAGCCGAGTTCCGAGTGACCTCCCGCGGTTGATTGCCCGGCCGTCGCGCCGCTCCGCCGCCGCAGGAGGTCCACCACCGGTCTCGGTGCGGCGCGTCAGCGCTGGTGCGGGGGCAGCGGGAACGGCTCCATCGGCTGGTCGTCGGCGGTGAGATCGATGCCGAAGTCCTTCGCCCACACCATCCGGGTGTCGGCCAGGACGTTCTCGGTGTTCTCGTCCAGCTCGAACACCCGCGCGCCGCGCAGCCGGTTCCGCTCGGCGCCGGACAGGCCGTAGGTGCCGAACCCGGCGTTGCCGGCGTAGCCGAGCAGCACCCCGTAGTAGTCGCCCGCGTAGGTGTTCACGTGGTCGTGCCCGCAGAAGACGCCCTTGACGTCTCCGCGGTCGAGGATCGCGGAGAACATCCCGCTGTTGAACGGGCCCGGGCACTCGTCCTCGTTCCGCTCGCCGACGATGCCGTGCCGGTCCACCCCGCGCGCGTGGTCGGCGGCGGTGCGGCCGTCAACGCTGCCCCACCACATGAACCGGTACTCCCACAGCGGGATGTGGATGAACAGCAGCGCCGGCACCAGCCGTCCGGCTTCGCGTTCGACCTCCCTCGAGGTCTGGGTGTACCACTCGATCTGGTTCATCCGGATCCAGTCCCAGTCGGGATAGCCCTCGATGTCCTGACCGGCGATCTCCTCGGGCGCGTAACGTCCGCTGTCGATCAGGAACAGGTTGAACTTCGGGTCCGAGGTCCGCGAGCCCTGGATCAGCAGGCTGTTGTTCGCGGTGCCGGTAACGGCGTCCGGGCTCGGCTGGTTCCGGTTGCACGGGTAGGACCGGTAGAAGTCGAGCTGGTCCGCCTCGGCCATCCCGCCCTGCGGCGTCGAGTCCTCGTCGTGGTTGCCGAAGGTGATCGCCCAGGGGATCTTCCTGTCCTCCATCGGCCGCACCACGTTGTTCATCGCTTGCTTCATCTCGAGCTCGGACTCGCAGCCGCCGGCGATGTTGTCGCCGTTCATCACGACGAAGTCGGGCTGCTCGGAGTCCAGGACCTTCTCCATGAGCTCGACCGTGCGGCGATCGGTCTGCTCGTCGTCCTGGGTGTCGTTGAACTGGACGATCTTGCAGGTCCCGTCCGGGCGGAACTTCAGCGGTGCGTTCCGCTGCTGCTGCGCCACCGCCGACTGGGGCGCGACGACGGCACCGGTCGTTGCGAGCGCGGCCGCGGCACCGAGCTTGAACGCGTCGCGGCGCGCGAGCCCGGACCGCGCGGCGGAGGAATCGGAACCGGTCGTGGACGGGTTCTGCGCGGTCATGATCACCTTCACCGTCGAGGGTCGAAGCCGCTCGCGGTTCGATGCGGCGGCCAGTCGACGCTAGTCAGCAGGCCGCTGATCGGGCCACGTAGCGCCGATGAACCGCGCATGACGGATCGCGGACGACTTCGTGTCGTCCGCCCCAGTGGCGAGGGCACATTCCGACGAGCCGGCCGCCGCGCACCGGCACGCTCGTCGTCTGAGCAGCGCGCGAATTCCAGCCCGACGGTCGGGGAAACAAACGCGAGATGATTCTTCGCGGAATCGGTTCTCGCGCAGCAGTCCTGGGGTCAAGCGCCGTCCGAGGCCCCTCGGGACCGGACTCGGACGGCGCTTCCGATCACCCGAACTGACCGGGCTGGTAATCGCCGGCGGGCATCTGGAGCACGACGTTGCCGCGGTTGAACGCGTTGATGAGGGTGATGGCGCCCACCAGCGCGGCGAGCTGGTCCTCGTCGTAGTGCTCGGCGGCGTTCGCCCAGACCTCGTTCGGAACGCCACCGGCCGCATCGGCGATGCGCGTGGCCTCCTCGGTCAGCTCCAGCGCCGCGCGCTCGGCCTCGGTGAACCTGGTCGCCTCCCGCCAGGACGCGACCAGGTTGAGGCGCTCAGCTGACTCCCCGAGCTGCAAGGCGTCCTTGAAGTGCATGTCGGTGCAGAAACCGCAGCCGTTGATCTGGCTGGCGCGGAGGTTCACCAGCTCCTGCGTCGACGCCGGCAAGGTCGAATCCTCGAGCTCCTTCGCCGCGGCGATGATGTGCTTGAAGACCTTGCCCAGGACCGGGCTGGCAAAGGGGTTCAGGCGAGGTTCCATTGTGGTGTGCTCCCTTACCGTCGTCTGGCGTTTGCACCCCCTTGACGCGTCGGGCCGGCGAGTTGTGACAGGGCATCATGCGACGTGAGCTTCCGCGGCGCGACGGACGCCGCTGCAGCCCGACGTCGGTGGTGATTCCCGCCGGCGAGACGACGGTTCCTCGCCTTGTCCGCACCGGTGCACCGGAGCGGTCCGCACCTCGGCCGGTCGGGGCCGAGAACGTGATCGAACCCAGATCGTTCCCGCGACGAGGCGCATCCCCGACCGGCCGCTCCGCGGTGGAGCAGGAAGGTTCCCGTGCTGAGTTCGCCGAGGCGACCGACGAGGGGTCCCCGTCCGCCGCACATCCTCCCGATGAACGACGAAGTACAACGCCTGTTGCACTAACTACAACGCTTGTTGTAGATTACTCGCTGCGGCAGCGAGCCGCCCCGAACCCGCGAGGAAGCGAAGTTCCCATGCACCGCAACAAGATCCTGGTGATCGGCGCAACCGGTAACGTCGGTAGGCACGCTGTCGACCTGCTGCACGCATCCGGCGCTGGAGTCCGCGCGATGGCCCGGAATCCGGTCGCGCTGCCTGGCGAGGTCGAGGTGGTGCGCGGCGACCTGATCGACCTGTCGAGCTTGCGCGCCGCCCTCGAGTCGGTGGACGCGGTGCTGCTGATCTGGCCGTTCGCCACCGTGCCGGTAAACGCCGCGGTCATCACGGAGATCGAGCAATACGCCAGCCGGATCGTCTTCGTGTCCTCCGCAGCGGTGCGCGACGACGTGCTCGAGCAGAACGGGCCGATCGCCGCGTTCCACGCCGCGATCGAGCACCGGATCCAGAAGTCCGCGCTCGAGTGGACGTTCCTGCGCCCGTACGGGTTCGCGAGCAACGCGCTCTCCTGGGCTCCCGAGATCCGCACCGGCGACGCCGTGCGCGGGGCGCACGGCGAGGCGCCGATGACGCTGATCCACGAACGCGATGTCGCCGCCGTCGCCGCGCACGTGCTGACCAGCAGCGGACACGGAAGCACCAAGCACACCCTCACCGGGCCCGAGCGACTCACCCAGGCGGCACAGGTGCGAACGATCGGCGAGGTGCTGGGACGGCAGCTGCGCTGGGTGGAGATCCCGGAGGCCGAAGCCGCCGCCAAGATGCTCCCCGGATCGCCGCCTGAGATCGCGAAGGCCGCACTGGACGGCTACGCCCAGCTGATCAAGCACCCGGGCCCGATCACCTCGACAGTTGCGGACCTCACCGGACGACCGGCGCGCACCTTCCGGGATTGGGTCGCGGACCGAGCCGCCGACTTCGAATGAACCGACGATCGAGCGGAGACGCGGAATGCAAACCTTGCCCGACATCACCCGCCCGGATGCCGAACTCGCGGTCATCAGCGAGTGGTCGACCGGTTCGCCGGAACGGCAGCGCGCGACAGCCCAGGCCGCCGTGGCGGCATGGGACGACGAAGAACGGCCGCGCGGGCTGCTGTCCGAAAACCTCCTGCTGAGCACGGACGACAGCACCGTGCTGCACTACGCGCAGTGGACGGACGAGGCGGCGTACCACGAAGACCTCCGGACCGGCCAACCGGCGCGGCGCTGCCGGATCGACGACGCCGTCCCGCACACCGAGCACCGCGGAACGTTCGAGCACCGGCTCCACCGGAGCCTCGTGCTCGACCGAAGAAGGCGGCCCGGCTGCATCGTGGCCGTCCGGTTCCGCTCGGACAGTCGGGAAACCGCAACGCGCTTCGTGAACACCCTGCTCGACGAGGAACCAGGGTTCTCCCGGCGGACCGACGTGATGCCACCCGCCGGGATGATCTCGAACCACTTCCACATCAGCACCGACGGCACCCACGTGGTCAACTACGCGGAGTTCGTCGACGAGGACGCTCACGCGCAGATCGTCGAGAGCATGCTGCAGGAGGAGGACGACGTCCCGCGGCTCATCGACAGCACCCCCGGCTTGGAACCGCTCGGGTTCAAGCGTTTCACCACGTGGCTGACCCGGTGAGCACCAATCGAGAACGGGCCCGATCGCTTCGCGGACACGGAAGCGTAAGGCCCGCGCACGGGATGGTTCTGCAGCGATCTCGCTGTCGCGCATCCAGGGGGCGTACCGGTCCCGCGACACCGCCGGGACGGCGACGGCGAGCTGCGCCTTCCCAGTTACCCAGGCCCGCACCACGACGAGGAGCCCGGCCGGGGTGGGCCAGTTCGTCGGCGATGAACCGATGCCCTTCCGTGGTGATCATCGTGCATGGATCTTCAGTGCTGCGTTGATCAAATGGCCGCCGCCCGACCCGAAATCAGCGGCAACATCCGCTGGGAGATCGTGCGGCGAGCAGAGGGCCCGCAGCCCTGGACGTACGTGGTGCGCGATTGACGTGCAGCACGGGCCCGTCGAAGGATGTCTGGCAAGTTTCGGAGCATCGAACCCGCCGATTCCGCGACTCCGCACTCAAGGTACCCATGAGCGGCGCGCTCGACTCCGAGCGACGGACCACGAACACGAGAAGAGGGTTCCCACAGGCTCTGACCTGCGGAAACCCTCTGGCCAGTCGGGACGGCGGGATTCGAACCCACGACCCCTTGCCCCCAGTACTCCCGCGCTGGGATCTCCGCAGGTCAGGAGCGTACTGGTGGTGCGCGCGGTGGTTCCGCAAGCCTCACGCGGGAACCGTGCACACGGTGCGGTCCCCGCGTGGTCCCCGCTGTCGAGACGCTCTTGATATTGCTGTGAAGTCGGCGTGAGCGAGATGCTTGGCCGAGCGAACACCGCGACACTCTGGCCACTCATCGTTGACGGATTGTTGACGATGGCGACCATCGAGCTGTGGAGAACCGGGCACCATCATCAGGCCACAGGCCATTGGCAAGCATGGCTAGCGTTCACACTCGGAGTCGGACTGTCTCTGTGCGCCAACATTGCCTCCGCACCCGATCTCAACGCCTTCTCCATCGCAGCAGCCGCCTGCCCACCACTTGCGCTCCTGCTATCGGTCGAACTGCGACGAGGCATACGAGGCCGGATCAGCGCAGCCGCATCCGATCGCCCCTGGCGAGGCCAGTCCAGATTGTCACGCGTTGTTCCGCGTTTTCGTCGCCATCAGATCGCCATTTGCGATCTTGGAGGAGGGCCACCTTGTCGCTCCTCTCGACCCGTCGCCCGGATGACCCGTCCACCGCACCCCGCCCGCAGAAGGTGGGATCCCTGCTTCTGAGCCTTCGATCAGACCCTTGTTCGATAAGTACCTCGAAGGTGGAGGTTGGGGGGAGCTTATTACAACACAAAAGACCAGTTCACAGCCCTAGAAACACTGCGGCAGGAACTGCCGGGCCTGACTCGCACCCACCCAACCGACACCCAAGCGGGCAAAGCCCGGTCGCGCCCGGCAACTCGACCGCGACCAGGTGCAGCAACTGATCGAGAGCTACACGATTATCTTCCGGCTATGTTTCGTGAACTGCGGCTTCTGGGGTCGTGGCCTGCACCAGCGCGCGAGTGGCCGGGTGACTCGGTGAGTCGAGCACGTCGCTGGTACGTCCGCGTTCCGCCACCCGCCCCTCGTCGAAGATGAGCACCCGGTGCGACAGAGCGGCCACAGCGGGCAGGTCGTGCGTGATCATCAGCAGTGCGCAGCCGGTGTTGGTCTGCAGCTTGGCAAGGACGTCCAGCAGGTCCTCGCGGTGGCGTGCGTCGAGGCCTGAGGTGATTTCGTCGCAGATCAGCACGTCCGGCTCCGCCAGCATGGCGCGTACTAGGGCTGCTCTCTGCAGTTCACCGCCAGACAGCCCGGACGGCAGCCGCTTGGTGCTGGTTTCGGGCAGCCCGAGCGCTGCGAGCTCGTCGGCCGCGCGAGCGCGGGCCGCGGATCGGTCGAGCCCGCGCAGCCGCTCAGCGGTGCGGGCGACTTGGTGCAGCACCGGGGTAAACTCGCTGAATGATGCCCTAGAGTCCTGGAAGACGTATTGCACTCGGGCCAGTTGCTCGCTCGACCGGCGTCGTAGCACCGGCGAGAGCCGATGATCGTCGAGCAGGATCTCTCCGCCGCGGAAGCGGTGCAGCCCCGCAATGCAGCGCGCGAGAGTCGTCTTGCCGCTTCCGGAGCGCCCCAGCACCGCTACCCGTTCCCCGGGTGCGACATCGAGGTCGATGCCGTGCAGGATTTCTCCCTGGCGGTGCCCCGCGCGCAGCCCGCGCACCCGCAATACCGGGTCACCCGCCTGCTGTTCCTGCGGCACCACCGGGTCAGACGGAGTCAGCGAGCCCACGTCGGACTCCTCCAGGCAACCTCCCTCGATGGACAGGACCCGATCGGCGATCTCGTGCACCAGGTCGAGATCGTGGGTGAGCAGCAGGATAGCGATGCCCTGCTCGGCCGCGGCGCGCAGCTCGCCGGCCAGCTGGGCGCGGATCACCGGGTCCTGGCCGGTGGTGGGCTCGTCGGCGATGAGCACCCGCGGTCGCCCGATCAGCGCTTGGGCGAGCACCACCCGCTGTTGTTGCCCGCCGGAGAGCTGGTGCGGGTACCGGCGCAGGTACTTCTCCCCGTCGGGCATCTGCGCCTGCCGCAGGGCTTCCAGGACCCGCTGCCGGGCCTGATCCTTTGGCACGTGCAGGCGCGCGACCTCGGCGAGCACCGAGCCGACTCGGCGCACTGGGTTCAGCGCTGCCGCGGGCTGTTGCGGTATGTAGCCGACGGTACCTGGCGCGAAGGAGGAATCCGCAGCCGCTCCCGCGACCTCCACGTTGCCCGAGACCGTCATCCCGGGCGAGGATTCTCCGAGCAGCACGCGAGCCAACGTGGTCTTCCCGCTGCCGGATTCACCGACCAGAGCGGTGATCTGCGCGGCGCGCAAGGTGAACGACGCTGCCGAAAGCAGCGTCCGATCCCCTGCGGTGATAGTCACATCGTGTGCGGCGACGGCGGTCACCGGTCCTCCAGGAAGTTCGAGTCGGAACGTCGCAACCAGCGGTCGAACAGCAGATTCACGCCGACCGAGAGCACGACGATGAGCACTGCGGGCACCACCACGGCCCAGGGCTGCAGGAACAGGCCCGAGCGGTTGCGGTCGACCATCGCCGCCCAGTCGCTCGCCCCGGGAGCAACCCCGACGCCGAGGAAGCTCGCCGAGGCGACCAGGTAGATCGTCCCGGTGAACCGGGTGCCCAGGTCGGCGGCCAGGGTGCGGCGCATCGCTCGGGCGACGTAGCCCAGGGCGATGCGAGCCCGGTTCTCGCCCTGCAGCCGCATCGCCTCGACCGCGGGCCGGGTGGACAGCGACAGCGCTGCCGCACGGCTGATGCGCACCACGTCGGGCAGGTTGATCAGCGCAACCACCGCGACCAGCACCCACATGTTGCCCGGAGCCAGCGCCGCGAGCAGCAGCAACATCAGCATCGAGGGCACCGCCAGCAGCACGTCCAGCGGTCGCATCAGCACCTCGTCCAGCGCGCGGCTGCGGGTCATGCCCGCCACCAGGCCCATCGGCACCGCCAGCAGGTAGATGCAGGCGGTGGCGGTCACCGCGGTGAGCACCAGCGACCGGCCCCCGAGCAGGACCTCGTCGGCCACGTCGCGGCCGAGGAAGTCGGTGCCCAGCAGGTGACCGTTGCCGATCAGGAACGCCACGTCCTTGGCGGTGTCCTCGGTGGCGAACAGCGGTCCGAACAGCGCCAGCAGCACCGGAACCGACACCAGCAGACCGGGTATCGCGTATCTCATCGACCGACCTCCGAAGTGGGCGACAGGGCGCGGGCTGCGAGATCCGCGCCGAGGTTGACCAGCACCGTGGTGGTGGCGAAGACCAGTGCCAGGCCCTGCACCACCGGCAGGTCCCGGGCCGAAACGGCCTCCAGCAGGGAGGTTCCCAGGCCCGGGATCACGAAGATCGCCTCGACCACGATCACCCCGCCGATCAGCCAGTCGGCGGTGCGCGCAAGCTGCTGCACCGCCGGAGCCGCCGCGTTGGGCAGGGCGTGGGCGAACCGGATCCGCGTGGGCGAGAGCCCGAGCCGTCGCGCGTGCTGGACGAAGGGAGAGCGCTGCGCGTCGATCATCCCGGCCCGAACCAGCCTGCTCAGCGAGCAGATCGGGCGCAGCAGCAGCACCAGGATCGGCAACGCGAGCAGTGCCGGGTTGCTGCTCAGCGAACCGCCGATGGCCGTGGGCGGGAACCAGCCCAGCTGCACCGCGAACACCGCGACGAGCAGGATCGCCATCGCGAACTCCGGTGCCGCGTAGAGCCCGAGGGTGGTGCTGGTGACCAGCCGGTCCAGCCTGCTGCCCTCGTGGCGCGCGGCCAGCACACCGAGTCCGGTGGACAGCGGCACCAGCAGCGCCAGCGCCAGCCCGGCCAGCAGCAGCGTGGGGCCCGCGGCCGTGCCGATCATCTCGGCGACCGGCCGCGGGCCGACCAGCGAAGTGCCCAGGTCGCCCTGCAGCGCGCTGCCCAGCCACTCGGCGAAGCGCTGCCACATCGGCCGGTCCAGGCCCAGCTCGGCGCGCAGACCGGCGATGACCGCGGGGTCGGGCTTGTCTCCCGCGATGGTCACCGCCGCATCGCCCGGTAGCGCCTCGGTCAGCAGGAACACCCCGACCACGACCAGCAGCACCTGCACCGCGCCGAGCAGCAGCCGGCGCACCAGGTAACCGATCACGCGAGCCACACCTTGTCGAACCGCGCCCACTCCAGGGTGTTGGCCGGCGCTTCCTCGTCGATGCCGCCGACCTTGGTGGCCGCGCCGACGATCCAGTCCGAGGCGCCCCACCAGACGAAACCGCCCTCGTTGAACTGCTGCTCCTGCATCCGGGTGTAGAGCTCGGCGCGCCGGTTCTCGTCGGTGGTGGACTGGGCGGCGTTGTAGAGCTCGTCGAACTCGGGTCGCTGCCACGCGGTGTTGTTGGTGGTGGAGCTGGTCAGCAGTCGCTGCGAGACGTGCGAGTCCAGCGGCATCGCTCCCGAGCGGTAGCTGGCGAGCACGCTGCCGTCGGCGATGTCGGACCAGTAGGTGTCCTTGTTGCCCAGCCGCACGTTGAGGTTCAGGCCCACCTGGCGCGCCTGGTCGCTGATGGCCAGCGCCGCCTCCTTGAGCCCGGTGGAGGCATCGGAGGTGTCGAAGTCGATGGTCATGCCCTCGGCACCGGCCCGGCGCACGAGCGAGCGCGCCTTGTCCAGGTCCTGACTGCGCTGCGGCAGGTGATCGGCGTAGTAGCGGTAGCCCCGGCCGTAGATGTCGTTGCCGATCTGCCCGGATCCCTGCAGCACCGAGCGCACCAGCTCCTCGCGGTTGGTCAGGTGGAACATCGCCTGCCGCAGCTCGATCCGGTCGAACGGCGGGCGGTCGACCTTCATCGCCAGACCGTGGAAGTTGCTGCGCGGTAGCCGCAGCACCCGGATCTGCCCGCCGGACTCGTAGGTGCGGGCGCTGGTGAGCGTGAGGTCGTTGGCGTAGTCGATCTGCCCGCCCAGCAATGCGTTCACCCTCGCGGCCTCGTCGTTGGTGACCACGATCTGCAACTCGTCGAGCAGCGGTGGGCCGTCGAAGTAGTCCGGGTTGCGCGCGGCCAGGAACGACTTGCCGGGCTCGAAGGAGACGAACTTGAACGGGCCCGAGCCGACCGGCTGGGAGAAGTCCTCGGTGCCCTCCGGGATGATGTAGGCGCCGAGGGTGGCCAGCGCGTTCGGGAACTCGGCGTAGGGGCGTTTGAGCTGGAACTCGACGGTGCGGTCGTCGATCGCGCGGCTGGCGGGCAGGTCGATCACCGACAGGCTGGACTTGGCGCGGCGGCTGCCGCCGGGTTCGGTGATGCGCGCGTAGCTGGCCAGCACGTCGGCGGCGCGCACCGGGCGGCCGTCGTGGAAAGTGGCTTGCCGCAGGGTGATCCGCCAGGTCCGCAGGTCGGCGGAGGGCTCCCAGCGCTCGGCCAGGCGCGGCTGCGGGGACATGTCGTTGCCGTAGTCGGCCAGCTTGTCGAAGAGCGCCTTGGAGCGAGCGATCTCGATGTAGAGGCTGGTCTCGTGCGGGTCGAGCACCTCGGCCGCGCCACCACCGGAGAAGGCGGCACGTAACCGGCCACCGGGCTTGGGCGCACCTGCTCCGGGCGCGCCGCCCGGAGCGCAGCCCGCCAGCAGCGAGCCAGTGGAGACGGCACCCGCCGCTGCCAGGCCGAGGAAGCGTCGTCTGTCGAGGTTGAACATTGCGATCTCCTACCTTTGTGAGGGCCGTTTTAATCGATACGGCGGGCGATGAGATGAAGCCGGTCACCGGACATCCGCTCGGACAACTCGGCATCGGCGGACCACGGCGTGTCGGTGCGCGGGCCCGGCTCGTCGAACAGCGCCAGTACCTCGAAGCCGTGGCATTCCGCGAAGTAGCGCAGCTCCTGCGGGAACAGCAGCCGCCACGCCGAACGCTGCACCAGCTCTTCGGCACCAGGCCACCGCCAGCGGCGCTCCCGGCGCAGCAGCTGCTCGGCGTGATCGATCCACAGTCGGGTCATCGAGCGGTAGTCCACCCCGTCGTAGCTGAGCGTGCGGTCCAGGACCTCGTCGAGCAGCTCGGTGTTGCCCAGGAAGAACGCACCGTTGCGCGCCTCGGCGATGAACAGTCCCCCGGGCCGCAGGTGGTCGTGGCAGCTGGTCAGGAACGCCTCGAGCTCCGAATTCTCGTGGCAGTACAGCAGCGCGCTGTCCAGGCAGGTGATGACGTCGAACTCGTGCCGCAGGGCGAACGAGCGCATGTCGCCCACGAGGAACTCGGCCTGCGGGCAGTGCTCGGTGGCGTGCGAGATCATCGCGGGTGAGCTGTCCAGCCCGGTGACCTGGTAACCGTGTTCGCACCACCATCGTGCGTCGCGCCCGGTGCCGCAGCCCACGTCGAGCAGATCGGTGCCACCACCGAACCGACGCACCAGGTCATCCGTGAACCGAGCCGCCACGTGCCCGGAGTCGGGAAACCACGCCTCGTAAACGGCCGGATTATCGGTCAGGAAGTTGGCGTGTGCCACGAGTTCTCCTCCGCGGTGGATTTGGGGGCGATCCCGCCGCGCCGGTGGATCGCAAGCACAGCCAGAGCCGAAGACATGCCGATGGCCACGCACAACACCGAGGGCAACCACGGCAAGTCGGCTCCGGCCAGGTCGGTCGCCCACCCGATCAGAGCGTTGCCGCCGGCGGCGGTCACTCCGGAGGCCAGGTAGAACACGCCGAAGTAGGTGCCGGAGAGGTTGTCGCGGCCGAAGGTGGGGATGAGCTCGTAGACGAAGGGCTGCGTCAGCATCACCCCGACCGACAGCGTGAATGCGGTGACCAGCACCGGCGCCAGTCGCACAACGGTCTCGGCCGAGGAGCTCGCCGGCTGGTCCGGCATCACGGTCGCGGCGATCGCGGTGACCACGAACCCGCCGCCCATCACGGCCAGGCCGGTGGCGACCGCGCGCCCCCGGCTCCAGCGCCCATCGCACCAGCGTGTGATCCGCACCTGCAGAACGAGGCTGGCCACCGTGGTCACCAAGAAGATCACCGACACCGACACCGCCGTGCCGGTGAAGTTTTCGGCGTGCATCGGCAGCACCAGGTACAGCTGGTTCTGCAGCGCGAACATCCCGGTCAACGCGCCGGTGAACAGGACGAACCGGCGATCGGTGAGCACCTCTCGCCAGTCGGCGAGTACCGAGGTCTGCGGCCGCGGGACTTCCCGGGCCGGGAGCACGAGCACCTGCGCGACGGTCAGCACAGTGAAGATCAGCGCGGCCCCGATCGCTGAGACCTGGAAGTCCACCAGCAGCAGTGCGCTGCCCAGCAGCGGCCCGATCAGCATTCCGGTGTTGGCGAAGACGTTGAACAGCGAGAACATCTCCGCTCGTCGGTCAGCGGCCTCGTGGCTGAGGTAGGAGCGCACAGCAGGGTTGAACAACGCCCCCGCGAGTCCGGATAGCACCGAGGCGGCCAGCAGCACCGGCAGCGAGGTGCCGAAGGCGAAGAGCCCGAACCCCACCGAGCGCAGCGCACAACCGGCGATGATCACGCCGCGTGCGCCGAGCCGATCGGAGGCCGAGCCGCCGAGCAGGAACAGGCCCTGCTGGCTGAGGTTGCGCACGCCGAGCACGATGCCGACCACAGCGGCCGACAGCCCCAGATCCTGCCCGAGGTATCCGGCGAGGTAGGGAATCAGCAGGTAGAAGGCCGTGTTCACGCCGAGCTGGTTGACCAGCAACACCTGCACGGCCAGCGGGTAGCTGCGGAAGAGCCGTACAGTGTTCACGCGGGCCGCACCCCGAGACCGATGAGCCCGGCGATGTGTAACCGACCGTTTTGCCCACCGAGCCCGGTCCACGGGTCGCGGGCAAGCAGCAGGTGACCATCGAGGTCCACCCAGCGAGCCATCCCGCAAAGGTGCATGGCCGGTGCGATGCCCAGCGAACTGGCGACCTGGCAGCCCAGCATCACGTCGACCCCGAGGTCGTCCGCGGTGTCGATGATCTCGCGTGCGGCGCGTATGCCACCGCATTCGGGAAGCTTGATGTTGATCCCGTGCACACGCGAACCCAACCGGCGCACGTCCTCCGGAACACCCGCGTCCTCGTCGGCGACCACCGGGATCGGCGAGTTCTCGGCCACCTCCGCGAGCAATTCCGGAGTTCCCGGTGCGATGGGTTGTTCCACCGCGTCGATGTCGAACTCCGTTGCTGCGCAGAGCATCCGTTCGGCTTCCTCGGGCTCCCAGGCGCCGTTGGGGTCCAGCAGGATCTTGGCGTGCGGGGCGGCTTCGCGGATGGCGGCCACGCGAGCGAGCTCGTCGGCACCGGTGCCGAGTTTGACCTTGAGCAGCTGGTATCCCTGTCCGACCAGCCCGATGGCCTCGGCCACCGCCTGCTCGGTCGAGGTGATCCCGATCGTGCGCGCGGTCGGCACCGAACCCGGCGGTTCGGCCCCGATGAGTTCGTGGACGGCGATGCCGCGCTTGCGGGCAAGAAGGTCGTGCAGCGCCGCGTCCAGTGCCGCGCGCACGCCCGGGGAGGCCTGCCGCAGGTCCGTGTGGATCGCCTCCTCCGGAGTGAGGTCGGCCAATTTCGCCTGAGCATCGGCCAGTTCAGCTTCGATGCGCGGCACGTCGAGCTCGTAGTAGACGCTGGTGACGATCTCGCCGTGGCCGAGGTCGCCGTCGTCGTCGTCGAGAGTCAGGGTCACTGCGTCGCGCTCGGCCATCACCGAGCGCGAGATCCGCAGCGGCTCGCGCAACGCCAAGCCGCTCACCCGCCAGTCGAGCTTCACGCGGGCACCTCCATGTTCTTCAGGGGGTCGATGACCGTCCGGCAGCGCGTCCACCCGGTGGCCTCGACCTCCGGGTTCGCGACCTCGACCGGGCGAGTGGCGATCGGGGTGTCCAGCAGCCCTCGCGCTTGGCAGTAGTCGTCGTCGAAGACCGTGCCCAAGTAGCGATGCGGGCCATCAGGGAACACGGTCACAACATTGGCACCCGGGTCGATGCGCGCGGCCCACGCCGCGACCATCGCTACCGCACCCGTGCTCCAACCGCCGGTGACGAACGCGTTGCGGGCCAGTGCCCGGCAGGTGGCCACCGCCTCACCGGGGCCGACCCAGTGCACTTCGTCGAACTGCGGGTAGTCGACGTTGCGCGGATGAATGCTGCTGCCCAGACCGCGCATCACGCGCGGACGGGCGGGCTGTCCGAAGATCGTCGAGCCTACGGTGTCCACACCGATCAAGCGCATCTGCGGCCAGCGCTTGCGCAGGGTGCGGATCATCCCGGCGCTGTGCCCACCGGAGCCGACGCTGCACACCAACACGTCCACGCGGTCGAGCTGACGGCAGATCTCCACTCCCATCTCGGCATATCCGGCGGGGTTGTCCGGGTTGTTGTACTGGTCCGGCCAGTAGGCACCCGGCAATGAGCGGCAGATCTCGCGTACCCGGTCCAGCCGCGCCTGCTGCCAGCCGCCTTCGGGATGTGGCCGCTCGACGATCTCGAGTCGCGCACCGTGGGCCCGCAGCAGTGCACGCATGCCTGGTTCGAGTTCCTTGTCGACGACCAGGACGATGGGATGTCCCAGCGCACTGCCGGCGAAAGCTAACCCGATTCCCAGCGTTCCGCTGGTGGACTCCACCACCGGCGCGCCGGGCAGCAGCTCACCGCGCTGGTGTGCTCCCCGCAGCATCGACAGCGCCGCGCGGGCCTTCATGCCGCCGGCGCTGAGGCATTCCAGCTTCGCCCAGAAACCGGGATTGGGTTGCGGGAGTGGTGTCGAAACTCGGGCGAGTGGGGTGTCGCGGACCAGGTCGAGCAGGTCCGGGTTCATGCGGCATCCTCTCCGGGGTAGCGGTAGAGCGAACTCGGTCCGGCGTCGAGCCAGAAGAACGGGTACGGCTCGGCCGAGACGGCGGTGACTCCGGCCCCCAGGAAGCGCGGCAGGATTCCGCTTCCGGTCTGGGCGAAGAACACCAACGGCTTGCCGGTGGCGCGGGCCTGCTCCAGCAGCGGCTGAAAGGTTCCGTTGCTCAGCACCATCCCGGAGGTCAGCACGGCGTCGCAGTCGGCCAGGGCGGACAAGGCGTCGGTGTGCACCGGTTCGCCCCATTCGGTCTGCCCGCCCTTGTAGTCGCAGGCCACGTAGCCGGTGCCGCGTTCGCGCAGGTGGTACAGCAGCGAGTTGACCACGCCGATCACCAGCACTCGCCGCACCGGCGGCAGCAGATCCACCACGAGCTTGGCCCGGTGCAAGGACTTCTGAAGCGACGTGCCGCGGCCGACGACGACTTCCTCGGCGTGCTGGTGGTGCGGCCGCACCGACTGCAGGTAGGCGTCGAGCGCGGTGACGCGCACCGCCGTCGACGGGTGCCGCAGCAGTTCGGCGACCGGGTTGCCGACGCAGTCCAGCACGACGTCCTCGGTGAGCTGACCGGGTTCCACGGCGCACGAACCCACGGCGTCGGCGACCCGCAGGCTCAGCACGTGGTTGCGGTATGAGGTGTTGCGCGAGGCGTGCCGAACACCTTGCTGGGTCAGAAACCCCACGCTCACCACAGCATCGGTGATCTCCTCGCCGTGTTGTCCGATGTGGACTTGCTCGATCAGGTCCGCCAGCGACTCTGGCGCGCTCATCCGGTCTCCTCGGCGTAGCGCACATCCAGCCGCTCGATCAGCGACTCGGCGTGCGCGCGTGCGGCGCCCTTCTGGTCGCTGGTGACCATGACGTGACCCAGGTAGTTGTTGTTGCTGGTCGCCGCTCCGGCGTGGTGTCCGGAGGGCTTGAGCCGGTAGTCGACCACCGCCGGGTCCCGCAGTACCTCGATGCCGCTGATCTCCTCGATCTCGCCAGTCCTGGGCGGCAGGAGGAAGGAGATCGCCGCACTGGCAGCGCCGGTGTCCACCTGGGTCAGGTCGGGTTTCTCGCCCAGCGCCACTTGCGCGTGGACCGCGGCCAGGTCGATGCCGGTGACCCGCCGGATGAGCTCGGTGATCTGGTTGCCCGCTGGACGCGGGTTGACCTCGACGAGCTTCGGGCCGTCGGCGGTGAGCTTGATCTCGGTGTGGCAGACGGTGTTGTCCAGCCCCAGCTCCTTGATCGCGGCCACGGCGGTATCGGTCACCGCGCGCTCGGTGTCGGCCTCCAGCGCGGCCGGGAACATGTGACCGGTTTCGACGAACCACGGTGCGCCGGCAACGCTCTTGTCGGTCACGCCGACGACCGCGGTCCGCCCGCCGAAGGTGACCGTCTCCACGCTCACCTCGGCCCCGGTCAACAACTCCTCCAGCAACACCACGGGATTGCGCTGCTGGCCACGAGCATTGACCGGAAACCCTTGCAGCTCCTCGAAAGCTTGGCGCAGCTCACCGACATCGTCGACCTTGCGCACGAACATCCCCGCGCACAGGTCCACCGGCTTGACCACCAGCGGGTAGCCCATCGCCGCGGCACCTTCCTCGAGCCCCCGCAGCGTCTCGGCCAGGACGAACGCCGGCCCGGACACACCCACCTCACCGAGCACCCGACGGGTTCGGTCCTTGGAGCAGGCCGCCTCGACCGCCTCAGCCGGCGGACCGGGAAGACCCAGCCGCTCGGCCAGCCGCGCAGCGGTGGCCAGGTAGTAATCGCACGAGGTCGCCACCCCGTCGAAACCCAGCACCGGTTGCAGCCGCTCCAGGTGCACCAGCAGCACCTCGGGGTCGTTGGTCTCCACGGTCAGCACGTTGTCCGCGCCCAGCAGCGGATGCGGGCCGGAAGCCGGAGCTGAACGCAGGTAGTGCTGCAAATCCCGCGTGACGAAGCTGAACCGGTGGCCGCCTTCGCGGATCGCTCTGGGAAGCAACGTGCTCATCGCGCCAACCCAGCTCTCCACCAACAACAGGTGACCCACCACGACTCCCATCGCGACGTTTGCACGGCAACAGTCGGTAATGGTAATCATTTCCAACTAGGTGGATCAACCTGCCATCTAGTGAAGGTGGATGTGACTCAACGTGGTGAATAAAAGGACCTCTGCTGCGGCGGCTTTGATGCTCGCCGTTCCCCTTCTCAGCGCCGTGCCCGCAAGTGCAGAACCGCTGGTCTTCGAGCCGTGCCCGTTCGAGGGCGCCGAGTGCGCCGAGCTCTCCGTGCCACTGGAGGAACGCGATACCGACGGCGAGATCATGATTTCTGTCTCACGCGTTCGAGCCACCGGCACCCCAGAGGAGTACCGCGGGGCACTGCTGGTCAATCCGGGCGGGCCGGGCGGCTCCGGACTGGAGTACTCGGTGAGCAAGGGCAAGAAGCTACCCGAGCAAGTTCGCCGGTCCTACGACATCATCGGCTTCGATCCGCGCGGAGTGGGACGCAGCGCCCCGTTGGACTGCGGCGACCTCGGCGGCCTGTTCAACCACCCCGCGCCGGAACCGGTTCCGGCGGACCGCGCACAAGAGCGCGCTCACTTGGACCGATTAGCCGACATGGCCGAAGACTGCCTGCGGCACAACCCGGACTCGGCGGCGATGAACACGATGAACACCGCGCGGGACATGGACCGCATCCGGGAAGCCCTCGGCGAGCCGAAGCTGAACTTCCTCGGAGTCTCGTACGGCAGCTACCTGGGCGCGGCCTACGCGGCCGAGTTCCCCGAGCGGGTCGGCCGGATGGTGCTCGACAGCGTGGTCAGTCCAGACCGCTGGCACGACTTCGACGTGCACCAGGCCAACGCGATGCTGCGACAGCGCGACGTGCTCTTCGACTGGATCGCCGCCCACCCCGAGCTGGACCTGGGCACCACCCGCGAGCAGGTACGCGACGCCTACACCAGGGCCCGCGCCAGCTTGGCCGAAGCGCCGGCCCGCGGAAACTTCGGGGCAGCGGAGTTCGACAACCTCGTCTACAAGACCCTTTCGCGTACCGAACGCTGGCGGCCGTTCGCCGAGGCGCTGGGTGCGTACGCGAATTCCGGCAATGGCGGCGGCCTGGAACCCGCGCTGCCCGAAACCGACTCCGAATCACGCAACTACGAAGCTGCGCTGCGCACCGTGAAGTGCAACGACAGCACGCGCCCGAGCCACGCCGAGGTCATCGGTGACATCCGGCAGCTGCGCGAGACCGACCCGCGGCCGATCCTCACGGGACTGGAGGCGACCACCTGCGCCTTCTGGGACCGTCCGCGAGAAACCACCCGACTGGGCAGCTCCGAGATGCCACCGGTCCTGCTCACTCAGGCCGAGCATGATCCGACCACGCCTTACGACGGCGCCAAGCGAATGCAGGCCGAACTCCCGGGCTCCCGCATGATCACCGCTCAGGACAGCTATTCCCATGGCCTGTTCGCCAGCCAGCGGATCGCCTGCGTCGACGAAGCAGCAGGGGCCTATCTAGTCGACGGCCGCCTCCCGGACCAGGATCTGCACTGCCCGGGGCCGGGCCTCCCCGAATAAAGCCACCCCGCCCACGACGCAAGGTGTCGGGCGACCCCTCGGGAACAGGGCAGCGGACGTGCGCTCAGCTGCGGCCCGCCTTCTCGGGAGCCGCTGTTCCAGGGCTGAAGCCGCCCGGCCTGGACCCCAGTCCTGACACACCATGCAGCGAGAGCCGACGAGCTCACCTTTCGGGAAGCCCTGGCGGGCAGCCCTGGCTCGTCGGCCTTCGTGCGCGCGCTGGGTCAGTGTTCGTCGTAGTGGTCGTGGTGGGCGGCGTGACGGTGCCCGTCGTGGATGTAGTCGACGTGGTCGCCGTGCGGCACCGCGACGTGCCCGCAGCCCTCACCGTGGGCGTGCTCGTGGCCGTCGTGGGCGGCGTGATCAGCTGGCTCGCACTCGTCGTAGTGGTCGTCGTGAGCGCGGTGCAGGTGACCGTCGTGGGCGTAATCGACATGATCGCCGTGCGGGACGGCGACGTGCCCGCAGCCCTCACCATGGGCGTGCTCGTGCCCAGTGTGCTGCTGGTGTGCCGTGGTCATCGGAACCCCTCCATACGCAAATGGGCGTCACGCGCTGCTCCACTCAGCGTACAACGCATTGCCAGTTACGCATGAGCAGCGACACAGCTAGACGCGCGAAACACATGAACAGACCCTCAGATGAAAACGGTTGTCGTTGTCGTCTAGTGTGGTGTGATCCTCGTCCACCACCGACGACTGCGAGGCGCGATGAACGACGCGTTGAACCAGCTGCTGGACCGATCGAACAGACCCGAACCGGGCCAGGCGGCCCGCACTGAGCAGATCGCCGAACAAGCGGGCACCACCTTGGGGATCAGTGAGCACAAGCGGGTCCGCGTCCTGGACCACTCCGGCGCGGTGCACTGGAGCTCCGAACCGCTCGCGAGCACGGTGACCAACTTGCTGCGGCCATGCGGGAAACTACGGGTGACGGCCTCGGCCTACCAAGGCGTGACGATCTTCGAACCCGAAGCCGACCAGATCACCAACACCCTGCCCGCGCCGGGCGCGATCTCCGGGCTGGCTGCCACGCCGAACGGCCGCTGGGTGGTGGGCGGCAGCCAGGACTCCACGTTGCACGGCTGGAAAAGTCGACGACGGTTCGGAGTTCGAGATGCACGGATTCCCGGCCACCGTCTCGCACCTGGCCTTCGAAGACGGTGGGCGTTGGATGGCCTGCGATTCGGCGGAAGTGCTGACCTGCTGGGACTTCTCCGGCCCCGGCCCCACCGGCCGGGGCCGGAGCCGTCCTCACAGGCCACCAGTCCACGGTCTCGGCATTTGCCTGGATGTCGGGCAACCGCACCACGCTGATCAGCGGTGATGCCGAGGGCAACGTGCTGGTGTGGCGGCTCGGCGCCAACACCGGCCCCGGCGACGAGCTGCGCCCCGCGGGCGGATGACGCGATGACGACGCGGTCACCGCCATCACCACCAGCAGGGAAACCGCCTACGTCGCACGGCGATCCGGACGCATCGACGTCCTCACCGTCACCTGACCAGGGGCCCGGAGCGCCACCCGGCCCCGTCTCGCGCGGCGGGGCGACCGTTTCACCCCTTCGGCCCTCCCGCCGCGCACCTCATCATCTCGACGTCATCGGAATCGCATGTCATGCCAACAAGCGGTTACTCGCTCACCAGCGGCGCAACCCCACAGCAACGGACCGTACTCCAGACGCTGGCACGCACCCGGAGATTCATCAGCGCCCAGTCGTTGCACTCGGCAATCCGCTCCTCCGGCACGCGAATCGGGCTCGCCACCGTGTACCGCGCGCTACATGCATTCGTCGAGTCGGGATGTGCGCACACCATGCACGACACCGATGGAACGCAACTGTTCAGCATCGCACCCGCCGACGGGCTCGGCTACCACCTCGTGTGCCACGAATGCAGACGGCACATCCCCATATCGGTCGCCTTCGCCGAAGAGCGCGCCACCCGCATCGCCGACGCTCACGGGTTCACCGACATGGAGGTCATCATCGAGGTCTCCGGACGCTGTCACACGTGCGCGTCCCGGGACGACCGAAATGCCACTCCCCTTCTCTCGTCGACCAACAGCGCACCCCGCCCAACCCCGTGCAACACCACCCGCAGCACGCTCACCGCCGACGACCAGCCGAGCACCGGGTGAATTCGAAGAGCCCCGAACCCACGAACAGTGCTTCCGCAGAACGTCAAAAGACCAGTTCACCTGGCTTCACCACGCGACGCCGGACGATCTCGCCGCATACCCGCCCGCGCGGCGAAGCCCCGCAAGCACCGCCAGATGGGAACGGGGTCATCGGGTTTCCCCTCCATACGACAATGGTTATCGTTACCATCAATGCAGTGCTTGTCGCGCACAAGCACCGTGATCCGGAACCCGCGGAGGTTCGAGATGGACAATGACCGCCGCAGCGCCGAGCGGCAGAACCAGGCTGGGTACACCGCAGTCCTGTGCGAGGCGTGCGAGCCGAACGACGACCTCGGGGTTCTCGACGCGCTGAGCGACAGCGTCAGCCGAAGCCCGCACGGAGTGCTCGTCCGCTCGCCGTGCCAGCTCGGGAAGCTGTGGTGCCACACCAGGAAGAACTCGCGGCGCACCACGGGGCAGGTGATCCTGGTCCAACCCTGCGACACCCGACGTCGGCCGCTCGGCCCGGTCATCCTCGTGGGCCCGATACGGACCTCGGCGGACCTCGCCGACGTGACGCGGTGGCTGAAGTCCACCCCGACCTCAGCCCATGGACTCCCCGACCGCCTGCACAGACCCCTGCGCAATCCAAGCCCAGCATCCCCGAACTGAGCACCTTCCACGCTCGGAAACCGGTCCAACGGACATGTTCCAGCCATCACCCACAGCGTTCCGCGTGTCTCCCGGCCGTCCGGTCTCGTCAGCCCGACATGACCTCGCACCGAACAGTTGGCTGGTTTCGTACGATGATCAGTCCATCCGGGAGGACACAGCAGCATGTCACCGATCCCGATTACACGTGACCCGACTAACCAGAATCGCCCCTTGTCAGCCGATCGGACACGGGCAAAACCATCGCCGCTAGCCCGATGCAGCAGCTTCTACTTCTCGACTCGTCTAGGAGCTGTTTAGGAACGAGGAGTGCCTTCGGGAAGTAGAGAGGTCTCCGGTAGATGGATCAACGACCAAGAAGATCGACATCTATCCGGAGACCTCGGTGGGAAGCGTATCGGTTGGCGCGCGTAAGGATCCCACGGACCGGCAATGGGCGGCGTTGCAGCGTGTGTTGCCGCCTCAGCCTGTGGTGGGACGTCGTCCGAAGTGGACACGTCGGCAGTTACTCAATGGGGTCCGGTGGCGGGTGCGGGTCGGTGCTCCGTGGCGGGACGTGCCGGAACGCTATGGGCATTGGCAGTCGATCTACCAGCTGTTTCGCCGCTGGCAGCGTGAGGGCGTGTGGCCCTGGATTCTCTCGGCGCTGCGGGCGTGGTCGGATCAGGCGGGCCTGATCGACTGGCAGGTGTCGGTGGATTCCACGATCAACCGGGCCCACCAGCACGCCGCCGGCGCTCGCCGCCGGTCCGATAAGCAGGTCGAACCGCCCGGCGGCGAACCGGCCGATCACGCGCTGGGACGTTCCCGTGGTGGGCTCACCACGAAGATCCACCTGGCCTGCGAACAAGGCCGTAAGCCGTTATCGCTACTGATCACCGCCGGTCAGCGCGCCGACAGCCCCCAGATGACCGCCGTACTGGAGGCGATCCGGGTCGCACGTGGCGGCCGCGGACGCCCGCGCACCCGCCCGGAGCGGGTGCTGGCTGACAAGGCCTACTCCTCCCGCGCGAACCGTTCCTACCTGCGTCAGCACGGGATCACGGCAACGATCCCGGTCCCGAAAGACCAAGCCGGTCACCGTCGTGCCCGCGGTTCATCCGGAGGCCGTCCACCCGCCTTCGACTCCGATGCCTATCGCCAGCGCCACGCCGTGGAATGCGGCATCAACCGCCTCAAACACCACCGCGCCGTGGCCAGCCGCTACGACAAACTCGCCGTGCGTTACGAAGCCACCGTGCAGATCGCCACCATCGACATCTGGCTCCGCGACCTCACTAAGATCAATTCCTAAACAGCTCCTAACCTCTAGCATGCACAAACGGTCCACCGATTGGGACGGCCTATTGGCCGCGAACCCGCGCGCCGGGAATCTCAACGGAAGCGCCGAGGGGATGTAGAAAACCGCGGTCACGGCGTGGCCGTGACCGTGCGCCCGCAGCAGCGGGGCGAGCCACGCGTTCATCATGAATCGGCGGCCGCCGACAGGCCGACCTCATGCTGTGGGAGCCGCGGCTCGCACGCCGACGCGGTCAATCGGTTCGGCGACCCGCCGTCCCCGGTCAGGACCTGGTGGTCGGTCGTGACAGGCCGGTCCCGTGACGTCCGATCCCCGAGATCGTGGCCTGAATCAACCTATCGACGGTCGGATTCATCACTCGGGCCGACTCAGCAGTGCACGCCCACGGTGACGGCGAAGCCGATGGCGCTCTGCTGCACCCCACTCGCCGCGGTGACGCTGACCTTTTCCTCGAGGAACTTCTGCAATTCCTCCTCGCTAAGGACCTATCTCAGAACCGCCCGCAACCTGCTGGCACGCTTGAAGACACCTACCCCAGCTTGCGCCCCTGTGGGCGGATGACGGCTACACCGAAACCATGCTCAACTGGACCAAGAAACTAAAGGAACAGGCTCTTACGATTCAGTCCCGACATTCTTCCTGTCGACACGACTCGCAAGTGCGATCGTGGCATTAGCCAACATAACGGCAAGGATTGTGCCAATAGTGTTCATCGCCCAGTCGTTCGTGTCACACGCACGCCCGATGGCAGGCACCATCGCCTGGACCGCCTCGATCGCAGCAGAGAAGCTCGTGCCCACCAGCACCATCAGCAGCCGTCGGCGGGTCGCCAACGTTACGAAGAAGACCACCGGAAAGAACACGGCCACGTTGGCCAGCAACTCAACCCGCGTCAGCGTAGGTGCGGCGAATTGGACCACGCAGGTAACGTCATCCATGCGGGTCGATGTCGGGACAAGCGTAAACGCGATGGGAAACGCGGACAAAACGACAAGAATCCACAAAGTCCCGGACCCACACCGGCGGCTACGCAAGACCAGGTAACCGGTACCAACACAGATCGTGCCCACCAACACCAACACAATCGGCACCAAAGTCGAGTACGTCAGCAAGTAGTTTGTGATCATTACGTGGATGTTCCCCTAGCTTTCCAGCCCCAGTGACTACGGGTCTGTCAGTTGATCGGTGTAAGTGGTTCTGACACGCCGAGTGTGCTCGGCGGGAAGGACCGTGATGGCCGAGAACGTCGAGTTCTCGGACTCGTTGACCAGTGAGCAGCAGGAACTCGCCGTGGAACTGGTGGTCAGGGCCCGTGATGAGGGCGTGGAGCTGACCGACCCGGACGGATTGTTGACCGGCGCGACCCGCAGCATCCCGAAAAAGCAATTCAAGGCGAGTGCGCGTGCCGTGCGGCTAATGTCTTCCATCCCCTCCCAGTAGGATTGAGGCGTGGGGAGCGGGATTTGGGTTTCACCTGGCGGAACCACCAATACACCGGTAGCGGCCACAGTCCATCCTTGGTGCTTCACACGGACGACTAGATCGTATGCAGGAGTCGGCTGAGCATTTCGGATCTTGACCGCGTGGATCACTACGCTACCGTTCGCTTGGCGCAAAGTACGATCGTTAGCGATCAGAAGTAGATCGAATCTCGATCGAGACTCAGTCATCTCTGGACTCCATCTTGTAAAACTCGGACGGCCCCGCCGGCACAGAATTACCGGAAATGCGGCCCCTCTGCGATGCGTGCAGTGAGACGCGGAATTCGCGTGGTGATACGCCAACAACGCGCCGAAACGCGGTGCTGAAAGCACTTTCGGACTTGTAGCCGATGGATGTTGCGATGGCCGTGAGGGAGTCGTCCGTGCGCAGTGCGGCACGCGCCAGCTGCATTCGCCACTCGATGACGTAATCCAACGGAGGTCTTCCTACTCTCTTCCTGAAGTTCGCGGCGAAGGCCGACCTTGACATCATCGCAACCGTGGCGAGTTCTTCGAGTGTCCAGCGATGGCTCGGTTCAGCGTGGATCGCGCGCAACGCCGCCCCGATCCCATCGTCGGCAACCGAGGCGAGCCATCCCAGGGGTTCCTGGGACGAACCGGCGTGCGACCTCAGCATGTGAACCAGGAGGATCTGGGACAGGTGTTCTAGGACGAGGGACCGCCCGGGCTGTTGCCTCTCAATCTCGCGGACGAGGAGCGTCGCGATGTTCCATAGTAGATCTCCGTCGGCATTGCCCGCTTTGACGAGCATAGCCGGGGGTAGCGATGAGAAGAGGGTCGATACATCGGCGTCCTGGAACTCGAAGTCGACGCTACACGTGTACGTGACGGCGCCTCTCGGGACCCCGGGTCCGCTCACCGACGTTTCCTCGTGGAGCGGCTCTTTCGAATCGCGAACTGTCTCGATCGAGCTCCCGATGGCGTAAGGAGGCGGGTTTCCTAGCAGATAGAAGTCGCCAGTGCTCAGTAAGAGCGGTTCCAGACCATCGACGCACAGCCAGCACTCGCCTTCCACGACCACACCGAGCTTGATGTGCGGGAAGGGCAAGAACCGAGCGCTCCACGGCGCCGTCGCGCGGAGGGGGACGGGAGCAACGGTTTGCGGTCGCGCGAGCGCCAGGACCTCCCGGAAGGGGTCGTGCGGATTGAGCGGGATCTCAATGCTGGACGATCGATAATCACTCGTGGACTCCACGTTATGGACTATACGCACAGCGGTGGGAACGATGGTTTCTGGTGGCGGGAGCCGCCAGGCGTGAGGAACCTGCTCATGCCGGATCGATGTGAGGAGCGTGGAGACGCATGCGATACCGATTTCTCGGACGGTCGGGCCTGCGAGTATCGGAACTGTCTTTGGGGACAGGAAATTTCGGCACGGGCTGGGGCCATGGGGCGCAGGTGTCCGAGGCTCAGGCGATGTACGACAAGTACCGAGATGCGGGAGGTAACTTCATCGACACCGCTTCTAACTACCAAGCGGGGGATGCTGAGGAATACCTCGCAGACATCATCTCCTCGGATCGCGAGGACATCGTTCTGGCGACGAAGTACACCATGGGAACCTCAGCGAGCAGCGGACTGCAGTGGACCGGGAACAGCCGAAAAGCGATGGTTCAGTCTCTGGAGCAGAGCTTGCGTCGCCTGGGCACGGACCGGGTGGACCTGTTCTGGGCCCACGTGGCCGACGAATCCACGCCCATCGAGGAAATAGTACGAGCTTTCGACGACCTCACGCGCGCCGGCAAGATCCTCTACGCCGGTCTCTCCAGTTTCCCCGCATGGCGCGTGGCAACGGGAGTCACCTTGGCGCAGCAGAAGGGGTGGGCGCCTCTCGCGGCAATTCAGGCCGAGTACAGCCTCGTCGAGCGTAGCGCCGACCGGGAGCTGGTGCCGATGGCAGAAGCCTTCGGCTTGGGCGTCCTCGGCTTCTCGCCCCTCGGCGGCGGCCTGCTGACAGGCAAGTACCGGCGGGGCGGAACAGGTCGCGCGCAGAGCTCGATCAGCCAGTTCCTCCACGAGGAAGACGGCCCCGCCAAGACGAAGGTGCTGGATGCCGTCGAGAACGTCGCCCGGGATCTCGACACGACTCCAGAGCGGGTGGCGATCAAGTGGTCAATGTCGAAGGGAGTGATCCCCGTCGTTGGACCGAGGAGCGTAGATCAGCTCACGTCCAATCTTGCGGCCAACGAGCTTGAAATATCAACGCGTCAGCTTGAATGGCTGGATGAAGTGAGCACGCCACAGTTGGGATACCCACACAACATGTGGATAGAGCATGAACGAGTAGAGAGGAATCGATTCGCCCAGCCGTAGAAGTATCCATTTCGCCGCATGCGGGCATGATGGCGTCGGCGCGGTGTTGTTCGAGGAAGCCCACGCGTGATCCACATTGAGCACGCCACTTGATCATCCGGAGCGATCACGCCTGGTAAATGGCCAGGCTCAATCCGCGCCTGCAACCTTCCGCCGGGTTAGTACTGCAACGGCACACGCGTGAGTCGGTAGTGGCGGGTGCATGCGCGGATCGCGGGGCGGTTCGTGCGTTCGGAGCCGCGGGCGCGGGTGCGTGAGTATGTGTCGGGGCTGGAACGGAAGAACGGGTGGACGATCGCTGAGCAGGCCGGTGAGGTCGTTCCGGATGGTATGCAGCGGCTGTTGCGGCGGGCGGATTGGGACGAGGACGGGGTCCGCGATGACGTGCGCGATTACGTTATGGAGCATCTCGGCGAGCCCGACGGGGTGTTGATCGTTACCCAGCGCCCGCAGTACATCCGCGCCACCCGGGCGAGTCCTGGCCATCCTTGGGAAAACCGGTGTCATCCAGCACGAACGCCCGCGGAGCCAGGAACTGTTGTGCCCAGCCCGCCAGGCACTGGCGCACATCGGCGTAGTCCCAGGTCGACGAGGACGCAAACTGCTGCAACTGCTGATGATCCACCTCAAGCCGCTGCGCCATCGGCTGCATCGACTTGCGCTTGCCATCCAGCAGCAGCCCACGCACATACAACTCACCCTTGGCCCGCTGATCCCGCCGCGACAGACCGCCCGGCATCTGGGCCGCGAACGCCTCCACACGCGGGGCCACCACGGCCATCTCCTCCGGAGTCACACCAAGATCATCACAAGAGATCAACAACCTAACAAAGCCCTACTAGCCCGGAAGATGCCTCAGCGCACCCCGACGGGTTCGCCCGGTATCGGCCGCACCGCACGGGACCGCTTGGTGCGGCCGTGCGTGGCATAGAGGGTGAGACCCACGAAGGTAATGCCGCCGACGAGGTTACCGACAACGGTCGGGAGCTCGTTCCACAGCAGGTAGTCGCCGAAGGTGAACTCCCCGCCGAGCATGAGCCCGGACGGGAACAGGAACATGTTGACCACGGAGTGCTCGAAGCCCATGTAGAAGAACACCAGGATGGGCATCCACATACCGATCACCTTGCCGGAGACCGAGTTCGACATCATCGCGGCGACCACACCGGTGGAGACCATCCAGTTGCACAGCACGGCGCGCACGAACAACGTCAGCATCCCGGCGGCACCGTGCTNTCCGACGAACACCAGGCCCCAGTTCCGCAGCACCCCGCGGAACTTGACGCCGGGCCGCTTGTCCAACCAAGCCAGCGGGGTGATCGTGAAAACACCGGTGAGCAGGTCGAAACCGAGCAGGTAGAGCATGCAGAAGCCGACCGGGAAAAGCAGCGCCCCGACCAACGCGTTGCTGGTCTGCACGGTGACCGTGACGGCGAAGGCCGCCGCCAGCGCCAGTATGGCGCCGGCCATGTAGGCCCGGATCAGGGTGTCCCGAGCGGACATGAAGACTTTGGATTCACCGGCGTCGATCATCTTGGTGACGAACTCCGGCGGGCTGACGTAGGACACTGGCGGCTCCAGACTCGCATGCGCACCGCAGCGCTCCTCCGCACCGGCGCGGGCGGCGCGTCTCGGGCCATTTCGCAGGAAGTGTCGGCGTCAGCCGTTTCTTCCGGGTAACGCGACCGCGAGGGCGAGATCAAACCGATCTCACGACCGAGCGGGAGGCCTCGTCAGCTCAGCGACTCCTCGACCTCCGCCGCCATCCTGAGAGGCCAGCCGGTCTTGGGTCGCATCACCAGATCCGGTGTGCCGGGGCGCTCGTGCGGATCAAGGACGCCGGTGAGCCCGCCGAGTTCCCGGCACGAGCGTGGGTGTCCGAGGACTTCGGATCCCGGACCTCCACATCTCCAGCGGGCTCGGCGAAGACCTCGAAGCACAGCAGTCGGCCTGCCGATGCACCTCCCGCACCTGTGTTGTACGGGCCCTCTCGTCCGCCCGGCCAGCACGCCGGTGGTGCGCTTTACGGCGTGCAGGACCCCCCGAACGCCTCAGCCGAACGCGAGGGCGAACCCTCGCGCGAATCCCGTACGTGCCGTCGAGGCTGCCGGTAGGCCGGTGCCCGGTTGGCCAGCGTTCGCATTCGCTGCAGCACCTCGCGGGGTCGACGTCCTAGTACGGGTCGGTTAGATCCCAACCTCCGCACCGGTGTGCGGTCCGTCGGCGAGCCGCGCTGAGCCGACACGTCCAGCACCAGAGGACGCCCGATCCGCCCAGCTGAGCAACCTGCCCCCGAAGTCGAAGCGCAAGGACGGCACACTGGTCCGAGGACGTGGACCACCGGAGGTGTCCGTGCGCGCTTTGTCCATACTCATGGCGGCACTGCTACTGGCCATCGTGGCCTGCGGTGGTGGGCAGCCGCCGCGGCCCCACGGCGAGCTGCACATCGCCACCGGCAACGTGGGCGGCGTTTACGTGGTGTACGGAGGTGCCTACGCGCGCGTCCTGGAGAAGCGCGCACCGGGCTTGCGGACGCACGTGCTGGAAACCGAAGGATCTGTCGAGAACCTGCACCTGATCTCCGAGGGCCGCGCCGATGTGGCTTTCGCGCTGTCCGACGCCGCGGCCGAGGTCGACCACCCCGGCGGTCTGCCCATAACCGCGCTGGCTTGCCTGTACGAGAACTACGTCCACATCGTCGTCCGCGCCGACAGCGACATCCGGTCGTTGCGCGATCTCACGGGCAAGCGGGTATCGCTCGGCGCTCCAGGGTCGGGAACGGCCTCCAACGCCTCCCGGGTGCTGGGTGCGGCAGGACTCGCGGCCAGGGAAGTCGCGAGCGAGAACCTCGATCTCGTGGAGTCCGCCAACGCCCTGGCGGACGGCTCCATCGACGCCTTCTTCTGGGCTGGCGGACTGCCCACCGCCGCGCTCCTGGATCTGCAACGCCGCACCCAAGTGAGGCTGGTAGATATCGGCGACACCGCGCAGGAACTGGTACGCCGCCACGGAGACCTGTACACCGTTGCGGAGGTTCCGGCATCGGTCTACGCCTTGCCCGGAGGCGTCAAGACGATCAGCGTGCGCAACTGCCTCTACGCTCCGAAGACCATGCCCGAGGATCGTGCGTACTGGCTCACCCGGCTGCTCTTCGAAGGCCAGCCGGAACTGGTGACCTCGCATCCCGAAGCGCGACGGCTCGATCTCCGCGCCGCCATTGGGACCTATCCGGTGGAGCTGCACCCAGGAGCCGCGCGCTGGTTTCGGGAAGCACACCGCTGAGCACTCACTCCTGCCCGGGCGGGGTGGGCAGCCGGATCCGAGCGACCAGGCCGTGGGGTTGCGTCGGTTCGACTGTCAGCGTTCCCCCGACACCTTCCACGAGCGTCCTGGTCACGGCCAGCCCCAGGCCAGTACCTGGCACGTTCTGGTGTCGCCGGCTGCGCCAGAAACGTTCACCGACCCGAGCGGCTTCCTCCGCGGGCAGCTGTTCACCCCGATCCCGAACCTCGACCACGACGTCGGATCGATCCCTGCGCACAGTCACGCTCACCAGCCGACCTGGGGCGAATTTCAACGCGTTGTGCAGGAGCGCATCGACGGCGTCGTCGAGGACGTCGGGCAAGCAGTTCGCCGCGATCTCGGCTTCGGGCGCATCAAGGATCAGCGGGGTGTCGCACCGTTCGAACGCCGGGTACCAGGAGGCGACGCGATGCCGGACGGTTGCCCCGACATCGACCGGCCGCCGCTCCAGCTGGGATGCTTCTGCCCTGGCCAGTTCTAGCAGGCCGTCCACGGTCCGTTCGAGCCGTTCGATCTCCTCGACCGCGTGTGCCAGGTCCTGCCTGCCCGCCACGTCTTCGACGTGTTCGAGGCTCTCGATTCGCAGCCGCAGCGACGTCAGCGGGTTACGCAACTGGTGCGAAGCCTGTGCAACGAATTCACGCTGCTGCACTATTGCGTCGGCGACGCTGTCGGCCATCGCGTTGAAGTGCGTGGTGAGGCGGCGCAGTTCCGGTGGCCCGGTCTGTTCCGGTACCCGCGCCTCCAGATGACCGGCAGCGACCTGGTGGGTGGCGTTGTCGAGATGGCGAACCGGCCGCAGGACCCAGCCGACGATGGGGACCGCAACACCGTGGGCGAGCACGGCGAGCACGACCGCACAGCCGAAGACCACCATGCCCAGCATCCACGCAGCCTGCTCCCGCGCCCACTGCGTGGGGCTTTCGATCAGAACGGCCCCTAGAACTCGCCCGTCCCGGATAATGGGTTCGGCAATGAGGTAGTTCCTCGGGTTCCACGGCCAGGCGAGATGGGATGGCCGCTCGGGTGGCCGACCGGCCAGTGCGTGCAGCACGGTCGGCCGGTTGGCCGGGGAACGCACGTCTATGGCCTCGCCGGAGGAGATCACGGTCCGGCCGTTGGGGTCGATGACGGTGACCGGCGAGTCGTAGAGCCACTGGTACCGGGCGGTCAGCGCGCGCAGCCGAGCAGGGTGACCGGTTTGCAGCGCGGTCTCGGCGACGTCGGCGAAGTAGGCCGCGTCGTCAGCCCTGCTCACGAACAGCTCCTGCGACAGGTCGCTGGTGAGCACGTAGGCGAGCGGGGCACCGAGCGCGGCGACCAGGCAGGTACCCAGGGCCAACAGGATGCCAAGCAGACGCCGGCGCATGACGCCCTACGAGTGCTGGGGGCGAAGCCGGTAGCCGACGCTACGCACCGTCTCCACCAGCCCGGGCCGCCCCAGCTTTGACCGCAGCATCGCGACGTGGACGTCCAGCGTGCGCGACGCTCCTTCGGTCGGGGCGTCCCAGACGTGGACCATGATCCGGTCCCGGGGGAAGACGACTCCGGGATCGCTGGCAAGCATCGCGAGGATGTCGAACTCCTTGCGCGTCAGATTGACCGGTTGATCACCAACGGTAACGGAACGACCCGCCAGGTCGATGACGACGTCGTCCAGGATGATCGATCCGGACTCGTCGCGGCGACGCCACGTGGCGCTGCGGCGCAGCACAGCCTGCACGCGAGCGAGCAGTTCGGCCAGCGCGAACGGTTTCACCAGGTAGTCGTCGGCCCCGGCCCGCAGGCCCTTGACCTTGTCGACATCCTGGCCACGTGCGGTGACCATGATCATCGGCACACTGTCGCGCTCCCGCAGACGCTGGCACAGCTCGATGCCTTCCACGTCCGGCAGCCCCAGGTCCAGCAGCACGAGATCGACCGGGGCGGCGGCGAGCGCCTGCGCGCCGGTGCAGGCGCGTTCGACGACGTAGCCCTGCCTTCCGAGGGAACTGGAGATCGCGCCCGCGACCCGATCGTCGTCCTCGACGAGCAGCACCCGCAAGCTGCCCTTCCAACCATTCTGGTCCTGCGGCATGGGGTGACACCTTAAAGCGCTAGTAACCGAGCCGTCTTAAGCCGTTGTTAAGTATGGGACGGGTCACTTCCCCGGTAAAGGTCGCTGCTCCTACCGTCATCGCACTCGACCTCGGGCAAAACCGGCAGCGTTGACTCCGGTCCCGAGCGAGCCTGGCATGACTGTGAAGGGATCCGAACATGAGCAATGTTGCTTCGGCGGAAGACAGGGAGGCTGGTGTTCCCGACACCGGCTGGAAATCTCGCCTCAAACAAGTCGGTCCCGGGGTGATGGCCGCCGCGACCGGTGTCGGTGCAGGTGATCTCGTCGCGACAATGGTCGCCGGCGCGCGCTACGGCTACGTCCTGTTCTGGGCCGTGGTGCTCGGGACTGTCTTCAAGCTCGCGCTTGGCGAGGCCATCGGGCGCTGGCACCTCGGCTCCGGCCGCACGATGCTGTCCGGATGGCGGACGCTCGGCCGCTGGGCCACCACCTACTTCGGGATCTACGTCGTCGTGTGGGGCTTCGTCTACGGAGCCACCGCCATGTCGGCGTCCGCACTTCCGCTAAATGCGCTGTTCCCGGTGCTGCCGGTAAGCGGCTGGGCGATCGTGTCCGCCCTGACCGGGCTGCTGCTCGTCTGGTTCGGCCAGTACGCCGTGCTGGAGAAGCTGATGACGGCCCTGGTCGGCATCATGTTCGTGACAGTCGTCGGAACCGCGCTGCTGGTAGGACCGAACCTTCCCGAACTGGCCAAAGGCCTGGTGCCCTCCCTGCCCGACGGATCCGTGGTCTACGTGCTCGGCCTGATGGGCGGCGTCGGCGGGACCATCACGATGGCCGCCTACGGCTACTGGACCCTGGCCAAGGGCTGGTCCTCGTCGAGGTGGATCCCGTTCATGCGCACCGACAACGCGGTCGGCTACATCACGACCGGCATCTTCGTGGTCGCGATGCTGGTGGTCGGCGCCGGAATGCTCGGGGGCCAGGACCTGACCGACAGCGACAAGGGACTGCTGATCCTGGGCGACAGCCTGGCCGCCGACTACGGCCAATGGGCGCGGATCCCGTTCCTGGTGGGTTTCTTCGCGGTGACCTTCAGCTCGCTGATCGGCGTGTGGAACGGCGTGAGCCTGCTGTTCGCCGACTGGTGGCGGACCTGGCAGATGCCCAAGGACGCCCCGTCGGAGACCAACACGGGCTACGACCGCAAGGCAGGACTCCGGAGCACGCCGTACCGGGCCTACCTGCTGTGGCTGACGTTCCCGCCAATGCTGCTGCTGACGCTCGGAAAGCCGTTCCAACTCACCATCATGTACGGCGTCCTGGGCGCGCTGTTCATGCCGTTCCTCGCCGGCACACTGCTGGTGTTGTTGAACTCGAAGTCGATGATGCCCGCGGCGCAACGTTCGCGGTGGTTGTCGAACACGCTGCTCGTACTCTGCCTGGCGTTGTTCGCCACCGTGGCGGTGACGGAGGTCATCAGTCAGTTCGAGTGAGCCGCTCCGAAGCCGTGAAGAGGCCTCACTGGCTCGCCATGAGGCCTCTTCGATGGTCATGGTGAGTCTTGTCAGCAATATGGTCAGCAGGCGCACACGACCCATGTGTTTTTCGGAACGACCGCGGCGAAGCAACCCTTGATCACGTCTTCAACGTGGTGCGCGGCGCGGTCGGCGAAGCGTGCGATGGCAGGCACGTTCTTACCGGTTCAACAGCTCAGCGAAGCGTGGATCACCGGCTGCGCCGACACTCGCGCCCCAGGAATCATCACACGCCACACCGATGTGCCGTCACCGCACCGGTAGATCGCCTCCACTGGGTTGGCACCGAAGCCGCAACGAGGTTCGAGGGGACTCGAGGGCGCCGTCCTAGCCGCCGAGCGCGCAGCGGCTAGGACGGCGCCCTCGGTCTCTAATCGCCCCCGTCTCACCGAACGTCGCCGAGCCGCTCCGCTCGCTCATCTTCAACCCCAGTAGTGATCGCCAAATGGGATAGGTCTGCCGCACTGGCCGCCATCCGATGATCGGCCACCTCCGCTCGCCCGATGACCCACCAACTCATCGCAGTCGTCCGAAATGGACGACTGCCACAGGCCCCGCGAAGCCCTACTAGGTTCTTGGTCGTAGGTCCGAGTACTTGCCCTTCTGGAATGCACTGCAGAGTGCGATTCACGTTCGGGCGGGCCGCAGAGATCAGTTTGGTGCGGTCGGTGATGCTGTAGTCGCCGGTGGCGTGCATGCGCCCGCAGTTCGGCCTGGTCAAGTCCGCGCGTGGTGCGCGCTATGGTCAGCAACTAGATACTCGCCTGATCGACTGCCGAGGTGGTGACCTAAACAGACGCAGCCAGGTTGCGGCCTGTAGCACGCTCCTTGCCCAAAACCCCAATAATGAGATCGTCGCCGGGAAGTCCCCACAAGGCACCGAGTTTGCCATCGGGCTTGCGGAGGAGGACCGGGTCACCAGGCGGTATCGAACGCGTTGGCGTCGGGATGATGCGCGAGGGCCGCAGCGAGCCGGTGTCCGGCGGTGACCGCATCCGTGGCAAGTGTTGAGGCCAGGGTGCCTCCCGACCGCAGCGGCACGAGTGACCACCAGGGACCACTCGTGGCGGCAGGCGGATCGTGCTCCCACATCACGGTCTCGGTGGCCAGTACACGTGAGCCCGCGAGGTACGCGGGACCGGATTTCCACGGGGACGAGCCAACGGCGAGTTGCTGCTGGAGCAACGGGACGTCCTCGCGGACGACGCGTGTGGTCGTAGTGAGCGCGCCGGAGGGCTCTCCGTGCCGACCGAGGATCAGCGTGTCCCGGAACCGTACGCGGGCCCGGGCGCCCAACCGGACGTCGAGCTCCGCGTGGTGCTGGGCACGTGCGGTGACGACGGTCGGCTCGGGCAAGTACTCGACCACCCCATCGTCGGCGACCTCGATCCGCAGCGTGGCGCGGCTCGCAGCCGGATGCTGTCCAGGCAGTGCCAGGGTGGCCGCCGTGCCTCGAAGCCGCAGTCTGGCGCCGGGACCCACCCACACCCGGAGCTCGATCTCATCCCCGCCCAATGGCATGGCGGCCGAGGTGACCAGGTGCACCACCGCGGCCCTGTCACGAGATGCTGCGGCAGCCCGCCTCGGAACCAACGTCATCGGCGCTTGAGAGCGGAGGTGGCGGACGACGGACCGGCCCTGCGGTCCGAGGTCGACGGTGAGCTGTGCGGCGGCCTTCACTGCCCGGCTCTCACGTTGCGGCGAGCGGAAGATCGGTTGTGAGCTGACGGCGGACCCACTCCGCGACGTCGGGTGCGCCGGGCGTCCGGATGAGCGACTGAGCGATGACCGGCCGGTCGCCGCGAACTCGGTGCGCGTCGGAGACCATGAGTTCCATGTCGGCGCTCACCTGCTCGGCCAGGTCGACCTTGTTGATGACCAGCAGGTCCGCAGTGGTGACCCCGGGGCCGCCCTTCCGAGGCACCTTGTCCCCACCGGCAACGTCGACGACGAAGATCTGCCGGTCGGCCAGCCCCCTGCTGAAGATCGCGGTCAGGTTGTCGCCACCGCTTTCGACGATCACCAGGTCGAGACTCGGGTGGCGGTCCGCGAGCCGGTCGACCGCATCGAGATTCGTCGTGATGTCGTCGCGGATCGCGGTGTGCGGGCAAGCACCCGTCTGCACGGCTTCGATGCGGTCGTCGTTGAGCACGCCCGCCGAACGCAGGAAATCGGCGTCCTCGGTCGTGTAGATGTCGTTGGTGACGACTGCGAGATCGACCTCGGCGCTGAGAGTCCGACAGAGCGCCGCCGTCAGCGCGGTCTTGCCGCTACCGACCGGACCACCGATCCCGAGCCGGAAGGGGCGACTGGTCTGCGGTGACGCGGTGAACGGGGCCCCACGGGCGGTCTCCGTCGGGTCGAAGTTGACTGGGTGCGTATGGCCGTGGTCGTGGTGATCATGAGGCAAAGAGACGCACCCTTTCTCGGTGATGGCGATCGTGTTCCTCGGCGAACAGGTCCAGCGCGGGGGCCCCGGGAGCGGGCAGATCCGCCGGGTCGGTCCCAGCGCTTCCGGCGGCGTGATCGGCGATGTCGTCGAGCTCGTCCCCGAGCCCGGCGACGGCGGCGTTGACGGCCATCGGATCCAGTCCGAGCAGTCGTACGCCCGCCGAGGACGGGCCGCTGATCGCCTGGTATCCGGCAGCCAGAGCGGCGTCCCTCGGGCAGGCTCCGGCGGCGGCGGTGAGAACGCCGAGCACGATCGGATGGTGTGGTCGTGGGCAGGCGGTGACGAGCGCATCCAGAGCAGGCGAGGGCCAGGCGGCTCGTCCTGCGCGGACCGTTCCCCTCCCCTGCGCGCGCGAGGCTTCACGCTGCGCCGGGGACGGGGTGCGGGCGTCGAGCTCCACGTCGAGCGGCGCCCAGCGTGCGCGGTTGCAGTCGTGGGCCGCGGTGTGCGTAGCAGCGGCGGCAAACACGGCTTGCACAACGCCCACCGTGTGCAACCGGTCGCGCAGGAATTCCTGCAACCCGGCGATGTCTGTGATCAGGCCACGAGACGCGGCTTCCTCGACGCCACCGGAGTGCGCATGGCCCCCGCCCGGGAAGCGGGCGTCAGCTAGTGCCAAGACGGCCAACCCGCCTGCATTCACCCCCACCTCCTTGCGCGTTCGCCGGTTTTCTCGGGTTGTGGTGCCCATCAGAACAGCCAGTACCGCTGCGCCAACGGCAACTCGTCCACCGGTTGCGGTTCGACGAGTTCGCCGTCGAGGCGCACCGCGAAGCTATCCGGGTCCACGCGGATGTCCGGTGTCGCCGAGTTGTTCACCATCTGCGCCTTGCCCACCGCGCGGGTGTCGCGAACGGCGACCAGGCTCCTGGTCAGACCGAGCCGATCGGGAAGGCCGGCGTCTAGTGCGGCCTGCGCGACGAAGTGAACGCTGCTCGAGGCCGCCGCTCGACCGGATCCACCCCACATCCGGCGGCCGTAGTTCGGCTGCGGTGTCGGGATCGACGCGTTGGCATCACCCATCTGAGCCCATGCCGAGAACCCTCCCTTGATCACGTGCTCCGGTCGGACGCCGAAGAACTTCGGTTCCCACAGCACCAAGTCCGCCCGCTTGCCGATTTCCACGGACCCAACCTCGTGGTCGATGCCGTGCGCGAGGGCTGGGTTGATCGTGTACTTCGCGACGTAGCGGCGGGCGCGGTGGTTGTCAGCCCTCGTGTCGCCGGGCAGCGCACCACGACCCCGCTTCATCACGTGCGCGGTCTGCCAGGTGCGCAGGACGACTTCACCGATACGGCCCATCGCCTGCGCGTCCGAACTGATCATCGAGATCGCCCCGAGGTCGTGCAGGACGTCCTCAGCGGCGATGGTGCTCGGTCGGATGCGGCTCTCGGCGAACGCGAGGTCCTCCGGGACCGCCGGGTTGAGGTGATGGCACACCATGAGCATGTCGAGGTGCTCGTCGATGGTGTTCACCGTGTGCGGCCGGGTCGGGTTGGTCGAGGACGGCAGCACATTCGGTTCAGCGGCCACCTTGATGATGTCCGGTGCGTGCCCACCGCCCGCGCCCTCGGCGTGGTAGGCGTTGATCGACCGCCCGTTGATCGCGGCCAACGTGGATTCGAGGAAGCCCGTCTCGTTGAGCGTGTCGGTGTGGATGGCAACCTGCACACCGGATTCCTCGGCGCCGCGCAGGGCGCTGTCGATCACTGCGGGCGTGCACCCCCAGTCCTCGTGCAGCTTCAGGCCGCCCGCTCCACCGCGCAACTGCTCGGTCAGGGCTTCGCCGCGCATGGTGTTGCCCTTGCCGAGCAGCAGAATGTTCACCGGAACCTCGTCTAGGGCTTCGAGCATGCGTCCGAGGTTCCACGAACCGGGCGTGACGGTAGTGGCCCTGCTTCCTTCCGCAGGGCCGGTGCCGCCACCGATGAGGGTGGTCATCCCGCTCGCCAGCGCGCTGTCGACCGCGTCGGGGCACAGGAAGTGCACGTGGCAGTCGATCCCTCCGGCGGTGAGGATCTTGCCGTTGCCCGCGATGATCTCGGTACCGGCGCCGATCACCAGGGCCGGGTCCACGCCGTCGGAAATATCGGGGTTGCCCGCCTTGCCGATTCCGGTAATGCGCCCGTCTCGGATGCCGACGTCGGCCTTCACCACGCCCCAGTGGTCGAGGACCGTGGCTCCGGTAATGACGACGTCCGGTGTTCCCTCGGCCCGCGTGGCCACGGACTGCCCCATGGATTCGCGGATCACCTTGCCTCCGCCGAACACCGCTTCGTCGCCGGATCCGCCCGGACCGAGACATCGGTCCTCAGTGACCTCGACGAGCAGGTCTGTGTCGGCGAGCCGGATACGGTCGCCCGTCGTTGGACCGAACAGCTCGGCATACTCGTGGCGGTCGAGTGCCGGTGCGTCGTCTGCTCCCGTCATAGGTGTCCTTCCCCCTCGGCGCCGTACACCAGTTCCCCTGGTTCGCTGCACCGGAAGTCGAGGTGACCTGCCCATTCCAGCCGCAGACCGTGGACCATGCGTGCACCACCGAGGGGAACGAGGGCGACCTCGCGTTCCACTCCTGGCTCGAAACGCACAGCGGTGCCCGAGGCGATGTCGAGCCGGTGGCCCCACGCGGCTTCACGGTCGAAGCGCAGCTCGCGGTTGCCGGCCGCGAAGTGGTAGTGCGATCCGACCTGCACGGGTCGATCGGCGGCGTTGACCACGGTGATCCGCACGCGCCGGGCGCCCGGCTGCTGCGGGACCGGGGTGTCGCGGAGAACAAGTTCCCCAGGAATCACGGTGCCTCCTAGGCGATCGGGTCGTGCACGGTGACCAGCTTCGTACCGTCCGGGAACGTGGCTTCGACCTGGATGTCACTGAGCATCTCGGGTACTCCGTCCATGACCTGCTCGCGGGCCAGGACCTGACGACCGCTGGACATCAGCTCCTCGACCCGCCTGCCGTCGCGGGCGCCCTCGGTGACGTGGTCGGTGATCAGCGCGACCGCCTCCGGGTGATTGAGCCGCAACCCTCGGTCGAGCCGGTCCCGGGCAAGCTGGGCCGCAACCCGAATGAGGAGCTTGTCGCGTTCATGCGGTGCGAGGTGCATGGCTCTCCTGATACGCCGGTATGCGCCGCTGGTCCTGGCAGGGGGTCGTGTGCACGGCGCGTCTCACTGAGCCGGCAGCAGGTGTTGACCGGTTCGGTCGGTGGTGACGCACAGGGAACAGATCACCGCATCGTGGGCGAAGCACGCGAGCATGTCCGGGCGTTCAAAGTCCTGCTCGCACACATGGCAGGTATAAGTCGTGTCCACGGGCGTTCCGTGGGAGTCGAAGCGCGGCTCGTCGATACCGTCGTCGGTGCGGCGCAGGTAGTAGCGCCCCCCGGTCGCGATCGCCATTACCGGCGTGAGGACCACTGCGACCGCCACGGCCGCGATCGGCGAGTAGGGCTGGAGCGTCGTGCCGAACGCACCGAAGTACATCGCGATCGAGGTGATCGCCGAGGCGATAAAGGACACGACACCGACTGGATTGGCAGCGTGGAGCATGCCCCGCCTGAACTCCGGTTCCCGCGGCGACAACTTCAGCACGAACTTGTTGACGAGGATGTCGGTGGCGACCGTGACCACCCAGGCGATCGCGCAGTTGGCGTAGAAGCTCAGGATCGAGTTGAGGAAGGCGAACATATTCGCCTCCATAAGCGCGAGCGCAACTCCCAGGTTCAACAGTACGAACACCGTCCGCCCCGGGTAATGTCCAGTGATTCTGGTAAACGAGTTTGTCCAGGCCAATGACCCCGAGTAGGCGTTCGTCACGTTGATTTTCACCTGGCTGATGACCACGAGGACGACGGCGAGCGGAGTCGCGACCGCCAACGGCAGGAACAACCCGTACACGTTCATGAACTGCTGCACGGGTTCGGTTGCCGCCGCTCCGGCGAGCCCCATAATGTAGACGGCTAGGAACGCGCCGGTGGCCTGCTTAAGCGCTCCGAAGACCACCCAACCGGGACCGGCCAGCACCACCGACGTCCACCACGAGCGCTTGTTCTCATCGGTGCGCGGGGGCATGAACCGCAGGTAGTCAACCTGTTCACCGATCTGTGCCATCAGCGACAGCGCGACGCCCGCCCCGAGCATCACCGCTCCGGCACTGAACCCTGCGCTGCCGCCTTCCGAGCCGGTGAACGCGAGCCATTCCGACACTGAGCCGGGATCGGCGATGACCAGATAGCCCAGCGGCCCGATCATCAGCAACAGCCACACCGGCGTCGTCCAGACCTGGAGTCTGCTCAGCGCCTGCATCCCGTGGATGACCAGTGGCACGACGACCAGCGTGGTGATCAGGTAACCCAGCCAGAGTGGAACACCGAGCCCGACTTTGAGGCCCTGCGCCATGATCGCGCCTTCGGTGGCGAAAAAGATGAACGTGAAGCTACCGAAGATCATGCTGGTGAGAACCGAGCCGTAATAACCGAAACCGGCGCCGCGGGTGACCAGATCGAGGTCGATGTTGTAGCGCGCGCCGTAGTAGGCGAGGGGGAACCCGGTGGTGAAGATGATCAACGCTGCAACCAGGATCGCCCCCAGCGCGTTGAGCGTGCCGTAACTCAGCCCGATCCCGGCACCGATCGAGAAGTCGGCAAGATAGGCAATCCCGCCGAGAGCCGAGCTCGCCACGACACCCGGTTTCCACCGCCGATAACTACGCGGCGCGAATCGAAGCGTGTAGTCCTCCAGCGTTTCTCGCGTCTGCTTCGTGTGCTCCCTGGCGGACACCTCGTCGACGACCATCCCCGCCCTCTCTCGATTCGATGTGCTGGCGGGAGTATCGTCGGCAGATGTTTCCGCTCCATTTTTGTGATGTTCCCGCGATATGAAGACTGCTGTGACGCCAGCGTTGATTAGGGGACTCCCGCCGGACGCGTACGGTTCGAATCCACCCGGACATCCCTTGCCGTAGTGCCCATTGATCGTGGCCATGACCATCCGCGTCTCACGCCCCTCGAGAAAGCGTCGAAAAACGGACGCCCCAGAATGCGTTGATGCCGAGCGGGTCTTCGGCCGTGCCGGTGCATCGAACAGATACTGGTGTCAGTACTGGTTTCTCGGGCCGCACTACCACCATCGGGATCGCACCACAACCACTACGACCTCGCCGCGCAGGCGTACAACCTCAGTCCGCCCAGCTGTTGCGAGGTGCGAGGTGCGAGGTTGATGACGGCCCTCGGCGGTGTTCAGGCTCCGCGCCTGGGGTCCCAGAGTCCAGTCGCGGAACCGGATTGGAGGTGTTCGGTATAGACGCCGACCTTCCACTCGATCAGCGACAAACTCGGCCAGTTGGTCAAACGTTACCCTCAGGCAAGCACCTGCGCCGATCAACCATATCTGTCCAGATAGCGCAGTGCGGTGCGAGCCGCGTGCGCCCCGCACATCCCATGTGCTCCCGGCCCAGGCGGCGTTGCGGCCGAGCAGATGTAGACACCTGGTATCCCAGCGCTGTACGGGTCGAGCGTCGGTCGTGGTCCGAGTATCAGTTGGTTCGCGTTCTTGGCGCCGGTGACGATGTCCCCACCGACGTAGTTCGGATTGTAGGCGGCCATCTCGGTCGTTGTTCGCACGGCTTTTCCGACAATGCGGTCGCGGAAGCCAGGAGCGAACCGCTCGATCTGGGCGATAATCGGCTCGGTCGCGTCGCCTGTGTAGCCGTTCGGGACGTGCGCATAGGTCCACAGCGGGTGGACCGTGCCGACCGAGCGCTGAGGATCAGCAAGGTATTGCTGGCCCACGAGGACGAACGGCCTCTCTGGCATTCGTCCGCGGTAGACGTCCCGCTCGGTCGAGGCGATCTCGGTGAAGCTCCCGCCGAGGTGAACCGTGCCCGCTCGCCGAGCGCCTGGACTAAGCCAAGGAACTCCATCTTGGACGGCGAAATCCACCTTGAAGGCGCCGGGCCCATGCTGGAATCGCTGGTACGCATGCGACACCCGTCGTGGCAGGCGATCCCCGAGGATGTCCGCCACCGCACGCGGCGCGAGGTCGAAGAGAGTCACGTCCGCGTGAGGGAGCTGCGATGCGTCCTCGATGTGAGCGCTCGTCTCGATCTTGCCCCCGAGGTCGACGAGCAGCGCGGCGAGAGCAGTGGTGATCGACTGCGAACCGCCGGCCGCCACTGGCCACCCGTGCCGATGCCCTGCCGTCAAGATGCCCAGACCGATGGCTGAGCTCAGCGGGCGATGCAGCGGTTGGAATGCGTGGGCTGCTACCCCGCCGAACAACGCTCTGGCTCGCTCGGTGGTGAAGCAGCGGGCGAGGACTGACCCGGGAAGAAGCGTGGGCGCTCCGAAGCGTGCCAACCGCAGCGGGTGCCTCGGCAGCCGCAGCATGGGCCCCATGATGTCTTCGGATAGCGAGTCGAAGTCGGCCGCCGGGCTACCGAAGAGAAGCCGCCACCGGTCTTCGTCAGCGCCGAGCCCGCTCGCAGTCTGCTCGACCGAACGCCACAACACGCCGGCATCCCCACTATCGAGCGGATGTGCGCAATCGATCTCGGGCCAGCGCCACGACAGCCCGTAGTCCTGCAACCCCAGGCCCTTGAAGAACGCCGAGCCGACCGCCATGGGGTGGAACGCCGAGCAGTGGTCGTGCAGCAGCCCCGGCAGGATCGCCTCGCCGGACCGCGTGCCACCGCCAACCTGATCTGCCGACTCCAGAACGGTGACGTGCACGCCCGCCTTGGCCAGCGCCACGGCGGCGGCGAGCCCGTTGGGCCCGCCACCCACCACGACCGCCGTACTCACGACGCAGTCCATTGGCCGTCAGTGTCCTGCCCCAGAGCGCTGGAGTGCTGCACCGCACTCCTCCGGGATGGACGTGACCACGTGACCTCGAGCGGAATCGGCCCGTTCGGCAGCCACGGCTGCTCGCGCACGGCGTCGGCCACCTTCCACGTGCCCCGCTCGATCACGCCCACCGCGACATCGATGACCTTGTAGCGCTGGACCGAGCTGTGGATCGCCTGCGATTCGACCCAGACCACGATGAACTCGCCCGGGGCGAAATCGCACTGCGTCTGCACAGCGGCCAGCAGGTCCTCGTTGTGCAGATGTCCATCTCCAAAATTGAACCCGACCAGCGAGTTGCACGCGAACTCCGCCTCACGCACGGACCAACGGTCGACGTCGGGGATGTGCTTGTAGAGCAGGGAGAACAACCCCCGTCCCTGGCTGTGCATCGACCGCCACGCGGCAGTCTGCTGCATGGTGATCTCGGCGACCTTGGGCGGGTAACCCATCGCTTCGAGTTGCTCGATCTGGTTCGTCGTTGGCCGCTTCACCCTGTTGAGCTTGGCCTCGGCGCCCGGGGCGAAGGCCCATAGCGCGGACGCCCAGTTACCCGCGTACTGGCGCATCGACGGCAGGAACGACACCAGATCCGGGCGGAGGTTGCCCAGCACGGGGAAGAACATCAGCCCCGCGATGGTTCCAGCGGCCAGCCAGGGTGACGACATGTCCCACACGGCGTGACCCTGCCAGTTGGGGAAGCCCAGGAACAGGAACACCGCAGCGTAGCCGAAGAGGATGTTCCATTCCAGTGGCACAGCCAGCGGGAAGGTCGACGTGATGAAGAGGTGGAACAGGACCATCAGGGCGACAGCGCCCAACGTCAGCCAGTAGTTGGTGGAGAACAGCAGCACCAGCGGCGTCGCGATCTCGACGAACGTGCCACCCACGTGTGCCATGAAGTGAGCCAGCCCTGACGGACGGATATCACGTGGGAAGTCTCGGTAATGCGCACGCTTCACCCATCGGCTGGGTACGCACGGGCTGTTGCTCACCATCGGGGGAACTACGTTGGAAAAATGCCGCCCGAACTTGGACACCCCGGCCCCAACCCACACGCTCACGATGAGCAGCTTGAGCGCGATCACCATGTCCCCGAAGGGCAGGACGGTGAAGAAGAGCATCGCCGGCAGGTACTGTTCGCTGCGCGTTGCGATGAAGATCGTCTTGTCTCGCAGGCCGATTAGGACCAGCAGCACGATTGCCGGGATCAGCGGAGCGGTATTGACGAGGCCAGCTGTGTTGTCGGGCAAGACAGCCGCCAGCGATTCGCTCGGCACGCCCGGCTGCAGCACTGCCGCGGTCACCGAGGCCAGGAAGCCGAGGTAGAGGAAAACGTCAAAGACCGTGCGACGATCGCCAGAAGTGAAGGGAACGCGGCGCCAAGGCCGCAGGCGAATCGTCCCTGGACGAGCCCAGAACGAGATCCCTCCGGTCATCGGCTTGAACTTTCCGGCCAGCGGCCCCCACGACCCGGCTATCCCGACCGCTTCCAACAGAACAGTCCACAACACGAGCTTCTGGTACACGATCGGCTCGTCCCACCAGCTCATCACATCCCAGAACGGGCCAAGGCCAGATGTCCACGTTGTCAACGCGGTCCCGCCGATGATGTAGAAAACCACCAGTTTCACGATGTAGGTGGTGTGGATCATCTTAGGTGAGCCGAATCCGTACTCGACCCAGTGCAAGGCCAGCGTTTTCATGCGCTCGCGCAAAGGCTTTTCGAGAAAGGTATCGACCTCGACAGGCGGGGCGTCGGCTGTCTTGAACCCCATCGTCAACTCCTTTGGTACATGGGGGTACTGCTACCCGTTTGGAACGGTTGAAACAGGTTGCTCAGTGGAGCTAGGTCAGCTCACGGCCGCCGACACCTTTTTCCTGATCGAAGGCTTGTCGATCTTTCCCACCGGGTTCTTGGGCAAGGATTCGACGATCAAGATCTCGGCGGGAACTTTGAACTTGGATACCTTCCCGACCAGGTGGTCGCGGATGTCGTTCTCCCCCAGCGACGTCCCGCTGGCCAGGGAGATCAGCAGCACGGGCTCTTCACCGAGAACCGGGTGCGAGCGACCGACGACGGCCGCCTCGAACACCCCAGGCAACTGGTAGACGACGTCCTCGATCTCTTTGGGATAGATGTTCTCGCCGCCTCGGATCAGCATGTCCTTGGCACGATCGACCAAGGTCAGGTAGCCGTCCTCGTCGAGGTACCCGATATCACCCGTGCGCAGCCAGCCCTCTTCGGTGATTGTCGCGGCGGTCTCCTCGGGCTTGTTGAGGTATCCGCGCATCACGTTCTCGCCCTTGATGAGGACCTCGCCGGCCATACCGCGGTCGACGTCTCGCCCATCGCCGTTGACGATCCGAACCGACTGCCCTGGCAGTGGCGGTCCGACGGTGCCGGCTTTACGGACGTCGCGCAGCGGGTTGACCGTGCTTGCGCACGTGCCCTCGGACAAGCCATAGCCCTCGATGATCGGTACGCCGAACCGGTCCTGGAACTTGGCGAGCAGTTCGACGCTCGCGGGAGCAGCTCCGCACACCGCGAACTCCAGAGAGGACGTATCCGGAGAAACATCGCTGGGAAGGTCGGCAAGCATGGCGTAGATCGCTGGCACGCCGGAGAAGTACGTGGGACGAGCCCGTTCGACCCGGTCGAAGAACGATGTCGCGTCGAAACGCCCCGCGATGGTGGCACGGCCACCTGCCAGCAGCGGCGACAACGTGCTCACCACAATCCCGTTCACGTGGAACAACGGCAGGATCAGCAGGCTATGCGCGGCACTGTCCAGACCGAACCCCTCGATGAGCATCGAGCACATGGCATCAACGTTGCCGTGATCGAGCATGACGCCTTTGGGACGGCCCGTGGTGCCGCTCGTGTAGATCAGCAAGGCCAGGTCGGCCGAGCTCGACAACCATTCCGGGACTGCGACTGCCGTGCTCGTCGAGCGGGGCACGAGGTCAGTGATCGCAACGACGGAGTGAGGAACTTCCGCGAGTCGCTGCGGGAGAGTGACGACAACCTTCGCTGCGGAGTCGTGGAGCTGATGTTCGACCTCGTCCGCGGCCAAGGACGGATTGATCGGCGTTACGATCGCGCCTAGCCGCCATGCGGCGAACAAACCCACCACGAATGATGTGCTGTTCGGCAGCATGATTGCCACCACGTCACCCGCCAGAATTCCGCGGGAACGCAGGACACCCGAGGCAATCGCGACCGCGGACGCGAACTCGGCATTTGTCAGCTCCACGAAGTCGTCGGCGATTGCCGGACCGTTGGGATCTTGCTCGGCGCGCATTTCAGGCAAAGCCGGGAGGTTCATGAATACTTCCTGGTAACTTCGTCGTAACCGTGGCTTATCGACGATACGAAGACACCTGTGAGGCGCACCATGTCTCGCCATGATGAAGAATCGCGGCGGCTTCGTCTCCCCGAGACAAAAGCAGGACCAAGCGAGCGCCACCCCAGCGAGGAGCTGCGGGCTGACCTCGGCATAATTGCTGGTCAAGGCAGCGCAGGCCATATGGTTCAGTTGACACAGTGCGACATCCCCAGGCTAATGTTGTCGGATGGCGACAGGCATGGAGCAGAACGTGGTGGACCGGTGGGTCGCCACCGTCGCGGCCAACCTCAACAGCCGCCTCACGACGGAAACCCTGGCGATCAAGAGGGTTCTGGAGTCGAGGATCGACGAGCTCCGAGGCGATGCCCGGCTGCTCGAACTTCTCGGCGCGAGCATCGAAGGCAACGTCGACACCATCCTCCACACGCTTCAGCACGACATCGCCACGGAACGCTTGGAAGCTCCCGCTGCAGCCATGGAGTACGCGCGGCGCCTCGCCCAGCACGGAGTGCCAGCCAACGCACTCGTCAGGGCATATCGGCTCGGACAGCGAGCACTGCTCGACAGCATCTTGAAAGAGCTCGAAGGCACCGAACTCGACGCAAGCCTGCGCCTTTCGGTGGCGCATCGCATCTTCTCGGTGGTCTCCGATTACATCGACTGGATCTCACAACAGGTGGTCGATGCCTACGAGCACGAACGCGAACGGTGGCTCGCCAACCGCAGCAGCGTCCGCACGGTGCGCGTTCGCGAGCTCCTCAACGAACAAGACACGCAAACCGGAGCCGGTGAAGCCGATCTCGGGTACTCGATGGCCCAGCATCATCTCGCCTTGATCCTCTGGTTCCCCGACACCGGCAGCGAGCGAATCAATGACCTCGAACAAGCCACCCACGCGATCGCGGACTGCACCGGAGCTCAACGACCACCCCTCTTCGTCGCTTTCGACCGGGTTTCCGGATGGGCATGGATCCCAGTGGGCAAAGGATCCGTCATCGATCGCCCAGCGCTGCGCAAATGCGTGAGGGAGCGCTCCGACGGCCTCTCGATCTCGGTTGGCACTCCCGCTTACGGCCATGCCGGGTTCCGCGAAAGCCACCGTCGAGCCCAACTCGCGCATGACATCGCCATCCGCGCGGCACCCGACGAACGACGTGTCTCGTTCTACGACGAACCTGGCCTGCCGACAATCGCTCTTCTCAGCAACAACATCGACGAGACCAGGAACTGGATCACAGAAGTGCTTGGCCCCCTCGCTGAAAACACTGACAGCGCTGAACGGCTCCGCTGCACATTGCGGGAGTTTCTTTCGAGAGGGTCGAGCCACAAAGCCGCGGGTGACGTGCTGAATCTACATTACAACACGGTGAAGTACCGCGTGAAGAAAGCCGAACAAATGCGCGGACAACCCATCGCAACGGACCGCCTGGACGTCGAACTCGCTCTCCATGCTTGCCAATGGCTGGGTACATCAGTGCTCAACTGAGTCAACCGACAAATTCTGACCAACTTTCCACGGATCCATGGGAAGTTCGTTCTTGGGGTTTCGCCACTCCCCAATCGATTCCCGGAAAGAATCAGCACTCTAATCAACCGTTGAGGAACGGGCGGGCTCCCACCTCACCCCACGACGCGCCGCTCTCGCACTTCCTGGAGTTCGAGGACTCCCCGACTCGATGGTGGTCACATAGACCGGTCCCGGACTCGCCCTCAGCGGTCGATCGAGCATCCGCGGCGAGCGCGATGGGCCGTCGATCTCGGGGCGACCTCACCGCTGCCCTGGGTCAGCTGGTCGCAGATCAGCAACATCCTCGCGGCACCACCGAAATCGACCCGTCGGGTCTGACGTGGATGGCGGACGCCGGCGTTCCCCTACACGTCCTGCGGAAGGTTGCAGGCCACGGCAACATCGCCACCACCCAGCGTTACCCGCATCCCGACCACCAGTCGATCATCGAGGCGGGCAACGCGCTCTCCGCCTACTTGACCCGGGATGACAGCGCTGGTCCCCCCAAAGGGCCCCAGCAGCAATTCAACAGTTGCTGAACTTGGAGACGTGATCCAACTAAAAAGGCCCGATGACCTGCCGTTATCCGGCAAATCAACGGACCCTTTCGGCCGTCGGGACGGCGGGATTCGAACCCACGACCCCTTGACCCCCAGTCAAGTGCGAGGTCACCGGCATGCTCAAGCCCGTTTTCCCAGGTTGCTCCGCAGTCTAACCGGCGCAGTAAAAGGGTCCGCCGATACCGATCTTAGAGTGCCACGTTTCCGCAGGTCACACTCACTTTTCGTCGCACTGTATCCCGTATCCACAGGAACACGAAAACAACGAGGGTGGTCTCGGAAGCGGCGCGCAAGGTGACTTGACTTCAGGCTGCGAACCCGTCACTGGACCATTGCCACTGGGTCGACGAGCTTCGCGCAGGGCCCGAGACCAAGATCGACCTGTCCTCCGTCAAGGGCGACACAACAGCGAGCGCGACCACCCAGTGGTGTGTAAGCAGCCGACGAGAGTCGATGGCCCCGCAAGACGGCGATGTCCGTCGCGGTTGTCTCTGTGCCTCAGCAGCGAACGCCTGTCCCCCGAGCAACATACGCTCACGGACTTAACGAACCTAGATGAACCCTTGCTCAGCAAGTGGCCCACCGCGGACGGCGGTCGCATACCGACCCGATGCCGAACACTGGAACCTCTACCAACGTCCGATCTCAGCCGACAGGCTCCACCGCGAGCTCCGCATCGGCTCAACCCGAGCCCGCGCCCTCACCCGCCGAATCCGCATCCACGGCCAACCCGGAATAATGCTCGCGGCGGTCGAGTGAAGTTCCCGATGGGCCGGCGAGTCCACCATCCCCACAGAGTAATTCGGCGTTGGGTCGCTGCTGCGCCCAGATACCGTGTCAGGCACCACGTTCACATTCGGGGCTGCCCAGGGTTTGGTTGACACCTGATGTGTGAGGCTTCGGCCTTGCTTGGAAGGATGTCGTCGTGCCCAAGCCTTATCCGCAGGAGTTCCGTGATGACGTGGTCGCGGTGGCCCGTCGTCGTGAGGCGTCGTTGACGCAGGTGGCCGCTGATTTCGGGATCTCGATTGGTCTGAAGAACTGGATGCGTGCCGCCGAGGTGGCCGAGGGAGCTCGCGAGGGTGTGACTCGGGAGGAGTCGGCCGAGCTGCGGGAGCTGCGTAAACGCAACCGGTTGCTGGAGCAGGAGAACGAGGTCCTGCGCAAAGCCGCGGCCGATCTCGCGCAGGGCAGCCTGCCGGGAAAATAGTCTTCCCGCTCGTCCGTGACCTGGCCGCCGCCGACGCCCGCATCAGGGTGCCGGCGGCGGTGACGTGCAGGGTGCTGGGGATCTCCCGGCAGCCCTACTACCGGTGGGAATCCGACCCGGTTGTTTCTTGCTCGCCAAAGTGGCAACTAACAAACGATACGTACGTAGGCAATCCAACGTCGATCCCGCCGCGCTTGCGGCGGGATCGACCTCACCAGTACTTAGGCGGATTCGGTCCGTCAGCTGCCCATTCCCAGTCGGGCGCCGCCGGCGACGTCCAGGCTCAGTCCGGTCAGGTACCGGTTTGCCGGGTCGGTGAGGAAGGCGATGGTCGCCGCGACCTCGTCCGGCTCGGCGAACCGGCCCATCGGAATCTGGGCGGCCCGGGCTCGGCGGGCTCGTTGGTCCCCGTCGGGTTCTCCTTCGCCAGCGCGGGTGGCGAGCTGGTCCCAGATGGCGGTGTTGACCGGTCCGGGGCACACGCTGTTGACCGAGACGTTGTCGGGACCGAGTGTCAAGGCCAGTGACCAGCACACGTTCAGCACGGCGGCTTTGCTGGCGTTGTACGGCACGTACGCGTGACGGGCCTCCTTCGCGGCGACCGAGGCCACCGCGACGATGGAGCCCGATCGTTGGGCCTGCATGACCAGACCGACTTCCCGCAGCACGGAGAAGGACCCTGTGGCGTTGATCGCCATCACCCGGGCGAATTCGCTGCTGGGCGTGGTCAGCAAGTCCGGGATCTCGCCGAGAATTCCGGCGGCGTGGACCAAGACGTCGATTGCCCCGTAGTCCTCGCGGATTCCGGCAACGATGGCTTGCACGGCCTGTTCGTCGGTGATGTCGAGTTCGCGGAAGTCCGCGAGCCACGGTGGGCGCTTGTCGGGTGCGGTGCGGTCACACCCGATGACGACCGCGCCCGACGTGTGCAAGCGTTCGGCGGTGGCCGCGCCGATCCCTCCGCTGGAGCCGGTGACTAGCGCAATCCGAGACGCGGCTCTCATCGAGTCTCCTCCTCCGTCGACTTCGTCGTATCTGAGGCATCGGACGCCTCGGTCGAGTCAGCGGTGGGGTGCTTCGCGGAAGTGCCTGTCTCCGGCAGCGTCACGTACACGATGAGGCAGAGCAGGACGACGACCGTCATGTACACCGCCACGCCCATCGGACGCCCCGCTTCGACGAACGCACTGGCGATGAGCGGGGCCGTTCCACCGAGTGCCGCGATCACGACTTGGTGGGCAACACCGATACCGGACACTCGCAACGCTGCGGGGAACAGGTCTGCCTGGATCGTCGGGTAGATCGCCTGCCAGATCGCCAAGACCACCCAACCAGAGGCTGTCACGATCACATACACGCCGAAACCAGGCTGCTGCAACAACAACAGCAGCGGATAAAACAACATCACCATGCCCGCGGCGCCGATGATCGGGAAGGGCTTACGCCGACCGAGACGGTCAGACAGAGCTCCGCACGTCGGCACGATGATCACCAGCAGGCACAACCCGATGACGTTCCCGGTCAAGGTGGAATCCAGATCACGCCCGGTGGTCAACTGCGCATAGGTGGGCAAGAATGTCGCCCACGTGTAGTAGGCAACGGCAGGGGCCGACAGGGCCGCCGTTTGCAACAGCGCCTTGCGGTGATCACGAAATAGTTCTCGCAGTCGCGAACGAGCCGGCCGTCGATCGCCGCCGGAACCCTCGACAGCCGCTTCGAATTCAGGAGATTCGTCTGCTCGCGACCTCAGCAACAATCCCACCAGGCCGAGAACACCACCGATGGCGAACGGGATGCGCCAACCCCACGTCGCCAGGTCATCGCTGTCCAATGTCGAGGTGACAACGGCCGCCGCCCCGGTGGCGGCCAGCGTTGCCATGCCACTGGCCACGTTCGACAGCGAGCCGAACAGCCCGCGCCGGTTGGTTGAGCCGTTCTCCACCATGTAGGCGATGGCGCTCTGAATCTCACTGCCGGCCGAGATTCCCTGCAGGACACGGGCAAACAGGAACAACAGGGGTGCGGCGTAGCCGATGGCAGCGAACGGCGGCGTGAGCGCGATGATCAAACTGCCGGCTGCCATACCACCGATAGTGACGGCCAGGACGACACGACGGCCGAAACGGTCTGCCAGGGGCGAGATAATGATGCCGCTCATCGGCCGCACCACGAACCCGACCGCGTAGGTGATCAGGGCGGCGACCAGCGATGTGAGCGCGCTGCCGCCTGGAAAGATCTGGTCTGCGAATACGGCAGCCAGTAGGCCGTAAATGTACCAGTCGTACCATTCGACGAAGTGGCCGATTGTGCCCGCTAACACGTTGAACGGCCTTCGGCGAGGTGTGCCGCCGCCCGGTTGGCTGGTGGTCGACTGGGGCTGCTGCGAGGTCATTCTTCGTGCGTTCGCCATTGAGCGCGCTCCTCGGTTAGATGAGGGATAGGTCTGCAAACGGTCGGCGGTCGGTGCGGGACGGACCGCGGCGAGATCTGACTACGATGTCGACGGTTTCTGAACCCATGTCCGAAGGCCGACCTCCTAGCGTCGACCGCTGCGACGAGGAAGTAGGGCAAGACTCCTGGAGTTCAGCGAGTCGCATGACTGGACCACGTCCGGCCTTCCTGTTCTTCCGTGGGAAGCCCGGCGGCCTGCAGGATGCGGTCGAGCAGCGCCTGCGTGCGCGCGGCCTCGCGTCCCGAGGTCAGCGGTGCAGCACGGTCACGCACCCGGTCGAGGAAGTGGTGGACGGCGGCGGCGAATCCGAAGGTGTTCGTGGCCGTGGCCCAGCCGAATGCCTCCGGGCTCATCGAGCGCCGGGTGCTGACGCCGTCCTTGGTCAGTGTGACCGTGTCCGGCGCCACCACCTCGGCGGTGCGCTCCGCGCCGTAGGCATCGAGCTTCTCCGCCCACGAACCCGCGTTCCGAGCCGCCATCAGGACACCCGTGCCGCCACCGGCGAACCGCACCAGGGCGGACACGCCGTCCTCCTGCCAGGGGTCGTCACCGGCGGCGTGGGCGGAGACGTCGACCGGTTCGCCCGGGCAGAACCAGCGCAGGAGATCGACCATGTGGATGGCGTTCTCGAAGGTCGCGCGGTATTCGCTGCCTCGACGGTTCTTCTGCGCCACGCAGAAGGAGGCGCCGGTGTCCCCGAACTGTTCGCGGGCGGCGACGTAGGTCGGCGCGAACCGGCGGTTGAGCCCGACCATCAGCACGCGCTCGCGCTCCTCGGCGAGGTCGGCGAGGCGTTCCGCCTCCTTGGTCTCGGTGGCGAGGGGTTTCTCGCAGAAGACGTCGACATCGGCCTCCAACGCGCGGCTGACGCCGTGCACGTGCTCCGACCTCGGAGTCAGGACGAAAAGCGCGTCCAAGTCGCGTTCGAGCGCTTGCTCCACTGTGGGTAGCGCTGTGGTGAATCCCCATCGGCGGACCAGTTCGGACGGATCCTCGCGCCGGGAAACCAGGGCATCGAGCACGACGTCGTCTCGCTCCACCAGGGTGGGCAACTGCGCGATGTGGGCGATGTTGCCGGCACCGACCACGCCGACGCGTAAGGGCGTCCGACTCATCGCGGTTCCTCCACTCCTACGAGTCCGGCCGCCTCGTCGACGAGCGAACGCAGCGCGCGTGCCGACCGGGCGAATCCCTCCGCTGGACCTGGGAGGTCCTGGGGGTGCCAGCGGTACTCGTACTCGAGGCTCAGGACGTCGTCGTAGCCCCGCTGCTTGACAGCTTGCAGGATGTGCACCCAGGGCAGAATGCCCTCACCCACGACGCGGGAGCGCACCGCGCGCTCGTCGGCCTTCACCCGGGCGGTCTCGGAAGCGACGAACGGCGCGTTCGGGTCGGTGAAGACGAGGTCCTTGACGTGGACGTGCCCGATCAGGTCGCCCTGCTCTCGCAGCGCCTCGGGCCAGGCTTCGTCGTGGGTGAAGGTGAGGTTGGCCTGGTCGTAGAGCACCCGGACCGCGGGCGAGTTCACTTCACGCACCAGCCGGGCTGTCTCCCGGGCCGATTGCGTCATAGTTCCGAAGTGGTTCTCCACGCACAAGGCCACTCCGGCATCGGCTGCACGAGGCGCCAGTTCCAGCAGCGCCGAGCGCAGGCGCTCCCAATGCCCGGCGTGATCACTCCGATCGGGCGACCAGGAGCCTGCGTACGCCCGGATCCGGGTCGCGCCCACTCGATGAGCGCAGTCCACCGCAGCTCGCAGCTCATCGATCGCGGCGCGGCGTTGCGCTGGGTCCGCGTGGTTGATCCCGGTGGTGTAGGGAGCCAGTCCCACCACCGGTACGCCGAGATCGTCCGCCACCCGCGCTACCTCGGCCGCGGCGTCGTCGTCCCCGATCGGCAGTCCACTGCGGTAGCCGTCTTGATAGATGACCTCCGCACCGTCCAAGCCCGCTGTGGCGAAGAGTGCGAGTGCCTCGGGCACGGATTGCTCAGGTGTGCCCAGGGTATGGCCAGCAATGCGCACTACAAGTCCTTTCCAGTCAGAGAGGGGGATGTCCAGTCGGCGGGCCCCACCAAAGGCGGCGGGTTCTGCACGCGGGAGCGGTCGACCAACTCGAGGAGCAGACCCCACGGGGCCTGCAGGTAGGTCCACCGGTTGCCGGCGACGACAGGGCTGTCCGGACCGACTTCCTTGGTGCCGCCCAGAACTCGAGCACCGTGCGCCTCGAGATGCGTGATGGCTTCGTCCACGTCCTCCACCGCGAAACACAGGTGGTGGCCGCCGAAATCGCAGTGTCGCGGGAATTCCCGCCGTTGATCCTCGCTGTGCCACTGGAACAGCTCCACGTTGAGGTTCGGTGGCATGCGCAACATGACCAGTTCCAGACGAGCATCGGCTGGAACCGCGAAGTGCTCGGTCATGAAGTCGGCATCAGGTCCTCGCGCCGAACGGTAGAGCTCCTCCGCCCCCAGGGCCTCAGTGAAGAAGGCGACCGCCTCAGCGAGGTCGGGCACCGTGAACCCGAGGTGGTCGACGTACCGGAAACCAGCGGGAAGGCTCATCGAGGCACCTCCGCGGTCGATGCGCGGATCAGCAGATCCGGTGCGAGAACGACATGTTGCGCTTCCCCGTCGTTGAGGAGCTGTTCGGCCAGGTCGATCGCGATGGCCCCCATGTCGGCGATGGGCTGGCGCACCGTGGTCAATCGCGGGTTGGACCGGGAGCCGAGTTCCAGGCCATCGAAGCCCATCACCGACACCTCGTCCGGGATCGATACGCCTCGTGCTCCCAGGGAGGAGATGAGCGCGAACGCGACCATGTCGTTGGCCGCGATCACCGCCGTCGGACGCTCCTCGTACGCCGTGTTCACGAAGAGCTCAGCGGCCCGCTCCCCCGCCTCAGAACCGGCGCCCGCGTCCAGGATCATCGCCGGTATCTCCAGCTTCGCGGCCAGCCCCTCGTAGGCAGCCAGTCTGTCCCTGGACGTGTAGGTCCCGGAGATGCCGGAGACGTAGGCGATGCGCCGGTGGCCCAAGCCGCGCAGGTGGTCCACGGCGAGAGCGATTCCTTCCGCGCTGTCGACCGTCACGGTCGGCACCTGGGCTTTGTCGACGCGGTCGACGACAACGACTCTGCTGCCGAGCGCGACGCTTCGCAGCTCGTCCAGGTCCACACTGGTCGACGGTGCGACGATCCCGAAAGGCGCGTACATCCCTTGCAGCGCCGTCAGATACGCGTTCGTCTGCGCCACCTCGCCGCCGGTCACGCACAAGACCAACTGGTAGCCCTTCTCGGCCGCCGCTGTCGCCATGGTCTTGGCCAGCTCGCCGTAGAAGGGATTGGTGATGTCCGGGACGATCAGCGGGACCAAGTTGCTCGTCTTGCGGCGCAGCGCTTGGGCCAAGGGACTCACCTGGTAACCCAGGCTCTCAGCGACCTCCAGGATGCGTTGCCTGGTCGTCGGGTTCACGGCTTCCGGCCGAGAGAACGCGCGCGAAACAGTGGAACGATGGACACCCGCGCGCGCGGCGACGTCGTCAATGCTCATCTCAGCCAAGGCTGACCTCCTCGGACGGCACGGAGGACCGCCGATAAGCGGCCCAGATGAGATCCATTGTGTCGCCGAGGTCGGCCAAGCTCGGCAGTCCGGCGAAACCGTCTTCCCAGGTGTCGGCCACTCGTCGGACGAACGAGTCGTACAGCGGGTCGCTGTCCACGTCGATTACGCTCGGCTCGCTGACACCGTCGGAGGCGCGTGTGAAGGAGACGTGACCTGAGGTGGCTACCTCGACGAATCCTCCGCTGCCGACGCTGGTGTAGGAGCAGTACCGCTTGGCGGGGCTCGCCGGGAAGGCGTAGCCGACCTCGATGATCGCCTCGCTGCCGTCGTCACCTGCCAGCAGCAGGGTGGCGTGGTCCTCGACGTCGGCGCCGTGGAGGCTCGCCGAACGGCGCGCCTCCACGAGCTCGACGTGCCGGGCGCCACTGCGCTTGAGGAAGAGATCGACGAAGTGCGGCGCGAGGTTGACCAGGCACCCACCACCAGACCGGCCGGGCTGGAGCATCCACGAACAGCCCGCCTCCCGATAACGCTCAGGCGGGCCGGCCACGAAGCTCGCGCGGTAGTACGTCGGGGTGCCGGCCAGAGACAAGGCGTGATCCACCGGGCCGCCAAGTTGAACGAGCGGAACGGTCGCCGCGACACCTGCTGAGGCCGCCGCCTCCCGGACCCGCTTCAGACCGTCAGAGCCCAGACCGCCCGGCTTCTCGACCACGAACGCAACGCCGCGCTCGATCAACGCCATGCACGTGTCGACCATGCGGTCGTGCGGACCGAAAACGTACGCCACATCCAGCGGTCCGGCGTCCAGAGCGGCCTCGACTTCCCCGGACACGGGTGCGTCGAGGCCTCGGGCGAGGTCCATGATCTGGTCCGGCTCCTCGTCCTGGACCGCCACGACGTCGTGCGTGTCGCCCCAGGCGTCGAGGTACAGGGGCACGTGCCAGTGACGAGCACCCAGAACTGCTGTTCGCGGACGTCTCACCGCGCGCCTCCCCACTTCGATGTGGATCGATTACTGCTGCTCATCGTACTGAGATCGGTTGCTGCAATCGGTTGCTGCAATCGGTTGCATTACGAAAGCAGAAGGCCCTAAGGTCTGTCAACACCGACCACAACCCAGCGAGGTGACTCGATGCGCAAGATGCGCACCCTGACCGCCGTGCACGACACCGGCACCGTGCTGATCGTGCGTCTCCCCACTGCCGAGGAGTCCTACGAGGTGGCACGCGAGGCCATCGCAGGCGGGATACGAGCGGTCGAAGTAACGCTCACGACGCCGGGCGCCCTGGACGTGATTCGCCGGCTGAGCTCGGAGCACCCGGAGGCCGAAGTCGGCGCCGGCAGCGTGCTCGACGCCACCTCGGCCTACGCCAGCATCCAGGCAGGCGCGCGCTTCCTGGTCAGCCCCCACCTCGACCACGGAATGCTCGAGACCGCCGGCCGCCACCAGGTCGTCAGCATCTGCGGAGCGGCAACACCCACCGAGATCGTCCAAGCAGCCACCTCGGGGGCCGATCTGGTCAAGCTGTTCCCCTCGTCGGTGCTCAACCGCGACTACGCCCGCGCCGTGCTCGAACCACTCGGCCACATCCCCCTGATCCCGGCCGGTGGTGTCTCGCCGGACAACGTTGCCGACTGGTTCGATGCCGGAGTCGCAGCGGTCGGCGTCGGAAGCTTCATCACCAAGGCCGCACGGCGAGAGAACAACGAGCAATACCCGGTGCGCACGGCGGCCCGGTCATTTCTCGAGGCGGTGGCCGATGCCCGCGCCTGAACCACCGCGCACGATTCCCGAGCCGCCACCTGCTTTCGTCACGATCGGACCCGCAGGTTCCGGAAAGTCCCATGTAGCCCGGGAACTCGCGCACAAGCTCCGCGCGGTCTACCTCGACAAGGACTCGATAGCCGGCGAGATCGTCGACGCAGCACTCGAACTCGCCGGCCGACGAGCCGGAGGGCGCGAAGACGACCCGACCTACGTCGCACAGCTCATGCCAGCCGAGTACGCAGCCCTGTTCGCGACCGCGGCGGACAACCTTCGGCTAGGACTCCCGGTCGTCCTCGACGCCCCATTCGCGGCCTACCTCGGCGACCCGGATTTCTTGACCACCTCCGCAGAACGAGCCTCCTGGCCCGAAGGAACACCCGTCGTCGTAGTCGAAGTGCGGACCTCCGCCGAGACCGTCCGAACTCGCCTCACGGGACGAGCTCTGCCACGCGACAAGGCAAAGCTCGCCGCCTGGCCCGAATTCTGGCAACGACTGGGAGCTCAACACTGCGCCTGGTCCGGTGCTCAACGCGTCGTCGTCGACAACGACGACGAACCCGACCTCGACGCCGTCGTGGGGCTCATGGACGGCGTCGTCGCGTGAGGACGCCACCGAAGCCGGTACGGGGTGCGATACCGAGGTGATTGCCCAGTTCATCTTCATGAGCGAGGACCCGCTGCCGTAGGTGGCCTCGACGACACCTTCCCGACCAGCGCTCTGCGCGAACAGCGCGGCGTGCGAGTCTCCAGCCACCGCCACCAGCGGGGTGCCGTCCGGGATGCCCGGCAGTCCCGTCACCCGGCCGCACTCGCCGGTGAGGGGACGATCTCGAACAGGCAGGCAGCGGGGATGCCGAACACGCCGAGCAGGTCCTGGCTCCAGTTGCCGGTGCGGATGTCGACCAGCTCCGTGCGCGAGGCGTTACCGATCTCGCAGCGATCCTGGCCGGTCATCCACTTGATCAACTAGCCGTCGACGGAACCGAGCCGGACCCGGCCGGCCTCGGCGTGCTCGCGCAACTGGTCGTCGTGATCGAGCAGCCACTCGGCCTTCGTCGCCGAGAACATCGGATCGACCGGCAGGCCGGTGATCGCGTCGTGATGTCGCTCGGGTGGTCCGCGAGCAGCTTGGCGCACCGGTTCGCGGTGCGCCGGTCCTGCCAGCTGGTCAGCGGACTCGTGGCGCACCCGGATTCGGCGTCCCACGCCAGCACGGACTCGTGCTGGGTGCTCAGCGCGATGCCGACCACCCGTTCCTGGCGGCGCGTGGTGAGCTCGGCGAACGCACCGCACACGGAGTTCCACAACCGCTCCGGCGTTTGCTCGACCATCCCGGTGTCGGGCACGTACTGGTCGAGCGGGTCCCCAGCAGCAATTCAACAGTTGCTGAACTTGGAGACGTGATCCAACTAAAAAAGGCCCGATGACCTGCCGTTATCCGGCAAATCAACGGACCCTTTCGGCCGTCGGGACGGCGGGATTCGAACCCACGACCCCTTGACCCCCAGTCAAGTGCGCTACCAAGCTGCGCCACGTCCCGGCCCGCCCTCTTGGGGCGTTGTGTGAATAGCTTACAACACCTGGCCCGTGCTGATCACACCCCCCTACGGCCGGTCGTTTCCGCAGGTCGCACCGCGCTGCGAGGCGGATCGGCAGCACCACCTTCGATCACTCGCTCTCCTGGCCGGAGGCCTTGCCGGCGCCGTGCAACGCGACGCCGTCGAGGGTGATCGCCATCGCGCCGCACTCGCACCGCCAGTAGGCAACATCGCCCTCCGAAGTGCGGTGCCGGGAGAGCAACGCCCACGCGCCGGGAGCTCGCCGGCACCCGCCCGACCGACCCTCGCTCGGCGCCGGGACACGGCTTTCCTCTCGTTCCGCGAAACGTGCCATGCCCGAACACTCCGGTAATGAGCCTGTTCACTTCAACCATTACATCCGAGTCCGGCACCGGCCGAGTGCTGTAATGGACACATGCAGTTCGACCATTACGGCGGGCAGGCCGCTCGGTTGGCGGCGGATCTCGTCAACACGCCCGCCGAGCACTTCACGCCCGGTCGGCTCGCTCCCGTGCTCTCCGCTCACGGGGTCGTCGAGCGAACGCTCAGCGATCTTCAGGCGGAGTCGCTGCTGGCTTGGAGCCGACAGCTGGAGGAGTGCTTCGGCACCCAAGACGCCGAACAGCGCTGCCAACGGGTCAACGCCTTGCTGCGGCGGTCGGCGAGCACTCCGCGCATCGCGTTGCACGACGGCAACCCACACCTCCACTACGACAGCGCCGAGGCCGACGCGGCAGCTCACGTTCGCGCCATGACGGCCGCAGGACTCGCCTACATCGTCTGCTCCGCGGGGCCGAACCGGCTCGGTCGCTGCCTTCGAGCTGCCTGTTCGGTCGCGTTCGTCGACACTTCGCGCAACGGCCGTCGCGCCTACTGCTCGGCGCGCTGCGCCAACAACGCCGCGGTGGGCCGTCACCGCGAGAGAGGCAACGATCGCGGCCGGACGGGAAGTAGCCAGCTGTAAGTCGCAGCCGGTGCCCCTCACGTGGGCCAACGCCGGTCACGGCGCGTCGTCCCCGACCCGAACGGGGGTGTTGACGCTCTCGGAGCGCCACGCGCACCATTGCGTCATCAGCAATCGGGTGCGTAATGAGCAACAGCGGATCTCGCGCGCGGCGCTGACGTCGGGCTGCTGGGTGTGCTGATCGTCTTGCGAGGCTCACCCGCAACTCGTTACGTCCGGGTCGGGCGCAGGTCCCGCGAGACACTGGAGGGGCCGATGAGGATCCTGGTCGCCGACGCCTTTCCCGAGCAGCACCGGAACCGGCTCGCCGAGGCGCACGACTGCGCCTACGAGCCGGACACCACCGCGGAGCAGCTGCCCGCCCGGCTGGGCGGGTGCGAGGTGCTGGTCGTGCGCAGCACGCGCGTCACCGCCGAGGCCCTGGAGAACGCCGATGCCCTGCGCCTGGTGATCCGGGCGGGATCGGGCACCAACACCATCGACTGCGATGCCGCCTCCCGGCTGGGAATCCGGGTCGCCAACGTGCCCGGGCGCAACGCGATCGCGGTCGCCGAGCTGGCCTTCGCGCTGTTGCTGTCGCTGGATCGCAACGTTCCGGACAACGTGGCCGATCTGCGGGCCGGGCGATGGGACAAGAAGCGCTACTCCAAGGCCCGCGGGATCTTCGGACGCGACGTCGGCGTCATCGGCCTGGGCCAGATCGGCCTCGCGTTCGCCGAACGGGCCGCGGCCTTCGGCACGCGCGTGCACGCGGTGGCCAAGCCCGGGCGCGATAGCGAAACCCAGGAGCGCGCCCGCGCCATCGGGATCACCTTCGTCGACGACCTTCCCGAGCTCGCGCGCACGTGCGACGTGCTGTCGGTGCACCTGCCCGCCACCGACAGCACCCGGCACCTCGTCGACCGGGAACTGCTGGCTCAGGTACGTCCCGGCACGATCATCCTCAACACCGCGCGCGGCGACCTGATCGACGAGGACGCGCTGATCGAGGCGATGGACGCCAAGGGCGTGCGAGCCGGCCTCGACGTCTACGCCGACGAACCGAGCACCGGCACCATCGACTCGCGGCTCGCCGCGCACCCCAACGTCTACGGCACCCACCACATCGGGGCGTCGACCGAGCAGGCGCAGGAAGCGGTTGCCTGCGAGGTCGTGCGCATGGTCGAGGAGTTCGCCTCCGGCACCGTGCTGCACTGCGTCAACCCGGAGGCGGCTCGCGAGCCGTCCCTGTCGGCGAGCGAAGCGTCATGAGCGCCCCGCGCACCGAGGCGGCTCCGGCCGCAGGAGTCACCGCGCGGCTGCCGCGCGGTCTGGTGCTGGACCGCAGGCGCGGCGAGAACCCGGGCGACGCGTCGCGGATCCGGGAGGCCTTCGACTCCGGCCGGTACCCGCGTCTGCCCGAACCGGCGGTCGTGATCTACCGCATCGCGGACGGAACGCACGCGCAGACCGGTGTCGTGCTGGAGGTTTCCGTCGCGGACTACCGGGCGGGGCGGATCCGGCGGCACGAGGCCACGCAGCCCGAGCGGGAGCGGCTGCTCGACGAGTTCACCGAGCTCGCCGGGATCGAGCAGATGCCCGTGACGCTCGCCCACTCCCCCAGCCACGCGTTGCGCGCCGCGACCGAGCGGGTCACCTCGACCGAACCGGACGTGGACCTCACGACCGGGGACGGGACCCGGCACACCGCGTGGATCCGGCGTCACCCGGATCTCGCGCGGACCATCGAGCTGGGCGTCGGTGGGATCGACGCGCTCTACATCGCCGATGGCCACCACCGGCTGACCGCGGCCGAGCGCTACGCGGCCAGGCGCCACCACCTCGGTGCCGATCACCCGGCCGCGTTCACGCTCGCCGCGCTGTTCCCCAGCGACGAGATGCAGGTCTTCGGGTACCACCGCTGCCTGCCCGTGCCCGGCGAATCCGCCGCGGCCGAGGTGCTCGAGAAGCTGCGGTCGCTGCCTGCGACCGCCTCGTGGGAGAAGTGCCCGGCGGCGACACCCGAACCGGGTGTGGTCGTGGTGAGCTTCGGCGGCGAACACTACCGGCTGGGTCTGCGCTCCCCGCACGCGGACGGTCGCGTGCGCACCTCGCTGGACGTGGTGACGCTCGACGAGGAAGTGCTGCCGGAACTCGGGATCACACCGATCTCCTGCGGCAACGGCGGACCGGAGAACTGCAGGCACGCCGCCGGCGAGGCGGTGCTGTTCGCGGCGCGCCCACCGAGCATCGAGCAGATCATGGCGGTCGCGGACGACGGGCTCGTGATGCCGCCGAAGTCGACGTGGTTCGCGCCGAAGCCCGCACCGGGCCTGTTCCTGCGCGATCTGACCGCGCACCCGGGCTGAACGCGGCGGGGCACGCCTGCGCGTCGCAGACGTGCCCCTCATGCCTCGCGAAGGGAGAACCGCCGGTTTCGCCGATCAGCCCGGCCTGGCTCCCAGGCGGCGGTGCTGTCAGCCGCCGGCCGCGGGGAGCTCGACCAGCTCGGCGAGCCGGGCGCGGTGCTTGCCGGGGGTGCCGAAGGCGATCTGGTCGGCCTTCGCCCGCTTGAGGTGCAGGTGCGCCGGGTGCTCCCAGGTCATGCCGATACCGCCGTGGAGCTGAACGGCCTCCTCTGCCGCCGTCACCGCGAAGTCGCCGCAGTAGGCCTGGGCGACCGCGGTCGCGACCTCGGCGTCGGGATCGTCGGCGGCCAGCGCCGCAGCGGCGTTGCGGGCCGCCGCGGCGGCCGAGTCCACACCGATCGCGACATCGGCCAGTCGGTGCTTGAGCGCCTGGAACCCACCGACCACGCGCCCGAACTGCCTGCGCTGCTTGAGGTAGTCGACGGTCTCCTCGAGGCACCAGCGGGCGACGCCGAGCTGCTCGGAGGCCAGCAGCGCCGCTCCGGTGCGCAGCGCTCGGCGCACCGCGCCCTCGGCGTCCGAGATGAGCGGTGCCGCGACGACGCCGTTCAGCGTGACGTCGGCCAGCTGCCGGGTCATGTCCAGCGAGACGACCGGCTCCAGGACGACCTCGGTCGCCGACACCGCGTACACGGCGATGCCCTCACGGGTCTCCACCGGCACGAGCAGGACGTCGGCCTCCAGGGCACCGGCCACGCTGGTGACGGTTCCGGTCAGCCGCCCGTCGGCGACGCGCACGGTTGCTAGCGCGCCGTCCGGTGCCGTGGACAGCGGGACGACGAGCGCGGCCGTCAGCTCGCCGGAGGCGAGATCGCCGAGCAGGTCGCCGCCGGTCTCGGCCAGCACCGTGGTCGCCACCACCGCGCTGGTCAGGAACGGTACCGGCGCTGCCGCGCGGCCGAGTTCCTCGAGGACGACGGCGGCTTCGCGAGCCGAGGCGCCCGCGCCGCCGCGGTCCTCGGGCACGAGGAGTCCAGCCAGCCCCAGGTCGACGGCCAGCGCCTGCCACAGGCCGGCGACCGCCGAGCGGTCGTCGTCGTAGACGGCGGCGACATCCGCGGGGGCGCAGCGGTCGGTGAGCAGATCGCGCACCGAGGAGCGCAGATCGTCCTCGACGTCGGTGTAGAGCAGGTTGAGATCGCTCATTTGGGGAGGTCCTTCCACGGGATGTCCTTGTCGGCGCGGGCCTCCGCAGGCAGGCCCAGGACGCGCTCCGCGACGATGTTGCGCAGGACCTCCGTGGTCCCGCCTTCGATCGAATTGCCCTTCGCCCGCAGGTAGCGGTAACCGGCGTCGCGTCCGGTGAAGTCGACGCGGTCCGGCCGCGCCATGGACCAGTCCGAGTAGCGCAGTCCCTGCTCGCCGAGCAGCTCGACCTCGAGACCGGACAGCTGCTGGTTCAGCCGCGCGAAGGTCACCTTCATCGCGGCGCCCTCCGGGCCGAGCTGGCCCTGGGCCAGCTTCTGCCGCAACCGATGGCCGGTCAGACGAGCGACCTCGGCTTCCACCCACAGCCGCAGCAGCCGGTCGTGCAGCTCCGGGGTCCGCCGTTGCGGGTGCTCGCGCCAGGTCTGCGAGACCACCCCGACCATGCCGCTCTCCCGGGGAGCGGCCCTGCCACCGATGGCGACTCGTTCGTTGTTCAGCGTCGCGGTGGCCACCTGCCAGCCCTGGCCGACCTCACCGAGGCGGTGGGCGTCCGGGATGCGCACGTCGTTGAGGAAGACCTCGTTGAACTCCGCCTCGCCGGTGATCTGCCGCAGCGGCCGCACGTCCACGCCCGGGTCGCTCATGTCGCACAGGAAGTAGCTCATCCCGCGATGCTTGGGCTGGTCCGGATCGGTGCGGGCGACCAGGATGGCGAAGTCGGCGAAGTGGGCGCCGGAGGTCCACACCTTCTGCCCGTTGACCAGCCAGTCCGGACCGTCGGGGACCGCTCGGGTGGCCAGCCCGGCGAGGTCGGAACCCGCGCCGGGCTCGCTGAACAGCTGGCACCAGATCTCCTCACCGGTCCACAGCGGACGCAGGAAGCGCTGCTTCTGCTCCTCGGTGCCGAAGGCGAGGATGGTCGGTGCCGCCATGCCCAGGCCGATGCCGTTCATCTGCGGGTTGTTGTCCGGCGCGCCCGCCTGCTCGAACAGTTCGTCCACGTCGAGCTGCCACGCCTGGGGTAGGCCGAGGCCGCCGTGGCCCTCCGGGAAGTGCACCCACGCCAGACCCGCGTCGTAGCGGGCGCGCAGGAACTCCAGTCGGTCGGTCGTGGCGGGATCGTGCGCGGCGAGGAAGTCCGCGATCCGCTGCCTGAGTTCGTCGATGGTCATCGTGCCGCCTTCCGTGCGGGTTTGGTCGCGGATCTCGTCGGAGCAGGTCGGGCCGGGTCCGGAGTCGGAATCCTCACGACGCCTCCCGCTGGTAGACGACTCGACCGACCGTGCTGCCGTCGGCGAGCCGCTGCACCCCTTCGGCCACCGAGTCCAACGAGAGCCGCTCGCTGACAAGAGGTTTCACCGCGCCGCTGGCGGCCAGCTCGGTCAGGTCCCGGTGGCACTCGGCCACCGCCGCCGGGTCGTGCCGGTTGTACAGGCCCCAGTGCAGGCCGACGATCGAGTAGTTCTTCACCAGCGCGTGGTTGAGCGCGGCCGACTGGATCTCGCCCCCGGCGAAGCCGACCACGAGGATCCGGCCCTCGAACGCGATGCACTTGGTCGAGCGGCGGTAGGTGTCGCCGCCGACCGGGTCGTAGATCACGTCCGCGCCTCGCCCGCCGGTTTCCTCCTTGACCACGGCGACGAAGTCCTGCTCCCGCCGGTCGACCACCACGTCGGCACCGAGTTCGCGCGCGACGGAGGCCTTCTCGGGGCCACCGACCACGCCGATCACGCGCGCGCCGGCGGCCTTGCCCAGTTGGATGGCGGCGCTGCCCACGCCACCCGCCGCGGCGTGCACCAGCAGCGTCTCGCCCGCGCGCAATCCGGCCCGGCGGTGCAGGCCGAACCAGCCGGTCTGGTAGCCGATGTACAGCGAGGCCGCCTCGGCGTCGTCCAGGGCGGCGGGTGCCGCGAACGTCGTCGCGGCGTCCATGACGGCCAGCTCGCCGAATCCGCCGTGCGGCAGGACCGAACCGCCCAGCACCCGGTCGCCCGCGGCGAACCCGTCGACCCCGGAGCCGACGGCCACGACCTCCCCGCAGAGCTCCACACCCGGTGTGAACGGAAGCTCGGGCTTGACCTGGTACTGCCCGCCGCACATGAGCACGTCCGGGAAGTTGGCAGGCGATGCCAGCACGCGCACGGTGAGCTGTCCCTGTCCCGGTTCGGGATCGGCCACGTCGGTGAGGCGCAGCACGTCACGCGGCTCGCCGAGCTCCACTACCTGCCATGCCTTCATCCCGGCGCCTCCTGTTCTCCGAGCCGTCGCTGCCACCCGCCGACCGACTCCCGGCGGCACGTGGCGCGCGGGGCCACCGGTTCCAGCGAGCGGTAATGACGATCACGGTGGTCGTCGTGCACTTCTCAGATTTACTAAGCGCTTGCTAAGTTGCCATTAGGCTTGGGCGGGGACACCACCGTCAAGGGAACCTTCAGAGCCCGGAGTGTTAGGCACATCACACAACAGTGTGAGCTGCGACGAGTGCCGATGCGATCCGAATTCGAACAACAGCAACAATGGACGCCGCGATGACCGAGAACTCCGAACCGAGCCGCGCCGAGGCCACCCGCGCTCGCCTGCTGGACGCGGCCGTGGCCGCGTTCGCCGAGAAGGGCTTCCACGGCACCACAACGCGGGACATCGCGACGGCCGCCGGCCTGAGCTCCGCCGCGTTGTACGTGCACCACAAGTCCAAGGAGGAGTTGCTCTACCTCATCTCCCGGTCGGGGCACGAGAACACCCTCCAGCTGGTGCAGACCGCGATCGCGTCGTCGCCCGATCCCGCCGCCGCGCTGCGCAAGTTGATCCACGACTTCGCCGTCGACCACGCCCGCGCGCACACCCTGGCGCGGATCGTCAACTACGAGCTGTCCGCGCTCACCTCGGAGCACTACGCGGAGATCCGCGAGATCCGCCACCGCATCGAACGAGATCTCCGCGAACTCATCGAACGCGGTATCGCGGCAGGCACCTTCGCGACGCCGGACCCGCCCATGGCCGCCGTCGCGCTGCTCTCGCTCGGCATCGACATCGCCCGCTGGTACCGGGACGCGGGCCGCTGGAGCCCGGAGGACATCGCCGAGCACTACGCCGAGATGGCCCTGCGCATCGTCGGCGCCGGTTGAGCCGCTCACCCGGCGAACAGCGCCCGGGGGCCATCCGGTGCGCGCAAGCGGGGGCAGCGGCAACGGCAACCCCGGCAATCCGTCGATGCTGGTCGCGATGTGGTCCTTGCTCTGGAAGCACGCGTCGAGCGACTCGTCGCCCTCGCGCGCGAAGCGCGCCGCGTGCAGTGCTCGATCCTCGTCGCAGGTCATGAGCGGAACGGCGTAGCCGCACGTGTCGCGGATCTGCTCGGCGGTCACGACGCCGATCGCGCTCAGGCCGTGCCGAGTCGGGTCGATGTCCGGGAAACGGCTCATCAGCTCCGCCCAGCGCGCGTCGTCGCGGAAGACAGACTCACCGCGGCCGCGCACGATGTTGGGCCGGGCTTCAAAAGCGCACCACATCAAGGTGATCCGGCCGTTCTCGCGCAGGTGGGCGATCGTCTCGGCGTTGCTCCCGGCGAAATCGAGGTAGGCCAGCGTTCGTTCGTCGAGCACGGCGAGCGAACCGTTCAGGCCCTTGGGCGAGAGGTTGACCGTGCCCTCGCCGTCCAGCGGCGCGGTCGCGGTGAAGAAGATGTGCTGCGACTCGATGAAGGCACGCATCCTTTCCCATGCACCGATTCTGGCGATCCGTTGACTCCTGTCGACCGGAACGAGTCCGGAATACCGCCCCATCAAGCGTTTTCGCGGCTTCGCGAGCGCGCCGATCGCGCCGGAACCGCGACGAGCCCGCGGTCGGTCGAACCGGACTGGTGCCCCCTGCCCGAGTGAGCCCAGCGAAGATCCCGCGAAGATGGGCCAGCGCGGCTAAACCGCTCGACGGTGCGATCGCCCGCCTCGACTCAGCGCACCCACACGGGCACCGGGCCGGAACGGGCCCGCCACCCCGCGTCCTCGTCATCCTGTTCCGCTGACGGCCGCCGGGCCGAAGTGCGCTCCCGATTTGTCGCCGGAGTGCGGAATCGGGCGGTAAGGTGCGTTCATGACATCGGTCAAGCAGTTCCAGATCACCTTCGACTGCGCAGAACCCGAGCGAGTCGCGCGTTTCTGGTGCGAGGTGCTGGGATACGTCGTTCCCCCGCCACCGGTGGGGTTCACCGACTGGGACGAGTTCAACAGCTCGCTACCGCCCGAGCAGCAGGGCTCGGCGTTCGCCTGCACGGATCCCTCGGGCATCGGCCCGCGACTGTTCTTCCAACGCGTTCCCGAGGGCAAGGTCGCCAAGAATCGGCTGCACCTCGACGTGCGGGCCGGCACCGGGCTCGTGGGTGCGGAGCGCCTCGCCGCGCTCGAGGCCGAGTGCGCACGGCTGATCCCGCTCGGCGCGACCCGCGTGCGACTGCTGCCCGCCGATGATCAGAACGAGTCGTGCATCGTGATGCAGGACGTCGAGGGAAACGAGTTCTGCCTCGACTGAGGTCGCGCTCTCGCTGCCCTGCCCCGGTTCGCGTGCCGAGTCCGCCTGGGTCCGCGCTAGGCTCGAAGCGCGCCCTGGACGCTCACGCGGTCGTCGTCGCGATTCCCGATCGAGCGGCGCGCCGATCGATCCACCACGCGTAGGCCAGCGTCACCGCGATGGTGGGCAGCACCTCCCACAACGAATACGCGCCGCTCTGGTCGAGATTCGGTACGCCGCGGGTGGCTTCGAAGGCGGCCGAGGCCACGTTGTTCACCACGTGCAGCGCCACCGCGGCCTCCAGCCCGCCGGTGCGAATGCTCAACCAGCACAGGGCCATCGCGAAGACGAAGAGGTCGACGATCACCAGCGGGTCGCTGTAGTCGTGCAGCGCCACGAACATGATCGAGGCCACCACCGCTCCCGGCCACGGCGTGCGGATCCACGACGCGAAGGCCTGCAGGAACCATCCGCGGAAGAGGTACTCCTCGGCGGCCGCTTGGAAGGGCACGACGAGCACGGCCAGAGCCAGCACGGTCAGATACGTCCGCCAGCCCGGCCACGTCGCGCCCGCCCACTGATCTCCCCGCACCAAGCCGACGGCGAGAACCAGCACCTGGCACAGCACCGCCCACCGCGCGCACTCCAGCATCCACCGCCAGCGCAGACGCCCCTGCACGCTGGACAACGTCCCGGCCGGGCGGCGCTGGACGATGCGCGCCGTCAGCAGCACCGCGGGAAGAAGCCCCGCCACGGTGACGAACCCGACCACGAACATCCACAGCGGATCGGCGAAACCCAGCTCCGGATCCGTACGGGCACCGACGACCGCGGCAAACCCCAGCGCGGCACCGTAGAGCAGCACCGCGAACAGCACCGACAGCGCGGTCACCAGCAGCACACCGACCAGCGGTCGCCACCAGCGATGTGCCGGCGTGCGCGCGAGCAGGTGGTAGGGCGTTCCCGCTGCGATGGCCGGCTCCCGCTGAAGAGGCATACTCATCCCTTTCACGACCCGCGGGCCACGTCAGTCCCCTGTGGACCGCAACGCGTCGTGCCATCCGTCGCGACCCGAACGTCGTCACCGGACGACCGGCGAGAGGAATCGTTGCTGCACCGTAGGCTAAGGGATCCTTGCAGTATGCGGCACAGCCGCTGTTTCAGGTGTGGGACTCAACTCGCACCGCCGCGGGTTCTGCCGCGCCGTGTGGCGAGGACAGCCGCGACGCCGCGTAGGCCGCTGCTCAAGGAGCGGATCCCGCAGCCACACGACGCGTCAGGTTCCGCCACCCGCACCGCCACGCAAGCCCAAACTGAAGTATCTCCTAAGGACCCCTAGAGCCTCGTCTGGTTCCTGAAGGACGCCCACGGAGCCGGAGTTCTCCGCTGCGTCGGTCCCATCTGCCAGTTCCGGAACGCGAAACTGCGGGACAGGCTCGCTCAACGAACGGACGCTCCCCGGCTGAACGACCGTGCGCCCGGAAGTTCGGGAGAGCCTTCGCGCTCCGCGGACTGGCCGGTGATGGCGGCCGCCGATCGCTCGTCGGTCACCGGAAGGCCGCGCTGTTGACCGGGAAGTCGAAGTACTGATCCGGGAACGGTTCGCTGGCCAGATTGTAGTGCCACCACTCGTTCGCGTAGTTCTCCAGCCCGACCGAGGTGAGCACGTCGCGCAGCAGGTTCCGGTTGGCTTCCGCCGCCCCGGTCACTCGCGGGTCGTCGGTGTGCGAGAGGTCGTCGAAGCAGTCGTAGCCGGTGCCCATGTCGACGCTGTTGTCCGGGAACCGCTCCCCCGCCGGAGCGGTGCACGGGCTCAGCGGCTCACCCGGGACGTACGGACGTTGCGGCGGGACCGGGAGCCGCACGAGCGTCAGGTCGACCGAGCTTCCCCTGCTGTGTCCGGAGTTCTCGGCGATGTAGCCGTCGGCGAACAGCCGGGACTTCTCCAGTCCCGGGTAGAACTCGGCCTTCATGCGCTGATCGTCGACGTTCTTCGCCCACTCCACGAAGTGGTCGACCGCGCGTTGCGGCCGGTAGCAGTCGTAGACCTTGAGGGAGTAGCCCCGCGTTTCGAGCTGCTGCTGCGCGGCGTGCAACGCGTCGGCGAGCGGGCGGGTCACGACGCACATCGGTTCGTCGTAGCCGCGCACCGGATCGCCGACGAAGTTGTGCGGTGTCGCGTAGCGGATGTCCTCGACGATCGAGGGAGCGACATCGCGCAGCGGCACGAACCCGGCGGGGGCCTCGACCTGCCCCGTGGGCGGCGGTTCGGTCTCGCTCGGGGAGGCCGGGGGCTCGGCCGGGCTCGATGCCGGCGGCGCGGGTGCCTGCGGCGCGGGTGCGGGCGGCGCGCTCGTGCCGCACGCCGCGGTCACCGCCAGCACGAACGCCACCGCCCAGCCGAGCCCTCGCCCCGCACCGATCATGCCCCTCACGATAGCCCGTCGCGTCCAGCGGAAGCCCGCTGCGAAGCAGCCTTCTCGGCCGCTCGGCCTGAGGAGACATTCAGCTCGTGGGTTGCGCGGCGGTGCCGAGAGCGGAACCGCAGACGCCGCGGCACCGGCTGGGTCCCACACCGCACGCGACTCCACCGCATTCTGAAAGGACCCCTAAACCACCCGATCCGGTGATGGTCGGCTCAGCGAGCGAGCAGGCGCGCCGGGGCGGTCGAGGCGTGGTGCAGCGCCCACTCCAGCGGTCCGCGTCCCAGCAGCACGCGCCAGCCGATCGTGAGCACCGCAGTCCCGACCATCAGGGCCAACCACGGAACGTACGGGTGCTCGGCGATCAGCTGACCCATCCGTTCGGCGCCGACGGCCTTCAGCACGAGCAGGTGCCCGGCGTAGGAGGTCAGCGCGAGCGCGCCCACCGAGGAGACGGGCAGCAGCGGTCCGCGCAGTCGTTGCCCGAACAGGCAGGCACCGATCACCGCGATCGCCACCCCGGAAGCGCCGACGATATCGAACGGAGTACCGCTGTGCGCGCCCGCGGTGAGCAGCCAGACCGGGGAGGTGGTCGGCGCGGTTCCCATGCTGGAGGACAGCACGGCGTCGAGGAGCTTCGGCGGGAGTCCGGGCGGCAACGTCGACAGCAGCACGTCGTGGCCGCCCAGCGGGTTCATCGCGATCCACGAGCCGCCGTAGCCGAGCGCCGCCAGACCTGCGCCCACCGCGATCAGCTTCCCGCGCACCGCGAGCAGGTCGAGCCTGCCCAAGGACATGCCCGTGAGCAGGAACGGCAGCCAAGTCAGCACCGGATACGCACCGGTGAGCAACAGGCTGTGGACCGCGGTCCAGAACCCGTCGAGCGAGCCGAAGTCGCCGAAGTCGGGTGTGTAGCCGAGCCGGTTGGTCTCGACACCTCCGCGCAGCACGTACGACAGCAGCGGTGCGCCGACCGCGAGCACTGCGGCGAGGATCGCCAGCGCTGCCGCGCGCAACCGCAGCAGCGGGATCGAGAGCAGGAACAGCACGCCGTAGAACGCCAGGATCACCATCGCGGGCACCTGCAGCGTGGTCAGGCCGAGGCCCAGCAAGAAGAGCAGGACGGCGCGCACGGCGATGCGCACCCGCGAGGTCCGCATCCGGGTTCCGGCGTGCGGGCGCGATCCGCCACTGAGCAGCGAGATCGAGACCCCGGCCAGGACGGCGAACAGCGCCGCCGCCCGACCGGACGCGAGGCTCGACGGCCAGTAGGTGGGTGGCATGACGTGCGCGGCGAACATGCCGAACACCGCGAGTCCGCGCGCCACGTCCAGACCGACCAGCCTGGCCTGGTGTCCCCGCTTCGGGGATTCCTGTTCGGGAGATTGCTGCGTGCCGGTGAGGTGAGTAGTCGCTTCCACGCGCAAGACCATCGCGCGGCACGACCCCCGGGCGGATCGACCGCGTGGCCCCGGCGCCTAGCACTTTGAGCCAGTTCCGGGCTAGCACTTCTCGATTACGCGAGCTTCGCCGCCACCGCCCGCGCGGTCCCGATCGAAGTGCGCGCGCCGAACCCGCTCACTCGCGCTCGTGGCGATGCGGGTTCGCGCGCAGCGCGCCGGAGTGGGCCTTGATCTCGGGATGTCCCCTGGTCTTGATCAGGCTCGCGACCGTCACGATCACCAGCACCCCGACGATCACGCCCAGGCTCAGCGGCGTGGGGATCTCCGGGATGCTCCCGCTGATGTCCACGTGCAGCCAGTGCAGCACCAGCTTGACCCCGATGAACGCCAGGATCAGCGCCAGTCCGGCCGAGAGGTAGACCAGCCGGTCGAGCAGGCCCTTGACGAGGAAGAACAGCGCGCGCAGCCCGAGCAGCGCGAAGGCGTTGGCCGTGAACACGATGAACGGCTCGCTGGTCACGCCGAAGACCGCCGGGATGGAGTCCAGCGCGAACAGCAGATCGATCCCGCCGATGGCCACCAGCACCACGAACAGCGGGGTGGCCGCGCGGCGACCGTTCTGGCGGATCAGCAGCTTGCCGCCGACGTACTCGTCGGAGATCGGCAGGATCCGCCGCGCAGTCCTGACCATCACGTTGTTCTCGACGTCGGGATCCTCGTTGCGGTGCCGGAACAACTGCACCGCCGTGTAGATCAGCAGCAGGCCGAACAGCAGGAACACGAACGAGAACAGCGACAGCAGCGCGGCGCCGACCGCGATGAAGATGACGCGCATGATCAGCGCGAGCACGATGCCGAAGGTCAGCACCTTGTGCTGGTGCTCCTCGGGCACCGCGAAGGTGGACATGATGATCACGAAGACGAAGAGGTTGTCGACCGACAGACTCTTCTCGACGATGTAACCGGTGAAGTACTCGGTGCCGAGATCACCGCCGTAGGTCATCGCGAACCACACGCCGAACAGCACGGCGACCACGATGTAGAACACCGACCAGGCCGTGGCCTCGCCGAATCCGACCCGGTGCGGCTTCATCGCCGCGAGCACCAGATCCACCGCCAGCAGCAGCACGACCAGCGCGATGGTGACGCCCCAGGTCAGCGCCGTGATCTCACCCACCGAAAACTCCTTCCGGACCGCATCACCGGCTCAGCGCGGGAAGAGCTGGCAGCTACCGCCCCGCGCGCAACAGCGGTCAACTCGATCGAGGATCGCACAACCGGCTGCGCGCACGGACCGACTCGCCGAAGGGCGGTTACCGCTCCCCCACACCGGTGAGGCCGGCACCAGGCTGCACCCGTCCTGATCGGGCCCACCTCGCAGCGATCGCACCGAGGACGAGGCGTGCCGCCGTGCGTGACCAACGATGGCGAGGACGTTGAGGTCCATCGGGCGGACGGGAGGCGCACCGCCCCCGATCACCGAGGCCGTTGTTCGGCGAGTCCCCTCCGCCACTGCTGTTTCGTGGTGTTTTCCGCACGGGGGGTCACTGACCGTCTCGGGCTCGGCGCGACGGTCGGTGACCCGCGACCGGGCCCGGTCAGCTCGTCCGGCACCGCGAGCAGCGCGCCGGTGGCGAATTTCTCCCCCGGGAGCGAGTTCGATCACGTGGATCTCCCGCCCACTCGGGTTTGTGACGTAAGCCGTCCCGCACCGCACGAGCAGCGGCTGCTGCTAGTCCAAGGGCGCTCCCCGCGGCCCGAGGACCGGGATCTTGCGGACCACCTGCGCCCCTTCGGGCCGATCACGTGCAGCTGCCCGCCAGTGCCCAGGACCCCGGTCTGCAACCCAGCGAGCGGAACGGGTAGCTGGCGCCGAGGTCGACCAGCCGTAGTGATCCGTTCTGCAGACCGCTGACCACCGGCGGGCCGGGCCGGAGCCACCTGTTACCAAATGGAAATGAATTGATGGCGACACCGGGTCGAATTCGAATCATCGAATCCACGGCCGCAGCTGGTGGCCCGGACCAACTGCGACCAGGCGCTGCCGGGCACGTCGCGCGCGCTCCGGAATTCGCACCCAATCCAGGTTTCGGACAACTTCGCAGGTCAGACGTGTGCGGCGTCGCAGTGACCAACAACACCGGTCGTTACCGCAATGCATTTCTGCTATACTAGTCGTGTATCAGATTTGGACGATTGCTGGATTTCAGTGATGAAGTCGGGGCTACGATGAGTGCTACAACCGAAGGCCAGCCCATCTCCATGGCCGACAAGGCGTACCAGGCGATCCGCGATCGGCTGATCATGCTTGACATCCCTCCGATGGAGCCGATCGACGACGCGGGTCTGGCGGAGGCGCTCGACATCGGCCGGACGCCGGTGCGCGAGGCGCTCAAGCGACTGGAGATCGATCGCCTGGTCGTTTCCTACCCGCGACGCGGGACGTTCGCCACCGCCGTGGACATCACCGATCTGGCCTACATCTCCGATCTGCGGATGCACCTGGAACCGCTCGCGGCCCGCAGGGCCGCCGAGGTCGCGGGCAACGCCGAAGCCGAGGAGCTCGGCAACCTCGCCGACTTCCTCGACGACGTGGATTTCCACTCCCTCGAACGCGACGAGGTGATGCGCTGGGATCTCCACGTGCATCGGGCGATCTACCACGCGGCGGGGAACCCGCACCTCGAGGACACGCTCATCCGCTACGACAACCTCGCGACGCGGATCTTCTGCGTCTTCCTGGAGCGCATGCCGGACTTCGACAGTCATGTCATGGAGCACTCGGCGCTGCTGCGGGCAATCAGCGCGCGCGAGCCGGACAAGGCTGAACGGCTCGCGCGGGAACACGTGCTGAACTTCGACAATGCTATGCGTTCGTTGGTGTGATTCCTTCCTGCGCCGAATCGATGATCCGGAGGCGGGGTTGAGTGAGAAGTCCGGGTCGCGCCGATCAGAGGTTCTGGGCGAGCTTTCGCCGCCACTGCCCGAAGGCGCGAGCGCGGTCGATGGCCAGCACTCCTACCGGCCGTTCGTCGGGGTCGAGGTAGAGAGCGAGGAAATCACCGGACTCCGGGTCGCCCTCCTCGACCTGCAACGTGCAGTCCGAGGTGCGGTGGCCCGCGAACTGGATCTTGTGTCCGTACTGATCGGACCAGAAGTAGGGAACCGCGTGGTGCGCCGGAGCCGTGTGCTCCCGCCCGAGCAGACCCGCTACCGCGGCCGCCGGTTGTTGCAGCGCGTTGGTCCAGTGCTCCAGCCGGAGCGGGCCGGCGGTGTAGTTGCGGTACGAGCGAGCGCAGTCACCCGCCGCCACGATCTCGGGGATGGCCGTTCGTCCCTGCGCGTCAGTGCGGACGCCGTCGTCGACGTCGAGCCCTGAACCCGCGAGCCATTCGGTGTTCGGTTGCGCCCCGATGCCGACCACCACGACGTCGGCAGGCAGTTCCCGTCCGTCGGTGAGGCGCACTGCGGTGACCCCGGGCTCTCCGATCAGCTCGGCGAGTCCGGTGCGCAGGTGCACCCGAGCACCGTTGCGGGTGTGCAACCGGCCGCAGACCGCACCCATCTCGGGTCCCAGGGCCCGCTGCAGCGGCACCGCCGAGGATTCGACGATGTCCACGTCGCATCCGAGACTGATTGCGGTGGAGGCGATCTCGGCTCCGATGAACCCGGCGCCGATGATGACCAGCCGTGCACCCGGGACGAGTTCCGCGCGCAGGGCTCGTGCGTCGTCCAGGGAGCGGAGGGTGTGCACACCCCGCGACGCCGTGCCGGGAAGTTCTCGTGCCCGTGCGCCAGTGGCCAGGACGACGCCATCGGTGTTGATCCGGGTTCCGTCGGCGAGCACGACGGCCCGGCCGGAGGGGTCGAGCGAGCTCGCGGGCTGGCCTATCTCCCACTGGACGTCAAGCTCGTCGTCGTCGTCGATGAGCCGGATGTCGTCCTCGGTGGCCGTTCCGGCGAGGAACTCCTTCGACAGCGGCGGACGGTCGTAGGGCTGGTGCGGCTCGTCGCCGACCAGCGTGATCCGACCTTCGAACTCCTGCGCGCGCAATGCGCGGACGGTCGTCAGCCCGGCCAGCGAGGCACCGACGACAGTGATGTGCTCCATCAACCGACCTCCTCCGCAACCGCGCCACCGACGGTGACCCGGGTCGACTCGTGCACGTAAATAAGCCCGTCCTCAACCGAGACCGCGTGCGTGCGCACCGGCTTCTTCGCGGGCGGGCCGCTGGGCTGACCGGTCCGGAGATCGAAGCAAGCGGCGTGCAGCGGGCACTCCACGGCGCATCCCTCGAGCCACCCGTCGGACAACGACGCGTCCTGGTGCGAGCAGGTGTCATCGATCGCGTAGAGCTCATCGTCCACGTTGAACACCGCGATCGGCACCTCGCCGTGCACCCGGACCGACTCCCCAGGCTGCAGGTCGGCCAACTCACCCACCAAGATCATGAACGCCTCCTGTTGCTCATAGCGGAACGGGCTGTGCATTACGCAACCAACACCGACAGAATGAAGTTCGCCACCCCGCTCGTCAACGGTCAAATTCAGCCCGAAACATGGGTTTTTCCGAGGAGTCCTCGAGGTGGGATCGACACTGGACGCGCAAGAATGGCGAGGTCGCGCCGAGCGATGTGGCGACCCCGCCGGCTGGACCGCGAGGGGGTGAGGTGAGGTCTTGCTTCGAGAGGGACTAACCCGATATCTTACCGCGAATAGATATATCAGTAGTCCATCGCGGTCACAACCGCGGAGCTGCTGCGGAGTTGCGACACCGTCGCTCGGCGCTGCAGATCGCACCCGGGAGCCCCCATGACCGACCAGTCCAGACGACCGCGGCGCAACCTCAGGCCCCCGGTGGTGCAAGAGGAACGCACCGTTCACCGCGCGGTCGCCGCGGCCTCGGTCGGCAACGTCGCGGAGTGGTACGACTTCGGGATCTACTCCTACCTCGCCGCCGTAGTGCTGGAGCGCGTGTTCTTCCCGGGACTCGGCGACTGGGGGGCGGTCTACACGCTCGGCGCGTTCGCCGCCGCGTTCATCATGCGCCCGCTGGGTGGTTTCGTCTTCGGCCGCATCGGCGACAAGTTCGGTCGCACCAAGACCCTTTCCGCCACGATCCTGCTGATGGCCGTCGCCACGGTGCTGCTCGGCCTGGTCCCCAGCTACGGCACCAGCGGCCTGCTGGCCCCGCTGCTGGTGCTGCTCATCCGGATGTTGCAGGGCTTCTCAGCAGGCGGCGAGTACACCGGGGCACTGACGCTGATCGCCGAGTACGCACCGGACCGGCGGCGCGGATTCTTCGGCAGCTGGCTGGAATTCAGCACCCTGACCGGCTACGCGCTCGGGGCGAGCACCTGCGGCGCGGTGATCGCCCTGCTGCCGGACGAGGATCTGGTCGCCTGGGGCTGGCGGGTGCCGTTCATGCTGGCGCTGCCGCTGGGCCTGGTCGGGATCTACCTGCGCATCCGGTTGGAGGACACCCCGGCGTTCCGGCAGCTCATGGAGCGCTCCCCCGCGCTGGCCACGATGTCTACCAGGCGCGCCGTGCAGATCGTGCTGCGCCACTACCGCACCCCCGCGCTGGTCGCCACAGGTGTGATCGTGGCGTGGAACGTGACCAACTACGTGCTGACCAACTACGTCCCGACCTACCTGACCGGCACGCTCCCCCGCTTCGGCGAGGGCGGGACGAGCAGCGCAGTGGCCACCGGGTTGCAGGTGGCGGTCATGCTCGTGATGTTGTGCGCGATCGTCGGCGTTGGGCGCCTCAGCGACCGAATCGGACGCAAACCGGTGTTGATGACCGGGAGCGTCTCCCTGGTGCTGCTCGGATTACCGGCGGTCTGGCTGCTGCGCACCGGAATGGCCGGTCTGATCGCAGGGCTGCTGATCATCGGATTGTGCCTGATGTGCTTCGCGGCGGTTTCCCCGTCGACGTTGCCCGCGCTGTTCCCGACCGTGATCCGCTACAGCAGCCTCGCGGTGATCTTCAACCTGTCGGTTTCGCTGTTCGCCGGTACCGCTCCGACGATCATCGAGGCGGCGGTGACCGCCACCGGCAACCTGGACTGGCCGGGTTACTACCTCATCGGCGCCGGCGTCATCGGGATCGTCGCCACGCACTTCCTGCGCGAGCACGCGGGAAAGCCGCTGGACGGCGCCGCTCCCCTCTCCTCCAGCGCCGAACTCCCACCCCCACCTCTGTCCGAGGACGGCGTGCCGCTGGAGCAGCCGCGCTGACGGCTCCGCGGTAACAGCCACAACTCTGCGGTCCCGCCCGGAACCGCGCTCTCCGGATGCGCTTGGTTCCGGGCGGGACCGCTCTTTCGCGTCGCTCGGTGGGTCGACGAGAAGTGGCCTCGCACCGGACTTCGGTGCGAGGCCACCTGGGCGGCGGGTCAGCCGATCCGGTTGCGAACCCAGTCGTGGAACTCGGCGATGTGGTGCTCGCTCGGGACCAGCACCCCGCCGTCGGCGTAGGCACGGGAGTCCATGGCCAGCTGGCAGCGCTCGCAGGCGTCGAAGTCCTGCTTGTTGACCCGGTGGAACAACTCCACGGAACGATCGATGTCGGCCCCCGAATCGACCACCTCGGGAAGGTAGAGCCAGTCGCAGCGCACCAGCGTGCGTTCTGCCGAGATCGGGAACATGCGGTGGAAGACCACGTGGTCGGGCACCAGGTTGATGAACACCTGCGGCCGCACCGTAATCGCGTAGTAGCGGCGGTCCTGCTCCTCGTTCACCCCGGGCAGCTTCTGCAGCCCGGCCGAACCGTCGACCGTGAAGCCCTCGATGTCCTCACCGAACTCCGCGCCGTGCCCCACGAAGTACTGCGCGGCCAACCCGTCGCCGAACTCGGGCAGCACCTCGGTGAGCTCGGGGTGAATCGTCGCGCAGTGGTAGCACTCCATGAAGTTCTCGACGATCTGCTTCCAGTTCGCCTTGACGTCGTACTCGATGCGCCGCCCGAGCTTGAGGTCGGCGACCTGGTAACCCACGATCGCGTCCGGGGTGCCCAGCCGGTTGGTGACGTCACCGATGACGGTTTCCTCGAACGAGGGCGCTTCCTCGGCCAGGCACAGCCACACGTAGCCGAGCCATTCCCGGACGTGCACCTTGTGCAGCCCGTACTCGGTGCGATCGATGTCGTCCATCGCGTTGAGATTCGGCGCGGCGATCAGATCGCCGTCGAAGGAGTAGGTCCAGGCGTGGTACGGGCACTGGAAGGACCGCCGCACCTCGCCCTTCTCCTCGGTGCACAACTGCGCGCCGCGGTGCCTGCAGACGTTCAGGAACGCCTTGACGGCGCCGTCGCGGCCTCGGGTGACCAGTACGCTCTCACGTCCGATCTGGACCGTTTCGTACTGGCCGGGCTTGGTCAGGTCCGCGCTGAGCACGGCGCAGAACCAGCCTGCTTCGAAAATCGTCTCCTGTTCCAGGCGGAAGATCGAGGGGTCGGTGTAGTAGTGCCCGGCCAGGGTCTCGCGCAGGCTTTCGGGGAGAACGGCCTTGCCTTGAGAGGTGGGAAGCTCACCGGTCGTCATGGGTAGTGCTCCTCGTCGGACAGAGGTGGGGATCTCGCTGCGGCGCCTCGGAGGCGGGCGTCGTCTCGACGTTGATGTTGCGGCAAAGGTGGCTCAGCGGGCCATGTTTGATCGCTGGCGGCGGAATCGGTCTCGTGCTCGTGCCGCGCTGCGGCGGTCCGCGGCACGAGACCGAAGCGCAGCGCGGAGCGGGAGCACGTGCGGTGCGCGCCGGCGCGCACCGGGAGGAACGCGATTCGATTGCCAAAGTACTCGGACTTTCCCCGGTATGGCTACCGGAACACGACGGTGCTGTGACCGTTGAGCAGAACGCGGTTCTCGCAGTGCCACCGCACCGCCCGCGACAGCGCCAGCGCCTCGGCATCCCGCCCCACGGTCTGCAGCGCCCGCGGGTCGTAGCTGTGGTCGATCCGGATGACCTCCTGCTCGATGATCGGGCCCTCGTCGAGGTCGGGCGTGACGTAGTGCGCCGTGGCACCGACGAGCTTGACGCCGCGGTCGTAGGCCTGGTGGTAGGGCTTGGCGCCCTTGAACCCGGGCAGGAACGAGTGGTGGATGTTGATCGCGCGGCCGTGCAGCGCCTTGCAGGTCTGGTCGGAGAGCACCTGCATGTAGCGGGCGAGCACCACCAGGTCGACGCCGTAGTCGTCGGCCAGCCGCAGCAGCCGGGCCTCGCTCTCCGGCTTGGTCTCCGGGGTGACCGGGACGTGGTGGAACGGCAGACCGGCCGCCTCGGCCATCGGGCGGAGGTCCTCGTGGTTGGACACCACGGCCACGATCTCGGCACCCAGCTCCCCGGCGCGCCACCGGTAGATCAGGTCGTTGAGGCAGTGCCCCAGCTTGGAGACCATCACCAGGATCCGGGCGTCGCGGTCCAGGTGCAGGGCGTAGACCATCTCGAAGTCGGTGGCCACCGGTTCGAAGCCGCGGGACATCTCGTCGAGGTCGATCTCGGCGGCCGCGGTGGCCTGCACCCTCAGGAACAGGCGCCCGCGCACCGGGTCGTCGAACTGCCGGTATTCGGCGATGTCGCAGCCCTGCTCGACCAGGTAGGAGCTGACCGCTCGGACGATCCCGGTGCGGTTCGGGCAGCTCAAGGTGAGGGTGAACGATCGTGTCACGGGATTCTCCTCAGCATTCCACGATGTTGAGCGCGAGGCCGCCGCGCGCGGTCTCCTTGTACTTGTCCTTCATGTCCGCCCCGGTCTCGCGCATCGTCTTGATCGCCTTGTCCAGGGACACGTGGTGGTGGCCATCGCCGCGCAGCGCCATCCGCGCGGCGGTGATCGCCTTGATCGCGGCGACCGCGTTGCGCTCGATGCACGGGATCTGCACCAACCCGCCAACCGGGTCGCAGGTGAGGCCGAGGTTGTGCTCGATGCCGATCTCCGCGGCGTTCTCCACCTGCTCGGGGGTTCCGCCGAGCAGCTCGGCCAGTCCGGCGGCGGCCATCGAGCAGGCCGACCCGACCTCGCCCTGGCAGCCGACCTCGGCGCCGGAGATCGACGCGTTCTCCTTGAACAGCACGCCGATCGCCCCGGCGGTGAGCAGGAACCGCACCGCGGCGTCATCGTCGAAGGAGGGCAGGTAGCGGTGCGCGTAGTGCAGCACGGCGGGCACGATCCCGGCGGCGCCGTTGGTCGGCGCGGTCACCACCCGGCCGCCCGCGGCGTTCTGCTCGTTGACCGCCAGGGCGAACAGGGTCACCCACTCCATGGCCTGCGCCGCGTCGTTCTCCCCCGCGCTGCTCTCCAGGCTGGTCCGCAGCTCGCGTGCGCGGCGGCGAACCTTGAGCCCGCCGGGCAGGGTTCCCCCGGTGTGCACACCTTGCTCGACGCACTCCCGCATCACCGACCAGATGTGCAGCAGGCCGGCCCGGGTGTCCTCCTCCGGGCGCCAGGTCAGCTCGTTGGCAAGCATCACGTCGCTGATCCGCGCTCCGGACCCCGCGGTGTGCGCGAGCAGCTGCTCGGCAGTCGCGAAGGGATAGCGCATCGGGGTCTCGTCCTCGACGAGGACGGGCCGCCCGGTTTCGTCCTCGTCGAGGACGAAACCACCGCCAACCGAGTAGTACTCGCGTCGATCGAGGCACGTTCCGGCGTCGTCGAGGGCTTCGAAGACCATGCCGTTGCTGTGGAAGTCGAGCCGCGCGTTGCGGTGCAGGACCACGTCCTCGTCCACCTCGAAGGCGATCTTGTGCTCGCCGCCGAGGCTCAGCCGGGACTCCTCGCGTGCGGCCTGCACCTGCGGTTCGGCAGCGACCGGGTCGACCAGGTGCGGCTGCTCGCCCGCGAGCCCGAGGACCACGGCCTTGACGCTGCCGTGCCCGTGCCCCGTCGCTCCGAGGGAACCGAACAGCTCGCAGCGCACCCGCACGACGCGGGGCAGTGTCCCGGTGCTGCGCAGGTGCTCGACGAACAGGTAGGCCGCCCGCATCGGACCGACGGTGTGCGAGCTCGACGGCCCGATGCCGACCTTGAACAGATCGAAGACGGAAAGGCTCATCAGCACTCCTGACCGGGTCGCAGCCGCGGGTCGGCGGTGTTCCCGACCTGGCGGGCGGTGCGGATCGCGGACCGCACCGTGTGCTGCAGCAGCAGTGCGGTGGTCACCGGACCCACGCCCCCTGGCACGGGAGTGAGCCCGGCGACTCGCACGGACGGCTCGACGTCGCCGACGAGTCCGCCGTCGGCTGTCGGGTTGGTGCCGACGTCGACGACGACCGAGCCGTCCCGGACGTGCTTGTCGGTGATCAGGCCGGGCTTGCCGACCGCGACCACCAGCACGTCCGCGTCCGGGGTGAACGCGGTCAGCTCCGGCGTGTGCCGGTGGCAGACCGTGACGGTCGCGTCGCGCTGCAGCAGCAGCTGTGCGACCGGCTTGCCGACCACGTTGGAACGCCCCACCACGACGCAGTTTCGCCCGGCCAGCTCGATCTCGTGGTGATCGAGCAGCTCCAGGACCGCAGCGGCGGTGGCGGGCGGGTGCGCGGGCAGGCCCGCGGCCAGGTTGCCGAGCGAGACCGGGTTGGCCCCGTCGACGTCCTTGCGAGGATCGATCGCCGATGCCAGCTCTTCGAAGTGCGCCTCGGCCGGCAACGGGGTCTGCAGGATGATGCCGTGCACCGACTCGTCCGCGCTGAGCTTTTCCAGCGCGGCGCGGATCCGCTCGGGTTCGGCGCCCGGACCGAGATCGACCGTGCGGCAGTCGATTCCGGCCTTGCCCGCAGCACGTGCGATCGAGCGCACGTACCAGGCGCTGGACTCGTCGTCGGTGGCAACCACCACGGCCAGCCCCGGGGTGATGCCGGTTTCGGCGAGCTCCGCGGCGTTCGCGGCGGCTCGCGCGCGGATCTCGCGAGCGAGCCCGGTTCCACCGAGTTCTCGGATGGCCTCGGTGGTTCGGGGTGTGGTGGGCTGAATCGTGGTCATCGCAGGATCTGCTCCCGGACTGCGGAGGTGACGGTATCGGCACGCAGCAGCATGTCGTCGGTCTTGACGAGCGCCTCGTCGAGTTCGGTGCGGAGGTCGAGGTCGGTGATGCCGGAGAGGTTTATCTCGACGTTGACCCGGGCGGTCGAGATCGCCGCCCGCGCCGCGATCGCGGAGGCCGCCACATCGCTGATCACGTTCGGGTTCCCGATCGGCCGCAGTCGCTCGGCGAGTTCGACGATCTGTTCGGCCAGGACGATCACCCGGGCGGGGACCCGCCCGGCCTCGGCGAGGGCCGTTCCGATCGCCAGGGAACGAGCTCGCTTCTCCTCCGGGGTCTGCTTGGGCAGCCGGTAGGCGTTCGCGACCGCACCGAAGGCTTCCGCGTCCTGCTCGGCCAGGTCCAGGCAGAGTCCGCGCAGTTCGTCGGTGGTGTCGCGCACCTCGTGGATCGTCGCGGCGTGCTCGGCGTACTTCTCGCCGTCGCTGTAGCGGGCGACCATGCCAAGCAGGGCGGCGGCCTGCGCGGCGTGCAGTGCCGCGGTCGCCCCGCCGCCGGGTGCGGGCACCCTGGCGGCCAGGTCGTGCAGGAATTCTTCGATGGTGTCCGTGCGCATGGGTATCCTTCGCAGTCGTGCGCCCGCGGGCGCGGGTCGGGTCAGCGACGGATCCGCTGCATGTCCGGGTCGACCAGGGGCTCGGCGGCGACGGTCGCGCTCACCATGCGGTCGAAGTACTGGATGCGCACCCGGGTGCCCTCGACGGCCTCGGCGGGTAGCCAGGCGTAGGCGATCGGAGTACCGAGGGTGTGCGAGAACGCGGCGGAGGTGACGTAGCCGGAGGGCACCCCGTCGACGAACACCGGCTCGGACCCCAGCACCACGCTGCGCCCGTCGTCGATCGTCAGACACGTCAGCCGACGGGTCACCGCCTCCGGCTCGATCTGAGCGAGCGCGTCTCGACCGATGAACTCGCCCTTCTGCATCCGCACCGCGAAACCGACTCCGGCCTCGTACGGGTTGTGCTCCGTGGTCATGTCCGCGCCCCAGGCGCGGTAGCCCTTCTCCAGCCGCAGGCTGTTGAACGCTGCTCGCCCGGCTGCGACCACCCCGTGCTCGCGGCCCGCTTCGTAGAGCACGTCCCAGAGCCGCCTGCCGTACTCAGCATTGGTGTAGAGCTCCCAGCCCAGCTCGCCGACGTAGGACACCCGCATCGCGGTGACCGGGATGCCTGCGATGTGGATCTGCTTGCAGCGGAAGAACTTCAGGCCCTCGTGCGAGAGGTCCTCGCGGCTCAGCGGCTGCACCAGGTCACGCGCGCGGGGACCCCACACGCCGATGCAGCAGGTGCCGCCGGTGATGTCGCGCAGCGACACGCTGCCGTCCTCGGGGAGCTCCCGGCGGAGGTGGTCGAAGTCCAGGTTTCCGTTGGCACCGATCTGGAACAGCTGCTCGTCCAGCCGCGCCACTGTGAGATCGCTGCGCACGCCGCCTGCCTCGTCGAGCATCAGCGTGTAGGTCACCGAGCCGACGGACTTGTTGAGCTTGTTGGTGGTGAGCCGGTCCAGGAACGCCAGCGCCCCGGGCCCGCTGACCTCGAGCCGCTTGAGCGAGGTCATGTCGAACATGGCCACGTCGGTGCGGGTCTTCCACGCCTCGGCCGCGGCGATCGGGCTGTGGTACATCGCCGCCCAGGCGTCCCGCCCCGGCGGCTGCCACTCCAACGGCAGCTCCTTGACCAGTGGTGCGTTCGCCTCGTACCAGTGCGGGCGCTCCCAGCCGTGGGCTTCCAGGAACACCGCGCCGAGTTCCTTCTGCCGCGCGTGGAACGGGCTCACCCGCAGATCGCGCGGGGAGAACTTGGGCTGCAGCGGGTGCTTGACGTCGTAGACCTCCACGAAGTTGCGCGCAGCGGTCTCCTCGACGTAATCCGGCGTCGTCTCGATCTCGTCGAAGCGGTGCACGTCGCAACCGTGCAGCTCGATCTCGCTGCGCCCGTCGACCAGCAGCTGCGCCACCGAGCGCCCCACTCCCGCGGAATGGGTCACCCACACCGCCTCGGCGATCCAGAATCCCGCCACGTCCGGGGACTCGCCGACCAGCGGGCCACCATCGGGCGTGAAGGACATGACCCCGTTGAAGCCCGTCTCGACCGCGGCCGACTCCAGAGCGGGCAGCAGCCGCTTGGTGGCCTCCCAGGAAGGCGCGAAGTCCTCCTCGGTGAACGGCAGCACCGATGGCATGGCCTGCTCGGAGGGGGCGTCGAGCTCGGGCAGGTCGCCCAGGCGCACCGGCATCGGGCGGTGGGCGTAGGTGCCGATGCCCAGCCGATCGACGTGCTCGCGGAAGTAGAGGTCGCGGTCCTGGTGGCGCAGGATCGGCAGGTTGGCCTCGGTGTGCTCGTCGTTGCGCCCGGCGAGCTCGGGCAGCTGGTCGGTCTTGGCGTACTGGTGGGCCATCGGCAGCAGCGGCACGTTCATGCCGGCCATCTCGCCGATCCGCTGACCCCAGAAACCGGCGCAGGAAACCACGATGTCGGCGGGGACCTCTCCCTGGTCGGTCTCCACACCGGTGACCCGTCCGCCCTGCTGGTTGATCCCCACCACGCGGACCGCGCCCCGGAACCGCGCACCGCGCCCGACGGCGCGACGTGCGAGGGCGAGCACGGCCCGGGGTGCCTTGGCCAGGCCGTCCGTCGGCGTGTGGAACCCGCCGAGAATCCGGTCTGGATCGAGCAGCGGGTGCAGCTTCGCGCACTCCTCGGGCTCGATGACCTCGCCGGGAACTCCCCAGGAGGTGGCCCAGCCCTGCTTGCGGTGCAGGTCGGCGAGCCGTTCCGGGGTGGTGGCGACCTCGAGCCCGCCGACCTGGTTGAAGCACCAGCCCTCATCGGCGTAGAGGCTCTTGAACTTCTCGACGGTGTAGGTGGCGAACTCCGTCATCGTCTTCGAAGAAGCCGTTTGGTAGACGAGGCCTGGCGCGTGCGACGTCGAGCCACCGGTGAGCGGCAGTGGCCCCTGGTCAAGGACGGTGACCTGGTTCCACCCGCGGCTGGTGAGCTCGTCGGCGAGGTTCGCGCCGACGATCCCGGCTCCGATGATGACGACGCGAGGGGTCGTGCTCATGCTGATCTCCTTACGGGGCAGCGGATGTTGAGCTGGGGAGCGAAATGCCTTCGGCAGGCGAATTTGGTTGAGCAGAAGCGGTTTTCGGATGAGCGGTGACACCGAGCCGCACCGCGGAAAACTATGGAGCCCTCTGACCGAGGACTGATATATCAACTGTCCAGCAGAGTAGAACGCCAGATGTGGCGTGGTCAACACGTAGCCGAAAAATCCAGGTCAACCCGGGCCGCGACCGCGCGCCGCCACCCGCCCGAGGCGGCAACCCCGAGCAACGAAATCTGAGCGTTTTTCAGCTCTCCGCGCTGAAGCTCCGGCCTCCAGCGCCACTGCTCGCGAATCGATCTCTTGACCACGCGGCGCGCGCTGCTACCGTGACATCCATCTGATATTTCAGTTGGCTCTCAGAAGTGCGGGCTCCTGCCCTGCCGGTCTTCGATCCCCCTGCAGCGTCCCAGCGCGGAAGGAATCCCATGAATCCGTCCACCGACAATCTGTTCAACGACGCGCTCGCCGCGGTGGACCCGGAGGTGGCGACGGCGGTCGGCGCCGA
>NZ_BAAARA010000025.1:0-83426 GCF_039531955.1 Saccharopolyspora halophila
CGTCCGCTGCGGCGTACAGCGCCGACGTGGCGTTGGCCTGCGCCGCGAACTCCTCGGACGGGCGTACGACTCGGTCCTGGGCGTCGATGCTCACGGACACTCCCTGTTGATCGCTGGCGGCGGGTGTTCGGGACGCACCGTAGGTCAGGACCGTGATGTGCGGCACTACCCGTTCGACCAGGCGTGTACCTGACGCGTTCGAAAGCGGCTCGACCGCGACGAGCGGTTGACGAACGGTCTCGCACGGTTCGCTCAAGCGGATTAACATCCCAGGAACTCGTCGATGGTGATTTGGGGTGTTGATGCCGGTGCCAACCGACCGCAAGCCGCAACGCGGTGCGTGGTGGCTGCGGCGTTCGGACTCCGAATCGGTGTTGCGCGTCGCGCGCCGGATGGCCGAGAACCTGCGCGCGGGCCCCACCGGACCCGGAGTGCCCAGCGCGTTGCGCGACCTGCGCAAGCTCCTCGACGTCGACGCGGTCGGGATCGCCGACCTGTCCGGTGCCGTGCAGTGGTCCGGTGGGCCGCACGCCGAGGCCGACGCGATGGGGGCGGTCGCCGACGTGGTGCACACCGAGACCCGCAGCGGCCGTCCGCCGTTGGTCGCGATGCCGTTGCTGGTGCAGGAGGAGCTCGCCGGCGTGCTGGTCGTCGACGGCGAGGTCCGCATGTCGGCGGTGCGCGAAGCCACCGCCTGGGTGGAGGACGCGCTCGATCACGGCCGCCTGGAGCACTCGGCCGAGCTGGCCGCGCAGGCCGAGCTGCAAGCGCTGCGCGCCGAGATCTCCCCGCACTTCATGTACAACGCGATGACGGTGATCGCCTCGCTGGTGCGCTCCGATCCGGAGCGCTCGCACGAGCTGATGCTCGACTTCGCCGAGTTCATCCGCTACGGCCTGGCCCGGCACCGGGACTACACCACCGTTTCCGACGAGTTCCACGCCATCGAGACCTACCTGGCCCTGCAGCGGGCGGTGCTGGGCGAGCGGTTGCGGGTGCAGATCCGGGTGGCCCCCGAGGTGCTGGCCGTGGCGATCCCGTACCTGGTGCTGCAGCCGCTGGTGGAGAACGCCGTGCGGCACGGCATGGAGCCGCGTTTCACTCCTGGCTCGGACAGTTCCGGAACCGTTCAGGTGCGCGGCGAGGCCGAGGACACCGACCTGGTGATCAGCGTCGAGGACGACGGGGTCGGCATGGATCCCGCCAAGGCCGAAGCGATCCTCGCGGGCAAGGGTCCGCCGGAGTCGGTCGGGCTGGCCAACGTCGATCGCAGGCTGCGCAGCGTCTACGGGGCCTGGTACGGGCTGGTCGTGGAAACCGCAGAGGGAGCGGGGACCCGAGTGGTCGTCCGCGTGCCACGATTCCATCCGGGAGTGATGCCGTGATGTCGCCTGGACTGCGCGTGCTGGCGGTCGATGATGTGCCGCCCGCTCTCGACGAGCTGTGCCGGTTGCTGCGCGAATCCGCGGAGATCGCGGAGGTGACCGCGGCCTCCGACTCGCTCAGCGCGTTGAAGACCCTGCAGAGCGACCAGTTCGACGTGGCCTTCCTGGACATCTCGATGCCCGGTCTCGACGGCATGGAGCTGGCGACGCTGCTGGCGAAGATGAGCGCACCGCCGGTGGTCGTGTTCGTCACCGCCTACGAACAGCACGCAGTGCGCGCCTACGACATCGGCGCGGTCGACTACTTGCTCAAACCCGTTCGCGCCGAGCGCCTTTCCGCCGCGTTGGACCGGGTCAACCGGCTGCTCGCGGCCGAGGACGTTCCCGAGCCCGCGCCCTCGCAGCCGGACGCGATGGTCGCGCTGCCGGTGGAGACCGCCGGTCGCACCCGCTACGTGCGGCGCAGCGAGGTGCTGTTCGCCGAGGCTCACGGCGACTACGTGCGGCTGCACACCCGCGGCGGGGTGCACGTGGTGCGCATGCCCATCTCGCGGCTCGAGGAGTACTGGGAGGCAGCCGGTTTCGTTCGCGTGCACCGCAGCTTCCTGCTCTCGCTGGCGGCCGTGCGGGAACTGCGCAGCGACTCCGCCGGGGCGCTCAACGCGCACACCGAGGCCGGTGATGTCCCGGTCAGCCGCAGGCACGCCCGGCACCTGCGCGAACGGCTCCTGGAAAGCGCGCGCAACGCGGAACTGGCCAATCAGCGGGGGAGTGGATGAGCGGCGGTCCCAAGCGGGTCGCGGTGACAAGTCCGCAAACCCGGGCCGCGCACGCTCGCCGGATGCCGCGCCGCCGCTGGCGCGCCCCTCGGCTCGAACCGGGGGAGGCGGCGCGCGCGAAACGGCTCTACCACCTGCAGCGGCGACGCGGAGCCGTCACGCTGCTGCTGCTGTTCGCGCTGATCTTCGGGCTTCCGCTGGTGCTGGCCGCCGCTCCCGGGCTCGACGGGTTGCGCGTGCTCGACGTTCCGGTCTCGTGGCTGCTGCTGGTGCTGCTGCCGTATCCGGCGATGGCCGCGCTGGCGCGCTGGCAGCTGCGCGGTGCCGAACGCACCGAGGGGGGCTGAGCCGTGTTCGCCCTGGTGGCGGTGGCGCTGATCGTGCTGCTGACGCTGCTGATCGGATTGCGCGGCGTGGCGGCGATGCGCACCACCTCGGACTTCCTGGTCGCTTCGCGGCAGGTCTCGCCGCTGCTGAACGCGGCGGCGGTCTCCGGCGAGTACCTCTCGGCGGCGTCGTTCCTGGGCGTAGCCGGGCTGATGGTCTCGAACGGAGTCGGTGCGCTCTGGTATCCGGTCGGGTTCACGGCGGGGTACGTGGCGATGCTGGTGCTCGTCGCGGCGCCGATGCGGCGCTCCGGGGCGCTGACGGTGCCCGATTTCGCCGAGGCGCGCTTCGCCTCCCCGGAGCTGCGGCGGCTGGCCGCGGTCGTGGTGCTGATCATCGGCGGGTTGTACCTGGTGCCGCAGTTCCGCACCGCCGGGCTGGTGCTCAGCGTGGTCAGCGGGACGCCGTACTGGGTGGGCGTGGTCATCGCCGGTGCCGCGGTCTCGGTGACCCTCGCGCTCGGCGGGATGCGCGCGGCGACCTACGTGCAGGCCTTCCAGTTCTGCCTCAAGCTCGTGCTTTTCGTGGTGCCCGCGGTGTGGCTGCTGTTGCAGGTGGGGCCGGACGTGCGGCACGACGCGCTGCACCCGGTGGAGTACACCCACTTCGCCACCGACACCGCGGTGACCTTCCGGGTATCGGTCGATCTCGAGGTCACCCAGCCCACCACCGCGCGCGCCCCGGACGGCCAGCTCGTGCACCTGCCCGCGGGCGCCCACGAGATCGAGGCGGGCCGGACGCTGACCTTCCCGTCGGGTGCCGCGGTGCCCCAGATCGATGGCATCGATGCTCCCGGCGGTCCGGACTGGCGGCGTCCGCTGCTGGATCTGGAGGGCGCCGATCACCCGCTGCTGGGCACCTGGGCCGTGCTGGTGGCGACCATGCTCGGCACCATGGGCCTGCCGCACGTCATCGTGCGCTTCCACGCGAGCCCGGACGGTCGCGCAGCTCGCCGCACCGCGGCCATCACGGTGCTGCTGCTGGGCAGCTTCTACCTGTTCCCCGGCATCTACGGCGCGCTCGGCCGGGTGCTGAAACCCCAGCTGTACCTGTCCGGGGTCACCGACTCGGTGGTGGTCGGGCTGCCCGCACAGGTCGACACGGGATGGGTGGGGACGCTGTTCACCTCGCTGCTCACCGGTGGCGCCTTCGCGGCGTTCCTGGCCACCTCGCTGGGCCTGCTGCTGGTCGTCTCCGGTGCGATCTCGCACGATCTCACCCCGGGCGGGCTCGGACAGTTGCGCTGGACCGTGCTGGCCGCCGCCGCGGTGGTGGTGCTGCTGGCGCTGCCGGCCACCCGGTTGTCCGCGGGGATCCTCGTGACCTGGGGTTTCACCGTCGCTGCCGCTACCTTCTGCCCGCTGCTCGTGCTCGGCATCTGGTGGCCGCGACTGACCCGCACGGGTGCGCTCTGGGGCGTGCTGGTCGGCCTGACCGCAACCTCCGGTGCGATCGCAGCGACCCTGTTCGGCCCGCAGCTCGAGGGCTGGCCGGCGATCCTGGTGGCCCAGCCCGCTCCGTGGGCCGTCCCGCTGGCCTTTGCCACCATGATCGCCATCTCGTTGCGCGGGAAGCCACCGCCGTGGGCGGAGACGGCGATGCTGCGGCTGCATCTCGACGAACCATCCCGCTCCTAGGCGGTGGCGCGATCGTGCACGGGCTGGAAACCTCGATGTAACGGCGCGGCATACCTCCCGACCGTTCGTCCGAGGTCGCCGACCGCTCGTCAACCGCTCGTCGCACCCGTCGACCATCGAACGGAGACGGGTGTCACTCCCAACTCGATGCTCCTTAGCGTGGCGGACCTCACACGTTAGGGAGGCATCCGTGAGCACCACCGATCCGGCGACCCCGCCACCCACCGACGATGTGTGGCACGAGGCGCACCGCAGCGAAGACTTCGTTCTGCTGCGTCGCCGTCTCCGCTCGTTCGTCTTTCCGGTGTCCGCACTGTTCCTGGTCTGGTACCTGGTCTACGTGCTGCTGGCCGACTACGCGCACGGCTTCATGTCCATCAAGCTCGTCGGCAACATCAACATCGGCCTGGTGCTTGGCCTGTTGCAGTTCGTTTCCACCTTCGCCATCACCGCGCTGTACGTGCGCTACGCCAACCGACGTTTGGACCCGTTGGCCGAGCGCGTCCGCAGCAAGGTCGAAGACGGCCAGTGAACAGACTTCGCCGCACCGATAAGGAGCAGGGATGAGCAATCTCGCGCAGGGGCTGCAGGGCAGCAGCCCACTGCTGAACATCAGTATTTTCGCGGCGTTCGTCGTGGTGACGCTCGTCGTGGTGTTGCGCGCCAGCAAGAACACCAAGAGCGCGGCCGACTACTACGCGGGTGGGCGCGCGTTCAGCGGGCCGCAGAACGGAATCGCGATCGCGGGCGACTACCTGTCGGCGGCGTCGTTCCTGGGCATCGTCGGCGCGATCGCGCTCTACGGCTACGACGGCTTCCTGTACTCGATCGGCTTCCTGGTCGCCTGGCTGGTGGCCCTGCTGCTGGTCGCGGAGCTGCTGCGCAACACCGGCAAGTACACCATGGGCGACGTCCTGTCGTTCCGCATGAAGCAGCGGCCGGTGCGCGCTGCCGCGGCCACCTCGACGCTCATGGTGAGCTTCTTCTACCTGCTCGCGCAGATGGCCGGTGCCGGCGTGCTCGTCTCGCTGCTGCTCGGCGTCAGCAGCGGAACGGGGCAGGCGCTGGTGATCGCCATCGTCGGCGTCATCATGATCGTCTACGTGCTGGTCGGCGGCATGAAGGGCACCACCTGGGTGCAGATCATCAAGGCGTGCCTGCTCATCGCCGGTGCCTTCGTGATGACCGCCTGGACGCTGGGCATCTACGGCTTCGACTTCACCGCGCTGCTGCAGGGCGCGGTGGACAAGGCGCCCTCGGGTGAGGCGCTGCTGAACCCGGGCGCGAAGTACGGCGAGAGCTCCATCAGCAGGCTGGACTTCCTGTCGCTGGGTCTCGCGCTGGTGCTGGGCACGGCGGGTCTGCCGCACGTGCTGATGCGCTTCTACACCGTGCCGACCTCCAAGGAGGCCCGGCGTTCGGTCGTGTGGGCGATCTGGCTGATCGGCCTGTTCTACCTGTTCTCGCTGGTGCTGGGCTACGGCGCCGCCGCCATCGTGGGACCGGAGACGATCGAGAACGCGCCCGGTTCGTCGAACGCCGCGGCACCGCTGCTGGCGCAGGCGCTGGGCGGACCGGTGCTGCTCGGCTTCATCGCCGCGGTCGCCTTCGCCACGATCCTGGCCGTGGTGGCCGGTCTGACGATCACCGCCTCGGCTTCGTTCGCCCACGACATCTACGCGAACGTGATCAAGCGGGGCAAGGTCGAGGACAAGAACGCCGAGGTCCGCGTCGCCCGCATCACGGCCGTCGTGATCGGTGCGGTGGCCATCCTCGGCGGCATCCTGGCTCGCAACCAGAACGTCGCGTTCCTGGTGGCCCTGGCCTTCGCGGTCGCGGCCTCGGCGAACCTGCCGACGATCCTGTACTCGCTGTTCTGGAAGCGGTTCAACACCTCCGGCGCGCTGTGGAGCATCTACGGCGGCGTGGCCAGCACGGTGGTGCTGATCGTGTTCTCGCCGGCCGTATCGGGCACCGAGAACTCGATGTTGCCGGGCGTGGACTTCCACTGGTTCCCGCTGCAGAACCCGGGACTGGTCTCCATTCCGCTGGCGTTCTTCCTCGGGTGGATGGGCACGATGCTGTCCAAGGACCACAACGAGGACAAGTACGCCGAGATGGAGGTCCGTTCCCTGACTGGCGCGGGCGCGGAGAAGGCCGTCTCGCACTGATCCCCAGCGGTGTTCGACGGTCTTCGGTGAGCCGGGCGCCCGCCCCCCCTCGGGCGCCCGGCTCGTTCTCGTCCGGGCTCGGACGATCAGCGTCCGAACCCGCCCGTTGTGTCCGGTTCCGGAACGTGCCACGCTTTTGTCCACGGAGCTGTTTGAGGTCGCGGCTGGCGTGGCGGTGCGGGCATCGGGTTCTCGGACGCCGTCGGGCTGCGGGAGCCGCGACTTGAGCAGCGACCTGCGCGGCGTTGCGGCCGTCGTCGCCCGGCGACGTCCGAGAACCCGCGGCGGTGCTGGCTGAGTCCCGCACCGCACGCGGCTACCGCGCCGTGCTGAAAGGACCCCTACCGGAAAGGCAGCGGTTCGGCGCATCGGTCGAACGGTTGGTCGGTGTCGACCTCGGTGCGCGGAACCTCCCGGGCGATTCGGGAGGACGCCATGCTGAGTCGATACGAGAAGCGCCGACTGCGCGAGATCGAAGCATGGTTCGTCCAGGACGATCCCCGGTTCGCCGAGTACGTCCGCACCGGCGTGAACGCGCACCCGGGCGGGAACCTCGTGCGGACGCTGAACACCCTGGTGGGCATCGGCCTGGTGGTCGTGGTGCTCGGCTCGCTGGCCGGGTTGCCGCTGATGGTGTTCATCGGGATCTGTTGCGCGATCGGCGCTTTGGCGTCCGGATCCTGGCTGCGCTGGAAGCGGCGACAGAACTCCGGGTGACCGGGACTGTCCCGGCCACCCGGAGCGACGAGCCGCAGGGCCGAATCTCGTAGCGCGCAGGCGGGGAGTTCGCGCCCGCGCGGCGAGATCGGCGGCTCGCTCACATGTTCTGCTCACCCGCGCGGATGGCCTCCCGGATGCGGAAGTACGTGCCGCAGCGGCAGATGTTGCGGATCTCGTCGAGATCTTCCTCGCGGATCGAGTGCCCTTCGGCGCGCGCCTGCCGGACCTTGGCCACGGCGGCCATGATCTGACCGGGCTGGCAGTAGCCGCACTGGGCGACGTCGTATTCCAGCCAGGCCTCCTGCATCGGGTGCAGCTCGGCGCCCGCGGTGTCGGGAAGGCCCTCGATGGTGGTGATCTCGTCCTCTTCCGAGACATCGGCGACCCGCACCGAGCAGGGGTTGAACGCCTTGCCGTTGATGTGCGACGTGCAGGCCTTGCAGACGTTGATGCCGCAGCCGTACTTGGGGCCGGTGACCCCGAGGACGTCGCGCAGCACCCACAGCACCCGCTCGTCGTCCTGGACGTCCACCGTGACCTGTTCGCCGTTGAGCTTGAAGGTGTGTTCGGGCATCTCGTGCTCCTCGGATCAGTAGGTGTAGCGCAGGCCGTTGGTCGGCGACGGCGGCAGCGGCGGGACGAACGGCTTCGGGTCGAAGGCCAGCGGATCGTTGTGGTTGATCGGGAACGTGGTTGGCACCGACCCGGTGGCGCGGGCGTAGGCGCAGGCGACCGCCGCGAACGACGGGGCGACGCCGACCTCGCCTCCGCCGGAGACCTGGTCGTTGGGATCGGGCGGCAGGATGACCGCCTCGAAGTCGAACGGCACGTTCCACTGCCGGGCGTAGAAGAAGTTGTCCCAGCTGCCCTCCAGGATGCTCCCGTTGACCAGGTGCACGCTGGCGGTGAGCGCTTGCGCCATGCCGTCGAGGAACCCGCCCTCGATCTGCGCCTTCATGCCCAGCGGGTTGACCACCACCTGTCCGGGGATGGTGACGAAGACTCCGCGGGTGACCCGCGGGCCGGTGACACCGTTGCGGATCGGGCGGTTGACCGTCGCCGGGCGGCAGTCGATTTCGACCAGGCAGGCCGTGACGTGCTTGTACTCGGTGTGCACCGCGATGCCCTGGGCCATGCCGTCCGGTAGCGACTTTCCCCACTCGCCGACCTCGGCGGCCTTGTCCAGCACGGTCCGGAACTTGTCGTTCTTGACGTGCTCGCGGCGGAACTCGTAGGGGTCCTTGCCCAGTTGCTCGGCGAGCTGGTCGACGACGAGCTCCTGCGCGCAGCGCACGTTCGGCGAGTAGACGTTGCGCACGCTGCTGGTGTTGAACGTGCCGCGCGGCTGGTTCTCGGCCGCGGACTGGTGGGTCTCGGTCAGCAGCTGCTTGGACGGGCCGAAGTTGTACGGCGAGTTCTGGGTGAGCTCGAAGATGGTCTCGGACAGCACCGGACCGGACGCCGGTGCGCGCGAGACCGCGTTGGTGATGGCCTCGCCGAACCCGTGGCTGAAGTCCGTGCGCACGCTGGCGTGGTGCTGTTCGAAGCTGATCACGCCGTCGGCGCCGTAGTTGGCCCGGATGCGGGAGAACGACATCGGATGCACGCGGCCCTGGCGGCAGTCGTCCACGCGATGCCACATGATCTTGACCGGTTTGCCCATCTTCTTCGATGTTTCGGCGGCCTCGGCCGCGGCGTCGTGGAAGAGCTTGCGGCCGAAGGAACCGCCGCCGTCGACGACGTGCACCTTCACCGCGTTCTGCGGCAGACCCAGGGATTTCGCGATCTCGGCCTGGGCCGCGATCGGGACCTTCACGCTCGACCAGATCTCGGCGCCGTCGGCGCGCACATCGGCGATCGCGGCATTGGTGTCGAGTGCGCTGCCGTTGACGAAGGCGAAGGAGAACTCGGCGTCGAGGGTCTTGGCGCCCGGGACCGACGGCACGGCCATCGGTGGCGTGGCGGCCTTGAGCTCTTCGAGAACGGTGTCGTCGGACTGCCCTTCGACGGGGCCAGGCCCCCAGTCGACGTCGAGGGCGTTGACCGCGTCGATGCACTGCCCGAAGGTCTCGGCGCGCACCGCGACCCCGGTGCTGATCGGCACGACGTCGGTGACGCCGGGCATCTCCAGCACTTCGGCGGTGTTGTGCACCGCCTGCGGGCTGCCGTTGATGGTGGGCGGTCGGCACACCATCGCGGGCTTCGCGCCCGGGACGTTGAGATCGGTGGTGAACTTCTTCTTCCCGGTGACGCTGGCGAGCGCGTCGATGCGCGGTTGCGGCTTGCCGACCACGCGGAACTCCGACTCCGGCTTGAGCTGCGCCTCGACCGTCGAATCCTCTCGCGCGGCGGCCTTTTGCGCGAGATCGCCGTAGGGCAGCACGGCTCCGGTGGTGGAGGTGATCAGGCCTTCCCGCGCGGTGAGGGTGCCGCTGACGTCGTCGAGCTCGGCGGCCGCGGCTTGCAGTAATCGGCCCTTGGCGATCGAGGCGGCGACCCGGATCGGGGTGTACATCGCGTTGAGCGTGTTGGAACCGCCGGTGAGCTGGTTGAACACCAGCTCGGGTCGCGCGTCGGCGAGGCTGACGTGGACCTTCTCCACCGGGAGGTCCATCTCCTCGGCGATGAGCATCGCGGCCGCGGTGGTGATGCCCTGCCCGACCTCGGTGCGGGGCAACGCGAACGATGCCGAACCGTCCGGGTTCACCTGCACCGTGATGAGGTTGGCGGTGGGTCGCGCGGCATCGGTGAGCGCGTCGTTGAGGTCGTAGGCATCGGCGACCTGCGGATTGCTCGGTACTTCGGCTTCGGCCTCGCCGGCACCGACCCGCGCGGCCGCTACCAGGGTCGGTGCGGCCAGCACGAAACCGAGGAACCGGCGTCTGCCGAGGGAGAAGTGCCCGACGTGGTCAGCATCGGAAGACGTCATGGGCGAGTCCTCTCGAGGGGAACATGTTCGGAAACTGCGTGGAACATGTTCACCAGCAAACGATCTCGCCCACCACCCCCGGACGGGGGTGCGCGCCCCCCGTCCGGGCCGGTTACTCGATCAAGTGCGGATTTCCGGGAACTGCTCGTCCCGCCACTCGGTCTGCTGGTCGGTTCGCGTGCCCTGTTCGCGCTCGCGCTCGCGGAGCTCGACGCGGCGGATCTTGCCCGAGATGGTCTTCGGCAGTTCCGCGAACTCGAGCCGCCGCACGCGCAGGAACGGTGCGAGGTGCTCGCGCGCGTGGCGCAGGATCTCCCGCGCGGTGTCCGCAGTGGCTTCGTAACCGGGCGCCAGCGAGACGTAGGCCTTGGGCACGGCCATCCGCAGTTCGTCGGGGGCGGGCACGACCGCGGCCTCCAGCACCGCCGGGTGCTCGACGAGCACGCTTTCGAGCTCGAACGGGCTCACCTTGTAGTCCGAGGCCTTGAACACGTCGTCGGCGCGGCCCACGTAGGTGATGTAGCCGTCCTCGTCGCGCGAGGCCAGGTCACCGGTGTGGTAGTAGCCGCCGGCCGTCGCCTCCGCGTCGCGCTCGGGGTCGCCCTGGTAGCCGGTCATCAGCGGCAGCGGCCGCGAGGACAGGTCCAGGCAGATCTCGCCCTCGTCGCCCGGCTCGCCCGAGACCGGGTCGACCAGCACCACCGGAACACCGGGAAGCGGCCTGCCCATCGAACCGGGCTTGACCTTCGAGCCGGGAGTGTTGCCGATTTGCGCGGTGGTCTCGGTCTGGCCGAATCCGTCGCGCAGCGTCAGGCCCCACACCGATCGGACCTGTTCGACGACCTCCGGGTTGAGCGGCTCGCCCGCCGCGATGACCTCGCGCAGTCCACCGGGACCGCCGGAGAGGTCGGCCTTGATCAGCATTCGCCACACGGTCGGTGGTGCGCAGAACGTGGAGACCTCGTTGGAGCGGATCTGGGTCAGCAGCGCCTCCGGGTCGAAGCGCCCGTAGTTGTGCACGAAGATGGTCGCCTCGGCGATCCACGGCGCGAAGAAGCAGCTCCACGCGTGCTTGGCCCAGCCCGGGGAGGAGATGTTGAGGTGCACGTCGCCGGGCCGCAGCCCCAGCCAGTACATGGTGGACAGGTGGCCGACCGGGTAGGAGGCCTGGGTGTGCTCGACGAGCTTGGGCTTGCTGGTGGTCCCCGAGGTGAAGTACAGCAGCAAGCGGTCGTCCGGCGCGGTGCCGGGATGCTCGCGCGCGCCCGGGAGGGCGTTGTGTGAATCGGCGAAGTCCAGCCAGCCCGCCACCGGTTCGCCAACGGCGATCCGGGTGTAGTCGCCGGGCACGTCGTCGAACTTGTTCGCGTCGTGAGCTGCGACGACGACGTGCTGCGCGCCACCGCGCTCGACCCGGTCGGTGAGGTCGGCGGGCCCGAGCGCGGGGGTGGTCGGCATGATCACCGCGCCGAGCTTCATCACCGCCAGCATCGACTCCCACAGCTCCAGCTGGTTGCCGAGCATCAGCAGCACGCCGTCACCGCGGCCGATGCCCTGGGCCGCCATCCAGTGGGCGACCTGGTCGGAGCGCTCCGACATCTCGGCGAAGGTGCGCGAGGTGCGCGTGCCGTCCTGCTCGACGATGATCAGGGCCGGTCGATCGTTGTTCTCGGCGATCACGTCGAACCAGTCCACCGCCCAGTTGAACCGCGCCCCCAATTCGGGCCAGTGGAAGGCGCGCGTCGCGTCGCGATGGGACTCTCGCAGGTCGAGCAAGGTGTCCCGGGCGGCCCGGAAGTTGTGGGTGGCCATTGTCACATCACTCATGTCATCATCCTGCTCTCAACGGGGAGACCGAGCCACCCCCGGATAGGGGTGTGGGCGGGGAACGGAAGGGTGGCGCCGATGACGACGCCAGCGCTATTGCGCCCGCGCGATGAGGATGCCGTGGGAGCCGAGCTGCGCGCGGTGCGCGGCAAGCTCGACGTGGGACTGACCTTCGGAGGTCGGGTCACCGATGGCACGCTGCGAATCTCGGAGCTGCAAGGTGCTCGCACGGGTGGATTGCGCGGACTGGACGTACCTGCCGGTTCCGGGCTCGGCGGCAAGGTGCTCGACGAGCTCTGGCCGAGGTTGATCAGCGATTACGCCACCGCGCGAACGATCACCCACCAGTTCGACCGGGAGGTGCTCACCGAGGGCATTCGCTCGGTCGTGGCGGTGCCGGTGGTGATGTCGGGCGTTCCGCGCGCGGTGCTGTACTCGGCGGTGCGCGGGGACGCGCCGCTGGGCGCGCGGGCGATCGAGGTGATGACCGCCGCGGCCAAGCGGCTGGCCGAGGAGTTCCGGGTCCAGGACGAGGTCGACCGCCGGATGCGCCTGCTCGGCGCTGACCAGGAACAGCCCGCCGGGGACCCGGCAGCGGTGGAGGAACTCCGCGTCACCTACGGCGAACTGCGCGACCTCGCGGCCACCACGGACGATCCGGCGATGCGCGCACGGCTGCGCTCGCTGTGCGATCGGCTGCACGACCGCTCCGGCGGGTCCGGGATCGCGCTGTCCGAGCGCGAGACCGACGTGCTCGCCCAGATCGCGCTGGGCTGCAGCAACACCGACACGGCCGATCGCCTGGGGCTCAAGCCCGAGACGGTCAAGAGCTACCTGCGCAACGCCATGCAGAAGCTCAACGCCAGGACCCGCCACCAGGCGGTGGTCAACGCCCGCAGGCAGGGCCTGCTGCCGTAGCACGAGCCATCGGATCCCGGTCCCCACGCGCCTCGACGACGGGGAACGCAGCGGCCGTGACAGTTTTGCCTAAAACTGTGAGACGCTGGCGCCCGTTTTGTCCGGACAGTTATAGGCAAAACTGTCACGTCCCCCGGACGGGATCGACTGTTCGCGGAACGTGTTCAGGTCAGGCCGAAGGTCATCCGCAGGTCGACGATCTTCTGGTCGCTCGCGACCCACGCCAGCGGGGCGTAGTGCTCGGCGACGCCTATCGCAGGTTCGAGCAGCGGCCGGCCTGCGCGGTCGGTGGGCCACTGCACGTCACCGGTGGCGGCGCGGGCGGCGACGATCCAGTGATCCCCGCTGCGGTAACCGGGGCCCTGCGGGTCCGTGGGGTTGAAGAAGACCTCCACACCGTCCTCCAGGTGGATCCAACGACCCTCGTCGACGGGGATGGCGCCGCCGCGCATCGGCCGTCCGAGGTGGCCGTTCTCCCGCTGGTCCCAGCGGCGCAGGAACGGGTGAAACTCGGGCCGGAAGCCGATGGCGGGCTCGGCCGACAGCCGCACTCGCCGCTCCGGCAGGTCCAGCTCCTCCACGCGCAGCAGCGGCTGCGGTTCGCGGCGGCTGGTGTAGGCGGTGTCGACGAACTCCACGTGGTCGCCGACGTCCAGATCGAGCTTGGTGTCGCCGCCCAGCGACGCCAAGCTCGCCCAGGTTCCGTCCAGATCGTCGACGCCGAAGACCACCGAGCCGTTCTCGCGCGACCACTTGAAGGTCGCCTCAGCCGCGCTCCCGCCGTCGTGGATCTCCACGCGGTAGAGCTGGTTCTCGGGACCCCGGTAGCGGGCGTCGGGGCGCAGCGCGCACGGGTCGTCGGTGTCGTCGGGACGCTGCGCCCGTGCGGCCAGGCGCGCGGGCTTGTAGGCCTGCTTGCCCGCCCACTCGTCGAAGGCCCCCTGGATGGCCTCCACCGGAGCGTCCGCATTGGTGACCCGCAGCTCGGAGGCGGGCAGCGCCAGCACCTGCCAGACCACCTTGAGCCGCGCCGAGGTCTCCGCGCCCAGCGCCACTTCCCGCAGTTCCGGGTCCTCGGCTGCGGTGACCACGCGCTCCCAGACCTTCAGGTAGACCAGGTACGGCAGCTCGGAGGGGAGTCGGTCGCCGGGCTTCTCGGGATTGCGGAAGCCGTCGGGCTGGTCCCAGTAGGTCCAGCTCTCCGGCGGTTCCGGCTCGGGCAGCGGCGGTTCGTTCTCGTCGGGCACGCCGACGCCGGGCGCGGGACGGTGCGCGTCGCAGAGGATTCCGTTGACGTAGTAGCGGCCACCGCCGATGGACAGGTCGTCGAGCCCGTGCCTGCCGGTCATCCTGCCGATCTTGAACCCGGCGGCCCCGTCCGGGCCGCCGTGCTGGCCGATCAGGTCGGTGAGCGTGATGCGCTGCTGGTGCAGCTGGGTGAGGATCTGCTCGTTGGTGTCGGCGTCGAGCTGGACGCGGCCCTGCTGGGCGACCACCGCGGAGTAGCCGCGCTCCGGGCGGAAGCTGATGCGGGACAGATCGGCGTGCATGGGAAGTCCTTTCAGGAGACGAAGATCAGGCCCGCGTCGCAGCGGGCAGGGCTGAACTCGGCGAGGCGCGCCCGCAGGTTGTCGGTCCGCTGCGGCTCGTAGAGGTCGTGGAAGACACCGGGTTCGGAACCGTCCTCGGCACCGCGGCGGATCTCCTCCGGGCACTCGTCGGCCAGCCTCGCGTAGTGCGGTGTGCCGTAGCGCCTGCTGGCGAAGACCGGCCGGACCGGAGCCAGGTCGCCGGGGCAGCGGTATCGCTGCGGGGTGCGGGAACCGGGTGGGACGTAGGTGTGGCGCAGGCACCCGATGCCGCGCCGGGCCACCCGGAGCGCGCCCGCGAAGATGCCGTTCTCGGCGATGCGCACCGCGTGGGTGTGGACCTCTCCGAGGACGGTGGTCCGGTGGGCGTGCAGGGTGGCGTGCGCGTGCCTGCAGTCCGGGGCGGACAGCGCGGGCAGATCGTGGTCGGTGGCGTCGATGACGCTGTCGCGCAGGTGGATCGGCAACGGATCGGTGCTGACCTCGTCGCCGAGCACGGTGATCGTGCCGAGCACGCAGCGATCGATCTGCACGCAGGCGGTGGTGCGTTCGAGCATCAGGCTCGGCTCGGCGGGCCATTGCGGTGCGCAGTCTCCCCGCAGCGACCAGCCGGGCACCAGCGTGCAGTGCCGCAGCACCAGAGCCTCCAGCGGGCCGGTGACGCGGATGCCGCGCCCGGTGATCAGCAACCCGTCCAGCAGCAGCCGGGGGCGCTGCTCCCCGACCTCATCGGACACCTCGACGGTGAGCGCGTCGGGGCGGTTGCTGTAGGTGTCGGGCAGCCGCAGCACCGGGCGGTAGCCGTCGGCGGCGCGCACCTGCAGTCGTTCTCCCGCTCCCAGCTGGAAGGTCAGCTCCTCGAGATGGGCCTCGTTGTGCGCGATCTCGATGACGCCCTCGACCGGACGCGGCTCGGCACGCCAGGCGCGGTAGGCGTCCATGATCAGCTCGCCGGGGCCGACGCGGTAGACCTTCGCGGCGGGCGGGGTTTCCGGGTCGCGCGGGTACTCCCCACCGCCGAGGTCATCGGAGACGGCGTGGTGGTAGGTCACCGATACGCCGTGATGCGGTGCGTTGCGGGAGCTGAACGCGATCCGGCCGAGTTCCGGGTCCACGGCCACCTGCCCGTAGCGGGGGCGGTAGCGCCAACCGGACAGATCGGCGATCACGATGGCCGACGGCGGCACCGGCTCGTCCTGCCCGTCGAGGTGCAGGGCGAAGCTCTTGCCCGGGCCGTAGTAGTCGGCGAGGCGGTCGGCCACCTGCTCGCGCCGCAACACCGCGGGCACGTTGTCCACGGCGGCGATGTGGCTGGTCGCGGGTTCCGGGACCGGGTTGGTCACCAGCGGCATGTCGTTGCCCAGCACCGAGAACGTGTAGTGGCTGTGCGTGCGGTCGATGCAGTGGGCGGGCGCCCTGGTCACCGAGCGCGACTTGAGCCGCCACACGAACAGCCCGACCCCGTTCGGAGTGTGACCACCTGGCCGGTGCCGCGATCCGGCGCGCCGGACGTCGGCGCTGCGCGCCAGCGTGCTGAACGGGCCGCCCGCGCCGTCCAGCGCAGCGCCATCGCGCAGGTCCACCTGCCCGCCGCGCGCTGGAACGCGCGGTCCGAGCAGCCGAACCGGTTGCAGGTGGGCGACGAGCCGGGAGAGCTCCACGGCGCGCGCCGGCCAGTTCGCGGTGTCGGCCGCCAGTTCTTCCAGCAGCGGCAGGGTGCCCTTGCGGCGCCGGTTGCCGACGGTGGCGGCCACGTCTCGGCGCGGAGCCAGCGCCTCGGCGAGGCGTCGCCGAGCCTCGGCGGGGCCGCTGCCGTCGCGCAAGCCCGCCGTGGAGACCCGCTCGTAGCCGGGCAAGCGCTGATAGCCGACGAGTTCGCCCAGGTAGGGCAGCACCCATTCGGCCGCCGTCTCCACGAACCAGTCGTCGTACTGCTGCTCGATCGCCTCGCGCACCAGGTCGAGCTGCTCGCCGACGACGTCGAGCAGCTCGCGCAACGGCTCGCCCTGCTCGGCATCGCGCATCCGGTGCCATTCCGGCAGCAGTCGCGCGAGAGCGTCCGGATTCCTGCTCATCAGCCCTCCGTGAGGATCAACGTGTCGGGGAGCTCCGGGGACAGCAACGCCAGCTGCGCGGGCCGGAGACCGCGGTGCGCGAACACCGTCCGCCCCGGCGGGAGTCGTCGGGTGTCGGTGATGTCGGGGTTGAACCGCAGCAGCTCCGCCAGCGAGATGCCGTTGCGCGCGGCCACTTCGGTCAGGGTTTCGCCCGCGGGGTCGGTGACCTCGTAGCGCTCCTCGGAGAACTCGGCGAGTCGCGCGGGCACCGCGCCCGCGGGCGCGGCGAGCCGATCGGAGACACCGGCGAGTTCACCGGGGGTCGCGGAAGCCGGGACCCCACCGAAGACATCCACGTCCACGTAGGACACCCCGCGTACCCGCTGCGCGGTGGCCAGCACCTCGGAGAGGTGCGCGGGTTCGCCCAATTCCCTTCCGGGATAGCCGAGTTCGGTCAGCAGCGCCCGGCGGACGCGCGGTTCCACCCACCCCCACGAGTGATCCGGCAGCAGCTTCACCCGCGCCGACACGACCAGCAGCACGAGCTCACGAGGCTGGACCACCACCGGAAGGCGCTCGTCGCCGTACTCCAGCAGAGCGGCGCGCAACGTCCGCAGCAGTTCCGAGTCGGCGGCGATCGGGATGTCGTCGACCCCGGCGACGGTCACGTGCACGACCTCGCGCTTGCCGTCGAAGACCCGGCGCGCCGACGCCCGGCCCACTCCGGCCCTGGAGCGCGCGAAGTCCTCGTAGTCGCGCAGCGAGACCAGCCGGTCCAGCGCCGAGACGGCGAGCGGGGCGGTCCGGCGGGTGAGGTCAGGTCCGTCGGCGTCGGCACCACCGGTGGCCGGTAGCGGGTTGGTGACCGCGGTGACGCCCAGCGGCCGGGTGACCGGTTGCGTGATCCGTTCCGGGCCGACGTTGGCCGCGCGTCCGGTGCCGAATCGGTAGCGGGCGCGCACGTTCTCGTGACCGGTGGGCAGCCGAGCACCGTGCGTCCCGTCGCCGAAGGTGACCGTGGTGCGCCCGTCGGCCGTGCTGCCGGTGACGTAGATCCGCTCGTCCGGACCCCGGCCTGCGAGGCTGTCCACCTCGTGCCAGCGCAGGCCATCGACCCGAACCTCCAGGCTGGGCGTCGCGCCGAGCGGGTTGTCCGCAGGCAGCCAGGTCAGCGGTGCCTGCCAGAGGGTGAACGTCTGGTGCACCTTCGCGGCATCGCCGCTGCCGATGGGCTCGTCGCGGGACTCGCCGTGCGTGGCGGGCACGACGTTGCCGTGCACCACGACGGTTTCCCGCCGGTAGCGGTGGGTGAGGTCCTGCTCGAGGATCAGCGTGGTGTGCTCGCGATCGCCGGGAACGCGGGGTTCGGTCTGCTCGACCGCGCTGATGACCGCGACCTCGGTACCGCGCTCGGCGACGTCGGTGCGCGTCCCGGTCACGATCACGTAGCGCCCGGGCCGCAACCCCTCGTGCCGCTCGGCGAGATCGAGGGCGTTGCCGTGCAGGTCCTCCTCGACGGGTTCGTCGGCGGGGCGCAGCGGTTCACCGCCCGCGTGCACGGTCGTGTCGCGGATGTGCGAGAGCTGGGTGTCCTCGGCGTCGAGCCACGGATCGGCCAGGGTCAGCACGGTGCCGCGGCCGGTGATGCCGAACCGGGTGTAGGACATCGTGCGCACGGCGGTCACCCGGGTGACCACGAACGCCAGCGCGGGATCTCCGGGAACCCCGCCCGGCGCGCCCTTCGCGGGACGTTCGACCACCACGCGGCTGCCCGTGGTGATCTCGTCGTGCGTCCCGTCCAGCGGCAGCACGGCGCGGCCGTCGGTGTCGGGGTGGGTGGACAACGAGATCTCGACGTTGGCGGGCTCGCTCCCCGCGCCGTAGCGCACGTGCAGCTGATACGGCCCGAACGGCGAGGTCTTCTCCTGCTGCGGCGCCAGGTCCAGTTCCAGCGGAGCCCCGTTCTGCACGGTGACGTGCACGTTGCCGCCGTCGTCCGGCCGGGAGACGAACACGCTGCAGGCGGGCAGTTCCGGCAGCAGCCGGACCATCACGCCGGGCTGGTTCTGCTCGCCGCCGCGCAGCCCCAGCTTGCCCAGGATCGTCTCCTCGCGGCTGGACAGCTCCACTCGGCCCGGCCCCAAGTCGAACGAGACCTCGTCGGCGGGCAGCTGTTCCACGTGCTGGAAGCCTCCGGCCGCAGCGGTGTGCTGGAATTCCGCGCGCACCAGTTGCTTTCCGGCTGCGTCCATGCCGATGCGCACGCTGGTGCGGGTTCCGCCAGGCAGCGGCCAATCGGTCTGGCGCACCACCCGGCCCGCGTCGTCCCGCACCGGTTGCAGCGGTGCGGTGGCGCCGAAGGGCGTCGCGGTGACCCGCATGGCCAGCAGCTCGCCCAGCACCCCGGGAGGGGCCTCGCGCCTGGTACCGCGCTCGGGTTCCGGCCGGTCCGGCCGACCCGCCACCCGCGGGGTGCGGGTGGGAAGCGACCGCAACAGGCGCTGCGGCATCGAATTCGGTCGCTCGGGCTCGGGAACTGGTGGTGCGACCGGCGCGAGCTCGCGCGCCCGATCGCGCAGTTCGGCGATCATCGCGCGCAACCGGCCGAACCAGTCGGCGACCTGCGGGCGGGGCTCGGCCAGCACCTCGGCCTCGGTCAACCGCTCCAGCGGGTCCGCCAGCCGCTGCGCCAGTTGCGCGGGCGAGATGATCCGCGGCAGTTCCTCGCGCAGCGGTCGCAGCACCTGCACGTCGAAGGCGTCGATCAGCGCGCTGATCGGTCGCGGGTTCGGATGTTGCGGGCCGGGCGGGCCCGAGGACGGGGTCAGCCACTGATCGAGCTCGGAGCGCAGCTCGTCCAGCGTGGGCTCCGGTGAGCGCGGCAGGGTGATCGCCGTGACGTCCTCGGCGCGGTCGACGCGCACCTCGCCGATCGGGAGCAGCAGCTGCTCGCGTCCGAAGTCGAACAGCAGCTTCGCGCCGGCTCGCAGCGAGTTGGCGGTACCGGCGACCAGCAGTTCCGAGCGCTGTTCGAGGTCTTGCGGGGTGAGCAGCGCGGGCCTGCGGCGCCGCAGGCCCAGCTTGTTCCAGGACCAGCGCGCGGTGAGGTCCTCGCTGGTCTCGAACGTCTGCGAGTCCTCCTCGGTCGCGGTCGGCACGCTGTTGCTGCGCGCACCGCGCGGGATGGGCACCGGTGGGTCCTCCCCGCGCGGATCGCGCTCGACCGTGTACGCCAGGTAGGTGTCGGCTGCCACGCCCGGCCTCGGCCGGTGACCGACCAGGCGGCCCAGCATGGCCAGCGACCGCTCGTCGTCGGCGGTGCCCAGGTAGCCCTCGTCGGCGATCCGCTCGGAGTGGAAGGTCAGCAGATCCCCGAGCACCGCGGACGCGTCGAGCATCCCGATCGAGGGGTCGTCGGGCGTGCGCACGGTCAACCGCCGCAGCGCCGGATGTGCGGGCGAGGCGAGCCGATCGAGCATCGCGGCCAGGAAGGAGCCGTGATCGCCGACCCGGTACTCCAGGGACGTGCGGCCGGGTGGGTTGTGCGGCGGGGACGGGGCGTACCGCTCGTCGTGGCCGCCGCAACCGCAGGTGCAGCTCACCGCTCACCTCCGAAATCCAGTGTGAACACGCCGTTCTCCGGGCGTTCGGGATCGTTGTCGCAGCAGGCGATCTCCAGCGGGCCCACCCGCAGCAGGCCCTCGCCGAGCTCTCCTTCGTCGTCGTGGGACAACCTGCGCAGCCGGGTGACCCGCGCATCGGTCACGCCGGCGACCGCGGTGGCGACCGCGACGATGCGGCTGAGCCGGACCGGCTCGCCGAAGCCGAGTTCGTCCGGGTGGAAGAAGCGGCGCAGCGCCCGGCGCAGCTCGGCCACGATCTGCCCGCGCTGATGACCGGGCGCGGCGCACACCCGCAGGGCCAGCTCCACCGGCACGCGCCGCGCGGGACGCGCCACCAGCTCGTGGCCGATGCGCCGGTAGCGCTGCAGGTGATCGCTGACCTCGGCGAGCAGTTCCTCGGACGGCGTCCCGGTGCGCTCGGCGTCGACGGCGACGTGCACCTGCTGAGCGCTGCCGGTCCAGCGCAGTTCCGCGGCCGCGTCCTGCACCCCGGGAAGCTCGCCCGCCAGCGCGGCGTAGTCGTCCTCGGTGACCGCTCGCAGCTTGGTGCGTCGCAGGTCCAGGGGCGCGAGCTGGCGGACCTGCTCGATCGGCTCGGGCTCGGCACCGCCGACGGCGGGCAGCGGGTTGCGCACCCGCACGCCGGGCAGCGCGCTCCCGGATTCGCGCAGCACCAGGTGGTTGATCGCTTCGGCGCCGACGTTGCCCCCCTTGCCGCCGCCGAGGCGGTAGTGCAGCGCCAGTCGAGCACCCGGTTCGGGCGGCGCCCCGTAGCGGCCGTCGCCGAACCGCAGCGCCAGACGTCCGTCGTCGCCTAGCTCGCCGACGACGTGCGCATCCCGCGGCCCGCTGTCCAGCAGGTCCCGGCGCGGATACCAGGTGCGCACGCCGTCGGTGACGCGCACGGCCGGTAGCGCTGCGCGCGGATCGGGCCGCACGGCCGATGCCGGGCCGTGCAGCACGGGTTCGGCCGGTTCGAGCCCTTCGGCGTAGGAAAGTCCCCAGCTGCGGGCGATCTCCCAGGCGATGTCCGGCCCGAGCACCGTGCCCGCGCGCGCCCTGGCGGTCAGCGCGTCCAGGCGCCGTCGCTTGCTGGCGAGGAGCTCGTCGCTGCGGTGCAACAGGTCGCGCAGCACCCGAACCGGCCGCAGCTGCAGCACTTCGGCGTATCGGGGCCCGAAGAGCACTGCGAGCTCGTCGATCTCGTCCTCGGTGAGTTCGGCATCGCGGGCGGTGCGCCACAGCTCGACCAGCCGTTCGCGCACCCGTCCGGGCACGGCGGCCAACCGGGCCGCCTGTCCGGCGGCGATGTGCTCGGGGGAGGGGAACGGCGCGATCTGCGCGACGGGGGAGCGCCGCAACACCGGGCGGAAGCGCGGCGCGATTCCCGGATACACCGACTGCGCCAGCAACCGCCGCAACGCATCGGCCTGCTCGTGGGCGGTGCTCGGAACGACGCGCTGGCGCCGTCCGGCGTTCTCCAGCCGGATGCCGGCGCGGGTGGTGGCGGGTTCGCCGAACACAGCGTGCAGTTCCCTCACGTCCTTTCCCGCGAGCGTTCGGCGGCCTGTCTTGTCGACCAGCGCACCGATGAGTTCGGCGGGCTCGTTTCCGGCCGCGCGGTCCCGGCAGCCGAACCCCGGCTCGCAAGACCCGAGAACCGCGGGTTCGGGCGGGACCGCGGCGACTTCCGGGGTTTCGCAGCACCAGGTCTGCGAGCGACCGTGATCGACCAGGACCACGTTGCCGCGCGCCACGCTCACGTCCGGAACCGGCGCGCAGTCGTGACCACCCCTGGTGGACAGGCGCAGGTCGAAGGTCAGCGCGTCCTCCCGCGCCCAGGTCACCTCCAGCACCGGCTGTTCCACGAGTTCGTCCACGACCGCGGCCACCGAGGTCAACCGCACGACCTGACGATGCGCGGGGTCGGCATCTCCGGGCGTTCCGGTCCGGGCTCCGCGGACCTCCTCCAGGAGGAGCAGGTCTCCGGGCCGCAGCTCGAGCGTCCTCTCCTCGCCGGCCCACTCGTCGCGCAACGTCGCCGAGGTCGCCCCGCGCGGAAGCTCGCACAGTTCGTCACCCCAGGTCCAGAAGCGGATCTCGTTGTGCGCCCGTCGCAGCGGAAGGGGGTCGCCGGTGACGGGTTCGAAGACCTCCACCGGATCGCGTTCGTCGAGCGCGTCGAGCTGTCGCTCATCGATGACCGGGCCCGGTTCGGGCGGGTCGTGCGGACCGCGCGGCCGGGAATCGACGGCGGCGAAGCGGTGCGAACCGGCCTCCAGCACGACGTCCCCGGCGGTCTCCAGCGCGACGAAAGCCCGTGCGCTGCAACCGTCGTGCATGCGGTAGTCGATGAGACGCACGTGCCTGCGCACCGAGATCCGGCGCCGCGCGGTGTCCAGGTAGGCCTCGGTGGCGACCGCGTCCTGCTGGTAGCTGAGCTGGTCACCGGCGTAGGCGAGCAGCTCGACCAGGGTCGTGCCGAGGTCGGGGGCGAGGCGTTCGGTCCAGTCCGGGGTGGTCAGGGCCAGCCGGTCGAGCAGGAGCCTGCGCAGGCTGTCGAAATCCCGCGCGGTGTAGTCGATCAGGGGCGCAGACGGGGTGCTGCGGTCGTCGCGGCCGGGTTGGTCGTCGCAGTCGAACGGGGTGGGTTCGCCGGGCCGGAAGCGGAACTCGGCGCTGAAGTAGCGCTGGTCGAAACCGGGGTAGGGGTCCGTACCCGGCCGTCCGTACGGGTCGGTGTCCACGACGGACAACCGGTAGCGGGAGGTGTCCCCCGCGCGGTCGAGGGTGACGCGCATCAGATCGTCGAGCTCGGGATCTTCCTCCCGGTCGACGGCGACGCGCACCGCCTTGATCCCGGTGATCCGTCGCCCGCCGTCGATGCGCACGTTCTCCGGCCGCACGCCGTGCGGAGCCTCGCCGATGAAGGTCACCACCAGGGTGAGCTCGTCGTCGGTGGCTTCCACGGCGTCGACACCGCCGAGCTGAGCCGCGCGAACCTGGTCGCGGCGCCCGTCGATGCGGCACGCGAGTTCATCGGTCACGCCGCCCCACTCCCTTCGAACACGTCGTCCCGGTGGCTGCCGGTGGCCCGGACGAGATAGCGCAGCCGCACCCGGACGACCTCGTCATCCGAGACGATCTCCAGCGACTCGACCCCGACCAGGTCGCCCAGCCACCGCTCGATCGAGGCGTGCACCGAGAGCTCCAACGTGGTGGCCAGTTCCGGCCTGTTCGGTGCGAACACCGCGTCCAGCAGGCCGCAACCGAAATCGGGCCGCATCACGCGCTCGCCGGGATTGGTGAACAGCAGCTGCTCGATGAGGTCGCGCACGTGCTCGTCGTGGCCGGCTTGCGCGGTCCGTCCGCGCTGGTCGATCCGGTACGGAAAGGCGATTTCGCTCACCGGCAACGCACCCCCTCGGCGGTCCGCACGACCGGGTTGCCGCGCGGCAGCAGATCGGCACCGAAGCACTGCCCGCCGGTGGTGTCCAGCAGCACCGGCTCCCCGTCGACCCGGACGGAGCCGTGCGGCGGGCTCCACTGCACCGTTAGGCAGGGATCGGGTGCGGCATCGATGCAGTGCGGGCAGCCCTGCACCGCGAACGAGTCGCGCTCGGTGCGCACCGCCTGGCCGTCGACCCGCACGGCAGAGGACGCGGCCGCGATGACGATCCGGCCGCCGTGCGGGCAGTGCAGCGCGCTGGTGGCGTTGATGACGTTCCCGTGTCCGCTCACTGCTTCCCCCTACTGCCCTCTGGGCACGACGAGCCGGCCCTGGTTGATGTTCACTTCGTCGCCTACGAGTTCGATCAGCGCGCCCCGGCCGGTGCCGATGGTCGCGCCCTTCTCGTCGAGCTGCACGAAAGCGCCTCCGGGAGCGCGCAGCAGAATCCCCTCGCCCCCGGGGACATCGGACATGAGCAGCTTGTGATCGCCGGGTGTCTGGATCACCACGGGCTTGTCCTGCTTCTGGGCATCGGGCGGCAGTTCGGAGCGCCCGCCGTACCAGCAGCCGGTCCAGATGGGAAAGCTCGGATCGCCCTGCTCGAACTCCACCCACACCCCGGCGCCGACCTCGGGCACGACGAACTGCCCGGCCTCCTGCCCGGTGAACGGCAGGCACGGCATCGCCCAGGTGGACGCCAGATCGCCGAGCACGTCGGGCACCTGCGCGGTGATCCGCCCGATGCCCAGCGGATCGTCGTTGTCCATCACGCGTCCTCGGAACTTGCCGAGGAAGCGGGCGTTGGGGGCGTCGGCCATGTGGTGTCCTCCTAGGGGCGAACCCGGTCGCCGTCGGCGACGAGTCCCTCGCGGGAGAGCGTGAAGTTCTGCTGGTAGGAGCCGATCCGGATGTTGTGCGTGACGGATTTGACGTAGTAGTCGCCGTCGTAGGTCACCCCGGCACCGCGCACCCCGACGAGTTCGCGGGGACGCAGCAGGTAGCCGTGCCGGTTGACGTCGAGCTGTCCGGAACCGTTGATGGCATCGGCCGAGATCGCAGCCTGCGCGAGCGCCCGAGCGCGGGCGCGTTCCGGATCCATCTTCGCGGTTCCGGACAGCGCCTTTCGCTTCAGCGCGGGGGAGGGGCGCTCGGCCAGCGGCGGCCGCAGCGGTCCGATGTCGGGGTCGGGAAGCAGCGTCACGTCGCGGGTCGTCGGGTCCTGCACGCGCGCCTCCGGCTGCTCGCGCGCGGTGCCGTCGTAGGCGAAGGTCAGCTGGTCGACGGTGGAGTTGACGCCCATGTTCACGCTCAGCGCGTGCTGGCGCTGCCCGAGCCGCTTCTCCGGCCCCCAGTAGGCGGTCGAGCGCCCGGCTCGCGGTCCGGGTTCGAGGTAGAAGGTGTAGCCGTTGGCCTTCGCGAGATCGTTCACGTACTGCAGGTCGGTGCTGGACTGGTAGTCGACCCGGAGCTGTTCGCGCGGCGGCTGGTGGATCTGCTCGCGCACGATGCGCGGCTCGAGGCCGTAGTCGGTGTACCGGCGCAGGATGCGCTCGACCCGCTGCGACGGCGCGAGGTTCGGGTAGCGGTCGGCGCGCTCCTCCAGGTCGAGCAGCAGCGTGAGGTCCTCGCCGGTGATGGTCAGCGTGGATTGGCCCGGGTGGTTGCTGGAGCCGACCTCGTTGCGCACGATCAGCCCGTCCAGCAGCACCACCGGCGTGGACCGGATCGAAACCGCGACGATCACCCGTGTTTTCGGGTCGAAGAAGCCTTCGGGGAGCAACCGATCGATGATCCGGCCGCCCTTGGTCAGGTCGAACGCCAGCTGAAACCCGCTGCGCTCCCCGGCGGTGCTGGTGATCTGCGCGGACAACAACGCCTCGGCAACCGCCTGCGGCACGGGACGAGCGAGCTTGGGACCCATGAGCAGCCTCAGGTGCACCGGGCCCTTGCCGATCGGAATCTCAGACATGCCCCAACCCATCCGGTACGTCGATCTCGCGCCCCGGCTCCTCGGTGAGCTCGCGGGGATCCAGCACCGGGTTGGCATCGGCGATGCGCCACCACTGCCCGGGATCGCCGAAGTAGCGCTGCCCCAGATGATCGGGCCGCTCACCGGCGCTGACGACGTGCGCGCTGGTCTCGCCCTCGGGCTTCGGGACCAGCCGGCGCTTGGCGTAGCGCACCTCGGTCCCGTCCTCGCGCACGTGCACCGCGATCTCGGCGTCGTGGTACCGGCTGGTCCGCGGATACGGGTGCGAACCGGGCACCGAATCCAACGCGCTCTCGAACGGCTCGATCACCACGTCACCTCCCCGCTCCGATGTCCCCGGCGTCGAGCCCCATCGCGCTCAGCGAACCGGGCGCGGCCGCCCCGGCCATGCGCTCCTTCTGCGCCAGGTGCGCCATGTACAGCTCCGCACCCCGATGCCCGGCGGGCAGGTCGCTGACGGTCAGCAGCTTCACGCCGAGACTCAGGCTCGCCCGGATCGGGTTGAGGTTGACGTCGAACGCCGACTCGTTGATGGAGAACTCGCTGAGCCGCACCGGCACTACGCGCTTGCTGCCCCAGGTGAACAACGTCAGGGGCATCTCGATCGGCGAGATCTCGATCGCCCCGTTCTTGGCCCGGCGGGTGTTCTCCCGCAACTTGGCCGTCGACGGCTGCACCAGCATCTCCAGCGTGGCCAGTTGCGGATGAATCCCGTTGGGAGCGGGCACGTCCAGCTGGTCGGTGGCGTCCAGCTCAGCGGTGAACTTCCACGACTCCTGAGCAGGCCCGTTCAGCCGTAAAGCTTCGTTCTTGTCCCCGGTTCCACTCCCACCACCCCCGGAATCCCCTTCACCTCCAGCAGACTGCGGAGACACGGACCGCTCCAGCGAGTCGGGGTTGAACTGCAGCACGATCACCCGCTGCGGTGTTCCACGCTCGGGATCCACCACGACGAGACCGGAACGGATGGGCTTGGGGATGTTCGCGTATCGGGTCATAGCCGGGCCTCCAGGCGTTCATGCAAATTCAAGTAATCGTGTTCGGGGAATATGTCAGGGAACACGCCGAGCATATGTTCGAGGCGTGTTGTAAAGTTCTGAAATTCTGATCTTCCTAGGTCAACCTGCGAGAAAAGGTACTGCCAGCCGATGGTCCCTTTTGTTATGGTCACCATGTGCAGGTATGTGGAGTAGTCGATGTCTAGTTGGACCGCTCCACGGCGCATATCGTGATACCAAACCTGTGGTGTATGAAGGTCAGGATCGATGCGAAGGGCGGCGTACGAGTCTGTTCCTCCTCCCGGAAAGTCGTCGATCACCCGGAATTGCCAGTAGAGATCTTGCTCTTCTTGGGTGTTGTCCCAATCCAGCGAGGGGGGCTCCTTTTCGAGTGCCTTGATCAAGTGGTGGAGGTTGAACTCCCCTGTGATCTTGAAATTGTCGCGTTCGATTCGCCAGTGGCAGGCGAAAGGCGAGAAGCGTGTTACGGATTGCTTCATCGAGTCGGGGAGGGAGAAGTTGAATGCGTTGGATGCTTCTCTGAAAACGAGTTCGGGGTTGCCGAACGTTGCTCCCCCATCCTGTACGTCCTTGAAAAATATCCGTACGCTCGTGCTCTCTTCCAGTTCGCGCAACGCGTGGAGGAGCTTCGCTTCGCAATCGGTCAGGTTTTCCACTGGTTCCTCGCTGTGCGTGGTTACTGCTTGATCTGCGGGTTGAAGTCGATCAGGTCCTTCAGGTCCGCCTGGCGTATTCCCTCCTTTATTTCCCGGAAGAGATCCGCATCTTTGTACTTGCTCCTGGAGCGCTTCTCCATTTCTTCAAGTTTTTCGATCAGTTTTTCCGCGGTTTGAGCATCCCCCTTCTTGGCGGTCTTGATGATGTTTTTCACGACCCTATCCAGGGTTCTTGATTTATGTTCGCCCATGGGGCGCTTGAGTCCGAATGCTCTCTTGAATCGAGTTTTGGACTCGAATGGGTCATTCGCCCGCACCTGCCAGTCTTCATCGGGCACCCGGGGCGTGTAGACGGGCTCAGAGTAGGTGGCTCCACCTTTGGCTGCCTTCTCCGTCCAGCTGTCTCCGGATTTTTTGTACCTTCCCCATGTTCCGGTGATGCGCGACGGAAAATTCTGCCAGGGTGCGGAATGGAACTGCACCTGAACTTTGTACCAAGTCATGGATTCGTCTGACTTCTTGGCGGCGGCCACTGCCTTTCTCTCGACCTTGGCGTCGAAACGGCTATTGGTTCGGCTGGGTGCGGGCACCAGGTTGGATCCATGTGCAGTTCCGCCCATGGTCTCTGTAATGAGATGCATGCGTACGATCACGTCTGGCCAGTCGTGCATCTCCCTCCTCCAGCCAAGGGGGTTGCCGGGTTCTGCGTCGTTGGCATCTTGTCCCGGCCTAATGGGAGAGTGCAGGTACTGCACCTTGCTCTTACTGGGGGCGCGCCGACCGTCGGATGAATTTGGGTAGATGGTGGCTGGAAGTTTATCTTTCTTGGTTTTGTCCTCGTTCTCGTCCGTGTGGACACCGCGGGTTGGTCCGGGTTTCTCAGGACTGCCCTTTCCCCAGATTCTGAATGAATCCCCACCCTTCTTCCAAAGTCTGGTAAGTCGATAGAAGCGTCGGAATTCTTCTAGTAATTCGAGGTGGGTGGGCTCAGGGATTCCGCGATCCAGTTTCGGCTCGAGGTGGCGATGGATCCTGCGCAGTTTCGCTTGAAGACTGTCGTCCTTTTTCTTCTTCTCGTCCTTCCTTGTCTTGTCCTTTGCTGGTTTGCTCTTCGGTCGCCCGGGATTTCCGTCGTCCTTGTTGGTCCTGCTCTTCGATTTCTTGTCGTTGCTGTCGGAGTCCTTGCGCTTATCCGGTCCGTCCTCGTCCTTCTTTCGGTTCGGGTCGTCGTCCTTGCGCTGGGAGCCGTCGTCGCGGCGGCGGTTGGAGTCGGAGTTGTCGTCCTCGCGGTTGGTGTCCTTGTCGTCGTGCTTCTTCGTTCCGGTATCGTCGTCCTTGGGCTTCTGCTTGTCGTCGTCCTTCTTCTGGTCCTTCTTCGTGTCCGTGTCTTCGCGGGGTTTTCGGGGTGGGTCTGCCTTGGGCTTGGCGGAGGGGGTGGGTTTGGTGTCGGGCTTGTCCTCGTCCTTCTTGCCCTTGGGGTTGCCGTCCTTGTCATTGGCCGACGGGGAGTCGTCTCGGTCGGTGGGTTTGCGGTCTCGGGAGTCCGGGTTGTCCTTGTCCTGGCGTTGGTCTCGGTCCTTGGGGTCCTTGTCCGGGCGGTCTCGGTCGTTGTCCTCGCGGCGTCGGCGGTCCTGGTCCGATTCCGTTCTGCCGCGCTGGTTGCGGTCGGGCTTCGGGGCGTCCCGGTCCGGGCCGGGTTTGCCCGGTTTGTTGGCTGCTTGACGGGCGGCTGAGTTGGGGGAGACGCGGTCGTCCTCGCGCTGCCTGTCGGCTTCGTTGCGGTTCTCGCGACTGTCGTTGCGGCGGTCGTCGGTCCCTCGCCGCGGGTTCCGGAGGTCTGCGTGGGCGCGTTCGTCGCCGGACGTGCCTTCTCCGGTGCGGGTGTTGCGCGGCCTGGTCTGATCGGTGCGCCGACCCGGCCGGTTACGCGAATTCTCGTCATCGCCGCCTTGGCCGTCCTTCTGCTTGCGGCGGCCCTTCTTGCCGATGTTCTTGGCGATGCCCTTCAACCGGTCGCCGACCTTGCCGACGTACTTGCCGATGCCGGAGAGCAGGAACTCGTAGGCCAGTTCCAGCAGCGCCACGACGCCGGCGGCTACCGCCTTGGCGAACAGCACGCCCGCGCCGCCCTTGCGGACGTTCTTCAGCCACTCCAGCACCGCGCCGAAGGCGCGCAGGATTTCGCCGAGGGCTCCGATGGCGGTCTTGATCGCGTCGATGACGGCCATGACCCAGCCCGCGCCCGGGATGAGCTTGGCGACGACCTTGGTGATGATGAGCTCGCCGAGGATGAGCGGTAGCTGCGGGACCACCGCGTTCCAGACCTGCTGGACGATCCAGCCGAGGGTCAGGCCGCCCTCGATGAGCTTGTTGATGACCGCCTTCGGTACGCCGACGATCTCTTCGATCTTCTGCTGGAACCAAGTTTTGACCGCGCTCTTGACCTCGCGGAAGAAGTGGTGCTTGGCGCCGTTCTCAGCGGAGCCCTTGGCGCCCGCGAGCCAGCCTCCCGGGTCGCGCAGGAAGTCGACCGCGACCATCATGAACTCGCCCAGCCCGCTGAGCAGCTTGGACGCGAAGTCCAGGACTGCCTTGACCGCGTCCTTGACCGCCTTGATGGCCGCGTCCATCGCCTTCTTCAGGGCGTTGAGGATGTCGCTGAGCAGCTTCGCGATCGCGTCGAGCAGGTCGTTGACGAGCTGCTTGAGCTGTTCGGCGAGCTTGGTGACCAGGGCGATCGCCTGCTCGATCAGCTCGGTGATGAATCGGCGGATCTCGTTGGCCAGCTCGACGATCGCCCGGAGCATCGCCTTGGCCAGCTCGATCAGATCGTCGATCAGCGTCTTGATCAGGTTGACGATCGTCTCGCGGATGCTGTTGATCAGCTCTTCGATGTCCAGCTTGAAGTTGTCGATGAACTCGACTACCGCGTCGCGGGCCGCCTGCAAGATCGAAATGATCTTGTCGCGCAGTTCGATGAACTTCTGCTTGATCCACTCGAAGGCCTTCTCGACCCAGTTGCCCGCCTGTTTCTTGGTGTCGTCGCGCTTCGACTTGGCCTCGGACTGGGCGTCCTCGCCCTTCTGCCGAATCTTGTCGTTGTCGTCCTTCTTGCGCTTCTCGGCCTTGTCGTCGGTGTCCCGCTCGTGCTTGTCGACGTCCTGCTCGGCCTTCCTGCGCTTGTCCGACTTCTTGCTGCCCAGCTTGTTCAGCTCGGCGTCCTGCTCGGAACGCCAGCGCTGCCGCTCACCGGAGACGTCGCCGACGGTCTGCTGCCGCTTCGAGCCCTGCTGCTCGGAGTTCTTCCGAACCTCGCGGTCGACCGAGCGCCGGTGCTCGTCCTTGGAATCGCGGGTGTCCTTGTCCTTCTGCTTCTTCGCGTCGGCCAAGCCCTGCTCGCCCTTGCCGAAGGAGGATCTGAACTCCTTGCCGCGCTCGTGCTCGGCGACCTCCGAGGCCGCGTCCTCGGGGACCGCTCCCGTTCCCGCGCTGCCGGCCGGACCGCCGCCCTTGGCCTGCTGTGGTCCGGGGACCTTGCCGTTGAGCTTCTCGTCGGGAGCGTTGGGGTAGACCTGGTCCTCGCCCATGCGGCGCTGGGAGTCGTCGCGAGCGGTGCGCTGCGCCTCGTTGCCCTTCTCGTCGACGTTCTCGTCCTGGTCCCGGCTCTTCTGGTCGGCCTTGCCCTGCATCTGCACGCCCGGTGCGCTGCCCGCCTTGGCCTCCTTCATGGCGTCGTCCTCGGTGGGCATCCCGGCGAAGGTGGCGGCGAGGTCCTCGGGTTTGACGTCGGAGTCGAACCAGCTGCCGATCTCGCCGACCAGGTAGCCGAGTCCCATCAGCAAGGTGTCCCAGCCGCTGGGCTCCTCGACGTTCTCGGCCTCGAGCTCGCCCTCGGGCTTCTTCTGGTCCTTGACCTCGGCGTTCTTCTTCTCGGGTTCGTCGGCCTTCTTGGCGGGGGTGTCCGAGTACTGGGCGGGCGCGTCGGCCTTCGGCTTGCCCTCCAGGGTGCGCGGAGCACCGGACGGTCGTTGCATGGCCGGCGGGTCGGAGGACAACTTCTGGTGCTCGTCGCCGACGTCGCGGTCCACCGCGCTGTCGACGCCGTTCATCGCGTGCAGGGCCTGGTGCGGTTTGAGCCGGGATGCCTGGCGCAGGCCGGCTTCCGGTGCGACGCCGGCCAGGTTCGGCGGGGGTTGGCCCTTCTTGCCCTCGTCGCCCTTTCCCGCGGGTTTGGCACCGGCACCGCCTGCGGCACCTCGGCCGCCGCTTCGCGGGGGCTGCGGGGCAGGGCCGGACTTGGCGGGTTCGGGACCGGTGCTCTCCTCCTGCTTCGCCGCTCCCTCGGGCTTCTTCGGCTCCGCCGCCTTCTCCGGAACATCGGGCTTCGGCGAGGCCGAACGCGTCTCCTCGGACTTGGGGGCGGGGGCCTTGGGCGAGGCCTCGGCGGTTCGAGCGGGCTGCTCGGTGGCCTTCGACTGCGGGGCGGTGTCCTTCCGGGACTCCGTGCCGGTTTCGCGCGCGGCGGAATCCGCGCCGCTCTGAGGGCTGTCGGACTGCGAGCTCGAGCCCGGTGAACTCAACTCGTCGGCCTGATCGCCCGACTGCTCGCTCTTGCCGGTGACCGGCGATATCTTCGAGTCCGGCGGCGATTCGGCGTCCGCGGAGCCCTCCGAACCGGTGGGCCGCCGCGCGGCATCACCGCCGCTGGTCTGCTGCTTCTCCCCGGAAGCCGCAGACCCGCTGTCACCACCGGATCCGGACTCGGATCGCTCGCCTCCGGTGGAACCCGAGTCGCGAGAATCCTCGTTCGCGCCCGGTTGCTGCGCCTCCTGCTTGGCGGCCGATTCCTTGGCCGCGCCGCCCTTCTCGTCCTTGCCGCCCTCGGGCTTGCCCGGAGCCTCCTGGGCCGCCCGCTGGGCCTCGACCGGTCCCTGCTCGGGATCGTCCGCGGTCTTCGGGCCTCCGGGATCGCCGGAGCGGGTGGTGCCGGGATCGGCGGCCTTCTCGGTCGCCAGATCGCTGAGATCGCCCGGCCGCGGGGAGGTCTCGGTTTCGATGGACGGGGTGGATTCGAGCGGTGGACCGGAATCGTCCTGCTTGTCGGCCTCCTGCGCTTCGGCCGCGTCCTCGGCGTCCTCGGCCTCGCGCTCGGCGTGCACCTGGTCGGCCTTGGTCGGCGGGGGAGCGGGGAACGACGGCATCGAGGGCGCCGGGGTACCCGCCTCGAGCTCGTCCGCCGTCGGCACGCCGGAGACGTCCAGATCCTGCTTCGGCAGGAAGTCCTCGGGCTTGAGCTTGATGTCCCAAGCGCTCTCCTCGCCGCCGCCGACCTCGACCTCGGAATCGCCTCCGGCGGGCGGAGACGCGGGCTTTTCCTGTGGGCCCTCGGCATCCTGGTTGCGGGTGCCGTCGAGCGCGCTGATCGGGTCGGCCTGCGGGGTGTGCTCGCCCGCTTCGTTCGGTGAACCGGTTCGGTCGTCTCGCTGCTCGTCCTGCTTCGTCCGTTCTCGGTCGGGCGGGGCCGCGGCACCTCGGCGGTTCTGCGACTCGGACTCCTGCTCGTCGCCTTCGCGCTGCTGCTCGCCCTTCGAGCTGCGCTTGCCCCCGTCGGTCTCACCGCCGGATTCCTCGGCGCCCGCCCCGGACTTCTCGTGCTGCGCGCCGCCCTGCTTCTCGTCCCCGCCGCCGGAGCTCTGTTCTTCGGACTCCTCGCCGGATCCCGAATTCGGGCTGGCACCGGATTCCTCGGAATCGGCGCGCTGGGCGGACTTGTCCTCGGCCGCCGATTCGCCGGACTGCTCGGTCTCCGCGGGCTGCGGACCCGCGGAGGGCGCCTCCTGACCGGCGGAAACCGTTGCGGTGGAGCGCTCCTCGTCGGCGGCGGGTTCGTTCGACGCGGCCCGCTCCGAAGGTTCCACGTTCTCCGGCGTGCTGCCCGCGGCTCCGGTGTCGGCGGTCTGCTCCTTCTCCGGCGCGGACGCCTGCTCGGGCTCGTTCTCGCGTTGGTTGCGGTCGGCGGCCTCCCGGTGCTCGGTCTCGCGCTCCAGCTGCATGTCCGCCTCGGCGTCGGGTTCGACCTCCGGGGCCGACAACGCACCGTTGTCCAGGTCGTCGCCGTGCTCGACCTCCTCGGTGAGGTCCAGCACCCGCTCCTGCTCCGAGCTCAGCAGCCTGCTGTCCAGTCGGTCCAGCACGGCTTCGCGCATCTCCTCGGACATGTGCGCGAGCTGCCTGCGGGTGCGCTTGGAACGGTCCTCGGGGTCGCCGCGCAGCGAGCGGATGATGCCGTTGGCCATCCGGTCCACCAGCGTCGCCGGGTCCAGCGACTCCGCGCGCGTGCGGTCGGCGTCGACGGTGGCGTAGCGCAGCCAGCCGGGGCTGGACCGGCCCGGCTGCACCTCCGCGGTCTCGTCGTGGCTACCGGACTCGGCCTCCTGCTCGATGGCCTGCTGCGGCAGGCTCACCTCACCGAGGTCGCGACCGGCGCGCAACGCGCCGAGCCCGGTCGGGTTCTGCACGGTGTGCAGCAGCTCGTGGGCCAGCAGGTGATTGCCCTCGGTGGTGCCGGGGCGGAACTTGCCGGGGCCGAACAGGATGTCCTGGCCGACGGCAACGGCGTCCGCGCCGAGCGCGTCGGTCAGCTGTCCGGCATCCCGATCGGTGTGCACCCGGACCCGGCTAAAGTCGTGGCCCAGGCGCTCCTCCAGCTCGCGTCGAGTGCTGAGGTCGAGCGGCTGGCCCGCGCCGCTGACGATCTCCTTCGGTTCCGGGGTGCGGTTCTTCGGCGCGCGGTTCTTGCGCTTGCGCCGCTGGTTGTCCTGCGACGAGCGCTGCTGGTGCTCGGGTACCGGCCCGCTCATCCCGAACGCCCCCGCCCGGACAGCCCCGCGTGCACGGCGCGCGCCAGCTCCTCGCCCATACGCGCGGGCGAGGACGTCCGCGGCAACTCGGGCAGGTCCGCGAGGGCGTCGAACCGCGCGCCGCCGTCGGCGGCCACCGGAACGCCGCGCTCGCCGATCAGGCGGGTCAGCTCCGCCTGGAAGGCCGCCGCGACCCGGTCCGGATCCACCCGGTCGAAGCCGTCGAGCACCAGCTCGCCGACCCGCACCCGCACGTCCCGGTCTACACCCATTTCTGCACCTCCGAGGGGGTCAGCGACCGCTCCAACTTGAGGTATTCGGTGTGCGCGGCGGCGAGCATGTGCCGCATCTGCAGGTGCTCGCCCTCCTCCGCGGCCAGGAACGCGCCGGAGAGCGCGATATTGCGGATCGAGCCGCCCGCCACGGTCAGCTGCGCCAGCAGCTCGGGCTCGAGGTCCTTGACCGGCGCCTGCTCGGGGACCACCTTGCGCCAGATGTCGGCGCGCTCCGACTCGGCGGGGAACGGGAAGTCCACCACGAACCGGATCCGCCGCATGAAAGCCGTGTCCAGCGCCTTCTTCATGTTGGTCGTCAGGATCGCCAGCCCCCGGTAGGCCTCCATGCGCATCAGCAGGTAGCTGACCTCGAGATTGGCGTAGCGGTCGTGGCTGTCCTTGACCTCGCTGCGCTTGCCGAACAGCGCGTCGGCCTCGTCGAACAGCAGCAGCGCCCCGCCGCGCTCGGCGGCGTCGAAGACCTTGCGGAGGTTCTTCTCGGTCTCGCCGATGTACTTCGAAACCACCTGGGACAGATCGATGATGAACAGGTCCAGCCCGAGCTCGCGCGCCATCACCTCGGCCGCGAGGGTCTTGCCGGTACCGGAACCGCCCGCGAACAGCGCGGTGACGCCGAGACCGTTGCGCAACGTGCTGGAGAAGCCCCACTCGTGATGGACGGTGGCGCGCTGGCGCACGTGCGCGACGATCTCCCGCAGCACGCGCAGCTGCCGATCGGGCAGCACCAGATCGCCCCAGCCCGCCGCGGGCTCGATGCGCCTGCCCAGCTCGTCCAGGCCCATCCGGGCCTCGTCGAGCCCGGCCCGCCACGCCACACCGGCCGCGTTCGCACCGGAGGCGTCCCGCTGAGCGGCGGCCGCGGCGGCCGAGACCACGTGCGGTGGAAGGGAGAACTGCGCGACCAGATTGCCGATGTCGGCATCGGAGACGTCCGGCACATCGGCGAAAGCCCGTTGCCACAGCTGGAGCTGCTCGTCGTTGTTCAGCGAGGGAACCGTGACCCGCTCGCCCCGGCTGCGGGAACTCGGGCGCGGCTCCTGGCTGGAGAGCACCAGCGGTACCGCGGTGGACTCCAGGAACGCCTCGGCCGCCGCGGCCTGCTCCCGGCCGGGCTCGTCGATCTCGAGCAGCAGCGCGGCCGGCAGCAGCACCGCCTCCCGCTGCCAGAGCCGGGCGAGCAGGTCGCGCTCGGCGGGATCGGTCGGCACGTCCCCCGCGTCCATCGCGTACAGGTTCAGATCGCACGCGGCGGCCGCCGCGGCGGCGATATCGGACCGGGTGCGCGCGTCGGAGCCGACCAGCTCGGCGCGCAGCGGGGCGTCGGGGTCGCCCTCGGCCCAGCCGGTCGCGATCCGGTCCGCGGCCTCCTCGTAGGACGGCGGCAGTGCCTTCGGCACCGGGGCTCGGCGCAGCAGCCCGTGCAGGCGGACGTCGAGGTAGGGCGCTCCGAGCAGGAAGTGCAGGATGCGCTCGTCGATGCGCAGCCGCCCGGTGGTCAGGCCGGCTTCCTCGTCGAGCTCGACCAGTCGCCAGCGGCGCAGCGGTGAGACGGGCGTGAGCGCGCTCCAGTGCGGGTCGGTCAGCGTCGCCAGCGCGAGCGAGAACGTCGGGTAGGTGCGGGAGGAACCGCTGGCCGCCGCGCAGCGGCCCGCCGTGGCTGCGTCGAGCTCCGCGGCCGCGCACAGCAGCAGCACCTCGCACTCGAACGCGCTCAGCCCGAAGACCGAGGCCAGCGCGTCGAGCGCGTCCGGACGGGGGAGCGCGGTCTCGGGCTCGACGCCGTCCACGTGCTGGTCCAGGCGATCGAGCAGTGCTCGGACGGCGCCCGGCAGCGTCGCGGCGTCCTCCTCGGTCATGCGGAGCCTCCTCGCCCGTCGTCGCGCGTGGACGCGCTCGCGTTGCCCGTTGGCTCCTTCTCGTCCCGCGCAGCGGTTTTCGGCGTTCCGCTCGGCATAGGCCCGGCGGTGGGGTGGATCTCCCGGACCGGCTTCGCGGGCTCGGGTTCCTCGCGGCCGTCGACGAACACCAGCGAGCCCTGGTAGGTCACCGACACCGAGTACGGCGTCTGGTGCAGCATTCCCCAGAGCTTGGAGGTCTCGTCCACGTCCATCTGGATCGGCGTGAACCGCACCCGCTGCGCCGACTCGGCCAGATCGCTGCCGGACAGGTGCGGTCGCTCGGCCGCCTGCTCGATGAGCTCGATGGGCAGCACCGGGATCTCCTGCAGGGTCCGCACCACGCAGCCGATCAGCCGCTGCCCGACCAGCTCGGTCTCCTCCCCGTAGGCGCTGATCAGGTAGTTGAGGTCGAGCGCGGCGGTCGGGCGGGACCACAGCCGTCCGTTGGGTCCCCGCGTGGGCAGGTCGGTGTTGCGCATCGACGGGTTCGGCGCGACCTGGTAGAGGAACACCGTGATGGTCGGGTCGGTCGGCGGCTCCGCCGGTGGCTTGCGGGTCTCCACCGAGACCGCCATGTCGATCTCGGGGCGCAGGTTGTTCTCGATCAGCAGCGCGAGGGCCTGCGTGACCGTGGCGATGGCGAGTGCGTTGCTCATCTGTTCGCTCGCTCACTGAGGTAGTCGGCCAGGTCGACCGCCGGCTCCCGGCGCTGCGCGGGCTCCGGTCGCGTCCGCTGCTGCGGCCGGGAAGCGTTGACCTCCAGCCGCCCGATCTCCACCTGCACCGCGGGTTCGGCCCGGTCGGGCTCGCGATCGCGGCGCTTCGGCGCGCTCGCCCGGGCGGCGGCCGCCGCGACCCGCGTGCGCGGTCGCTCGGACGCCGCCGGAGCGACCTCGGCCCGCAGCACGCCCGGGCTCGGCGACTCCGGCGTCGGTGGTGGATCGATTCGTTGTGGCTCTTGCGGTTTGGCGGGTTCGAGCGCCGGAGCCCGCTCCGTGGGAGCCGGTGGGGAGGCGGGCTCCGGCGTCTCCACGCGCGGCACCGGCCGAGCCGGGCGCGGTGGTTCGGGCGCCGCGTGCTCGGTGCGCACGAAGGTGACCCGGTCGGTGGTGTGCACCTCGTGACGCACCTCCCGCAGCACCTCGGCGGGAGCGGGCGCCGGCTCCGGGGTTCGCGGCGCGATGAACCCGGGCTCCTCGCGCGGCTCCGCGCGCAACGCCTCGATCCGCTCGAACGGACCCGGCAGACGAGGCCGCAGCACGGCCCGGCTCGCGGGACCGACCAGCCGATCGAAGAAGTCAGCCATCAGCGCACAGCTCCAGGTAATAGCGTCGGCGAAGCGGACTCAGCGCCAGCACCTGCGACTCGCTCCAGCCGTACGCGGAAGCGAGCAGGTGCACGTCCAGCAGCACGTCTCGAGCCCAGGAGTCCAGCTCGGACCACAGGTAGGAGGCGATGTCCAGGGCGCTCGGCGTGCTCGCGCCGCATTCCGGGCACGCCACGTTCAGCGTCAGGTCGGCCGCCGGATCGGCCCGCTCGGCGAGCTCGGCCATCCGCCGCTGCACCTGCTGCGGCAAGGAATCGCACCCGACCGGCTCGCCCGCGCGCACCGCGGAGACGGTGCAGCGGTCGAGCAACCGCAGCCTGCGCTCGGCGGCGGTGACACCGGTGGCGGCCGCTTCCAGATCCGCGATCGTGGGCAGCCGGAACTCCACCAGGTATCCGTCCTCGCAGACCTGCAGCTCCCGCTCCGCGGGCCACCGGGCGAGCCCGGACACGTCGAGGTCGAACTCCATCGCCTCCGAACACGCCGAGCACTCGACGACCACCTGCAGCCGCTCGCCGAAGAGCTCGCGGCGCAGCCCGAGCAGATCCGCCGCGCGCCCGCCCGCCGGGAGCGAGCGCAACTCGTCGTCGGAGACGCCCGGCCGCGCCGCGCGATGCAGCATCAGCGCGCGTCCGCCGGAGGGCAGCGCGAGTCCCGATTCCCAGACCGCCAGCAGCTCGGCGGGTTCCGTGGTCACCATCGGCCAGGACACCCCTAACCGGGATCAGGCGGGGTTGGTGAACGCGGGCTCGGCCGGTTCGGCGACCTCGTAATCGCGTTCCCAGCCCTCGCATTCGAGCTTGAGGCTCTGGATGGCCACCGCGTTGGCGTTGGCGTCCATCTCGCCGAGCACCTGGTACTCGCTGGGCCAGGTCCGGTAGAGCTTGTGCGAGACGGCGACCTGACCTGCCTCGTTGAGGACCTGGATGACGATGTCCTTGCGGAAGTCGGCCAGCGAGACCTCGGCACCCAGACCGGCCCCGACCTGCCACACCTTGTTGGCCCAGCGGTCGAACTCCGGATCGTGGGTCACCCCGCGCTCCAGCGTGATGCCCTCGAACTCCGAGCGGCCCGGAGCTTTGCGCGGAGAGCTCGGATCGCCGCCGTCGCGGTGCTTGACGACCTCGGTGGTGCGCTTCAGCGGGCTGATCTTGCTGACCCCGGCCACCGTCTTGCCGTCCCAGAGGACCAGGAACTTGAAGTTCTTGTACGGGTCGAATCGGTGCGCGTTGATCTGAAACTCGCTCATGCTCACACCTCCGGCTGTCCGGTCATCTGCTGGATCGTCACGAGCACGAACTCGGCGGGTTTGACCGGCGCGATGCCGACCACCACGTTGACCACGCCGCGGGCGACGTCCTCGGGACCGGTGGTCTCGCCGTCGCACTTGACGAAGTAGGCCTCGCGCGGCGTGCTCCCCTGGAACGCGCCCTTGCGGAACAGCGGATCCAGGTAACCGGAGACGTTGAGCCGGATTTGCTGCCACAGCTGGTCGTTGTTCGGCTCGAAGACCACCCACTGCAGCCCGCGCCGCAGGCTCTCCTCGACGTGCAGCGCGAGCCTCCGCACCGGCAGGTACTTCCACTCGCTGTCCGCCGAATCCGATCCGGCCAGGGTGCGCGAGCCCCACACCAGCGGTCCCACCATCGGGAAGGTGCGCAGGCAGTTCACCCCGAGCGGGTTGAGCAGGCCGTTGTCCCGGTCGGTGAGCTCTACCGAGAGCGAGCGCACGCCGAGCACCTTGGCCTCGGTGCCCGCCGGTGCCTTCCACACGCCCCGCTCACCATCGGTGCGCGCGATGACGCCGGCGACCGCTCCGCACGGCGGGAACGGGCGGAGGCGTCCGGTCAGCGGATCGGGCAGTTGCAGGTGCGGGAAGAACATGCCCGCGTGGTCGCTGCGCACCGGCTCGAAGGCGGCGATCCCGGACCGCACCGCGTCGACACCGCCCCAGGACGACGGGGAGTCCACGAGCTGGAAGATGCGCTGCTCGCGGCACAACCGATCGGCGGCCGAGACCACCGAGACGACGTCCTCGGCGGACTCGTAGTCGGCCAGTTCGGGCAGCGCGAGCAGGTTGACGTCGTGCACGTCGCGCAACGCCTGGAGGCCGGTCTTGTTCGCCGGGTCGCCGATGAGGTCGCGCGGGCCCGGCGGCTTTCCGTCGGCACCGCCGTGAAGGGGGAACACCGGTGCGTTGACGGTCTCGTCGAGCCCCAGGTCGCCGGCGCACTCGCCGCTGAAGCACACCTTCTCGGCCGGGTCGGTGGAACCGGCGATGATCTGCAGGCGATCGCCGAACGGGATGACCTCGACACCCGCGAAGCTGCGCTTGCCGGGAGCGTCGGGCAACGCCCGCAGCTTGCGCTCCAGCAGCAGCGCGAGCTCGGTCACGGTGCACGGTGGCGCACCGTCGGAACTCTCCTCGTAGAGCGTGAATTCGCGCTGCACATCACCGATCTCGGCGGTCAGCTCGACGGCCAGGTCGGGGAGTTCGCCGTCAAAGCGCCTGGAGACGGTGCCGGAGGCGGCCGGACGCCCCTCGTCCAGGATCTCGACGCGGATCAACGAGGCGGCCCCGTTGATCACGGTTTCGGCGTTGCGGCCGTGGTCCGGCTCCAGGGACAAGCCGGTGAAGGTCTCGTGCGCGCCGCCCTTGCTGTCCGAGACCCGCAGGTTGAAGGTCTCCTCGGGGCAGGAGGTGTCGTGGTCGATCGCGACGTGCAGCCCGTTGCCCCACGCGCCGGGTTCCTTGGCGTGCACGGCCAGAACGGGGCAGTCCTCGCGATCGTCGTCGGCGTCGAGCACGACGCGGGCCGATTCGCCGGAGCCCTTCTTGGCGGCTCTGACGATGACCGCGACCCGGCCTCCGTTCGCGAAGAACTGGTGCACGGCGTATCCCACCGCGCTGCGGGTGGCCAGTCCGCCGAATTTCCGCTCGAAGTCGGCGAAACTGGTGATGCGTACGGGTGTGTTGAGCGGTCCTCGTTTGGTGTGCCCAACGAACGCGGTCACCGAAGTGGTGACGGTGTTGATGGTGCGCGCGCTGCTGGGGATTTCCTCGACGTAGACACCCGGATAGCTCGTGATCGTCGGCATGCCCCTCCAATCCCTTAGGACGCCAAAACGCATGCGGCATCGAGGGGGAAGGGCGGAAGTTCCCGTCCCGGGCAGGAATCTGTGACCCGAGCGCGCGGCCTACCAGGTTGTTTCCATTCCCCCAGCTCGTGCAGATCCGCTAGTGGTCTGCCTTTTCGCGTGTCGGGCCGGCCCGGGTCCCCTTCCCGGCAGCGTCCGCACTGAGCCCGGCACGCGCCGCTCAGTGTTGTGAGCCCGGACGCGCCCGTCAAGCAAATCCCACGAATGGCCTAGGAGACTGGCAATTTCGTGAAACTGCGACCCGCAACGACGCGATGCAATTCCGCGCGCATTCGGATGCGCGGTCGACGGTCGCGACGCGCGCTGATACAACGGGTGCGCAATCGGGATGGGATCGATCGTGCGGGGGCTCGTCTGGCTTTCGAGTCCGCGCCGCGCAGTCGGTTCAGAAACCGCCGATGGATCGGAAGAGCAGCCCCGGATGGGGTTTGGGCAGGAACGAGGTGGACTTCGCAGGTAGGCGCAGCCCTGCGGCGGTCGCGGCGCGCAGGTCCTGGTTGTGCGGTGGTGGGACGAGAACCGCGATCCCGCCGTTGCGCCGAACCCGGGACAGCGCCACGGCGGCGCTGCTTTCGGGGGAGACGTACTCGGGGAGGTCCGGGACGCGCCACACGGTGTCGACGAGGACGTGGCGCAGCACCGACAGGGACAGCCCGCGCAGCGGCATCGGGCACTTGGTCAGGCAGGCGTTGATGAATCCCCGATCGGGGTTGCTGAGCAGGTAGGCACCGCGCTGGGTCACGGCGACGAAAGCCGGTCCGGCGCTGGTGTGTTCGCGCAGCTGCTGCACCCATTGCCGGAGCTCGCCCGCGATCGGCTGGACGTGGAAGCGCTGCGCGGCCGCGCTGAGCGCGAGGTCCGGGTCGGTGTAGGGCAGCACCCGGTGCACCGGACCGAGCCGGAGCGGTGTGTCGCGGATGTCGACCACCAGGGCGGGGACGTAGTCCCAGTCGCCGGGCCCGCTGCCGGTCGCGTAGTAGTCGCGGCGCAGTTGCCTGGCGGCGACGTGCCGGTGATGCCCGTCTGCGATCAACGCCGAACGACCGGCCAGTTCGGCCCCGATCTCGTTGACCGCCGCGGGATCGGTGATCGGCCACAGGCGGTGCAACTGGCCGTCGTCGCCGAGCACCTCGGTGGCCGGCGCGCTGCGCCGGTAGTGGTTGAGCCACGCGGTCGCGCGCCCGATCCCGGAATAGCTCAGCATCAGCGGGTCGAGGTTGAAGCCCGTTTCGTGCACCAGATCGCAGATCTCGGTGATGCGGTCCGGGATGAGGTCCTGGTGCGGCAGCAGCTTGCTGTCCAGGTGCACCGCGCAGAACATGCCGCGCACGGTTCCGCGCGGGCCGCTCTGCTCGTAGCCGTAGAGCGCGGGTTGGCCGTCCTGGACGATCGTGCTGTTCTGCTGCCAGGCGTGCAGGGTCAGGGCCGTCTCGGCGGGTGGTGCGGCTCCGGTCGGGTCCCACGGGGTCGTGTAGCGGGTGGCCAGCGAGTTGAGCCGGCCGGTGGTGATCCGCCACCCGGCGAAGGGGGCGACGTGCACGCCGTGTCGGGTGGCGGTCGTCTGCGGCGGGATCGCGTTTCGCCTCCTCCTGATTGATCGCGGCTTGACCGCCATTCTTACGCGCGACGCAACGTAACTGCAGGCAGGGCGGGCTACCCGTCGGTGTTAGTCGTCCGTCTTGAGCTTCTTCATGATCAGGTGTGAATCCACCCTGGCCACGGCGTTGAGCGACATCAGCTTGCCCGTGAGGAAGTTCTCGAAGGCGGTCTGGTCCTGCACTGCGACTCGTATGAGGTAATCCGGACGGCCGAACAACCGGTGGCACTCCAGGACCTCGTCGTAGGACGTCAGCGCGGCCTCGAACTCCTCCACGGTCTCGCGGTCGTTGATGCTGACCTCGGCCGAGACCATCACCTCGAAGGCGCGGCCCGCGGCCGCCGGGTCGATGCGCGCCCGGTAGCCGGCGATGACCCCGTCGGCTTCGAGCCGCTTCACCCGCCGCAGGCACGGGGCAGGGGTGAGCCCGACTCGCGCGGCGAGCTCTACATTGCTCAAGCGCCCGTCCTGGCGCAGTTGAAACAATATTTCCTGATCCAACGCATCGATCGCCATTCCATTGCTCCATAGCCGCATAATCAGCAGTTGAACGCAACCATATTACCCTGCTCGAAAACTATGATTGCGTACGTGACTGCTTCGTCTGAACTCCCGGCCCCCGTGGCGCTGCCCGAACTGGGCAGGCGCGCGGAATTCCTCGGCGCGTTGAAGGATTCGAGCTCGGTGGGCTTGGCGATGTTCCCGTTGGGCATCGCCTTCGGGCTGCTGGTCGTGCACAGCGGGTTGGACTGGTGGTGGGCGAGCGCGTTCAGCGCGCTCATCTACGCCGGGTCGCTCGAGTTCCTGCTCGTCGGCCTGACCGTGGCGATGACGCCGCTGGCGCAGGTCGCGGTGACGACGTTGCTGGTCAACTTCCGGCACGTGTTCTACGCCCTGTCCTTCCCGCTGCACCGCGTGCGCGGCCGCGCGGCCAAGGCCTACAGCACCTTCGCCATGACCGACGAGGCCTACGCGCTGAGCACCAGCGAGACGGGCGCGAACTGGACCGGCACGCGAATCCTGTTCCTGCAGTGCCTGTTGCACGTCTACTGGGTGACCGCCGCCACCGCCGGTGCGCTGTTCGGCGCGTTGCTGCCGATGCGCCTGGAGGGCCTGGACTTCGCGCTGACCGCGCTGTTCGTGGTGCTGGCCATCGACGCCTACCGGGTGCGCCGGGACATCCCGATCCCGGTGCTGGCCGTGGTGTGCGCCCTGGTGGGCATGGTGCTGATGCCGGGACAGATGCTGCTGGTCGCGCTGGGCCTGTTCAGCGCATGCCTGCTGGCCCACCACTTCTTCGCCCGGAGGACCGGTCGTGCCTGAGGCCCCCTACTTGATCGCCGTGGTGCTGCTCGCCGCCGGAATCACCTGGGGGTTGCGGGCGCTGCCGTTCGCGGCGCTCGCTCCCCTGCGCAGCAGCGCCGCCGTGCACTACCTGAGTGACCGGATGCCGGTGGGGGTGATGGTCATCCTCGTCATCTACACCCTGCACGACCTCACCCGCGCCGGGATTCCAGCGATGGGATTCGCGCTGGTGGCCACCGTCGGGCTGCACCTGTGGCGGCGGAACGCGTTGCTGAGCATCTTCGGCGGCACCGCGATCCACGTCCTGCTGTCGATGGCGGTGTTCTAGGCGTATCGGGCTTGTTTCGGGAGATGTCTCAGCCCGCAGTTCGCGTGGCGGCACCGCGGCGGCGCAGGCTGAGTCCCACACCTGAGACAGCGGCTACCGCAACATCCCGCGAGTCATGGCACCAGGAAGTCGCTGTCGCGGGCGTCGGTGATGGCCATGTGGCCGGGGGAGTGGGCGATGGCGAACGGCGGGCGGGAGCGCATCACCGCGGCCTGCGGCGTCACACCGCAGGCCCAGAAGATCGGCACCTCGCCGTGTTCGACGCGTACCGGATCGCCGAAGTCGGGGGACCGCAGGTCGGTGATCCCCAGCGATTCGGGGGCGCCGATGTGCACCGGAGCTCCGTGCACGGCGGGGTAGCGGGAAGTCACGCGCACGGCGTCGGCGACCCGCTCCGCCGGGATCGGGCGCATGGAGACCACCATCGGTCCGGCGAGCCCGCCCGCCGGGCGGCACTCGCGGTCGGTGCGGAACATCGGGACGTTGCTGCCGGTCTCCAGGTGGCGCACCGGAACCGCGGCATCCAGCAGCGCGGCCTCGAAGGTGAAGCTGCACCCGATCAGGAAGCTCACCAGGTCGTCGCGCCACAGGTCGGTGACATCGGTGCGCTGCCCGATGGGCTCGCCGTGGTCGTAGACGGTGTAAGCGGGCAGGTCGGTGCGCAGATCGCCCGCGAAGATCGACGCGCTGGTCTCACCCGGTTCGGTCACGTCCAGCACCGGGCACGACTTCGGGTTCCGCTGCGCGAAGAGCAGGAAGTCGTAGGCGAACTCGCGCGGTAGCGAGATCAGGTTCGCCTGGGTCCAGCCCGGGCAGCATCCCGAGGTCGGGACTCGTAGCCCGCCGCGGAACGCCTCGCGCGCCTGTTGCGGTTCCTGCATCATGGCTCCTCACCTCGTGCTGAACCGGATCCGTTGGCCGGGCCTGGCCTGGGCGGCCCCGGGGATGTCCGAGCGGTGCACGACCGCGATCACCGGGTAGCCGCCCGTGACCGGGTGGTCGGCCAGGAAGAGGGTCGGCCGGGCGGCCGGGGGCACCTGCAGCGCACCGGTGACCATGCCCTCGCTCGGCAGCTCGTCGGTGCGGGCGCGTTCCAGGGCAGGCCCGTCGAGCCGCATGCCGATGCGGTTGCTCTCCGCGGTGACCTCGTAGCTCGAATCGAGCAGCGTTCGCAGCGCCTCGTGGGTGAACCAGTCGTCGCGCGGTCCCGGCCGGACGCGCAGGACGAGTTCACCGGCGGGGTAAGGCGCCACCGGTGCCTGGTCCACGCACGGGAAGGCCTCCGGGGCGGGGCCCACCGGGAGCTCGCGGCCGGTTTCCAGCGCATCCGGCCCGAGCCCGGAGAGCACGTCGGTGCTGCGCGAACCCAGCACCGGCTCGACCGCGATCCCGCCCCGCACGCCGAGGTAGCTGCGCAATCCCCGTTGCGGGACGCCCAGCCGCAGGTCGGACCCGGCGGGCACGCGCAGCACGGAGTAGGCCGCGGCGGTGCGGCCATCGATGGTGATCGGGCAAGGCGCGCCGGTGAGCGCGACGGTCAGCGCGCGATTGGCGCGCACCGCGAGCCCGCCGAGGGTGACCTCGACGGCCGCCGCGCCCTCGTCGTTGCCCACCAGGCGGTTGGCCAGCCGGAACGCTTCGGGATCGGCGGCGCCGGAGGCACCGACGCCGATCCCGGACAGCCCCGGCCGTCCGAGATCCTGCACCGTCGACATCGGTCCGCTGGACAGGACTTCCAGAGTCATGACACCTCCACGAACCGCACTCGCACGCCCGGCCGCAGCAGCGCCGGGGGATCGCGGTCGACCCGCCAGATCTCCAGGTCGGTGCGCCCGATGAGCTGCCAGCCGCCCGGGGACTCCCGCGGGTAGATGCCGCTGAACTCCCCGGCCAGCCCGACCGCGCCCGCGGGCACCTTGGTGCGCGACTCGGAGCGGCGCGGCACTTCCAGGTCACCGCCGGTGAGGTAGCCGAAACCCGGTGCGAAACCGCCGAAGGCGACCGTCCACACCGCGCTCGTGTGCCGGTCGATCACCTCGCGCTCGGTGAGCCCGGTCAGCCGGGAGACCTCGGGAAGATCCGCTCCGTCGTAGACGACCGGCACTCGCAGCAGCTCGTCATCGGAGTGGACGTTCGTCGCGGGGCGCGTCTCGCGCACGGCGGCCTCGACCGCCCGCGCGTCGGCCCGCGGATCGAGCTGCAGCAGCAGGGTCCGCGCGGCGGGGACGAGGTCGACAACGCCCTCGGGAGGGGCCTCGGACAGCGCGGCGTGCAGCGCCAGCACCGCGGCGAGGTCGTCGAGTTCGACGAGCAAACCCGAATCCGCGCAGGGCAGGAAGCGCATCAGCGCGCTCCCGGGGCGAACGGCGCCAGCCGGACCCCGTCGGCGACCAGGCGATCCCGCACCGCCTCGGCGATGGCCACCGCGGCCGGGCTGTCGCCGTGCACGCAGATGGATTCCGCCTCCACCCGGATCTCGCTGCCGTCCACCGCGCGGATCGGTTCCCCGGCCGCCAGCCGCAGGCAGCGCTCGGCGATCTCCGCCGGGTCGTGCAGCACCGCACCCGGCTCGCGGCGGGAGACCAGGGTGCCCTGCGGGGTGTAGGCCCGGTCGGCGAACGCCTCCCGGTGCACCGTCAGCCCGGCCCGTTCGGCCTGCTCGAGCCACTGCGATCCCGGCAGTCCCAGCACGGCCAGCCCCGGGTCGTAGGCCCGGACCGCGTTCACCAGCGCGGCGGCCTGCTCGGCGTGCGTCACGATCGCGTTGTACAGCGCGCCGTGCGGCTTGACGTAGCGCACCTCGGTGCCCGCGACCTTCGCGAACCCGGCCAGCGCGCCGATCTGGTAGATCACGTCGTCGGTCAGTTCGCCGGGCGGCACGTCGACGAACCGCCTGCCGAAGCCCGCGAGGTCGCGGTAGGACACCTGCGCGCCGACGGCCACGCCGCGCTCGGCGGCGCGCTCGACCGCCCGCCGGATGACCGAGGAATCGCCCGCGTGGAAGCCGCAGGCCACGTTGGCGCTGGTCACGATGGACAGCAGCGCCTCGTCGTCGCCGAGTTCCCAGCGCCCGAAGCTCTCGGCCAGATCCGAGTTCAGATCCATCCGTGTCACCCCCACAGCTCAGCGATGCCGCTGAGCGAGTTGTAGCCCAGGTACAACGTCAGCAACCACGCGAGCACACCGACCACCAGCAGCCACCGCGGATAGCGGTAGCCGCCGAGCAGGTCGCCGCGCTTGGCAGCGACGAACAGCAGCACGCCGAAGCCGACCGGCAGGATCAGCCCGTTGAGCGCCCCGGCCAGCACCAGCAGGGTCGTCGGCGCCTTGTTCAGCAGCGCGAACACGACCGCGGAGACCGCGACGAAGCCGACCACCAGCCAGTTGCGGCCTCGCTCCAGCTTCGCGGAGAAGGTGACCAGGAACGACACGGACGTGTAGGCCGCGCCCACGACCGAGGTGATGCCCGCGGCCCAGAGGATCATGCCGAACAACCGCATCCCGAGCTGACCGGTCGCGTGCTCGAAGGCTTCGGCGGTCGGGTTCGCCGAGGTCAGCGCGACGCCTCCGGCCACGACTCCCAGGATGGCCAGGAACAGCACGATGCGCATCACGCCGGTGACCAGCAGCGAGACGATGGAGCTGCGGCTGACCGCGGCTACCTGATCGGGGCCGGTCACGCCGACGTCGACCAGGCGGTGCGCGCCCGCGTAGGTGATGTAGCCGCCCACGGTGCCACCGATGAGCGTGGTGATGGACAGGAAGTCCACCTGGCTGGGCAGGACGGTCTCGGTCATGGCGCGGCCGACCGGAGGTGCGGAGGCGATCGCGACGAAGGTGGTCAGCAGGATCATGGCGACGCCGAGCACCACCACGATCCGGTCCATCGCGACACCGGCGCGGCGGCTGAGGAAGATGCCGATGGCGATGATCGCCGAGAGCACGCCGCCGATCGTGGTGTTGAGGCCGAACAGCGCGTCCAGGCCCAGCGAGGTGCCCGCGATGTTGCCGATGTTGAACACCAGGCCGCCGAAGACCACCAGCGCGGCCATCACGTAGCCGAGTCCGGGCAGCACCTTGTTGCCCAGGTCCTGCGCGCGCATTCCCGAGACGCCGATGATCCGCCAGACGTTGAGCTGCACGGCGATGTCCACCAGTACCGAGACCAGGATCGCGAAGGCGAACGCCGCACCCAGCTGGATGGTGAACTCGGTGGTCTGGGTGATGAAACCGGGGCCGACGGCGCTGGTGGCCATCAGGAACACGGCGCCGAGCAGCGTTCCCCGTCTCGGTGTCGGGGCCTTCGGGCCGGTGGCGATCTCGTCAGCCATCGCTACTCCGATCAAGAACGATGTTTGCGCGCCCGCTGGCAGCGGTTCGGAACAACATAGAGAATTGTTCAACAATCCAGCAATACCCTCGGTGGAACTTTCTCGGTAAACTCCACCGACCGCTACTACGTCGTTGGGGGATCGATTGGCCGCCGCGGACCCGCTGGACCTGCTCTCGGAGGATCGCGCCCTGCTGGACCGCACCAGCACCGCGGAACGGGTCGCCGACGTGCTCCGGCAGCGGATCATCGACGGCGCCCTCGCTCCCGGGACCCGCCTGTCCGAGGAGACCGCGGGCCGCGCGCTGGCGGTCTCGCGCAACACGCTGCGGGAGGCGTTCCGGCTGCTGGTGCACGAGCGGTTGCTGGTGCACGAGTTCCACCGCGGCGTGTTCGTCCGCGTGCTCCGCGCTGACGACGTCGTCGATCTCTACCGCATCCGCAGGTTGCTGGAGACCGGCGCGGTCCGCCGCGCGGCGGGTGCGGATCCGGCGCTGGTCGCCGCTAGCGGCGATGCGGTCGCCGACGGCGAGCGCGCGGCGAGCGAGCAGCGGTGGTGGGACGTGGGAACCGCCAACATGCGCTTCCACGAAGCCCTGGCGGCACTGGCCGAGAGCCCTCGGGTCAACGACACGATGCGCCAGCTGCTCGCCGAACTGCGCCTTGCGTTCCACGTGATGTCCCGTCCAAGGGAGTTCCACGAGCCCTACCTCGACCTCAACCGCCAGATCGCCGACCTGCTGAGGGCCGGCCGGCCGGAGGCAGCCGCCTCCCGGCTGGACGAGTACTTCGACCGAGCGGAAACCCAGCTCGTCGCGGCCTACCGCGACCACGCGGGGTGATCCGGGCCGCAGGACTCGCCCTTCCAGCGGGCTTCACCGCGGGTCTGGACCGGCTGAGAGGGCCACCCGAGGTTGTCACCGTGCTGACAATCAGCGCGCCAGGAGGGCCCGCAGGGGAGTGAGCTGGGGGAGTCGAACACGCTCCGAGGAGGTCACGAAGTCATGTTGCGCGCGGTCCAGCACGGAACGGTGCTCGCCGGGGCACCGAGAACGGTGCGGGTCGAGGAGAACGATCGCTGCCGGCCGGATTCGGTGCACCAGTACCACTCCGTGCGCAGCGTCACCGGGACGCTGCGTCCGCGGAAGGGCATCGCGCGCTACTACCAACTGGTCATCGATGACGCTGAGTTGCTCGACGCGGCCTGGTGCTGCCCGCACCCCAGTCCGTTCGCGCGCAGGATCCGCGGCCACATCCCCTTCGAACCCGCCGCGGAGTTCGAAGGCGAGCCGGGAGGACCTGGTGGCGGCCTGTTCGGACGCTTGCGGAGCCTGGTGGGTGGTGCGCGGTGAACACCGAGACCGAGAGCACGACCCGATTGCCGGTGTGGCGGATCGGGTTGACCGGAGGCCTGGTCGGCATCCTGTGCTGCGCAGGACCTGCGGTGCTCGCCCTGCTGGGAGTCATCAGCGCGGGAACCGCGTATGTCTGGGCCACCGACCTCTACGACGGCTACGCCGGGTGGTTCCGCCTCGGTGGCCTCGCCGCACTCGCGTTGCTGGTGTGGCTGACGTTGCGGCGTCGCGACGAGTGCAGCATCGCCGGGGTTCGTCGCTGGAAGTGGCGGCTCGCCGGCGTGCTGGGCGTCGCGGTGGCGACCTACGTCGCGCTCTACGCGGCGACCACTCGGTTGGGAACCCTCGCCTGAGCCGGCCGGTTCCGCGGGGGACAGGAAGGGAGAAGCTCATGTCCACTGCTGCTCACTCTGCACACCCGTTGCAGTCAACGATCACCCGCGCGCTGCACGGTGCGGCCGCCGGTCTCGCGGGCGGGGTCGTCTTCGGCGTGCTGATGGCGGTGACCGGCATGCTGCCGATGGTGGCCATGCTGGTCGGCGGTTCCGGCGCGGGCATCGGCATCGTCGTGCACCTGGCCATCTCGGCGATCCTCGGCGCGGGCTTCGGGCTCGTTGCCCCGTTCCACGGGTTCTGGCCGCTGGCCGGGGCCGGTCTGGCCTACGGTGCCGTCTGGTGGGTGCTCGGAGGGCTGCTGCTGATGCCTCTCGGGCTGGGCATGCCGATCCTGCAATTCGGGGCGGCCTCGATCCAGAGCCTGCTGGGACACCTCATCTACGGCATCGTCACCGCCGCTGCGTTCTACGTGATCCGGCGGAGCTCGCACGCGTGATGAGTCGAGTGCGGCTGTTGCGCGTACCCGGCTGCCCACTGGCGGATCGGGTGCGCGCCACGCTGCGCGAAGCCATCCGGGAGGCTTCCGTCCCGGTGGTAGTCGAGGAATCCGTCGGGGACCACCCGTCGCCGACGGTGCTCGTGGACGGGGTCGATGCGGTCACCGGCGAGGTCACCGCCGGTGGCGCCTGTTGCAGGCTCGACCTGCCGACTCGTGCGCAGATCGTGCGTGCTCTGCGAGGTTGAGCTGTCACCGCGGATCCAGCAGCTCGGCCAGGCCGTCGCTGGAGTGGATGATGATCGCGGCATAGCGGACCGAGATCAAGTTCTTCCGCTCGAACTCCTTGAGCGTCTTGTTCAGCGACGGCCGTTGCACTCCCACCATCGCGGCGAGTGTGCGCTGCGGTAGTAGCACCTGGCCGTCGACGGCCTCGTCGAGCAGCAGCTGTGCGACCTGCTCGGTGAGCGTGCGTCCCAACAGGCCGAGCACCCGGTGCTGGCTGGCCACCAGGCGTTCGGCCACGCTGGACAACCACCGGCGCGTGATCGCCTGCCGTTGCGCGAGCAGCTTCTCGAAGTCCGCGGCGGAGAGGAACAGCGCGGTGGCGTCGTCGAGGGCGTGCGCGGTGTAGGGCAACGGCAATTCCAGGAGGTGCTGGATATCGCCGTCGACGTCACCGGGCTGCAACACGTGCACCACCGAGCGCTTCCTGCCGCTGCCCGCCGACAGCTCGACGCGTCCGCGCTGCACGATCCACACCCCGTGCGGGACCGAGCCTCCCGCGAACAGCAGGTCACCGCGCTTGAACTCGCGGGTGCGCAAGAAGTGCGCCAGCGCGGTCAGGTCATCGCTGTCGAGCGGAGCCGAGCTCCCGCGCCCGACGCAGCGCGCGACCCAGGCCGCTTGCCGGATGGCCATCTCGGCGGCTTCGCCCGGACCGAGCAACGACACCGCCTGGTCCAGAGCGGCCGCGGAGGTCCGGGAGAGCGTCATGACACCCATTTTGCCGGAATCGGCGACGTGACGCGGGGCAGACGGAACGGTGCCGTCGACGATTCGTTCGACAACATCGCGCCGGGAACTTAAGGTTCGTTCGACGTGTTAACGAGCTGAACGGAGTTTGCTTGCACAGCGCCTCGGACCGAGCGGCCGCGCTCTCGAGCGCATCTCCGGTGGCGCCGTCGCGGGCGCACCTGCCGCGCGTGGTGATCGCCGCATCGATCGCCTTGGCGCTGACCGCGCCGGGGCAGACGGCGGCGATGTCGGTGTTCATCGACCCGCTGATCCGCGATCTGGGGATCTCCCGGACGGTCGTCTCCACGGCCTACATGTGCGGATCGCTCGCGGGCGCGGTGCTGATGCCCTTCCTGGGGCGGTTGATCGACCGGTACGGCCCGCGCCGGGTGATGATCGCCGTCGGCGCGTGCTTCGCCGCGGTGCTCGTCGTTTCCGCCACGGTGACCGAGCTCTTCGGCCTGACGGCCGCGTTCATCGGGCTGCGCGTGGGCGGGCAGGGCGCGCTCAACCTGGTGGCGACCACGACGGTGGCGATCTACGTGCACCGGCGCCGCGGGTTCGCCATCGGATTGAGCTCGGCGATCGGCACGGCCGGCATCTCGTTGGCGCCGGTGCTGCTGGAACGGCTCATCGCCGATCTCGGTTGGCGCGACGTCTGGGTCATCGAGGGCGTCGTGGTGCTGTGCCTGGTGGTTCCCGCCGCGCTGTTCCTGCTGCCGAGAACACCGCCCGCGCCGCCGCGCGAGCCCGCCGACGAGGTCGCTCCGAAGCACGCGGCCGGACTGCCCGAAGTGGACTGGACGTTGCGGGAGGCACTGCGCACCGGCATGTTCTGGACCGTGGCCGGAGGCGTGGGGGCGTGCAGCCTGGTCGGTACCGCGCTGACGTTTCACCTGGTCTCGCTGCTCGGGGAGCGCGGGCTGAGTCCCGCCGAGGCCGCTGCGACGTTCGTTCCGCAGACCCTCGCCGGGCTGGTCGCGAGCTTCGCGCTCGGCTGGGCGGCCGACCACATCGGCGATCGTTCCCTGATCATCGGAACCATGCTCGTGCTGGCCGCCGCCACCGCCGGTGCGGGCTGGGTGCAGCCCGGCTGGACCGCGGTCGCTTACAGGCTCGCGCTCGGCACCTGCATGAACGGCGTGCGGACCCTCGAGGCCGTCGCCTTCCCGCGCTGCTTCGGGCTCAAGCACCTCGGCTCGATCCGCGGGACCGTGCACTCCATGACCGTCGGCGCGTCCTCCCTCGGCCCGCTGGCCCTGGCGGTGGGCCGCTCGATGGCGGACGGCTACCGCCCGGCACTGCTGGCGCTGTGCCTGCTCCCCGCCCTGGTGGTGCTGGCCGGGTTGATCGTGCGCCACCCGCCGCCGGTGCCACCCGGACGTGAGATCGTGGACTGACGCGCCGGACCAGCCCTGGCCGGTCCTCTCCGCGGCGAGCACGCCCGGCGACGCCGATGGGGTGTGCTGCGCCGGGGCGGGATCGCTGAGGTGCTCCTGCAGGAGGGCGTGCCGGAACCTGTGGACCGCGCCGGCTCGGCGCGCGATGTCCGAGGCGCCGCGCTGGATCCCACCTCGTCCAGCCGCGAGGAGGAGCTCGTGGCCGGCCGATACCGCTACCGGTGCGGCGAGTGCCCGTACCGGGCGCCGTGGTCCACCGAGTCGCAGAGCGCGCAACGACGGCGGAACCACGAATTCCGCCACCATCCGGGCGAGCCCGGCGGCCGGTTCGAGGTCCGCGAGCGCGGGCGCGTGGGTGCGGGCTGATCCTGCTCAGGGCCGCGCTGTTCCTCCTGCTGCCCGCGCCGTCGATGTGCCAAGTGGGCCCGGTGGAGACCGTTCGGCGAACCTGCGAGCGCACCCGGTGATCGCGGTTTCGCGGCTGTTCCGCTCGCGCGCGTGAAAAGGCGCATGGTTCCCCGCGCGCGCCGGAATCGCCCGGATCGCCACCTCCTTCCGGTAGCTGACCTGCTGTTGCGGTGCGCTTCGGCGGGGTGGGACGCGCGTTTGCCGGGTCGCGTATTTCGACTACCGTCGGCATAGACGACCGTCGCCGAGTCGCATGCAACGAAAGGTGCGAAAATGCCGGAAAAGTCCACCGTGGCCGTCACCGGGGTCACCGGTGCGCTGGGGAGCCGGATCGCCGCGCAGCTGTCCGACCGGGGTGTTCCGCAGCTGCTCGTCGGGCGCGACCCCGCGCGCATCACCGAGCTGCCCGGTGCGCAGGTGCGCGGTCCGGCGGCCTACGACGACTCGGAAGCGATGCGCGAGGCTCTCCGGGATGCCTCGACGCTCGTGCTGATCTCCTCGCACCCCACCGGGCGGCGGCTCGAGGAGCACGCCAGCGCGGTGCGGGCGGGCATCGAGGCCGGAGTGCGGCGAGTGCTCTACGTGTCGCTGGTCGGCTCGACCGGGCCGGACGCGCCCTACCGCAACGCCCGCGATCACTGGATGACCGAGCGGTACCTGGCCGGCTCCGGACTTCGGCACACGATCTTCCGCGCGGGTCTCTACGGTTCGACCATCGCGGCGCTCGCCGACTCCGAACTGGCCGTGCGCGGCCCTGGCGGGGACGGCAAGGTCGCCTGGGTCACGCACGACGACATCGCAGCGGTGATCGCCACGGTCGCCGCTGACGAGGACAACACCGAGCACGACGGGGAGATCCTGCAGATCACCGGCCCGGAGTCGTTGACCATCGACGCCGCCACCAAGCAGGTCGCCGCCGCGACCGGCCGGAACTACCACTACGTCCCGCAGACGCTGGACGAGGCGTTCGCGTGGCGCTGGAAGCACGGCATCAGCGGCGAGCAGATCGACAGCTGGCTGTCCTGGTACCAGACGGTCGCCAGCGGGCGTCTGGACTTCACCACCGACGTGGTCAAGCGCATCACCGGGCGCCCGGCGAAGCCGATCTCCGAGGCGGGCTGGTGGCCGAGTCCCAAGACCGCCTGGTGAACCCGTCGGTGTGGTGCGGGTTTTCCGGGTCCGGCCGAAGCGTTCCCGGAAAACCCGCCCGCGCTGCCGAAGTTCGCCGCCGCGGACACCCGGCCGCGAGGTCAGTGACCGCTGTTGACGGCGCGCAGGCAGGCGTCGAGCAGACCGGGGAAGGTCTCGTCGAGATCGGTGCGGCGCAACCGGTTCATCCGGGAGGTGCGCACGTAGTACTGCTGGATGATCCCGGCGTCGCGCAGCACGTTGAAGTGGTGCGTGGCCGTCGACCGGGCGACGGGGAGCTCGAACGAGCCGCAGCTGATGTCCGCGGACGCGGCGTCGAGCTGCGCGACGATGCTGCGCCGGACCGGGTCGGCGAGCGCCTCCAGCACGGTCTGCAGCGCGATCTCCGCCGTCTCGGGTGCGGGCGGAATGCGATCGGTCGAGCGTGTCATCCGACCCCCTGAGGCGAGTGCGCTGTCGCGGTCCGCGAACTCGGCCGCACTCTACCGGCCGCGCGGGTCGCGGGGGCGGCGCGCCCGCTGGTGGGTCAGATGCGCTCTGGGGCGAGATTGGCGAAGTAGCGCACCATGTCCGTGCCCACCGCGTCGAAGACCTTGCCCTCGTGGCCACCGGGCAGCACCGAGAACACCCGGGTGTTGGGGTGGTCGTGCGCCAGCTGCTCGGCGCCTTCGAAGAACGGGTCGACATCGCCGACCCAGACGCCGAGCGGGACCCCGCCCAGGTCATCGATGTGCTCGAGCGGGTCGACGCGGTGCCACTGCTGCTGGTCGGCGAACGCTCCGCGTTCCTCGGCGTGCGCCCAGTTCGTCGTCAGGGCGGGGGCGAGGACTCCGACGCCCTCGACGGGGCTCCCCAGCCGGGAGCGTGCGATCGCGTAGTGCAGCGCGCCGAACCCGCCCGAGGAGATCCCGCCGACCGCGAAGGGCTGACCGTCTCCGGCGCCGTAACCGCGCTCGCGCAGCCAGCTCGGCAGTTCCTCGAGCAGCATGCTCAGCACGTCACCGTTGGCGGACCCGTCGAACCAGTAGGAGTTGTACCCGCCGTCGACCGAGACCAGGCCGAACGCCGGGGTGGTGCCCGCCCGGTGCTCGGCCTCCAAGGCGGTCATCGTGTCCGCGGGCATCGCGTTGGGTTGCAGGCCGTCCCGTCCGTGCAGGTACAGCACCAGCGGCAGGCCCTCGAGGGAGCGCACGCCGGACGGATAGGTCAGCGCCAGCTCCACGTCGGTCCCGCGGTGCCTCGAACGCACCACCTCGCGCTGGATCGTCGGCCCCGGCTGCGGCGCTCGCGCCGGTGTGGGCTTGGCAACCGGCGGCCGGGGCGGACTCGGCTGAGTGCCGCACGCGTTCAGCAGCGGTGCTGCGGCGACCGTCGCGGCCGCGAACGCGAGGAGGTTGCGCCGCGAGACGGGATCGGGGCTCATCGGGCAATCAGTTCCTTCTGGCTGGTTCGCTCGGGAACCGGTCCACAGCTCGACCAGCGCCGTTGTCTCGTCGAGACGCAGCTCAGCATGCTGGGTCGTCCGGAAGACCGGGCAAATCACCAGCGCCAGAGACTACGTCATCGCCGCGCGTTCGATCGCGCGGCCTGCTGCTCGACGCGATCACCGGCCCGAACGCCGGCGAGCGCGACTCGGGGTCGTTGGAGCATGCGGCGCCAGCGGTGTGGGGCCTCAGCCGGCGCCGCGGCGGGTTCTCGGACGTCGTCGGGCGAGGACAGCCGCAGCGCCGCGCAGGTGGCTGCTCAAGTCGCGGATCCCGGGTCCGGGCGGCGTTCCGCTACCCGCGCCGAACGCCTGGGCGGGGTCGTTCGAGCGAAATTGGATCGGAAGAATTCCGCGCAGCGCGACATTCGGGGCGGCGCTGCTTTCGCGAGCTGGATTCGGCGCCGGTCGGGAAATAGGGGACAAACCGCGCTTGTAGATTCTTTACCGGATCTTGGGGCGGCGATCGAGGAATCCGCAAGTGGTGATTATCTGACTTGTGCGCTGCTCAAATGGCCATCGTTAGCAGTTGTGGAGCAATTTGTTCGCTGCTGGTCGCTATGTTCGAGTTTGTCCGTGTCAGCTGTGGCGGAAATCGCTCGGATCCGATTCTTGTTTAGCTGATTCGGGGGCGATCCACTAATGTTCTCGGGCATGTTCACGTCCCGGGAAGAAGCACGGAGCCTCGGTGGGTGGTCGGTATGACCGCGGAGAGGGCGAACGTCGGGATTCAATCCGTCGGCGGTGCTGCGGTCGTCGAGCCGAGCCTGGTTCGCCGGGCCGTCGCGGCGGCGGCCGTGGGCAACGTGACCGAGTGGTTCGACTTCGGCGTGTTCGCCTACATGGCGACCACGATCGGCAAGGTCTTCTACCCGGCCTCCAGCCCGACCGCGCAGCTGCTGGCCACGTTCGGCACCTTCGCGGCCGCGTTCCTGGTGCGTCCGCTCGGCGGGTTGTTCTTCGGCCCGCTCGGTGACCGCATCGGCCGCACCAGGGTGCTGGCCACGACGATGATCCTGATGGCCGCCGGCACCTTCTGCATCGGTCTGATCCCCAGCCACGCCACCATCGGCCTGGCCGCTCCGGTCCTGTTGCTGCTGGCCCGCCTGCTGCAGGGCTTCTCGACCGGTGGCGAGTACGGCGGAGCGATGACCTTCATCGCCGAGTACGCCCCGGACCGCAAGCGCGGATTTCTGGGAAGCTGGCTGGAATTCGGCACGCTGGTCGGCTACATCCTCGGTGCGCTGATCGTCGCCGTGCTCTCGGCGCTGCTGACCGAGCAGGATCTGCTGGCCTGGGGCTGGCGCATCCCGTTCCTGATCGCGGGACCGCTGGGCATCGTGGGCATGTACCTGCGGCTGAAGCTGGAGGAGACGCCCGCGTTCGCGAAGCTGGTGGAGGAACACGAGGCCAAGGAGGCCGAGAACTCGACGAAGACCGAGCTGCGCGACATCTTCGTCGAGCACTGGCCCGCGATGCTCGTGTGCGGTGCGCTGGTGCTCGTCTTCAACGTCACCAACTACATGCTCACCGCCTACATGCCCACCTACCTGTCCGACGAACTGCCGCCGGGCATCAGCGACACGGAGTCGTCGGTGCTGCAGATCGTGGTCATGGCGGTGATGCTGGTGGTGATCACCTTCATCGGCAGGCTCAGCGACCGGGTGGGCCGCAGGCCGGTGGTCATGGCGGGCTGCGGTGCCCTCGTGGTGCTCTCGGTGCCCTCGGTCATGCTGATCCAGCACGACACCCTGCCCACGGTGTTCGCCGGTCTGATGATCATGGGGCTGATGCTGGTGATCTTCAGCGCGACCATGCCCTCGACGTTGCCCGCGCTGTTTCCGACCAAGATCCGCCAGGGCGGCCTGTCGATCTCGTTCAACATCTCGGTCTCGCTGTTCGGCGGGACGGTCGCGGCCGTGATGACGGCGCTGATCGCGGCCACCGGCGATCTGATGTGGCCGGGCTACTACCTCATCGCCGCGGGCGTGATCGGCGCGATCGGCATCTGGTTCACCGAGGAGTCCGCGGGCAGGCCGCTGCCGGGTTCGGCGCCGGTGACCGCGGACGAGGACGAGGCGCGCGTCAGCGCGGGGGCCTGACCGGATGCCGCTGGGCGTGGCTTCTCGAACCGGCAGCGCCTGCTGCGTCAGCCGGCGAGCAGGCCGATCGCAAGGCTGATGACGCCGATCGCCAGAGATGCGGCGCCGAGCCAGATCAGCGCGATGAGCCTGTTCGGGCGGGTGATCTCGCCACTTCCCATGGAGGAGAAGAAGAATCCTGCGGAAATCAGCGCGGCGGCCAGCAGCACGCCTACCCGTCCCGTCCAGCCGAGTACGCCGTGCACACCTCCGGCGTCGGCGAGCAGGAGCATGACCAGACCGAGGGTGACCAGCACGCCGGCGTGGGCATGCCCGGCTCGTGCGAAGTTCTTCTGGAACTCCGTCATGGCGACTTTGCCCCGGAGGACGCGGGTCAGGAACCAACCCCCGGTTTCGATGCCGACGATGGTCAACAGCGCTACGGCGGCGATGTAGCGGGATTCGGGGGTCAACAGCAGCTCGGTCGCCATGGTGGGACCTTCCTTGGATGCGTTAGGAGGATTCCGCGCATCGAACTATAACGCTGTTACGCCGGTAGTTCCCTTGATCCGCTCATCTCGCGAGCAGTGTTGCGACTTGGCTGGCCGTGTTGGGGCCGGAGTCGAGCATGTAGGCGAGGATCAGGAGGGTGACCAGGAGAATCACGACGACCGCCAGCACGATCACCGCGATGGAGCGGCGCCGCGAGGAACGACCGTTCGGGATCCTGCAAACCATCCCGGATCACCTCCCTGCGGGGGGTTCCACGGTCTCGAGCACAGCAGACGAATCGGGCGGTGTCGACTCCGGGGGGGGCGCGTGGGCCCGGCCGGGCAAGCGGATGTGACCGATGCCCGCCTAGCCTGGACCGGATATCCGCCGTGCCGGAACACTGCGGGTACGTCCTGGCCGATCAGGTGGAGGTTGGTGTGCTCGTCGACATCGCGGAGTTCAACTTCGAGGTCGGAGGTCTGGTCGGTGGGATCTGGGGGCCGCGCCGGGACTACGACTTCGCTCGGCTGGTCGAGGCGATGGACGACGACTGGCCTGCGGTTCTGGTGTTGTGCGAGGGAGCCTTCTACGAGCACAACGGAAGCGCCGGAGCCTTCGGCGCCGCGACCGCGATGCGGGAGGCAGGCGGCCGGCCGTACGTTCCGCTGCTGGGAACGCTCACCGGCGACCGCGGCCCGATGGCGCCCGTGGTGTTCGTCGATCCGCAGGTGATCACGGTGCACAACTGGTACTCGGGGCGCGAACCGGACCACTTCTCGCACCGCACGAACCTGATGGTCGCCTCGCTGGCGGGCAGCTCCGAGAAGTGGCGGCTGGTCGCCGCGCACTGGGACGTCAACGACGAGCTGGCGCGCCTGCGCGATGCGCGGAACCTGCGCCCGTACGCGCGTCCCGACGTCCCCTGCGCGGTGGTGGGCGACTTCAACTCGCATCCGTCCGGCCCGCACTGGCGGGTGGACAACTTCGACGCGGCACCCGCGTGGCGGCGCTACACGAAAACGCACTGGCCGCCGGAGTTCCGCGAGGACGGGACCCCGGTCGACGAGCGCGCCACCGACGCGCTCGACTTCCTGCTTGGGCGCTGGCACGAGCCGACCGGCGCGCGCCGGGGCGGTGCCGGGTTCCACTGCGCGGCCGAGCACTTCAAGGACTACACGCCCACGGTCAACGGGGGAACGCCGGGAACCTTCGGCCCGATGACCCTCGATCGCGTGCTGGTCAACGACGGCTTCAAGGACGGCCTCACCGGGTATCGCGTGCACCTGCCGCAGGACCCGGAGAACCCGCCCTCGGACCACCGGCGCATCACCGTCACGCTCGACATCTGAGCGGGGCTCGCGGCACCGCGGTTGCGCCGACCGCGCTGGAAACGGCTACGGCTTCCGGCCCACCAGGGCCGCGATGCAGTGCTCGGCCTGGTTCAGCGGGCGCAGCTTGGGGCCGGTCGGCCACCAGTGGTCGCAGAGCTCCAGGCCGGGTGCGGCGCCCGGTCCTGCGGGCATGAGCTCCAGTCCGGGAAGCAGCGCCTCGATCTCCGCCCGGGTGCGGAAGCGGCCCGAGCCCATCGGGCTGTGCAGGAACAGGTCCTCCATCTTGCGGGCGAGCTCGCTGTGCTCCGGGGTCTCGGGATCGAAGAAGTGGGCGATGGCGACGAAGCTGCCCGGCGCGAGCGCGTCGATGTAGGCGCGCATCATCTCGGGGCCGTCCTCGGCGAGGTAGTGGTGCAGTGTTCCGACGTGCAGCAACGCGACCGGCTCGGAGAAGTCGAGCTGGCTGGTCACGGTCTCGTTGGACAGCACCTGCTCCGGGTCGAAGATGTCGGCGGTGGCGAAGTTCGTCAAGCCGTTCTCTTCGAGCAGCGCCTGGCCGTGCGCGATCACCACGGGATCGTTGTCGACGTAGACCACCCGGGCCTCGGTGTTCATCCGCTGCACGATCTGGTGCGTGTTCTCCGCGGTCGGCAGGCCCGATCCGCAGTCCAGGAACTGCTGGATGCCCGCCTGGTCGGCGAGGAAGTTGCAGGCCCGCTGCAGGAACTTCCGGTTGGACCAGGCGAGGTCGTTGACCTCGGGTGCCACCTGCCCGACCTGGCGCAGCACCTCGCGGTCGACCTCGAAGTTGTCTTTGCCGTTCAGGGCGGCGTCGTAGACGCGGGCGATGCTCGCATTGGTCGTGTCGACCCCGACCGGAACGGAACTCGGCGCCTTGGAGGGCGTCTCGGTCATGCTTGCTCCCCGCGTCTCGATCACCGATGCACGTCCACGTTACCCGGCGATACCCCATTGCGGGTCAACGAGGTTTGCGCGAATTTCGCTACGGAGAAGCCCGCGAATCCCCCGTTCGGCCGCTGCTGGTGCGGTGATCGCGCGGAAGCGCTGGTCGGCGCGCGCTGAGATTGGCGGCGGCGCGACCCCTTCGCGAGCATGATCGGTCAAGTGAGATTGATCTCCTCCGCGGGTCGCCGCACCGCCAGCCATCCGAGTGCCTCGTCGGCGGACTCGGCGGCGTCGCCGGCGGATCGGCCTTCGCCCCAGGCGACCAGTGCGGCGAAGGTGGCGGCCTGGTACCCGCTGGCGACCGCGGTGGCCGCGGCAGGGGAGATGCCGGGCGCGCGCCGGGCGATGAACCCGGCGAGCTCGTCGATCCACGGCCGGTACGCGGCGGGCGCGGACCCGGCGAGTTCCGGTTCGGTGCACACTACCCGGATCCAGTCGGTCCCGGCGGGTTTCATCGGGTCGTCCGATATGGACGCGACGATGGCGCGGCGCGCGGATTCGTCGACGGGCAGGTCCGCGGGCATGTTCTCGAGCGCGTCGCGCAGGCGCCGGGTCGCGGCCGGGACGCCGACCCAGGCGATGTCGGACTTGTGCGCGAAGTGCCGGACCAGGGTGCGCACGCTGACGCCGGTGGCTTCGGAGATGTCGCGCCAGCTCACGGCGTCGTAACCGCGCTCGGTCCAGAGGCGGAAGGTCGCGGTGGCGACGGCGGCCCTGTCGAGCACGGACGGGCGGCCGCGCTGCGGGGCGTCGCTGGAGCTCACCCGGCTGACGATAGCGAATCCGGAGCTTCCGTCCGGGCGGGATCCGGGTGCGTTGCCGCAATTTATGGCTTGATTCGCCAAAAAGCTGTTACCGTCGTGATCGGCAGCGCGGCGGAAGGAGGCGGCAGTGGGCACCTACGCGGTCACCGGTCGCGCGTCCGGCATGGGCCGAGCGGTCGCCGACCAGCTCCGCGCGGCCGGGCACACCGTCATCGGTGTGGACCTCGACGATGCCGATGTCCAAGCCGACCTGTCCGTTCCGCGGGCTCGCCGGGAAGCGGCCGCGGCGGTGCTCTCGGCCGCGGGCGAACGCCTCGACGGGGCGGTGCTGGCGGCGGGGTTGGGGCCGGTCCGCGGTCGCGAACGCGCGATCGCGCAGGTCAACTACTTCGGCGTGGTCGACCTGCTGCGCGAGTGGCGTCCCGCGCTGGCAGCCGCGGGCAACGCGAAGGTCGTGGTGTTCTCCAGCAACTCGACCACCACGACCCCCGGAGTGCCGCGCCGCTTCGTGCGCGCGCTGCTGGCCGAGGACGCGGACCGCGCGCTGCGCGGCGTTCGACTTTTCGGCAAAGCCGCTGCGCCCATCGTCTACGGCGGTTCCAAGCTCGCGCTGAGCCGCTGGGTGCGGCGCAACGCGGTGCTGCCGGAATGGTCTGGTGCCGGGATCCGGCTCAACGCGCTCGCACCGGGCGCCGTGCTCACCCCGTTGCTGGAGGATCAGCTGGCGAGCCCGGCGGCGAAGGCCGTCGCATCATTCCCGGTGCCCATCGGCGGTTACGGAGACCCGTCCCGGCTCGCCGACTGGGCCGTGTTCATGCTCTCGGACGCGGCCGACTTCCTCTGCGGCAGCGTCATCTTCGTGGACGGCGGTTCGGATGCCTACTTCCGCGCGGATGCCTGGCCGCAGTCGGTGCCGCTGCGAGCCTTGCTGCGCTACCTGCGCCGGATGCGTTCCTTCGCGCGGCGCTGATCGCGCAGCGCGGGTTTTCGTCGATGCAGAGGAGGCCGCGATGCCTGAGCAAGCTGTCCCGGACGTGCTGGCTCCCGCCGCGCTCGGCCCGGTGCGCCTGCGCAACCGGACGATCAAGGCGGCGACCTACGAGAACAGGGCTCGTCGCGGACTGGTCACCGACGAGCTGATCGACTTCCATGTCCGGCACGGGGCAGGTGGCGTCGGGATGACCACGGTCGCCTACTGCGCGGTCGCTCCGGAAGGGCGCACCGACGGCAACCAGATCGTGTGGCGGCCGGAGGCCGCTCCGGGGTTGCGCCGGTTGACCGAGGCGGTGCATGCCCGGGGCGCGGCGGTATCGGCCCAGGTGGGCCATTCGGGTCCCGTCGCCGATTCCACGAGGACCAAGCTGTCCGCGCTCGGCCCCAGCAAGTCCCGGAACCTTATGTCGCTGCGCACCATCAAGGCCGCGACCACAGCCGACCTGGACCGGGTGGTCTCCGCGCACGGCGAGGCCGCGCGGATGGCCGCGGAGACCGGTTTCGACGCGGTGGAGATCCACCTGGGGCACAACTACCTGGCCAGCTCGTTCCTGAGCCCGAGGCTCAACAAGCGCACCGACGCCTACGGCGGCTGCCTCGCCAACCGCGCCCGCCTGGCGCTGCGGATCATGCGCGCGGTGCGCGAGGCCGTGGGCGACCGGATCGCGATCCTGGCCAAGCTGAACATGGACGACGGCGTCCCCGGTGGCTTCTGGCTGGACGAGGCGATCGAGGTCGCCCGGTGGCTGGAGGGCGAGGGCACCGTGGACGCGCTGGAGATGACCGCGGGCAGCTCGTTGCTCAATCCGATGTACCTGTTCAAGGGCGCGGCACCGGTGCGCGAGTTCGCCGGGGTGATGCCGCAACCGCTGCGCGCGGGGGTGAAGCTCATCGGCGGCAGGTTCCTCCGCGAGTACCCCTACCAGGACGGTTACCTGCTCGAGGACGCGCGTCAGATCCGCGCGGCCGTGGACCTGCCGATGGTCCTGCTCGGCGGGATCACCAACCGGGCGATCATGGACACCGCGATGCACGAGGGCTTCCAGTTCGTCGCGATGGGGCGTGCCCTGCTGCGCGAACCGGACCTGGTCGACCGCATCGCCGCGGAACCCGACGCGCGGTCGCTGTGCAATCACAACAACAGGTGCATGGTCACGATCTTCACCGGTAGCCGCTGCGTTCTCGTGCCGCGTGCGGAAACCGGAGGTCCTGCGCACGGGACTGCTTCGACGGATTCGCGAGGTTGACGGGCGGGGTGCGAACTTCATTCACCGCGGACCAGGCGATCGATGTCGATCGGCCGAACGCCCAGGTGAACAGTCGCAGAGCGCGGTCGGTCATCTGCTGCGGGCTCTCCTCCGGGTGGTCGATCCACCAGTTGACCAGCGCGTCGAAGACGTTGACCCAGACCGCGGTCATCGCCGCGGCGCCCAGCGGGTCGCCGTTGGCGGTCAGGTGCAGCAGCCGCCACCTCCACGACCGGGGGCGCAGCGTGGTGAACATCTGCTCGAGAGCGATCAGGGCCCGTCGCCGCCCGACCGCGCCGCGGCCTGCGGGTCTCGTCGATGACGCCGGTGACGACCTCGCCCGCTTCGGTCAGGCAGGCCGAGAACAGGCCTGGCCGAACCCGAAGCAGTTGTAGCTCTGCGGCTTGGAGATGCCGGCCCGCTCGGCGGCGCCCAGCGAGGTGGCGGCGAAGCCCTGCTCGCTAAACAGCTGCCGGGCGAGGTCGAGCACGAGAACTACGCGGGCATCCTGATCATCTGGGATCGCGCGTTCGAGACCTTAGCCGGAGCTGCACCGGCCCACCCACGGCCTGACCACCTCGGTGAACACCTACAACGTGTTCAAGCTGGAGCCGCCTCGGCGACATCGCGCCGTGCGCTCGGCCGAGCGGTTGCGCGACGAGCTCGGCTAGTCTTCGGCCCGCCCGGCTGGCGACCGGCATCGGCGGCGGAACCGGAACCGCTTGCCGCGCAGCTTTCCTCGGGATGCCGTCGCGGGCCGACCACGGGTGCGGCGGGCCGGGTGATGCCTGCGGGGCCGGCGAGTGCCTTGGCGTGCGAAAATCCGCACCACCAAGAGTGCAGGTCCGATCAGGGGGCGGTTGTGACGGCGCGGATTCCGGTGGTCGTGGTGGCGGGCTACCTCGGCTCGGGCAAGACGACCCTGCTGAACCACTTGCTGCGCAACAACGACGGGCGCCGGATCGGGGTGCTGGTCAACGACTTCGGCAGCATCAACATCGATGCCATGACCGTCGCCGGTCAGGTGGACGCCGCGCTGTCCCTGCAGAACGGCTGCCTGTGCTGCGCCGTTGACGAGGAGGGCGTCGATCCGATGCTGGATCGGCTGGCATACCCGGGTGCGCCTGTCGACGCCATCGTGATCGAGGCGAGCGGCATCGCCGAACCGCGCCAGCTGGTCCGGCTCGTGCTGTCCTCGGAGAACCCGCACATCGAGTTCGGCGGAATGGTCGAGGTCGTCGACGCGGCCGAGTTCGAGGCCACCCGAAACCGGCATCCCGAACTCGACGACCACCTGCGCTTCGCCGACCTCGTCGTGGTCAACAAGATCGACCGCGTCGACGAGGCCGATCACCGGCGAGTCCTCGGCACCGTCCGAGAAGTGGCCGACGGCGCCGTGCTCGAGGCCGAGCACGGCAGGATCTCCGCGGGAATCCTGTTCGACGATCCCGAGGTTCGGGACTCGGCCGAAGCCGCGCGCCAGCTCTCCTTCGCCGACCTGTGGCACGACGATCACGAGCACGACGAGCACATGCACGCGGCCTACCAATCGGTGGAGTTCACCTCCGACCGGCCGCTGAACCCCTCGGCGTTCATGCGGTTCCTCAACGAGCGCAGCAGGGGCGTCTACCGCATCAAGGGGCCCGTCGACTTCGGCGCCTCCGGTGCGAACCGCCGGTTCGTGCTGCACACCGTGGGGGTCTACGCGCGGTTCGACCGGTCCCGCTGGCCCGCGGGCGCGCGGCGGACCGAGCTCGTGTTCATCGGCACCGATCTGGACGCCGATCAGCTGACCAAGCAGCTCGAGGACTGCGTCGACAGCGATCCGGAGGTCGTCGACGAGCGCGGGATGCTCTACGTGGCCCGGCATCTCGAAGACTGAGCGCCGGACCCGTCGCCGAGACAGGTGGCCTGGTCCAGTCGGGTGTGAATGCGGAAAGTGCGTGCTACGCGCGGATGAATCCGGACGAGCCGTGGCGCGAACCGGTCGACGCGGAGGGGCCCAAGCGCAACCGCGAGATCATGGGCGACTGGCTGAACCTGGGCGTGTCCGGTTTCCGCTGCGACATGGCTGCGGGCGTGATCGAGGACGATCCGGACGTCGTCGAGACCGGCAAGCTCTGGGGCGAAATGCGGGCCTGGCTCGACGAGAACCACCCCGATGCGGTGCTGAGCTCGGAGTGGGGCGATCCGGCGGTGTCGGTGCCCGCCGGATTCGACGGCGACTTCTACATGCAAGTGGGCGTCCCGGAAACGGTGCGCCGTGGCGGTCGTCGTGGCCAGGACGACCCGTACTTCAGGGAACCGATTCCTGGTCACGGTCAACCCCAGCCGGGGTCCGGTGACCGTCGAGGTCGATGACGAGCGGCTGCCCGCTGCGCATCCGATCGAGGACAGCGGTGTGCGCGTCGACGGGCGCGAGCTGACCGTGCCGGCGTTCGGCTACGCAGTGCTCGAACTGCGCTGAGGTGGCCGGCGTGCTCGACCGCACACCGATCGATGACTGGTCAACCGTTGCACGCTCAGGCAATGGGTGGTTAGTGTTTCAACATCTGACTATTCAGGTATGTGGGTGCCCGCCCGCGTGCGCACAGGTAGCCGAGAGACGCCGTCACAGCGCGGAAATCGCTCCGTGCTGGGCGGAACGTGCTGGAAAGGAAGTTTCGTGAAGCAGTCATCAGCAGGCCGCGACCTGATCGTGCTCGTCGCCCGCGTCGTGGTCGGTGCGGTCTTCGTGGCGCACGGCTTGCAGAAGTTCCTCGGCTGGGGCATCAGCGGGACCGCGAGCTCGTTCGAGCAGATGGGTATCCCGCTGCCGGGTGTTTCCGCCTGGTTCGCCGCGCTGGTGGAGACCATCGGGGGACTTGCGCTGGCGCTGGGCGCCGCGTTGCCGGTCGCCGGCCTGCTGCTGGCGCTGACGATGGTCGGTGCGATGGTGTTCAACCACCTGCCGAACGGCTTCTTCGCCTCCGGCGGAGGCGTGGAGTACGTGCTCGTGCTGGCGGTCGCGGCTCTGGCCCTCGGGTTCAGCGGTGGTGCGTACACGGTGGACAACGCGCTGAACCGAAGCGAGGCGAAGCCCGCGGGCGACTGACCCGCCGGCTCGGTCAACACGCTCGGTGGGTGGGCCGGGACGCGCGGGCCCGCCCACCGAGCGCTGGCAAGACGCATGGGCCTGCCGGAGACTGTCGGCCATGCTGCAGCTCAGAGTGGCTTGCGAATCGAGCGATAGCCGGCAGGTCCTCGCCGTCCTGGAATCCGAACCGGGAGTCGCTCACCTCGCCCTCGCCGAGGGCGTCAGCAGGCAGCCGGCCGGTGATGTCGTCGAGGCCGTGGTCGCGCGCGAAGTGGCCGAGGACGTCCTGCGCCGGTTGGCCGAGCGCGGCATCGATCATCGCGGCCAGATCAGCCTGCAGCCGATCGAGGCATTGCTCTCCGACAGCGCCGAGGCCGCCGAACGCGCGGCTCCGGGTGAGGGCGCGGACGCGGTCATCTGGGAGGAACTGGTTTCCACCACCGGCGAGGAGAGTCGCCTCAACGCCGTGTTCCTGGCCTTCTTGACCATCGCCTGCCTGCTGGCCGCGGTCGGCGTGATCGTCGACTCGCCGGTGACGATCGTGGGCGCGATGGTGGTCAGCCCCGATTTCGGCCCGTTGGCCGCGCTCGCGGTGGCCATCGTCGGCAGGCGGCGCGAACTCGCCGTGCGCGCCGGGAAAGCCCTGGGCATCGGTTTTCCGTTCGCGATGCTGAGCACCGCTGCGCTGGCGTTCCTCGCGCGGCTCGGCGGGTTGGTCGAACCGGGAACGCTGGCCGGTCTCGAGCTGGTCTCGTTCATCTACCGGGTGGGGCCGTTCTCGATCATCACGGCGCTGCTCGCGGGCGCTGCCGGGATGATCGCGCTCACCTCGGAGAAGTCCGGCGCGCTCATCGGCGTCTTCATCTCGGTGACCACGGTTCCCGCGGCCGGGTTCGCCGTCGTCGCCGCGGTGGTGGGCGACTGGACGCAGTCCGGCGAGGCCGTGCTCCAGCTGCTGATCAACTTGGCCGGGCTCACCGCGGCCGCCACCCTCACGCTCCTGCTGCGGCGCGGGCACGTCGGATCCGACGCGGGTCGCGCGAGAGCGCGGGGCGGCGCACGTCGAGCGCGCCCCGGCGAATCCGCTTGACGACGCGGGTGGAGGCTCCGCCGCGTGCGACGGAGCCTCCACCCTCCCCAGGGGTTGAATCGTCAGGATTGCTCGGACGTCGTCGTTCAGTACGGGCAGGTCGACCGGTAGTCGGAGAACTCCGGATCCTGCGGCGGCGGGCAGAGGAACTCGTCGTAGCGGGTGTCGTCGTCGAGGAATCGCTTCAGCCAGGCGATGCTGGACTTGGCGATGGTGGTGTTGTCGAAGTTCGGCGCCAGGTGGCTCGCGCCGGCCAGTTCCAGGTAGGCCTTACCGGGCGCGTCCGGCAGGCTCTCGTAGAAGGGCTTGGAGTGCCGGTTCACCGAGGCGACGGTGTCGTTCTGCGCCCCGATGATCATCGTCGGGGTCCGCACACCGGAGAAGTCCTTGTTGGTGTGCCACGGCGTCATCGGGATCGCCGCCTTGAGGTTCGGGTTCTCCAGAGCGGCCTCCAGGGATCCGCCGCCACCCATCGAGTGCCCCATCACGCCGAGTCGCGTCGGGTCGACGAGGTCCTGCACGTCGCTGCGCTCGGTGAGGTGGTTCAGCGCGGCCATCAGCTGGTCGGCGCGGGAACCGGGCTGGTCGTAGCGGGTGAGCGTCTCGATGGTGAACACCACGAAGCCCTGCGAGGCCAAGCGCGGGCCCAGCCAGGCGATGGTGTCCTCGCCCGCGGTGTAGCCGGGGGAGATGGCCACCGCGCTGAAGGTGCCCTCGGAGGTGTCGGTGGGGTAGTAGATCGTCCCGCCGCCGAAGCCGCGAGCGCTCAGCCGCGAGACGGATTCCTCGTCGATGTCGAACGGGCCGCGCGGGGCGGAAATGCTCTCCTCGGTCGGGTCGGGGCCGTGCGGCGGTTCGGCCACAGCGGACTGCGCCAGCGCGATGCTCCCGGAGAGGAGGCCGAGCACCGCGGTCAGCACCACCAGCAAACGGCGCAAATGGGATGGGTGTGCGGTAGAGGATGTTGCAGCCATGGATCCGTCCTTCGTGGAAGACTCCCCGGGACGGCCGGTCCACTGGCCCGAAATCGCGCGCGGGGCCGGGCTTTCCAGCCGATCGTCGAGGTGACTTGTTCGGCAAAGTGACGTGCTCGCGCTGCTCGTCGCCCCCCGAGTGACCTTGCTCGGTCTCGGAGCAGCGGTCCCGGCTGGCGCGGCGGTTTCGTCGCGCCGAGGCGAGCCGGCGACGTGACTGATCTTAAGATAGCTCTACCATATGGTCAATCAATTTCGGTGGATCGCTCTGTATCCTGGTGGAATGAGCGAACGCGTCGACGGCCGGAAGCTGCGCTACATGCACCGCCGCGGTGAGGTTCTCCGCGCCGCGACCGAGCACGCGCTCGATCAAGGGCTGGACGATCTGACGTTGCGCAAGGTCGCGCAGGCCGTCGGCGTCAGCCACGCGACGCTCGTGCACCACTTCGATAGCAAGGAACGGCTCGTCGCCGAGATCGTCGAACTCGTTCTGGCCGAGACGCTTTCGGTCCCCGACCTGCCGCAGGACCACCCGGATCCGCTGCGCGAGATCTGGCGGCGAGCGACCGAGGAGAGCGGGCGCAGGCACGTCAAGCTGTTCGTCGCGATCACCGGGCAGGCCGTCTTCGGCGATCCGATGCTTGCGAAGGCGGTCGCGTCTTCGATGGAGCAGCGAACCTCGCTGATCGCGGAAGGGCTGGTCCAGTACGGCTGTCCGCGCTCACGTGCCCGGGTCGTGGCGACATCGCTGCTCGGTGGGATGCGCGGTTTGTTCGTCGACCTGATCATCACCGGTGAGCAGGAACGGGTCGGAGCCGCCTTCGAGGACATGATCTCCGAGCTGGAGGGCCGAATCGCCGGGTGGGGCGGCTGAGGGGATATTTCAGTTCGCGTGGCGGTGCCGGGGCTCAGACGTAGTCGGGCCGCGGGATCCGCGACTTGAGCACGTCCAATACCTGGCGCTGCGGCTGTCCTCCCCCGGCGACGTCTGAGAAACCTTGCGGCGGCGCGGACTGAGTCCCACACCGCATGCGGCTGCCGCCGCATCCTGGAAGGACCCCCCAGTCCTGCCGAGAGGTCCGGCTCGTTCGGAGGCGGTGTCGGCGGTCCGATCTCGGTCGCCACCGGCCTCCGGGATCCCGAATGGCGCGGCGTCGCAGCCGGTCTCGGCGGGCGGAGCACGTGTCGGTTGAGCTCGGGTGCGTCAACCGAAACGGCCGCTACCGCGGCGCGTTCCGAAGGTGTCCCGAACGAGTTGGGCCGGAAGCGAATCCGGCCCCGCCCCCGAGGTGGGCTCGGGAGCGGGGCCGGAGTTGAGCGGGAGCCGGCCGGTTCCGGCGGGCGAAAGCCGCCGGAACCGGCGGGGTCAGCTCTTCGTGCCCTGCTCGAGGGCGTCGATGATGCGGGGGCGGAGGTCGGCTGCGCTGATGATGGCGTCTACGGAGCCGACTTCGACGGCGCGTTCGATGCTGTGGATCTCGTCGAATTCGGCCGCGACCTCGCCCAGCTTCTCCGCCCGCACCGAGGCCTGCACCTCGCTCAGCTGTGCGCTGAGCGCCGCCCGGTCGACGCCGCTGGCTGCGGCGAGCTCTTCCTGCAGTTTGGTGATGCGGGGATCGGTGGCGGTGCGGTTGTTGACGTCGTTGGCGAAGACGACGGCTGCTGCGGGGGCGCCGCCGAGGACGGAGGCGTAGGAGCCTTCGAGGGCCAGCACGGTCATGTTGGGGTTGAGGGCTTTGGAGAAGACGACGAAGGCGCCGCCGTGGTAGCGGGAGATGACGCAGAAGACGATCGGGCCGTCGAAGTTGACGATGGCTCGGCCGATTTCGGCGCCGTATTCGAGTTGGAGCTTGCGCATGGATTCGGGGGAGCCGTCGAATCCGGAGAGGTTGGCGAGCACGACCAGGGGCCGGTTGCCGGAGGCGGCGTTGATGGCCCTGGCGGTCTTCTTCGAGGAGCGGGGGAAGAGGGTTCCGGCGGTGTAGGTGTCGGGCCCGTCGGCGGGTGGGAATCCGCGGCGGGGGATGGCTTGGGATTCGATGCCGATGAGGCAGACGGGTTTTCCGCCGATGTGGGCGTCGTGGACGGCGGCGGTGTCGGCGTCGGCCATGCCCGCCCAGCGTTCCAGGGCGGGGTGGTCCTGGTCGGAGACGGCGCGCATGACGGTGCGGATGTCGAAGGGCTTCTTGCGGTCGGGGTTGTGCTCGGTCGAGAAGATCTGTCCGACGCGGGTGAACTCGCTGCCGGGGATCTCGTGCGGGTATTCGGTGATGTCCCGGTCCGACGGGTCGGTGGTACCCGCGTGACGCGGTGCTTCCTCGCCCGGGGTGATGTAGGTGTGGTCGTAGTGGGCCATCAGCACATCGCGGGCGCCGGCGAGGTTGGGTGCCCAGTATTGGGCTTGTCCGTTGGGGCCCATGACGCGGTCGTAGCCGCCGATGCCGAAGTTGTCCTCGGCCGAGACACCGCCGGAGAAGTCCAGGGATTGCTTGCCGGTGAGCACCATGGCCGAGTCGGGGGTCATCACGAGGATGCCCTTGGTGTGCATGAGCATGGTGGCTTCGGCGTTCCAGTAGGGCTGGGCGCCGACGTTGATCCCGGCGACGACGATGTTGATCTCACCGCCGTCCTGGGTGAATTCGACGATGCGCTTGAGCGCGGCGGCCACCCAGTCCATGTTCTCGCTACCCGAGGACATCGAGATCCGCGCACCGGCCGACAGCGCGAACCACTCGAGCGGGACCCGCAGCTGCTCGGCGAGGTCGAGCGCGGCGATCACCCGGGAGCATTCGGCTTCCGAGAGCGCGCCCAGCGCCTTGGTGGGATCACCCAGCAGCACCACGCGGGTGACGCCGTCGGGGTGGCGCTTCGTGGGCGTGGTGACCACCCCGGCGACGATGGCCGCGGTGTTGTGGCCCTTGGGGCGCTCCACCGGCGCGAGCAGGCCGTTCTCGTCCAGGTCGTGCTCGACGAACCGCCCCTTCGACCCGGCCAGCAGGTCGGTGAGCTCGTAGGGGTAGACGGTGCCGCGCCGGGCGGCGCGCAGCACCTTCTGGCGGTACTCGTCGAGGGGTTGCACCGGTTCGGTGCTGGGTTCGTCGATGTGCACCCGCGGCCCGTGGCCGGCATCGAGGGCGATGCGCACGGCGACCTCGGTGAGCTCACCGGTCGTGGTGCGCTGGCGGGCGAGGAACTGGACCTCTTCGAGTCCGGCGCCGGTGGTGGTGGGCAGGATGCGCTGGATGACGGTGTGGAGTTCGTCGGTGGTCAGTTCCAGCGGTGGCCAGACGTAGATGGTGATCCGGTTGGTGTCGAAGCGCTTGTTCTGCGGCCGCTGCGCCTGCACGGTGCGGATCGCGTCCAGGCAACCGGTGACGGTGTCCTCGACGGCGGGCAGCGAGACCAGTCGGCCGTCGGCGTCGCGCAGCGGGGTCACGTCGCGGACCTGGCCCATCGCGACCAGGCGTTCGTCGGCCGGGTTGGTCCTGGCGGTGGCGTTGAACAGGTAGATCTCCTCGTCCGCCGAGGGCAGGCGGGTGAGGTCGAACTCGCGGAGCCGCTGCAGGTGCAACCGCTGGGCGATCTGCGGGTGCAGACCCCGGATCAACCGGTCTTCGACCAGGCCGGATTCGCCCGGCCGGAAGGTGAAGTGGTGATGCATCACCGCACCGCTGGCACCGGCGACCGTGGTCGTGATCCGGCGGACTCCGGTGGGAAGCGGCTGTTCGGCCAGGATTTCGCCCAGTCGTACTGCCATGGCGTCGGCGTCCGGCTGGTCTTGCCAGTCGACGTAGAGGTCGGCGACCAAGCCGCGCTCGGCGACATCGGAGGCGAAAGTGCCCACCGCGCGGACGGCATCGGGCAGGTTCGCGATGTCGACGGCGGTGGTGACCATGCGGGTCGTGCCGCGCGAGGTCGTGTGCTCGGCGGTGACGAACCGGCAGCCCGCTGCCTCGGTGGCGGTGACCTCGGACAGGCCGCGGTTGCCGTAGTAGCGGCGGGTCAGCACTTCCAGCAGGGGAGCGTGGTCGCGGCCGGGGCGTCCGATGCGCTGGCCGATCAGCCGCACCAGCGGTTCGGCGCTGGCCACCATGGCCTGGATCCGCTCGGCGCGATCGGTGGCTTGCGGATTGCGGTCCAGGTAGCGCAGATCGTTGCGCACCGCGGCGTAGACCTGGGCGCGGTTGCGGCGCAGCAGCGGCTGCGCGAACCACCGGAACACCACCCCCCGCGCCAGATCCGACACGGCGGGGAAGCGCACCTGCGTCGCCTCGATCAGATGCTCCAGGGTGAGCCCGGCCTGCTCGCGCAGCGGCTCCACCGGGGTCGCGCTCGCGAGCCACTTGTGCAGCAGCTCGGACACCGCGGCCACGTTGGTCGACATCGACTGCTGCGCCAGGAAGATCCGGAAGACCGCGGCCTCCAGCTCGGGAGTGCGGTCCAGATCGGTGACGCCGTAGTGGCCGAGGACCTTCGTCAGCTTCGCCTGGAACCTCTCGGGCAGACCCGCCCGCTCGACGTCCAGGCTTTGCAGGTAGCTGTGGAAGTACTCGCGCGGACTGCCGGGCTTCGCCGCGAACTCGCCACCCGGTTTGCTGCGGCTGAGCTCGGAGAGGTCGGCGAAGACCGTCAGCAGGTCCAGCTCGCCGGGGAGGGGCCGATCACCCAGCTCGGCGCGGGCGGCGAGGTAGTCCGACAACCCGCGCTTGCGGTCGTGCGCGTCGACGTCGAAGCCCAGCAACAGGCTGCGCAGATCCTGCGACGCCCGCTCGGCCCGCTCGGCGGGGGACGCCTCCACCGGGTCGGCGGGCAGGTCGATCTCGACCTCGTCCTCGGCGCCGCCTGCTTCCCCGGCGCCGTCGTCATCGGCGAGCGGTTCGAGTCGGATCAGCGGGGCGCCGGTTTCGACTTGGCCGCCGATGGAGACGGGGCATTCGCGGACGCGGGCGCGGAAAGGTGCGCGCAGCACCGTTTCCATCTTCATGCTTTCCAGCACGAGCACGGGAGCGCCGGATTCGACCTCGTCACCGACGGACAGCGGAGTCGCCACGACGAGTGCCGGTGCGGGGGAGCGGAGCACGCCGCCCTCGTCCTGGCTGATGCGGTGCGCGACGCCGTCGACCTCGACGAGGTGGGTCGGTCCGTGGGTGGCGGTGGTGAGCCGGTAGCTGTGGCCGTTGACCGCGATTCGGCCGCTGTGCTCGTCGAACCGTTCGAGTTCGACTTCGGCCCGGCGGGTGACTTGGCCTGCCGAGGCGTCGACGCGGAAGCGCTGCTGGCCGACGCGGGCGACGCGCGTGCGGTAGCTCACGCCGCGGAGTTTGAGGTCGAGGGGTTCGGTGGGGTCGTGCTGGGTTTGGGGGCGTCCGCCGTGCGCGGTGGAGAGGAGTTGTTGTTGGCTGGCTTGTTCGTGGTCTTGGTAGGTCTGGATGGCGGCGGCGGTCAGGGCGATGGCCGAGTGCTGGTGGATGGTGAGGCCGCCGTGGGCGCGTTCGCGGTCGATCCAGCTGGTGTCGGTGGTGGCGTTGATGACTTCGGGTCGGTTGAGGAGGTCGAGGACGAAGCTCTTGTTGGTGGTGCCGCCGTCGATGAGGACGGTGGTTTCGGTCATGGCGCGGCGTAGCCGGGCGAGGGCTTGGTCGCGGTCGTGGCCGTAGGCGATGATCTTGGCGATCATCGAGTCGAAGTCGGGTGGGATGGTGTCGCCTTCGCTGATGCCGGTGTCGACGCGGATGCCGGGTCCGGCGGGCAGGTTCAGGCGGGTGATGTGGCCGGGGGCGGGGGCGAAGTCGCGGTCCGGGTCTTCGGCGTTGAGGCGTGCTTCGACGGCGTGGCCGGTTTCGGCCGGGCGGGTGCCTTCGAGCTTTCGGCCTGCGGCGGTGTGGAGTTGCAGGCGGACGAGGTCGGTGCCGGTGGTGATTTCGGTGATGGGGTGTTCGACCTGCAGGCGGGTGTTGACCTCGAGGAACGCGAAGAGTTCCTCGTCGGGGTGGTAGAGGAATTCCACGGTGCAGGCGCCGCAGTAGCCCACGGCGGTGGCGAGGCGTTCTGCGGAGTTCTTGAGGTGGGTGGTTTGCTCGGGGCTGAGCAGGGGTGAGGCGGATTCCTCGATGATTTTCTGGTTGCGGCGCTGCACGGTGCAGTCGCGGACGCCGAGTGCCCAGGCGGTGTCGCCGTCGGCGATGACTTGGACTTCGACGTGGCGGGCGCCGGTGACCAGGCGTTCGAGGAACACGGCGCCGGAGCCGAAGGCGCGGAGCGCTTCCTGGCTGGTGCGTTCGTAGGCGTCGGTGAGTTCGTCGGGGTTGTCGACGCGGCGGATGCCACGTCCGCCGCCGCCGGCGGTGGCTTTGAGCATCAGGGGGTAGCCGATGTCGTCGGCGATGCGGCGGGCGTCGTCGAGGGTGGCGACTTCGCCGCGGCTCCAGGGGGCGACGGGTACGCCGACTTCTTCGGCGAGGAGTTTCGCGCCGATCTTGTCGCCGAGGCGGCGCATGGCCTGGCTGCTGGGGCCGATGAAGGTGATGCCGAGTTTGTCGCAGAGGTCGGCGAAGGCGGGATCTTCGGCCACGAAGCCCCAGCCCACCCAAGCGGCGTCCGCTCCGGAGTCCAGGAGGGCGCGTTCGAGGAGGGTGTGGTCGAGGTAGGGGCGTGCCGAGGCCGGTCCGAGCGAGTAGGCGCGGTCGGCCTCGCGCACGAAGGTCGCGGTGCGGTCGGCGTCGGTGTGCAGGGCGACGGTCTCGATCCGCTGGCCGGTTTCGGCCGCGAGATCCCGGACCGCGTGGATGAGCCGCATTGCGGCCTCTCCACGGTTGACGATGGCAACACGACTGAACACCGGATGAGCCTCCATTACGCAGAACGAAAACGGCGACGTCCGGGATTCGGAGCGGCGCCTGAACCTGACCTACACCTTGCTGGAGTGGGACCCGCTACGCCAATGTAGTGATTCGCGCATGCCGGAGCCGTCGCGCTGTGGGAACCCAACAAAAATACCCCGGCGGAACGTTGACGATTCCGCGACGGCCCTCTCCCGCGCCGCCGCCTGGCGGGTTGCGGCCCGGCACGACGCGGGTGCGACGTCGGTGGTGCGATCCTCGTCATGATCTGATCCGGGGGTCACGGGGCCGCGCCTAGGCTGGATGGGTGACTTTTCGTGTTCCCATCCAGGTCCGCAGCTACGAGCTCGATGCTCTCGGTCACGTCAACCACGCCGTGTACCACCAGTACGGCGAGGTCGCTCGCGTCGCCGGGTTCCGGGCGGCCGGGTGCGATTGGGATGGGCTGGTCGCGACCAAGCGCTCCCCGGTCCTGTTGAGCACCACGGTGAACTTCCGGCGCGAGCTGCGCGCCAACGAGCGGGTGGAGGCCTCCTGCGAGGCCAAGTTCGGCTCCGGGAAGTCCTTCAACCTCGACACCGTGATCACCAAGGAAGACGGCACGATCTCGGCCGACATCACCTGCGTGCTGGGCATCATGGACCTCGACGCGCGCAAGCTCGTCGCCGATCCGAAGGCCACCCTGGAGGCGGTCGGCTTCGACGCGGAGGTGCTCGCCCCGGGATCCTGACCCCCGGGCGACGCGTCGTGCCGCTGCCCGCGAGCCTGGTCGGCCGCGAGCACCGAGTCGTCGGCCGCTCGTCCGAAGCCGCTCGGTGCGGTTCCCGGAAGTCGAGCGGGCGGTGCATCCGGTGCGGTTGCGCGGTCGGCCTCGCGCGGGTCACCGACCGCGTCGTGCCGCCCGCGGATGCCGGGGGTTCGGTTCGCATGACACCGTCAACGGCTTGTCGAGTGCGGACAACGCAGTCGAGTTCCGGGTGCTGACCGCATCGATCGCGGTCCGCGCTCATTCGGGACGAGCTCGGAGCCGTGGGGCGCTGCCGGGCCTACCGAACCGGACGAGATCGGCACGGTCCCGCGAACCCGGACGCGTCCTGCGGGTCCTGGCCCGCTCCTCTCAGCCGGCGTTGCACGTCTCGTGGACGGTCACGTCCCGCAGCACGTCCTCCAACGTGGTCTTGGCCAGTTCGCTGCGCAGGGCGGTTTCCACGCCGTCGTACACGGCGGCCATGGCCGGTCCGATGCCGTGGCCCACGACGCATTCGGGGTCCGGTGGCGCGCGGTGCAGTGCGAAGACCGGTCCCGGCTCGATCGCCTGGTAGACGTCGAGCAGGGTGATCACCGCCAGGTGCCGCGCGAGCAGCCAGCCCGCCCCGGTCCCCCGCTGCGAATCGACCAGGCCGGCCTTGCGCAGCTCGGCCAGCAGGCGGCGGATCACCACCGGGTTGGTGCTCACGCTCGTCGCGATCTGCTCGGAGGTGGCGACCTCGTGGCCGCGCCGCTGGTGCAGGCCGATCCACGTCAGGGCGTGCGCCGCAACGGTCAGCCTGCTGTTGGCGCTCACGTCGAACTCCTCCCTCGAGCTGGTCGTAACATTATTTGTTACAACGACGTGCGGCAAGACGTGCGCGGGCGGTGCCCGGCCGAAGCGGGTGCGTCTCGCAGCCGGCGCCGGGTGCGGGCCGAGCTCCGAGGTGGGCGGGCGCGGTACTGTCGTGCGCAGCCGTGCAACACCTGTTGCTGCACCAGAACGCCACCCGGTAGCGTGCAACACGTGTTGCAATCGAGCGGATGGGTGCTGCTGCTGGCGCAGCTGCCGGCTTCGCCGTCGAGCCCGCGGGTGACGCTGTGGCGGCGGGCTCGCGCGGCCGGAGCGGCCGGGTTGCAGAACGGTGCTTGGGTGTTGCCGCGCACCGACGCCCACGTGCAGCTGTTCGACCAGCTGGCCGAAGCGGTGCGCAAGCAGGACGGCAGCGCCTTCGTGCTGACCGCCGCGCCGGCCGCTGAGGACGCGGTCGGGACCGACGAGCAGATCGTGGCCCGCTTTCGCGCCGACCGGGCGCGCGAGTACGACGAGTTCGCCGAGCGCTGCAGCGAGCTGCTCGGCGAGATCGACAAGGAGACCCAGCGAACGAAGTTCACCTTCGCCGAGCTGGAGGAGATCGAGCAGGATCTGGACAAGCTCGTCGGCTGGCTCGACAAGATCACCGCCCGGGACTTCTTCCCCGACGAGCACGTCACCGCCGCGACCGAGCGGTTGCAGCGATGCAGGCAGGCCCTGGAGGGGTTCGCCCGCGCCGTCTACGACGCCGAAGGGCTGTCCGCGCCCACCGGTGATTCCGGACAGGTGGGCCGCTCCGGAGATGCGGGCGATTCCGGGCGGGCCCGCTCGTGAACGCGCACCGGTCCGCCGCGCCCGCCGAACGAGCCGCCGTCGAGCAGGGGCACACCGTCACGGCCGAGGGCGTGCTGGACCGGCTCGGCGTGGACGCCGGACGCGGGCTCTCCGACGAGCAGGCCGCGCTCCGCGTGGCGCGGTCCGGCCCCAATCGACGGATCCGGCCGCGTCGGGTCACCTTCTGGAGCGTGCTCCGCGAGGAGAGCACGGAGCCGATGATCCTGCTGCTGCTCGCCGTGGCGGTGCTCTACGGCGTGTGGGGCAAGCTCGAGGACACCGTGGCGATCGTGGTGATCATCGCCGTGGTGGTGCTCGTCGAGGTGTTCACCGAGTACCGCGCCAAAGCCGCCATCGCTTCGCTGAGCAGGCTCTCGGCTCCGAGCGCGCCCGTGCTGCGGGACGGCCGCGTGCGGGAGGTGCCGACCGAGGACCTGGCGCCCGGCGACGTGCTGGTGCTGCGCGCGGGGGAGCGGCTGGCGGCCGACGCGCGGCTGATCGAATCGGTCGGCCTGCGAGTGGACGAATCCGTGCTGACCGGCGAGTCGATGCCCGCCGACAAGCACGCCGATCAGATCCTGCCCTCCGACGCCCCGCTCGGGCAGCGCTCGAACCTGGTCTTCGCCGGTACGACCGTGGCGGCGGGCCGGGCGCGTGCGGTCGTGGTCGCCACCGGGACGAGCACCGAGATCGGCCGGATCGCAGGCCTGGTGACCGAGGCGAAACCGCCGCGAACCGCGCTGCAGCAGGCGATGCGCGATCTCGCCCGCTGGTTGGCCTGGCTGGCCATGGCGTTCAGCGTGCTCGTCCCGCTGGTCGGGCTGCTCGGCGGGCAACCGTGGCGCGAGATGATCCTGACCGGGCTGACGCTGGCCTTCGCCACCATCCCGGAAGAGCTCCCGATCATCATCAGCATGGTCCTCGGACTGGGCTCCTACCGCCTGGCCCGGCGCCACGTGCTGATCAAGCGCCTCCGCGCCGCCGAGGCGCTCGGCACCATCACGGTGATCGCCACCGACAAGACCGGAACCCTCACCGAGAACCGGATGACCGTGTCGCACCTGGCGGCGGGTGCGGTCGAACCGCTCGGCACCGCCCCGGACCCCGCGCAGCGGAACCTGCTCGCCCTCGCCGCGGCGTGCACCGACGCGACCCTGGTCCACCAGGACGACACCGTGCACGTGCTCGGCGATCCGACCGACGTCGCGCTGCTGGAGGCCGCCGAGCGGAACGGCGCGCTCACCGGGGAGCCCGGGGGAGTCGCGGGAACCCTCGTCGCGGAGCATCCGTTCGACACCGACCGCAAGATCATGTCGGCGGTCTACCGCCGCGACGGCGGGAACGACGGCGAGCTGCTGCTGATCGCCAAGGGCGCGCCCGAAGCGGTGCTCGCCCGGTGCGCCCACCGGCTCGTCGACGGCCGGGCCGAGGCGTTGACCGGCGAAGACCGCGAGCTCGAGCGCGAACGGGTCGATCGGATGGCCGCGCAGGGCATGCGGGTGATCGCGCTGGCCACGCGGACGCTGAGCGGTGGCGCGGCGGCCCGCGACGAGGCCGAAGCCGAGCTCACCCTCGCTGGGTACGCCGGGCTGTCCGATCCGCCGCGTCCCGGGGCCGCCGACGCCGTGGAAGCCATGCGCGGGGCCGGGATCCGCGTCGTCATGATCACCGGGGACCACCCGGACACCGCTCGCGCCATCGCCGCGCAGATCGGTCTCGACGGCACCGGCTCGCTGCTGACCGGCCCGGAGATCGATGAACTGGACGAGGACGCGCTGGCCGAGGCCGCTGCGCGCACGACCCTGTTCGCGCGCACCAGCCCGGAGCACAAGCTGCGGCTGGTGCGCGCGCTGCACGCGCGACGCGAGATCGTCGCGGTGACCGGTGACGGCGTCAACGACACCCCGGCGCTCGCCCAGGCCGACGTCGGGATCGCGATGGGTGCCTCCGGCACCGACGTGGCGCGCGAGGCGGCCGACCTGGTTCTCGCCGACGACGACTTCGCCACCACCACCCGGGCGGTCCGCGAAGGCAGGCAGCTGTTCGACAACCTGCGCAAGGGCGTCCGGTACTACCTGGCGTGCAAGGTCGCGCTCATCGCCACCGCGGCCAGCGGTGTCGCCCTCGGCCTGCCGGTTCCGTTCACCCCGATCCAGATCGTGGTCATGGAGATGTTCATGGACATCGCGGGCAGCGCGACCTTCGCCGCCGAGCCCGCCGAGTCCGACACCATGAACCGGTCACCGCGCGACCCGCGACGCCCGTTCCTGGACCGGGGGCTGGTGACCGCGATCTTCACCAGCGGCGCCACGCTCTTCGCCGCGGTCACGGCCGTCTACCTGGGGGCGATCTGGACCGGTGCTCCCGTCGACGCGGCCCAGACGCTCGCGTTCACCAGCTGGATGGTCGGCTACCTGGCCCTGGCCTGGGTCATGCGGTCCGAACGCACCCCGCTGGCCCGGCTCGGCCTCTGGTCCAACGGGTTCCTCCCGCTCTGGACCCTCGTCACCGCCGCAGCGCTCGCCATCATCATGACCGTCCCGGCGCTGCGCGCGGCGCTGCACCTCACCACGCTCACCGGCGGCCAATGGCTCCTCGCCATCAGCGTGCCGATCGCGGCCGTGGTCTGGATCGACCTCGCCAAGTTCCGCCCGGCCCGGAAGGCGTCATGACATGAAGCGACCTCCGGGCGTGGGGCCCGGAGGTCGCTCGCCGATCCCACCTAGTCCGGCAGGGCGAAGACCAGCAGCGCGCTGCCGTGGCCCGCACCGAGCATCCCGGGCAGGAAGCCCTCGATCCAGCCGCCCCAGCCGACCGGCACGGCGACGTACTGCTTGTCATCGACCATGTAGGTCATCGGGCTGCCGTGGTGGCCGCTGCCGCACTGGAACTGCCACAGCAGCTCACCGCTGCGGGCGTCCAGCGCGATGAGCTCACCCGAGGGGGTGCCCGCGAAGACCAGATTGCCCGCCGTGGTCAGCACCGACGAGCACATCGGCATCTCGTTGCGCCAGCGCCACTTCTCCTCGCCGGTGGCGTCGAAGGCGCTGATCGAGCCGCGCATGTCGTCGGCGTCGACCTGAACACCGGCACCCCAGTACGGGATGCCTTCGCGGAACTCGCGGCGCCGCCGGGTGGCGGTGGCCCCGACGTCCTGCACCGGCACGTAGAACAGCTCCGTCTCCGGGTTGTACGCCGCGTGCGTCCACTCCTTCGCTCCCGCGGGGCCCGGGTAGAAGTGCACCGGGTCGCCTTCGGCATCCGGGTACTTCCGGGGCGTCACCTTGCCGTCGCGGGTGATGGTGCCCCAGTCGATCCGGTCCACGTAGGGAGTGACCGAGACCAGTTCGCCGTTGGTGCGGTCCAGCACGAAGAAGTACCCGTTCTTGTCGAAGTGGCCGAGCAGCTTGCGCCCGTCCTGGTCGAACAGGATGTTCTCCATGGTGCTGTCGTAGTCCCACACGTCGTGCGGGGTGCACTGGTAGTGCCAGCGGATGTCGCCCGCGTCGACGTCCACCGCGACGATGCTGTCGGTGTAGAGGTTGTCGCCTTCGCGGACGGCGCCGTCGAAGTCCGGCGCGGGGTTGCCGGTACCCGCGTACAGCAGGTTCGTGTCCGGGTCGAACGTCGCGGTGATCCACGGGTTCGCGCCGCCGCGCGCCCACGCCTCTCCGTCGGCGGGCCAGGTCTCCGAGCCCGGCTCGCCCGGCTTGGGCACGGTGTAGCAGCGCCACCGGTGCTCGCCGGTTTCGAGGTCGAAGGCGTCCATGTGCCCGCGCACGCCGAACTCGCCGCCCGCGCTACCGGTGACGACCATGTCCTTGACGACCAGCGGGGCCAGCGAGGCGCTCTCGCCCGCGCGCACGTCGCCGAAGGTCTTCTCCCAGACGCGCTTGCCGTTGGTCGCGTCGAGCGCGAGCAGGTGGGCGTTCGGGGTCACGAAGAAGACCTTCCCCTTGGCCACGGCGACGCCGCGGTTGACGTTGCCGCAGCACAGCGACACGTCGTAGGGCACGGCGTGCTTGTAGCGCCAGAGCTCGGAGCCGGTCTTCGCGTCGAGCGCCCAGGCCCAGCCGTCCCATCCGGAGAGGTACATGACGCCATCGACGACCAGCGGTGTGGCCTCGAACGCGTAGGTCGAGGCCCCGGCGATCATTCCCGCGGTGCCTGCCTGGAAGACCCAGGCGGGGCCGATGCGCTTGACGTTCTCGGTGTTGATCTGGTCAAGGAGGCTGTAGCGCTTGCCGTCGTAGTCCCCGTAGTAGGTCAACCAGTTGTGCGACTCGGAACGCGCGTTGGTCAGGCGCTCGTAGTCGATGCCGTTGGTGACCGCCGGTGCGGTCCCGGAGACGTTGCTCAGCGCTGTGTAGTCGATCGCTTCGCCGGCGTCCACGTATTCGATGGTCATTGCCTGTTCCTTTCTACGGGCGCGGCTGGTCCGGGCGATCCAGACGGGCTTCCGGCGGGACCTCGCCGAGCACGACGATGGCGCCGGTGAGTCCGCGTCCTTCGTCGTTCCCGGTCGGCGAGCTGAACCAGTAGTAACCGGGTCCGTCGAGGTTGAGCCTGGCCTTGCCCTTGGAGTGGTTCACCATCCAGATGAACTTCTTGTCGCCGTTGCTCGGGAACAGGGCGCAGTGCGTGTTCAGATCGTCGTTGAACAGCGTCAGCTCGACGTCGCCCCCGTGGGGGAGAACGAGAATCGAAGGATCCCAGGCGATCTCGTCCGGATTGATCCGGATCGTCGCCTCCATGGTGCCGTCGGCGCGTTCGGTGGCGCGCGCGACGTTGCCGGTTCCGAGCACGCGGCCGAGCGTTGCCCTGTTCTGCGTGTCCAAGCCGACCTCGTTGAGCAGATCGGTGCGCTCCTCAGCTGTCGTCATCGGACCTCACCTCCCTCTTGAATCCATTTCACGGATCACGAAGCGGATGCCGTGAGCGGTGGGCCCGCGAACGCACCCACTGGTCGGTGTCCCGCCCGAGACCGCGCGGAAGTGAAAACCCGAAGATCAGATGCAGCAGGCGGGATGAATGCTGCGCAAAATATTAGTGCGAGTGCGGCACTTCGGCCTCTCCGCGTAGCTCGAAAGTGTCAATTCAATTGGATTGCAAACCAAATCGAACACTGAGCGTCGATATCCGCATCGAGGGAGTTGATTTTCATTCGTGCGCACGGCGCGGTTCGCGGTCCGGTTCATCCCGTGTGAACCCGAGGTCAGAGCGGCTGGCCGACCTGGTCGTATCGGTCGAGGTTCATGATTTTGGTCCAGGCGGTGGTGAAGTCGTGGGTGAAGTG
>NZ_BAAARA010000026.1:0-660 GCF_039531955.1 Saccharopolyspora halophila
CTCCGATGGCCCGGTGTGCTCGGCGAGCTGGTCCTCGAGCGTGATGATCCGGCAGGCCGCGGCAACCGGGGTGCCTTGGTCGATGAGTTCGCGGGCGCGTTCGGCCCGTCGCAGCTGTCGACGCGAATAGCGCCTGTGCCCCCCGGCCGAACGCTGCGGATCGATGAGGCCGACCTCTTCCAGCGACCGCAGGAACGGCTGGGTCACCTCCAGCATCTCCGCGGCCCGCCCCATCGTGTAGGCGGGGTAATCCTCGTCGTCGAACTTCGCCTCGGCCCCGGGCTGATCCTGGCTCAATACCGCTCCCTCACCCCTCAACAAGGCCCCCGCCGCACCAGTGGTGCAGCGGGGGCCGCGAGGGGATACCTACTCACTACTCAAGCCACTCATCCATCCACGAACACCGGGATAAGCGGCGAGCGGCGAAAAAACAGCGACTCGACGACCCCCTCTCGCTCGCGTACAGAACTCTCGGGCTGGTCTTCACCCCTGGGCGGGCGGCGACTTGCCCGCCCAGGGGGGTTGCAACTCCACGTTCATCACTCGCGGCGCCGATTCGTCGCTGATGGCGCTTCAGTGCTCTCCGTTCGCTGCGAGAAACAGTAACAAGACCAAGCGATGATGTCTACAGCCGCGATCACAGAAATTCCCACCGGGCGA
>NZ_BAAARA010000027.1:0-799 GCF_039531955.1 Saccharopolyspora halophila
GTCTACGACCGCACGGGTGGTGTGGACGGCCGGGTGTCGCTGGAGGTCGATCCGCGGCTGGCGCACGAGACGGACAAGACGGTGGCCGAGGCCATCGATCTGTGGAAGGCCGTGGACCGGCCGAACCTGATGGTCAAGATCCCGGCCACCCGCGCGGGTCTGCCCGCGATCACCCGGGTGTTGGGCGAGGGCATCAGCGTGAACGTGACGCTGATCTTCTCGGTGGAGCGCTACCGGGAGGTCATGGAGGCGTTCCTGGCCGGTTTGGAGCAGGCCCGCGACAACGGGCACGACCTCTCCGGTATCGAGTCGGTGGCGTCGTTCTTCGTCTCCCGGGTGGACGCCGAGGTCGACAAGCGGCTGGACGCGCTGCAGGCCGAGCACCCGCTGCGGGGGCAGGCCGCGATCGCGAACGCGAAGCTGGCCTACGCCGCCTACGAGGAGGTCTTCGCCTCGGAGCGGTTCCAGGTCCTGGCCGGTGCGGGCGCGCGGGCGCAGCGGCCGCTGTGGGCCTCGACCGGTGTGAAGGACAAGGGCTACTCCGACACGCGCTACGTCGACGGGCTGGTCGCGCCGAACACGGTCAACACCATGCCCGAGGGCACCCTGGAGGCCTGCGCCGATCACGCCGACGTGCGGGGTGACGTGGTCACCGGTACCGGTCAGCGGGCCCAGCAGGTCTTCGACCAGCTCTCCGAGGCCGGTATCGACCTCGAAGAGGTCTTCGCCGTGCTGGAGAGCGAAGGCGTCGCCAAGTTCGAGAAGTCCTGGAACGAACTCCTCGACACCGTCGCGCAGC
>NZ_BAAARA010000028.1:0-1134 GCF_039531955.1 Saccharopolyspora halophila
CCAGGCTTCGGGGTTGATGGGTTCGCCGACCGAGCCGAGGACGCGCAGGGTGGAGAGGTCGTACTGGGCGGGGATGTCGGCGCCCCACTTCATGAAGGTGCGGATGGTGGTGGGGGCGGTGTAGTAGAGGCTGACGCCGTACTTCTGGACGATTTCCCAGTGCCGGCCTTCGTGCGGGGTGTTGGGGGTGCCTTCGTAGATGACCTGGGTGGCGCCGTTGGCCAGGGGCCCGTAGACGATGTAGGTGTGGCCGGTGACCCAGCCGATGTCGGCGGTGCACCAGTACACGTCGGATTCTGGTTTGAGGTCGAAGACGGTGTGGTGGGTGTAGGCGGCCTGGGTGAGGTAGCCGCCGGAGGTGTGCAGGATGCCCTTGGGCTTTCCGGTGGTGCCCGAGGTGTAGAGGATGAACAGCGGGTGTTCGCTGTCGAAGTCCCGCGGGGTGTGCTGCTCGGGGGCGGTGTCGACGACGTCGTGCCACCAGGTGTCGTGGTCGTTCCAGGTGACGTCGATGCCGGTGCGGTTGACGACCAGGACGTGCTCGATGCTGGGGGTGCCGGTGACGGCTTCGTCGACGTTGGCCTTCAGGGGCATGGCCTTGCCGCGGCGGTACTGGCCGTCGCAGGTGATCACGACCTTGGCTTCGGCGTCGTTGATGCGGCTGCGCAGGGCTTCGGCGGAGAAGCCGCCGAAGACGACGCTGTGCAGGGCGCCGAGGCGGGCGCAGGCGAGCATGGAGAACACGGCCTCGGGCAGCATCGGCAGGTAGATGGCCACGCGGTCGCCTTCGCCGATGCCGAGGGAGGCCAGGGCGTTGGCGGTCTTGGAGACCTCGCGCTGGAGCTCGGCGTAGGTGATCTCGCGGGAGTCGCCGGGTTCGCCTTCCCAGTGGATGGCCACGCGGTCGCCGTGACCGGCCTCGACGTGGCGGTCCACGCAGTTGTAGGCGACGTTGAGCCGGCCACCGGTGAACCACTTCGCGAAGGGCGCCTCGGACCAGTCCAGGACCTGGTCCCACTTGGTGTTCCAGTGCAACCGTTCGGCCTGCTCGGCCCAGAACGCTTCCCGGTCGGCGTCCGCTGCGGCGTACAGCGCCGACGTGGCGTTGGCCTGCGCCGCGAACTCCTCGGACGG
>NZ_BAAARA010000029.1:0-1228 GCF_039531955.1 Saccharopolyspora halophila
ATCTGTTCAACGACGCGCTCGCCGCGGTGGACCCGGAGGTGGCGACGGCGGTCGGCGCCGAACTGGGCCGCCAGCAGAACACGCTGGAAATGATCGCCTCGGAGAACTTCGCTCCGCAGGCGGTACTGCAGGCGCAGGGCTCGGTGCTGACCAACAAGTACGCCGAGGGCTACCCGGGCAAGCGCTACTACGGCGGCTGCGAGCACGTCGACGTCGTCGAGCAGCTGGCCATCGACCGGGTCAAGGACCTCTTCGGCGCCAGCTACGCCAACGTCCAGCCGCACTCCGGCGCCCAGGCCAACGCCGCGGCCATGTTCGCCCTGCTCAAGCCCGGCGACACCATCATGGGCCTCGACCTCGCCCACGGTGGCCACCTCACGCACGGCATGCGGATCAACTTCTCCGGCAAGCTCTACAACGTCGTGCCCTACACCGTCAGCGATGACGACCACCGCGTGGACATGGACGAAGTCGCGCGGCTGGCCCGGGAGAACCAACCGCAGATGATCATCGCTGGCTGGTCGGCCTACCCCCGCCAGCTCGACTTCAAGCGGTTCCGCGAGATCGCCGACGAGGTCGGCGCCTACCTCATGGTCGACATGGCCCACTTCGCGGGCCTGGTCGCGGCCGGCGTGCACCCCAGCCCGCTGCCGCACGCGCACGTGGTCACCACCACCACGCACAAGACCCTGGGCGGCCCGCGCGGCGGCGTGATCCTGTCCAACGACGAGCAGTTCACCAAGAAGTTCAACTCCGCGGTCTTCCCCGGCCAGCAGGGCGGCCCGCTCGAGCACGTCATCGCCGGCAAGGCCGTGGCGTTCAAGATCGCCGCCGGCGAGGAGTTCAAGGACCGCCAGCGCCGCACCGTCGAGGGCGCCCAGATCCTGGCCGAACGGCTCAAGGCGGTTGACACCGCCGAGGCCGGCGTCAACCTCGTCTCCGGCGGCACCGACGTGCACCTCGTGCTGGTCGACCTGCGCGACTCCGAACTCGACGGGCAACAGGCCGAGGACCGCCTCCACGAGATCGGCATCACGGTCAACCGCAACGCGGTCCCCAACGACCCGCGCCCGCCGATGGTCACCTCGGGCCTGCGCGTCGGCACCCCCGCACTGGCCACCCGCGGCTTCGGCAAGACCGAGTTCACCGAGGTCGCCGACATCATCGCCGAAGCCCTCAAACCCGGCTTCGACGAGACCACCAGCACCAGGCTCCGCGCCCGCGTGGA
>NZ_BAAARA010000030.1:0-1346 GCF_039531955.1 Saccharopolyspora halophila
AATTGTGATTGGTGGCCTGGCCGGTTGAGTCTGCGGATCTTGGCCAAGCATCATCCGGCGAGTGATCCGCTGGGTGCGGATTTCGATTACGCGGCGGAGTTCGCCAAGGTGGATCTGGAGGCGCTGGCGCGGGATGTCGACGCGGTGCTGACGACCTCGCAGGAGTGGTGGCCGGCGGATTTCGGGCACTACGGTCCGCTGGTGCTGCGGATGGCCTGGCACAACGCCGGTACCTATCGGGTCGGTGACGGGCGGGGTGGTGCGTCCTCGGGGATGCAGCGGTTCGCGCCGACCAGCAGCTGGCCGGACAACCGCAACCTGGACAAGGCACGGCGGTTGTTGTGGCCGGTCAAGCAGAAGTACGGGCGCAGCGTCTCCTGGGCGGACCTGATGGTCTTCGCGGGCAACCGCGCCCTGGAGACGATGGGGTTCACCACGCTCGGCTTCGCCGGCGGGCGTGGTGATGTCTTCGAGTCCGACGACGACGTCTACTGGGGCCCGGAACGCACCTGGCTCGGCGACGAGCGCCACACCGGCGTCCGCGACCTGCAGCAGCCCCTGGCCGCCGACGAGATGGGCCTGATCTACGTCGACCCGCAAGGACCCGCCACGCAGCCCGATCCGGTCAACTCGGCCCGCGATATCCGGATCACCTTCGGGCGCATGGGCATGAACGACGAGGAAACCGTCGCGCTGATCGTCGGCGGGCACACCTTCGGCAAAACCCACGGCGCCGCCGACGTCGGCCACCTCGGCGCCGACCCGGAGGCCGCCCCACTGCAGGAACAGGGCCTGGGCTGGCGCAACGACCACGGCACCGGCACCGGTCCGGACACGATCTCCAGCGGACTCGAGGGAATCTGGACACCCACCCCGACGCGGTGGGACAACAGCTTCCTGGAAACCCTGTTCGCCTACGAATGGGACGTCGAACTCAGCCCCGCCGGGCTCTGGCAATGGATCCCCCGAGACGACGCCGGGCACGCCACCGTGCCCGACGCCCACGACCCGGACACCCGCCGCAGGCCCACGATGCTCACCACCGACCTCGCACTGCGGGAAGACCCGACCTACGAACCCATCGCCCGACGCTTCCTGAACAACCCCGATCAGCTGGCCGAGACCTTCGCGCACGCCTGGTTCAAACTCACCCACATCGACATGGGCCCGATCCAGCGCTACCAGGGACCACTGGTGCCCGCCGAACGCATGATCTGGCAAGACCCCCTGCCCGAGCCCGACCACGAACCCATCGGCGCTTCCGGTATCGCCGAACTCAAACGCGACCTGCTCAGCTCGGGACTCTCCATCCCGGACCTGGTCTTCACCGCCTGGGCCTCGGCCTC
>NZ_BAAARA010000031.1:0-1458 GCF_039531955.1 Saccharopolyspora halophila
AGCACGTGCGGGAAACCGTGCGCTTCGCCGATTCCGTCGCGCGTCTCGCCGACGCGGGCGTGAGCGCCTTCGTGGAGCTCGGACCGGACGGCGTGCTCAGCGCCATGGCCGCCGAATCCGCACCGGAGCACGCGGTGATCGCACCCGCCTTGCGCAAGGACCACGACGAGGAGACCGCGCTCGTCACCGCGCTGGCCCGCCTCCACACGGCCGGGGTGACCCCGCGGTGGGAGACGTTGTTCGCGGGCACGGGTGCTCGCCAGGTCGACCTGCCCACCTACGCGTTCGAGCGCCGGTGGTTCTGGCCCGACACGTCGGGCCCTTCGGGCGATGTGCGCGGTGCAGGCCTGGAATCGGTGGAGCATCCGCTGCTGGGCGCCGGAGCCGAGCTCGCGGGATCGGACGGGTTCCTGTTCACCAGCCGGTTGTCCGTGCGGTCGCAGCCCTGGCTGGCCGATCACGTCGTGCGGGGGCAGGTGATCGTGCCAGGAGCCGCCCTGGTGGAGCTGGCGATTCGCGCCGCTGACGAAGCGGGATGCGGGCGGATCGAGGAGCTGACGATGGCGGCCCCGGTGGTCTTGCCGGAGCAGGGCGCACTGCAGCTGCAGCTGCGCGTCGGACCCGACGAGGATTCCGGGCACCGCTCCATCACCATCCACAGCAGGCCCGAGAACGACGCGGAGCTGCCCTGGGCGCAGCACGCCGTCGGGCTGCTCGCGGCCGAGGAACTGCTCACCACCTTCGACACCGCGGTGTGGCCGCCCGCGGACGCCGAACCGGTGGAGATCACCGGTTTCTACGAGCGCTTGGCCGAGTCCGGCTTCGACTACGGTTCCGCGTTCCGAGGGCTGCGCAGGGCGTGGCGGCTCGGTGACGAGGTCTTCGCGGAGGTCGTGCTGCCCGAGGAGGTGGAAACCTCCGGATTCGGCCTGCACCCCGCGCTGCTGGACGCGAGCTTGCACGCGCTCGGGTTCGCGGGCGAGCAGGCGTCCGCCGGGGTCGTGCCGTTCTCCTGGCGGGGGATCTCGCTGCACGCCTCGGGCGCCTCCCAACTTCGGGTGCGGATGTCCGTCGCCGCGGACGGGTCGATGGGAATCGCGCTCGCCGACTCCGGCGGCGCTCAGGTGGCGTCGGTGGACTCCTTGGTGGTGCGCGAGTTCGCGCCCGCCGAGCTCGACGACGCGCAGGTATCGCGCGATTCGCTGTTCGAGCTGGACTGGGTACCGGTCGCCGCCTCGACGAACTCGGCCCGCCCGGCCTGGGATGTCCTCGGCCCGGACCCGGTGGGGCTGCCGGGGCCGGAGCGCGCGAATCTGGCGAGCACCGAGGCCGGTGTGGTGCTGGCTCCGGTCGCGCACGAGCCCGTCGACGACGTTGCGGGTGCGGCGCGCCGAGCGACTTCGCGCGTGTTGGGTCTGGTGCAGGAGTGGTTGGTCGAGGAGCGGTTCGCGGGGTCGC
>NZ_BAAARA010000032.1:0-1468 GCF_039531955.1 Saccharopolyspora halophila
TCAGTAGCGGTAGTGCTCGGGCTTGTACGGGCCCTCGACGTCCACACCGATGTACTCGGCCTGTTCCTTGGTCAGCTTGGTCAGCTTCACACCCAGCGCGTCCAGGTGCAGACGCGCCACCTTCTCATCGAGGTGCTTGGGCAGCACATACACATCCGTGTTGTACTCACCCGGCTTCGTGAACAGCTCGATCTGCGCGATCGTCTGGTTCGTGAAGCTGTTCGACATCACAAAACTCGGGTGCCCCGTCGCGTTACCCAGGTTGAGCAACCGGCCCTCGGACAACACCAGGATCGAATGCCCGTCCGGGAACACGTACTCGTGCACCTGCGGCTTGATCTCCTGCTTCTTGATCCCCGGAATCTTCTCCAGGCCGGCCATATCGATCTCGTTGTCGAAATGACCGATGTTGCCCACGATCGCCTGATGCTTCATCCGCTTCATGTGCTCAGCGGTGAAGATGTTGAAGTTACCCGTGGTCGTGATGAAGATGTCGGCGTACTCGACGACCTCTTCCAGCGTCTTGACCTCGTAACCCTCCATCGCGGCCTGCAACGCGCAAATCGGGTCGATCTCAGTAATGATCACCCGCGCGCCCTGGCCACGCAGCGACTCGGCCGAACCCTTACCCACATCACCGAAACCGGCCACCACCGCGACCTTACCGCCGATGAGCACATCGGTCGCACGGTTGATGCCATCGACCAACGAGTGCCGGCACCCGTACTTGTTGTCGAACTTCGACTTCGTCACCGAATCATTGACATTGATCGCCGGGAACAACAACTCACCCGAACGCACCAAATCCACCAGCTTGTGCACACCAGTGGTCGTCTCCTCGGTCACACCCTTGATCTCCTTCGACAACCGCGTGAACCGCGAGGAATCGTTGGCGATCGACTTGCGCAGGGTCTCCAGCACGACCTTGAACTCATCCGGATCATCCTCGGTCGGCTGCGGCACAGCACCCGCGGCCTCAAACTCCGCACCCTTGTGCACCAGCAGCGTCGCGTCACCACCATCATCCAAGATCATGTTGGCGACCCGGCCATCACCGAACTCCCACAGCTGGTTGGTGCACCACCAGTACTCCTCCAGCGACTCGCCCTTCCACGCGAACACCGGAACACCCGCCGGCTTACCCGGCGTCCCGTCCGGACCCACCACGACCGCCGCCGCGGCCTCATCCTGCGTCGAGAAAATGTTGCAGGACACCCAGCGAACCTCGGCACCCAACTCCACCAACGTCTCGATCAGCACAGCCGTCTGCACCGTCATGTGCAACGAACCCGCGATCCGAGCACCCTTGAGCGGCTTCGACGCGGCATACTCCCGACGAGTCGCCATCAAACCCGGCATCTCATGCTCAGCCAACCGAATCTGATGCCGACCGGACTCCGCCAGCGCAAGGTCCCGCACGGCAAAATCAATACCGTTGACCTTCTGCAGCTCTACGCTCATGACTTCC
>NZ_BAAARA010000033.1:0-2186 GCF_039531955.1 Saccharopolyspora halophila
GACGACATGGGTTATGGCGCGCCGAGCGCGTTCGGCGGCCCGTGCCACATGCCGACCGCGGAGCGCCTGGCCAACGGGGGTCTGCGCTACAACCGCTTCCACGTCACCGCGATCTGCTCGCCGACCCGGCAGGCGCTGCTGACCGGCCGCAACCACCATTCCGTGGGCATGGGCGTGACCACCGAGATGTCCAGCGCCGCGCCCGGCTACAGCGGCATCCGTCCGCAGAGCGCCGCCACCATCGGGCAGATGCTGCAGGGCAACGGCTACAACACCGGTGCGTTCGGCAAGTGGCACCAGACGCCGGCTCGCGACGTCAGCGCTGCGGGTCCGTTCGACCGCTGGCCGACCGGTGAGGGCTTCGAGAAGTTCTACGGCTTCGTGTGCGCCGAGATGAACCACTGGTACCCGGTGCTGTTCGACGGCACCAACCCGGTCGAGCCGGACCGCAAGCCCGAGGACGGTTACCACCTGTCCGAGGACATGGTGGACAACGCCATCGACTGGGTGCGCGACCAGACCGCGCTCAAGCCGGACAACCCGTTCTTCGCCTACCTGCCGTTCGGCGCCACCCACGCGCCGTACCACGTGCCGAAGGAGTACCGGGAGAAGTACCGGGGCAAGTTCGACCACGGCTGGGACGAGCAGCGCGAGATCACCCTGCAGCGGCAGAAGGAGCTCGGCGTCGTCCCGCAGGACACCGAGCTGGCCCCGTGGGCCGAGGGCGTGCCGCACTGGGACGAGCTCTCCGAGGCCGAGAAGCGCTCCGCGGCGTCGCTGATGGAGCTCTACGCCGGGTTCGCCGAGCACACCGACGACCAGGTCGGCCGCTTCGTGGACGCCCTGGACGAGATGGGCGAGCTGGACAACACCCTGTTCGTCTACATCCTGGGCGACAACGGCGCCTCCGCCGAGGGCGGCCTGGGCGGCACGCTCAACGAGCACCGCTTCGCCTCGGGCATCCCGGACAGCGCCGAGATGATCAACGAGCACGACGACGCGCTGGGCGATGCCACCACGCACGCGCACTACCCGGTGGGCTGGGCGCTGGCGATGAACACGCCGTTCCAGTGGACCAAGCAGGTCGCCTCCCACTTCGGCGGGACCCGCGACGGCATGATCGTGCACTGGCCCGACGGGATCCAGGAGCGCGGCGGGCTGCGCAGCCAGTTCCACCACGTCATCGACGTGGTGCCGACCATCCTGGAGGCCGCGGGGCTGCCGCACCCGACCGAGGTCAACGGTGTCGCGCAGCAGCCCATCGAGGGCACCAGCATGCTCTACAGCTTCAACGACGCCGAGGCCCCCGACCAGCACCGCGTGCAGTACTTCGAGATGGTCGGCAACCGCGGCATCTACCAGGACGGCTGGACCGCGGTCACCCGGCACGGCACGCCGTGGGAGATGGTCCAGGACGGGGTGCGGCGCTCCTTCGACGACGACAAGTGGGAGCTCTACAACACCAACCTGGACTGGAGCCAGGCGCAAGATCTCTCCGAGGAATACCCGGAGAAGCTGCGCGAACTCCAGCAGCTGTTCCTCGTCGAAGCCGCCAAGTACAACGTGTTCCCCCTGGACGACCGGATGACCGAGCGGGAGAACCCCCGCGAGGCCGGGCGCCTGGACCTGATGGGCGACCGGAGTTCGGTCACCTTCCACGGCAACGCCAAGCGGCTGACCGAGGAGACCGCGCCCAACGTCAAGAACCGCTCGCACACCCTGACCGCGCAGGTCGAGATGCCCGAGGGCGGTGCCGACGGCGTGCTGGTCGCCCAGGGCGGCCGGTTCGGCGGCTGGTCGCTGTACCTGCACGAGGGCCGGCCCAGCTACGCCTACAACGAGATGGGCATGAAGGTCGACACCGTGCGCGCACCCGAGGCGCTGGCCGCGGGTGCGCACGAGATCAGCCTGCGGTTCGACTACGACGGCGGAGGCGTCGGCAAGGGCGGTACGGCCACCCTGCACGTCGACGGCACCGAGGCGGGCTCGGTCCGGGTGGACCAGACGATCCCGTACTACTTCGCCTTCGACGAGACCTTCGACATCGGCTGCGACCGGGCCAGCCCGGTCACCGATGACTACGCCCCGGTGGACAACGCCTTCACCGGCACGCTGCGCAAGGTCCGGGTCGATCTCGACGACGACCAGTGCTCCGACGCGGACGCTCAGGAGGCCTTCCGCACCGC
>NZ_BAAARA010000034.1:0-2425 GCF_039531955.1 Saccharopolyspora halophila
CGGAGAAGAGGCCAAGCGCCGACTCGACCAGGGCTACACCTACGCCACCGTCGCCGGAGACGTCGTGCACCTCGAACAGGCGGCGAAAACCCACCTGACCCAGGCACGCGGGGACTGAACACCGCCTGCGAATGAGTCGTGACACCGCTCCGGTTGGTGATCTCGTTGAGGAGCCTGTCGGTCTCGGCGCTGGGCTAATTCCCGGCTGCGCATATACGTGCCCAAGTCGTGCGGCAGGCCTCGGTCGCGAGGCCCCGCTGGCACCGCAGCGTCTGGATCATCTCGTCGCACTGCACGTGGACGCCCTCCTTCCGGGGCTCTGTTTCCCGAAGCTATGCGTACGCCGGTGGGACGGCCTTCGGGGCCGGCCCATTCCCGCAACGGGTGCTGTTGCGGTCCCGGCGCCTCGCCGAGGCCTGGAAAGCAGCCGAAACTCGCCCGGGTGGCGAGAGAAAGCCTCGTGCAGCTCGGCCACGCCGCATCGGTAACCGGCCCAACCGCCGCGACGTCAACGAGACGGCTGGGCACGGTACCGCCGCGTGCTCAGTCCTTGTTCTCATCCTCATCGGGCTTGACGGCGTCTTTGATCTTCTCTCCGGCCTGTTTGAACTTGCTCTTGGTCTCTTCGGCCTTGCCTTCCGCTTGCCACTGCTCGTTACCGGTGGCCTCGCCGACCTTTTCCTTGGCCCGACCTTTGAACTCTTCCGCCTTGTGCTTGGCCTTGTCCTCAGAAGCCATGGTGATCATCCTTTCCCTTCGTGCGGCCCGCGCTCGGGACGCTGCTCGGCTCTAACTTGCCCAGGACGTACGTTCGGCACCCGCGATGGTCACCAACCGCCTCAATCGGCGCGGGCAGGACACGGGTGCGGGCGGACCGGAGTCAATCGATGGACAGGGCCTCCACCAACTGCCCTGTCTGCGGGTTCGACACGCTGCGGGCAACGTCGGCCAGGGTGATCATGCCGACGAGCTCGCCGCTATCGATCACCGGCAGTCGGCGGACCTGGTGCTGCATCATCGTCGACATGGCCTGCTCGGCGCTGTCGTCGGCGCCGATGGTGACTGCTTCGGACTGGTTGAGATCCCCGGCGGGAAAGGTTCCCGCGCCGCGCCCCTTTGCCACGACCTTGACGACCACGTCCCGGTCGGTGACCACGCCCTTGATCTTGTCGTCCGGCCCGCAGATCGGCAGAGCACCGACCTTCTGCTCGGCCATGATGCGGCTAGCATCGGCGGCGCTCTGGTCGGTGCGAACACACTCGGCGCCGACGTGCATGATGTCCCGTGCGGTCGTCATGACAGGCTCCCTCGCTTGTCCCCTGGGTCTGTGTCCTGATGGTCAAGCACTGCAAGTGCTCCCACGTGTCGACTACCCGACATCAGCCCCGGAACACACATCTGATCCCGAGCGAGTCCTCGGAGCGAGCACCGGCTACTAGCGATCCAGGCCCAGCAACACCACGGCAGAGACCGCTCCGCTCGGGACGCAATGCTCGCGCCAACCGCTGTCGGCCCCAACGCGAGGGGCTGGCTCCCCGCGTCTGAGCTAGTGTGGTCCACAGCACCACCGAGCCGAGAAAGAGACCGGGATGGCCCACAGTGCCCACCTGATCACCAATGAAGCCAGCAAAGCCCCGATCGTCACCATCCGCGACGAGCAGGGCGCCACCATCACCGAGTGGCCCTCCTCCGCCGAGCTCGGCCTCGATCAGACCGACGGCTTGCTGCGCGAGGCCGGCTGGATCCGGTCCGGCGATTGGACCACTGCCGACGACGGATGGACCGCTCCGGTACGCCGTTCCTAGGCTGGCACCCGCAGCGCCAATCGGAGGCGCTTCAGCCTCCACCAAGGCCCGGCGAGGAGATCGCAATGGCACACCAAGAACTGCCGCTGCGCGGTTCGACGAGCTCTCCCTAGGAGCATTGGGCCACCGAATCCGCGCGCTCACCGCGGAGGAGGTACAGACGCTGCTGGAGCACGAACGCCAACACGCTGACCGGCTACCAGTGGTCAATCTGCTCGTCCAACGTCTCGACGAACTCGAACAGGGGGCCACCCCCACACCAGGCCCGGGAAACGAGCCCGTCGACACCCCGAGCACAGTGGCTCGGGCTCGCCGGTCAAGCCCCAGGGACCACGCGAACCTGAAGTGGTCCCCGGGAGTTGGACTCGGTAATTGTGAGTCTTGGCAGCGAGGGTCTGGGCCCGGTATTGCACCGGGCTCCCTCGCGGTGCGTGTGGGCCCGGCTGGTGTTGAACCAGGTGACGTAGTCGTCCAGCGCGGTCGTGAACGCCTCAATGGTCCGGCAGGACTGGAGAACGTCGAAGCCATCTGCGCGACCCCGGACTCGACGGCGTCTACGTCGGCGAACGACCCGGCCGTAGACGAGGCGTTCGAAGCAGCGCTCGGACGAATCGCGAAAG
>NZ_BAAARA010000035.1:0-2806 GCF_039531955.1 Saccharopolyspora halophila
CCCCTAGCAGCGGAAACGCTCCAACGCGAACGGGGCCAGGTCGCGCCGGTACAAATCCGGTGCGACCTGGCCCCGTTCGCTAGCGGCCCGAGGTTCACCTCCGCGCGCTGCGTGCGCGGGCGCGCTCGTCCGATCGACGGTCATGGGGTCGCTCGTGGGGCGGGCGGTCGCGTGCTCGATTCCTGGCTTCTATATGCCCATTCGGTTATATTACTGGGGTGGCAACAACGTTTGAGGTGGTGGCGGAGCCTCGTAGGCGAGAGATCCTCGAGCTGCTTCGCGGCGGCGAGCACCTCGTCGGCGATCTCGGCGAACGGCTCTCGCTCGCGCAGCCCGCTGTGTCCAAGCACCTGAGGGTGCTGCGGGAAGCGGGTCTCGTCGACGTGCGGTACGACGCCCAGCGCCGGTGGTATCGGCTGCGTCCCGAACCGCTGCTGGAGATCGACGCCTGGCTCGCCCCCTTTCGGCGGCTCTGGTCCGAAAGCCTCGATGCTCTCGAGCAGCACCTGGAAACCATGCCGGACGACCCCGGAACGAAGGAGGACTGATGAACGACTCCCCGCGCTCTCCGGGCGATGAGCGGACCCTGCGCTTCGAGCGGCGCCTCGCGCACGCCCCGGAGAAGGTGTGGCGCGCCGTCACCGAACCGGAGCAGCTCAGCCAGTGGTACCCCTTCACCGTCGCCGAGCTCGATCCGCAGCTCGGCGGGGCCATCCGGTTCCGCGACGAGGAAGGCACCGAGTCCCGGGCCGAGATCACCGAGTTCCTGCCTCCGAAGGTCTTCGCCTTCCGGGAGCACGACGAGCAGACCGGTACTCACGAGCTGCGCTTCGAACTGGAACCCGACGGCGAGGGCTGCCGGTTGACGTTCACCCACAGCTTCACCGACGCCTTCGCCCAGACGCCCTGGGCGGGGCAGGCCGAGACCGGCTGGGTGCACTGCCTCGACGCGCTCGAGCGCGCTCTGGCCGAGGCCGCTTGATGACCGGCTGCTGAAGGGCTCTCCAGCCACAGCAGCACGACCAGTGCCGCTCGGCGTTCCAGCACCGGGAACGCCGAGCGGCGAATGGCCGAGGTTCGCCGCCGAGCGCTTCAACCGGGCAGTTCCGTCACTGCGCTTCGACGGGCAGCCACACCTCGCACGTCGCGGTGCTGAAGTCGTCCGCGTGATCGAGGATCGCGATGATCGAGGGGCCCGGACGCAGGCGCCACGGGTTGGCGGGGAACCACTCGGTCGCCGTGGCCGCATAGGTCTCCTGCAGCGTCTGCGGGTGCGGTCCCGACGCGTGGAAGACCGCCCACTTTCCCGCGGGCGCCTCGATCGCGTCGAGGTCGCCGGGGGTGGGGGCCTGCGCGAGGGCGACCCCGTGCAGGTAGGTCAGCTCGCTGCCCTCGGTGCTGTCCGGATCGAGGTCGTCGCAGACCTGCAGCAGGCCGGACGGTTCGGTATCGCTCAGCGCCTTCAGCCGCGCGTGCTCCTCCTGCGGCAGCGCGGCGATGTGCTCCTGGATGTGCGGGTTGATGCCGCGGTGGATGAGCGGCACTCGGGTGGCGTGTCCGACGAGCCGGAACGCGGGGCGGTCGACGATCCGGGTGTTCATGGGGTTGGTCCCTTCGACGGTCAGGCGGAACCTGAGCTGGGGTTGGGTGCGAAGGGGGCCTCCGTCGCGGCGGACATCGCTGGGGCGGGTGCCGTGCACCGCCGCGAACGCGCGTCCGAACGCCTCCGTCGAGCCGTAGCCGTACCGGACGGCGATGCTCAGCAGGTCGTCCTCGCCGCGGACGAGTTCGGCGGCGGCGACGGTCATGCGGCGCCGGCGCACGTACTCCGACAGCGGCATGCCCGCCAGCGACGAGAACATCCGGCGCAGGTGGTACTCGGTCGTGCCGAGCGCGCCTGCCGCGTCTCCGAGGTCGAACTCCTCGGCGAGGTGCTCCTCGACGAGATCGACGAGCCGGTTGAGCGCCGAGATCATGGGGCCTCCCTCCGACATCGACCCTGGTGGAGGACACCCGGGACGCGCCCGACCGTTGCGGTCCGATCCGATCATTCGATCACGCGCGGGCGGCGCGCGTTGCACGGAAGATACCGACCGGGCGGTATGCAGAAATGCGTTCGCTGCCTAAACTCGGTTCGTCCGCAACGCGGCGGTGGACGTCGCCGCGAACGTTCGACCAGCACAGGGGGCCGAGTATGGCAGTCGACCCGTCCGGAGCCGATCTCAAGAACCTGCTCGACGAGGGTCCGGAAGGCCCCGTCGTGATGCTCAACCTGCTGCGGTTCGCCCCGGAAGGACGCGCCCTGTACGAGGAGTACACCCGCAAGGCGGGGCCGCTGCTGCAGCGCTACGGCGCCGAGGTGCTCTACGCGGGCGACGGGGCAACGCCCCTGGTCGCCGAAGAGGGGCAGGATTGGGACGCGGTGCTGGTCGTGCGCTACCCGGATCGGCAGGCGTTCACCCGCATGGTCGCCGATCCGGAGTACCAGGCGATCACCGAACTGCGCTCCCGCGGACTCTCCGAGGCCGTGCTCCAGCCGACCGTTCCCTGGGGAAACCGGCGCGATTCCTGAAGCTCCCGCCGGTCGCTGGGAGTAGTCGGTCACAGAAGTCCGATGCGCTGCTCAACTCCCGGGAACACGGTCCGCACTCTCGGGCGCACGGACTTGTTCGGTACGCCGGGGCGCGTCGGTGGGGGTCTGCGCGCAACCTTCATCGGCGTCACCCGCCCGGGGTGCTCGTTGGGGAGCGACCACCTGCCGGACGGTTCGGTCTCGCTGGTGGAGATCCCGGCGATGGCGATCTCC
>NZ_BAAARA010000036.1:0-3870 GCF_039531955.1 Saccharopolyspora halophila
TCAGTTGGTGGGGCATTCGGTCGGTGAGGTCGCGGCTGCGCATGTGGCGGGTGTGTTCTCGCTGGAGGATGCGTGCCGGTTGATTTCGGCGCGTGCTTCTTTGATGGAGGCGTTGCCCGCTGGTGGCGCGATGGTGTCGGTGCAGGCCTCCGAGGCGGAGGTGCTGCCACACCTGAGCGACGGTGTGTCGGTCGCGGCGGTCAACGGTCCGGATTCCGTGGTGGTCTCGGGCACCGAGGACGAGGTGCTGGAACTCGCGAAGCGCTGGCAGTCGCGGCGGTTGGACGTCTCGCACGCTTTCCACTCCTCGCTGATGGACCCGATGCTGGCGGACTTCCGCGTGGTCGTGGAGGGCTTGTCCTTCCACGAGCCGCGAATTCCCCTGGTGACCAGCGGTGATGTGACCTCGCCGGAGTACTGGGTGCGGCACGTGCGGGAGACGGTGCGCTTCGCCGACAACGTCGACGCCGCGCGCGAGGCCGGGGCGACCAGCTTCGTCGAGATCGGGCCGGACGGTCCGCTTTCGGCCCTGGTCGAGGGCAGCGTTCCGGTGCTGCGCCGGGATCGCGACGAGCAGGACTCGTTCGCCGCCGCGCTGGGCCGGATGTACGTGGCCGGTCTGGCCGTGAATTGGTCCGCCTACTTCGAGAGCAGCGGTGCGCGGCGGGTCGAGCTGCCCACCTACGCCTTCCAGCGACAGCGCTACTGGCCGGAGACCGTCGCGAGCGTCGGCGTCGACCGATCCCCGTCGGAGGACTGGCTCTACCGCATCGCGTGGACTCCGATCGCCTCGGAGGGCCGTGCTGCGCAGGGACGTTGGCTCGCGCTGGTGCCGGAGGGCGACGAGTGGGCAGCAGCGGCCGCCGACTCGCTGGGCACCGGGGCGGTCCGGGCGACCGCGGTCGGCGACCCGCGCGCTCAGGGCGACTTCGCAGGGGTCGTGTCGCTGCTGGATACCCGGCCGGACGAACTGCTGCGCACCCTGGCCGAGGCCGGGATCACCGCGCCGCTGTGGTGCGTGACGCGCGGTGCGGTCGCCGTGGGCTCCGAGCTGTTGCGCGACGCCGCGCAGGCCGACTTCTGGGGCGAGGGGCAGGTCCTGGCGCTGGAGCACCCGGAGCGCTGGGGTGGCCTGATCGACCTGCCCGAGATCGTGGACGACTGGCTCGGCTCGGTGCCGGATGACGAGCACGAGATCGCGATCCGCGCTGAGGGCGCCTACGCGCGACGCCTGGTGCGCGGCTCGACGGCCGGGGAGTCCTGGACGCCGCGCGGCACCGTGCTCGTCGTCGGCGGCACGAGCCCGATGGGCGCGCTGGTCGCCCGCTGGCTGAGCGACAACGGCGCCGACCACGTGCTGCTCACCGGGGACGAGGACGTGTCCGAGGTGGAGCGGGAGCTCCCCGCCACGGTTGTCGACTGCGACACGGCGGATCGCGATCAGCTCGCCGCGCTGCTCGACGGAGTCGGCGACGATCTCACCGCGGTGGTGCACGCCGGGGAGGAGCACGCCGCGACGTCCGCCCACGTGCTGGCCGGGCTGGCCAACCTCGACGAGCTGCTCGGCTACCGGGAGCTCGACGCGTTCGTGGTGCTGGGCTCCATCGCCGGAACGTGGGGCGTGCGCGGGCGGTTGCCGCAGGCGGCGCACGACGCTCAGCTGGCGGCCTTCGCGCTGCGGCGCGACGAGCGGGACCGCGCGACCCGCTACGTCGCGTGGGGTCCGTGGGCGGAGACGACCGACCCGAGCATGACCGCCCACCTCCGCATCAGCGGTCTTCCCGTGCTGCCCGCGCAGCAGGCGCTGGCCGTGCTGGGCCGGGTGGTCGCCGGTGCGGATCCCGCCGTCGCCGTCGCGGACGTCCGCTGGGAGACGTTCGCGCCCGCGCTCGCCGAGCGCGCGGCGCTGTTCTCCGGGATCCCGGAAGCCGTGCCTGCCGACGAGCCCGCGGGCGAACCGGCGATGCGGCGGACGCTGCTCGCCGAGCCCGAGGGACAACGGCGAACCACGATGCTGAACCTGGTGCGCGAGCGGGCCGCTGCCGTCCTCGGTCACGGCGACGCCGAGGTCGTCGAGGCGGACGTGCCGTTCCGCGACCTCGGTTTCGATTCGCTGACCGCGGTGGACCTGCGCAACCAGATCGACGCGCAGACCGGGCTGTCGCTGTCGGCCACCCTGGTGTTCGACCACCCCACGCCCGCCGAGCTCGCCGATCACCTGCTCGCCGAGCTCCTGGGCGAGGGCGACGCGCCCGCTGCGCTGCCCGCGGGGGCGCGGTCGGTGGACGAACCGGTGGCGATCATCGGCATGACCGGCCGGTACCCCGGCGGCGTGCGGTCTCCCGAGGACCTGTGGCAGCTGCTGGTCGACGAGGTGGACGCGGTCGGCGAGGTGCCTGCCGACCGCGGCTGGGACCTCGGTTCCCTGGTCGAGGAGGGGCGCAGCGCCACCCGCTACGGCGGTTTCCTGCACGACGCCGCCGAGTTCGACCCGGACTTCTTCTCGATCTCACCGCGCGAGGCGCTGGTGATGGATCCGCAGCAGCGCTTGGTCCTGGAGACGGCGTGGGAGGCCTTCGAGCGCGCCGGGATCGACCCCGGGGAGCTGCGCGGCACCGACACGGGCGTGTTCGTCGGCGGCGGGAGCGGTGAGTACCGAGCCCCCGCCGAGGTCACCGGTCTGGAGTGGGAGACGGCGCAGTCCGCGAGCCTGCTGTCCGGCCGCGTCGCCTACACCTTCGGCCTGCAGGGGCCGACGGTGTCGGTGGACACCGCGTGCTCGTCCTCGCTGGTGTCGCTGCACCTCGCCGCGCAGTCGCTGCGCTCGGGCGAGTGCTCGATGGCGCTGGCGGGCGGGGTGACCGTGATGGCCACGCCGGTCGGGTTCGTCGAGTTCAGCGCCCAGGGCGCGTTGTCCGAGGACGGCCGGTGCAAGGCGTTCTCGGATTCGGCGGACGGCACCGGCTGGGCCGAGGGCGTGGGAATGCTGGTGCTGGAGCGGCTGTCCGACGCGCAGCGCAACGGGCACCAGATCCTCGCCGTGGTCCGCGGTTCCGCGATCAACTCCGACGGCGCCTCCAACGGACTCACCGCACCCAGCGGGCCCGCGCAACAACGGGTGATCCGGCAGGCGCTCGCGGCAGCGGCTCTCGACCCGTCCGATGTGGACGCCGTCGAGGCGCACGGCACCGGGACCGAGCTCGGTGACCCGATCGAGGCGCAGGGGCTGTTCGCCACCTACGGCCGCAACCGGGAGCGACCGCTGTGGCTGGGCGCGGTCAAGTCGAACATCGGGCACGCGCAGGCCGCCTCGGGTGCGGCCGGGGTGCTCAAGATGGTCATGGCGATGCGGCACGGCGAGCTGCCCAGGACGCTGCACGTGGACGCGCCGTCCTCGCACGTGGACTGGGCGGCGGGCGACGTCGAGCTGCTCACCGAGCGGATGGACTGGCCGGAGACGCGGCGTCCGCGCCGCGCGGGCATCTCGTCCTTCGGCGCCAGCGGCACCAACGCGCACGTGATCATCGAGCAGTACCTCCAGCATCCCGAGGACGACACCGCGGCAGCCGTTCCGGTCACCGCGCTGCCGATTCCGCTGTCCGGGCGCACGTCCGCGGCGCTGCGGGAGCAGGCGCGCAGGCTGGCGGGCCAGGTGCGCTCGGGCGAGCACGGGCTCGCCGACGTCGCGTACTCGGCGGCGACCACGCGCGCCGCGTTCGAGCACCGAGCCGCCGTGCTAGCGGGCGACCGCGACGAGCTGATCGCCGGTCTGACCGCGCTCGCCGAGGAGCGCGGCACCCCGCGCGTCCTGCGCGGCACCGCGACGCGCGGCCGCACGGCGTTCCTGTTCTCGGGTCAGGGTTCGCAGCG
>NZ_BAAARA010000037.1:0-3950 GCF_039531955.1 Saccharopolyspora halophila
ATAGAGCCCACGACCCATACCAACCCGCTGCGAACCCTGACCCGAGAACAGGAACGCCGTGGCACCCGCGCGTCGGGCCACACCGCGGGTGATCTCGACCAGGCCGTCGCCGACGGGCATCAGCACGGCCCGGTGCGCGAACGCCGAGCGGGTGGTCGCCAGCGAGTGGGCGATGTCGATCGGGTCGCCCTCGGCGCTGCGCACGCGCTCGATCTGCGCGTCCAGCGCCTCCGCGGTCTTGGCGCTGACCAGCCACGGCGCGGACAGCGGTCGCCGCTCGACGGTGTTCTCCACCTGCTGCGGGACGCCTTCCAGGACGACGTGCGCGTTCGTGCCGGACAGGCCGAACGCGGACACTCCCGCGCGCCGCGGTCCCCCGGTTTCCGGCCACTCGACCGCGTCGGTGAGCAGCGACAGCGCCCCGGAGTTCCAGTCGATGTGCGTGGTGGGCTTGTCCACGTTCGGCGTCATCGGAAGGATTCCCCGCCGCATCGCCATGACCATCTTGATCACACCGGCGACCCCGGCGGCTGCCTGCGCGTGCCCGATGTTCGACTTCACCGAACCGAGCCACAGCGGCCGCTGCCGGTCGCCGAACGTGGACAGCAGCGCCTGCGCTTCGATCGGGTCGCCGAGGGTCGTTCCCGTGCCGTGCGCCTCGATCGCATCGACGTCCGTTGTGGACAAACCCGCGTCGGCAAGGGCGTGCCGGATCACCCGCTGCTGCGAAGGACCGTTCGGCGCGGTCAAACCGTTGGACGCGCCGTCGGAGTTCACCGCCGAACCGCGCAGCACCGCCAGCACCTCGTGCCCGTTGCGCTCCGCGTCGGACAACCGCTCCAGCACCAGCACGCCGACACCCTCGGACCAGGCGGTCCCGTCGGCGGCATCGGCGAACGCCTTGCACCTGCCGTCCGGGGCGAGCCCGCCCTGCGTGGTGAACTCGACGAACGAATCGGGGGTGGACATCACCGACGCGCCGCCAGCGAGCGCGAGTGAGCACTCGCCGTTGCGCAGCGCGCTGGTCGCCCAGTGCATCGCCACGATCGACGAGGAGCACGCGGTGTCGACGGTGACCGCGGGGCCCTCCAAGCCGAGCGCGTAGGCGAGGCGGCCGGACATCACGCTGGCCGTGTTGCCGGTGGCCATGTAGCCCAGCACCTCGGCGTCCAGCGATCGGCGGAGCACCTGCTCGTAGTCCTGACCGTTGGTGCCGACGAAGGCACCGGTTTCGGTTCCGCGCAGCGAGGCCGGGTCGATGCCCGCGCGTTCCAACGCCTCCCAGGCGGTTTCGAGCACCAGTCGCTGCTGCGGATCCATCGCCATCGCCTCGCGCGGCGAGATGCCGAAGAACCCGGCGTCGAAGTCCGCGACACCGCTGAGGAAGCTCGCCTCGCGGGCGGCTGAGGCCCCGGTCTCCAGAGCGGCGAGGTCCCACCCGCGATCGGCCGGGAACGGGCTCGCGGTGTCCTCGCCGTCGACGAGCAGCCGCCAGAACTCCTCCGGCGATCTGATGTCTCCCGGGAAGCGGCAGCCGATCCCCACGATCGCGATCGGGTCGTCCGTGCTCGCACGCGTGATCGCCGCCGGTTCGGCCGCGGCCGAACCAACCACCTCGGCGAGCAGGAACTCCGCGAGCTCGACGGGCGTCGGGTAGTCGTAGACCAGCGAAGCCGGCAGCGTCAGCCCGGTCGCCGCGGCGAGCCGGTTGCGCAGCTCCAGCGTGGTGAGCGAGTCGAAGCCCAGGTCGCGGAACGCGCGTTCGGCGTCCACCTCGGCGGGGCTCGCGTGGCCGAGCACGGCGGCGATCTGGCTGCGGACCAGGTCCAGCATCGCCCTGTCGCGGTCGGCCTCGGGCAGCCTCGCCAGTTCGTGCAACGGCTCGGGCTGCCCTTCGGCGGGATCGCTGGGGAGATGCGCGCGCCGCACCTCGGGCAGATCACCCACCAGCGGTGCCGGGCGCAGCTGCGCGAGTCCGGGGAGGAACCGCGACCAGTCGATGTCGGCGACCGAGATCGCGGTGTCACCGTGCTCGACGGCCCGGCGCAGCGCGGAGATCGCGAGCTCGGGATCCAGCGGTTCGAACCCGCCGCGGCGCAGCCGTTCCTGGACGCCCTCGTCGACCGCCATGCCCGAGTCGGCCCACGGGCCCCAGGCGACCGAGGTCGCCGCGAACCCGTTCGCGCGGCGCCATTCGGCGAACGCGTCCAGGTAGGCGTTGGCGGCGGCGTAGCTGCCCTGCCCCGCCGCGCCGATGACACCGGCGGTCGAGGAGAACAGCACGAACGCGTCGAGATCGGAGGTGAGCTCGTGCAGATTGCGCACCGCGGTGACCTTGGCGCGCAGCACGTTCGCGAAGTGCTCCGGCGTGAGCGAAGCGACCAGCGCGTCCTCCACGACACCGGCCGTGTGGAACACCGACGTGACCCGGCGCTCGGCGAGCAACTCCGAGAGGGCGTCGCGGTCGGCCGCGTCGCAGGCGGCGATGGTGACCCGCGCACCCAGCTCCTGCGCCAGCTCCGCGGCGCCGGGCGCGTCCGCTCCGCTCCTGCTGACCAGCAGCAGGTGCTCCGCGCCCGCGTCGGCGAGCCACCGCGCGACGTGCGCGCCCAGAGCGCCCGTGCCGCCGGTGACGAGCACCGTGCCGGGGTGGAACTCGCGGCTCGCGCGGTCCTCGCCGAGCTCGTCGTGCACCAGCCTGCGGCAGTACGCACCGGACGGACGCACCGCGACCTGGTCCTCGCCGGTGCCCGCCAGCACACCGGCGACCCGGCGCACCGCGTTGCGGTCGAGCGACCGCGGCAGGTCGATCAGACCGCCCCACAGTTGCGGGTGCTCCAGCGCGATCACGCGGCCGAGGCCCCAGACCGCGGCTTGCTCGGGGTGCGCGAGGGGATCGTTGGCACCCGCGGAGACCGCCCCGCTGGTCGCGACCCACAGCGGTGCCTCGACACCGCTGTCGCCCAACGCCTGCACCGCTGCGGTCGTGCTCGTCAGGCCCACCGACTCGTCGGAGCCCGCGGCGAGCAGCGAGAGCACGCCCGCGAACGGACCGTCGAGATCGCGCAGCGATTCAGCGAGCACCGCCCGGCCCGGTTCGGCGACCTCCAGCCGGACGACCTCGACACCGAGGCCGTCGGCCAGCTCGCCCACGTCCTGACCGGGCGCGAGCAGCACGAGCCAGCGGCCGGCCGGCGTTGCCGAAGTCGTCATCGGCCGCCACGTCACGCGGTAGCGCCAGGAATCCGCGGTGGACATCTGGTGCCTGCGCCGCCATTCGGCCAGCGCGGCGAAGTCAGCGCGCTCGACCGCGTCCCAGAACCGATCGTCCAGCGGCACGGAGTTCACCGCCGTGCTGCCCGCGTCATCGACGGCGGGGACGGCCTCCGGCCAGAACCGCTCGTGCTGGAACGGGTAGGTGGGCAGGTCGATGGTCCGCGCGCCGCTGCCGGCGAAGAACGCCGTCCAGTCGACACCGGTGCCGCGCACGTGCGCCCGGGCCAGCGCGCCGAGCAGGGCGGACACTTCCTCGCGGTCACGCCGCAGGCCGGGCGCGAGCACCGCGTCGTCACCCAGGATCTCCTGGGCGAGTCCGCACAGCGTTCCGTCCGGACCGAGCTCCAGCGCGGTGCGCACGCCGCGCTCCGCGAGCCGCTCGACGTTGTCGGCGAAGCGCACGGTCTCCCGCACGTGCCGCACCCAGTGCTCCGGCGAGGTCACATCACCGCTGGTCACCAGGGGAATTCGCGGCTCGTGGAAGGACAAGCCCTCCACGACCACGCGGAAGTCCGCCAGCATCGGATCCATCAGCGGCGAGTGGAACGCGTGCGAAACCGACAACCGCCTGGACTTCCAACGCTCGGCCAGCGCCAGCACCTCGTCCTCGACACCCGAGACCACCACGGAATCCGGACCGTTGACCGCCGCGACCGACACACCACCAGTCAGAT
>NZ_BAAARA010000038.1:0-4950 GCF_039531955.1 Saccharopolyspora halophila
AGTCGTTGCGGCAGGGGGAGTGCTCGCTGGCCCTGGCCGGTGGTGTGACCGTGATGTCGACGCCCAGCGCGTTCATCGGCTTCTCCCGCCAGCGGGGCCTGTCCCCGGACGGCCGGTGCAAGGCCTTCGGCGATGCGGCCGACGGCGTGGGCTGGTCCGAAGGGGTGGGCCTGCTGGTGCTGGAACGACTGTCGGACGCCAGGCGCAACGGCCACGAGGTGCTGGCCGTCATGACGGGTTCCGCGGTGAATCAGGACGGCGCGTCGAACGGCCTCACCGCGCCGAACGGTCCCTCGCAGCAGCGGGTGATCCGGCAAGCCCTGGACACCGCGGGACTCGCTCCGTCCGAAGTGGACGCCGTGGAGGCGCACGGCACCGGCACGTCGCTGGGCGATCCGATCGAGGCGCAGGCGCTGCTGGCGACCTACGGCCAGGACCGCGACCGGCCGCTGTGGCTGGGGTCGATCAAGTCGAACATCGGCCACGCGCAAGCGGCGGCGGGCGTCGCGGGCGTGATCAAGATGGTCGCGGCCATGCGACACGGGGAGCTTCCCCGCACGCTGCACGCGGACTCGCCGTCCACGCACGTGGACTGGGAAGCGGGCGCGGTCGAGCTGCTGACCAGGCCCACCGAGTGGCCGGAAGCGGATCACCCGCGCCGCGCCGCCGTGTCGTCCTTCGGCGTCAGCGGCACCAACGCGCACGTCATCATCGAGCAGGGATCCGCCGCCGACGAGCCCGCGGCCGAACCGCGGGTGACGCCCGCCGCGGTGCCGTGGGTGGTGTCGGCCAGGTCCGAGGAGGCGCTGGACGACCAGGTCACCCGGCTAGGATCGCTCGGCGGGTCGCCGGTCGACATCGGTTACTCGCTGACCACCTCCCGATCCCTGTTCGAGCACCGCGCGGTGCTGGTCGCCTCGGACGATGGGGTGGTCCCGGCCGCGCGCGGCGTGGCGCACGAGCGGTCGCTGGCGGTGCTGTTCACGGGACAGGGCTCGCAGCGGCTCGGCATGGGTCGCGAGCTCTACCACCGGTTCCCGGTCTTCGCCGAGGCGCTGGACGCCGTGCTCGCGCACTTCGATCCCGCGGTGCGGGAGGCGATGTGGGGCGAGGACGCCGAGGCGCTGAACCGGACCGGCAACGCGCAGCTGACGTTGTTCGCCATCGAGGTCGCGCTCTTCCGCCTGGTGGAGTCGCTGGGCGTGCGCCCGGACCACCTCGCCGGCCACTCGATCGGTGAGATCGCCGCGGCGCACGTGTCCGGCGTGCTCGGGCTGGAGGACGCCTGCGCGCTGGTCCGCGCCAGGGCGAGCCTGATGCAGGCGCTCCCGGCGGGCGGCGCGATGATGGCGGTGCAAGCCGGCGAGGACGAGGTGCTCCCGCACCTGGTCGACGGCGTCTCGATCGCCGCGGTCAACGGCCCGGAGTCGGTGGTCCTCTCCGGTGACGAGGACGCGGTTCTCGCGGTAGCGGAGCGTTGGAAGTCGACGCGGTTGAACGTCTCGCACGCGTTCCACTCGCCGCTGATGGAGCCGATGCTGGACGACTTCCACGCGGCCATCAGCGGGTTGTCCTTCCACGCGCCGAGCATTCCGGTGGTCGCCTCGGGCGATGTGACCTCGCCCGAGCACTGGGTGCGCCACGTGCGGGAGGCGGTCCGGTTCGGCGACGCGGTCGCCGACCTGGTCGACGCGGGTGCCACCGCGTTCCTGGAGCTCGGCCCGGAGGGCGTTCTCTCCGGCATGGCGGCCGCATCCGCTCCCGAGGGCGCGGTGCTGGTTCCGATCCTGCGCAAGGAGCGTGGTGAGGAGGACTCGACCATCACGGCCCTGGCCCGGCTGCACGCGGTCGGCGTCGAGGTGGACTGGGGCCCGATCTTCGCGGGAACCGGTGCGCGCCGGGTGGACCTGCCCACCTACGCCTTCCAGAACCAGTGGTTCTGGCCGGAGTCTCCTGCTGCGCAGGACAACTCGCTCGGACTCGGGCTCTCGCCGACCCGGCACCCGCTGCTGGGCTCCGCGGTGGAGCTGGCCGAGGGCGAGGGCGCGCTGTTCACCAGCCTGCTGTCGTTGCGGTCGCACCCGTGGCTGGCCGATCACGCGGTCATGGGGCAGCCGGTCGTACCGGGCGCGGCGCTCGTCGAACTGGCCGCCCGCGCCGGTGACGAGCTCGGCTGCGGCAGCGTCGAGGAGCTGACCCTGGTCTCCCCGCTGGTGCTGCCCGAGCAGGGCGGGGTGCGCCTGCAGGTCTGGATCGGCACGGCTGATCGGACCGGTCGGCGCTCGCTGAACATCTACACCCGGCCGGACGGCGATGAGGAGCAGCCCTGGTCGCCCTGCGCCAGCGGTGTGCTCGCGGCCGAAGAGCGCAGGGCCGCGTTCGACGAGGCGGCCTGGCCGCCCGCGGACGCGGAACCCGTGCCGCTGGACGGCTGCTACGACCGGCTCGCCGAGGCCGGGCTCGAGTACGGCCCGGTGTTCCAGGGCCTGCGCGCGGCGTGGCGACGTGGTGCCGAGGTCTTCGCCGAGGTCGGATTGCCCGATGGCGCGGGCAGCGACGGATTCGACCTGCACCCGGCGCTGTTCGACGCGTGCTTGCACGCGGTGGCGGTCGCCGGCGGCGGCGAGCCCGGTCTCCCGTTCTCCTGGTCCGGGGTGTCCCTGCACGCCGCCGGGGCGTCCGCGCTGCGGGTCCGGCTCGACCGCGGGACCGACGGCTCGATGACGCTCGCCTTGGCCGACCCGGACGGTGCACCGGTGGCGTCGGTGGAAGCGCTGATCGTGCGGCCGGTGTCCGGTGACCAGCTGGCCGTCCCGCGCGGCGATCGGCGGTCGCTGTTCGGCGTCGAGTGGGCGCCGGTGCCCGCGGCGAACTTCGACGAGCGGGTGACCGTGGTCGGCCCGGACGCGTTCGGGCTGGCCGAAACCCTGCGCGGGGCCGGCCTCGGGGCGGACCACCGGCCGGACCTGTCAACGGTGACCGGTGGTGTGGTGCTCGCTCCCATCGCACCCGAGCCGCGCTCCGTCCCGGACTCCGTCCACGCGACGGTGTCGCAGGTGCTCGGCGTGCTGCAGGAGTGGCTGAGCGCGGAACGACCCGACGACGCCCGGCTGGTGTTCGTCACGCGGGGCGCGGTCCCCGGCGATGATGTCGCCGCAGCGGCGTCGTGGGGACTCGTGCGGTCGGCGCAGTCCGAGCACCCGGGCCGGTTCGGCCTGCTGGACCTGGATGCCGGGTCCGCGGACTCCGCGGCGCTGACGACGGCGCTCGGCTCGGCCGAGCCCCAGTTGGCGGTCCGCGACGGCGGGGTTTCGGCGGCGCGCCTGGCGCGGGTGACACCGCAAGACCGGCCGTTCGAGTGGGGTGCCGAGGGCGCGGTTCTGATCACCGGCGGTACCGGTGGTCTGGGCGCCGTGGTGGCTCGGCACCTGGTGGCCGAGCACGGCGTGCGGGATCTTTTGCTGGTCAGTCGCCGTGGCCCGGACGCCGCCGGTGCGGACGAGCTGGTCGCCGAGCTGACAGCGCGAGGTGCCGTTGTCGACGTGGTCGCCTGCGATGTGGCGGACCGGTCGGCTGTGGCCGAACTCGTTGGCCGCCAGCAGGTTTCCGCCGTGGTGCACACCGCGGGCGTGCTCGACGACGGCGTGGTGGAGTCGCTGACCCCGGAGCGCGTGGACGACGTGCTGCGGCCGAAGGTCGATGCGGCCTGGCACCTGCACGAGCTGATCGAGGATTCCGCGGCCTTCGTGGTGTTCTCCTCGGCCGCGGGCACCTTCGGAAATGCCGGGCAGGGCAACTACGCGGCGGGCAACGCCTTCCTGGACGCGCTGGTGCGCAACCGGCGTGCGCGCGGCCTGCCGGGCGCGTCGCTGGCCTGGGGCGCTTGGGCGCAGGCCGGGATGGCCTCCGAGCAGGTATCGCGACCGGGAATGCCCGCCCTGCCGGTCTCCGAGGGACTCGAGCTGTTCGACGCGGCGCTGTCGGCGGCCGAGCCGGTGTTGCTACCGGTCCGGCTGGACCTGCCCGCGATCCGCGCTCGGGGCGAAGTTCCCCCGCTGTTGCGCGGATTGGTGCGCGGCAGGCGGCCCCGCGCCGGTTCGGGGGCGCGCGCGGCCGAATCCTTGGCGACGCGGTTGAGCGGTATGACCGAGGCCGAGCGCCGGGAGGTGCTGCTCGACCTGGTGCGCGGCGAGGTCGCCGGCGTGCTGGGGCACGCCGACGGCAAGGCGATCGATCCGTCCCGGGCCTTCCAGGACCTCGGTTTCGATTCGCTGACCGCGGTGGAGCTGCGCAACCGGCTGGGTTCGACGACCGGTCTGCGGTTGCCAGCGACGCTGGTCTTCGACTACCCGAACTCCGCGGTGCTCGCCGAGCACCTGCGGGACGAACTCCTCGGCGCCGAGGCCGGGACGCCGGTGGTGACGCCCGCCCTGTCGCCGGTCACCGATGATCCGGTCGTGGTGGTGGGCATGGCCTGCCGGTATCCGGGTGGCGTGTCCTCGCCGGAGGACCTGTGGCGGCTGGTCTCGGACGGCGTCGACGCCGTTTCGGAGTTCCCGGACGATCGCGGCTGGGACCTGGACCTGCTGTTCAACCAGGACCCCGAGGAAACCGGCTCGTCCTACGCGCGTTCCGGCGGGTTCCTCAGCGCAGCGGGTGATTTCGACGCCGCGTTCTTCGGGATGTCGCCGCGCGAGGCACTGGCCACCGATGCGCAGCAGCGGTTGTTGCTGGAGGTGGCGTGGGAGTCGCTGGAGCGTTCCGGGATCGCCCCGGCCTCGCTGCGGGGCAGCCAGACCGGTGTGTTCGCGGGTGTGATGTACAGCGACTACGTCCAGCTGCTCGGCGACAGCTCGGAGGGACACCAGGGCACCGGCAACTCGCCGAGCGTGGTCTCCGGCAGGTTGTCCTACACCTTCGGGTTCGAGGGCCCGGCGATGACGGTGGACA
>NZ_BAAARA010000039.1:0-9467 GCF_039531955.1 Saccharopolyspora halophila
ACAGTAACAAGACCAAGCGATGATGTCTACAGCCGCGATCACAGAAATTCCCACCGGGCGAGGAACCTGAAACGCGCAGCGGACAGGGCCTGCCGGAGACGGGTTCGGACGGTCGCGCAGCGATCGTGCAGCGTCTCCCGAAACCGCTGATTCGCCGCCTCACGCCGAGACGCCACAAGCCGCACCAACGTCGACACCCCGGAAGCAGCACCTTCCGTTCCCGCAACCACGCCACGGCAGTCGAACAGCGCCTTCGGCCCGTCCCCGGTCGTCCGGGCGCGCGGGCCTCGATCCACTCGCCCAAATCGCCCCCGACGTCGGAGAACTCCCGCCACGACTCCGCGCTGCGGATCTCCCACTGGCGTTCCAACCGGGTCATCGACCGCTCGCCATAGGTCTTCACATCCGAGGTATCCGCGATACCGAGCCGCTCGGCGAGGTAGTCGACGAAATCCGCCGGCGCCCCCAGCGGATCGTCGAGGAACGCCCCAGCATTGCGCACCGTCACCAGCTGCAGCTCGAATCCGAGCCGGGTGGTCACGCCTCTTGGTCTCGACCAGACCGCGGTCGACGTCGTCGAGGAAGAACCGCTCGGACTCCGCCCGAGACAACGACGGCCGTACGCTTCAGCCTGCTCATCGGACAAGAACTCGACGGGCACCCCAGCGCTTCCTGCTGCTCACAACGCGCACCGTGGCGAAACCGCGGCGTACATCAGCAGCAACCGGCAACCAAGGTCAACTCGGAGAACCCGCAGGTCAAGGCTTAGCGCTGTTCTCAGTTCCGATATTCTTCACGACCCGAGCCCGGCGCGACCGCTCAGCCGACGGCGGGCTCGAGCTCGGACGTCTCCCGCGCGGGCTGCAGCGTGGCCCGGCGCAGCCAGACGATCAGGGTGAACAGCCCGCCGAGCGCGCCCGCGGCGAGGAAGGCCGTCCCGGGGTCGCTGAGCTCGATGAGTTGCCCGCTGGTGGAGTGGCCGAAGGCGGCGCCGAGGGTGACCGAGGTGACGACCCAGGCGAACGCCTCTGCCGCGCTGCCGCGCGGCGCGGTGATCTCGATGGCCACCGAGTGCGCGGTGGACTGCGGGGTGATCAGGCAGCCCGCGACGAGGAGAGCGACGCACAGGCCCCACAGCGAGTCCGGTATCGCCAGCACGGCGATGAGACCGGCGAAGCCGATCAGCAAGGCTGGCAGCCGCAAGTGCATCGGGCGCGGCCACGGGTGCACGCCGTAGATGATGCCGACCAGCACCGAGGTCACCGACATCAGGCTGATCAGCACGCCCCCCATGGTCGGCTGACCGGCTTCCACGGCGGCGGCCGGGATCGCGACCTCGATGTAGCCGATCAGCACCCCGAAGCCCATGGCGGCCAGCGCCACGGTGCGCATACCGGGTGCGGCGATCGCGCCGAGCAGGCTGCCGCCGGGCTTCGCGGGTTCCGGGCGCTGGGTGCGCGCCGCGCGGGTCGTGGCGAACCAGACGCTGCCGAGCACCGTGCACGAGGTCGCGACCAGCATTCCGGTGCCCGGCCAGGGCGCGGCGACCAGCAGTGCGGCCACGCCCGGACCGAGGATGAAGAACACCTCCAGGCTGATCGCCTCGTAGGACACCGCGGCCTGCCGGAGCCTGCCGGGTGGGAGCAGGTGTTGCCACAGCGCTCGGGAGGCGGACTCGACGTTGGGCTGCGTGACGCCGAGCAGGAAGGCCAGTCCGACCAAGATCGAACCGGGAGCGTCCAGCTCGATGGCGGTGATCGCGGTGGTCACCGCGGCCACGAAAAGCAGCGAGGTGACGTACAGCGGCAGCGACGGCCCGATGCGATCCATGATGCGCCCCTGCACGACGGCCCCGACGGCGACGCCGGTCAACGCGCCGGCCGAGATCATCCCGGCGATCGCGAACGAGGAGCTCACCCGCTGCACGTACAGCAGCAGCGCCATCGCGAACATCGCGATCGGCCACCGGCCGAGCAGCGAGGCGAGGACGGGCACTCGTGCGCCGGGTGTGTTCAGGGCACGGCGGTAGTCCGCCAGCGTCATGGACTGGGACACGCGTACCAGTATGCCGATGCTGGTACGTGGGTACCAACCAGTTTTCCCGAGGGTGCGGACGTGAGGTTGCTAACCAAAACGGGTGACGCCTGCAACCAGTTTCGCCTCTGGTGCGTCTCTGAAGGTGAGAAGGGGTTGCCCGGGCGGGCACTCTTCGAGCACATTCGAATTAGGACTTTCCTCCGGAGCCGAGGATTCGGGGCCGAGGTTCCGGGGGATCGGGGGAGCGTGGTTAGTCGTCGGGGGACCAACCACGCGATTGTGAAGGGGCCGGAACACCGCGTCGGGGGCGGTGTCCGGCCCCTTCACTTGGCTTGACGGAGACGTGGCCCGGGCTGCTTCGCCCGGGCCACGTCGTCTGGAGACGCCAAAACGCGCGTCGACGGGAAAGCCCGGGTCGGACCCGAGCTCTTCCGCCGACGCGCGTGGCGTCGTTTCAGTTGTCGCCGCTGGTCAGCGTGCGCGGCGAGCGAGGCGCTCCGGATCGAGGATGAGCACGCTCTTGCCCTCGAGCCGCAGCCAGCCGCGGTGCGCGAAGTCGGCGAGCGCCTTGTTCACGGTCTCCCGCGAGGCGCCGACGTACTGCGCGATCTCTTCCTGCGTGAGGTCGTGGGTGACCCGCAGCAGGCCCGCTTCCTGGCTGCCGAAGCGCTGTGCGAGCTGCAGCAGCGCCTTGGCGACACGCCCAGGTACGTCGGTGAAGATCAGGTCGGCGAGCATGCCGTTGGTGCGGCGCAGTCGGCGCGCCACGACTCGAAGCAGCTGCTCGGCGATCTCCGGGCGCGTCGCGATCCACTGCCGCAGAGCACTGCGGTCCATGCTCAGCGCGCGCACCTCGGTGACCGTCGTCGCGGTCGAAGTCCGCGGTCCCGGGTCGAAGATGGAAAGCTCGCCGAACATGTCCGACGGCCCCATGATCGCCAGCAGGTTCTCCCTGCCGTCCGGGGACTTGCGTCCCAGCTTCACCTTGCCGGACTGAATAATGTAGAGCCGGTCACCCGGCTCGCCCTCGGCGAAGATCACGTGTCCTCGCGGGAACTCGACAGGTTCCAGCGACTGGGCCAGTGCCTCCGCCGCGGCCGGCTCAACGCCTTGGAAGATGCCGGCCCGGGCCAGGGTCTCGTCCACCTCGTCCCTCCATGTTGAGACGCGGCGGCTGTCTGTGGTGCCGGACCCGCGTCAGCGCGTCTGGCGGTGTGCCGCCGATCACTACCAGCATTCTAAGACTGGTCGCGCGAACGGCGGGTACGTAGCCTACCGGCGCGTCCCACCCTGCGTAGCTGGAAAAGCTCCAGCGCACGTCCAATGCCTTGGCGGAAGAGCGCGCGCACCTCATCGGGGCGTGCGTTCTCCAGCAGTTCCTCTACCTCGTTCTCCTGTACCGCCACGTGCCTCAGGCGGGCCTCCACTCGCTCCATGAAGAGGGTGAAGAACATGATCACCAGCGGTACGACGATGACGAACCAGGCTGCCATCATGACGTGAATCCTCGCTCATACCTTCGAGGCACATGTAAGCGGGGTCCGCTTACCGGGCGCAGTGACGACGTGGCCACCTTTCGTGTCGGATGCCATCCGTACCCTGGAGGGGTGCCGGAGTCAGCCAGAGAATCCCGTACCGAGCCCGCCGACCCGTCGCCTGCTCAGGGGAAAACCCCCGAGCAGGAGCCACGGGCGGCGACACCGTCCCGTGGGGGGCAGCGCCGCCGGACCAGGTCCGAGGAGACCAGGCTAGGCCTCGTCCGCCGTGCCCGCCGCATGCTGCGCGCACTCGGCGGAGCCTACCCGGACGCGCACTGTGAGCTGGACTTCGACACTCCGTTGCAACTCGCCGTGGCTACCATCCTGTCCGCGCAGTGCACCGACAAGCGGGTCAACGCGGTCACGCCCGCGCTGTTCCGCCGCTATCCGACGGCGGCCGACTACGCGGGCGCGGAGCGCACCGAGCTGGAGGAGATGATCCGCTCCACCGGCTTCTACCGGAACAAGGCGTCCTCGCTGATGGGTCTGGGCGCCGCCCTGGTCGAGAAGCACGGCGGGGAGGTTCCGGACGAGCTCGACGAACTGGTCAAGCTGCCCGGTATCGGTCGCAAGACCGCGAACGTGATCCTCGGCAACGCCTTCGACGTTCCGGGCATCACCGTCGACACCCACTTCGGGCGGCTGGTGCGCCGCTGGGGCTGGACCACCGAGGAGGACCCGGTCAAGGTCGAGCACGCGATCGGCGAACTGATCCCCCGCAAGGAGTGGACGATGCTCTCCCACCGGGTGATCTTCCACGGGCGCCGGGTGTGCCACTCGCGCAATCCCGCCTGCGGTGCGTGCCTGCTGGCCAAGGACTGCCCGTCCTACGGCGCCGGGGAGACCGATCACGTGGCCGCCGCCAAGCTGGTGCGCGGCCCGGAGACGCCGCGACTGCTCGAGCTGGCCGGTGTGGTCGACGAGGTATCGGAGGAGACGGTGCAGAAGCAGACGGCGAAGGACCCGGTCGCGTGAGCGTTCGCGACTTCCGCAAGGAGATCCAGTGGACGGTGGTCGTGGTCGTGCTCGCGGTGCTGGCGGCAGTGGCCCTGTGGCCCCGGGACGATTCCGGCGGCGGCGATCCGGGTGGCGGTTCCGCGGCGGCTCCGCCGCCCGCCGAGCAGCAGGTCGACCCGCAGCAGCGGGCGGCGGCGAACCTGCGGCCCTGCCCGGCCGGGCAGGGCGGTCCGGCCGAGCTCGCCGGGATCGCGGTGACCTGCATGGCCGACGGCGAGCCCGTCCGGGCGGGCTCCGCGGTCGCGGGTGAGCCCACGCTGGTCAACTTCTGGGCCACCTGGTGCCCGCCGTGCCGCGCCGAGATGCCCGCGCTGCAGGCCTACAGCGAGCAGCCCGGTGCGATCCGGGTGCTGGGCGTGCAGGTCGAGAGCCCGCAGGCGGGCGGTCTTGACCTGCTGCGCGAGCTCGGCGTTCACTACCCGAACGTGTACGACGCGGACAACCGGCTCCGGGCCGCGATGCGGACTCCGAACACGTTGCCGGTCAGCTACGTCGTCACCGCCGACGGCGAAGTGCGGCGCATCGACCCGCCGGTCGCGTTCGAATCCGCGCAGGAGGTTCGGGAGGCCGTCGAACGCACCTTGGGGGAGCAGTGACCGATACCGGCCCCCTGGTGAACCCGGCCACCCTGCCCGACTGGCTGCAGACCCTGGTCAAGCGCACCGCCGACCTCGACCCCGGGCACTTCGGCTGGCCCAAGCACACCCCGCCGGATTCGGCCCGTCCGGCCGCCGTGCTGATCCTGTTCGGGGACGGCTCGCAGGGACCGGACGTACTGCTGCTGCGCCGAGCCGACAACTTGAACAGCCACCCCGGTCAGGTTGCCTTCCCCGGCGGCTCGCTCGACGATGTCGATCGTGGGCCGGTCGACGCCGCGCTGCGCGAGGCCGTGGAGGAGGTGGGGTTACGGCCCGAGGGCGTCCGGCCGGTGGCGCGGCTTCCCGAACTGCACGTCCCGCACAGCGGCTTCCGGGTCACCCCGGTCGTGGCCTACTGGGCCGAACCCTCGCCCGTCGCGCCGATGGACCCCGGGGAGACGGCCTCGGTGGCGCGGGTGCCGCTCTCCCGGCTGACCGATCCGGAGAACCGGGTGCGGGTCCGGCTGTCCAGCGGAATGGCCGGCCCGGCGTTCCTGATCCCCGGGATGCTCGTCTGGGGCTTCACCGGAGGGCTGCTGGCCGGGCTCCTGGAGCTGGGCGGTTGGTCGCGCCCGTGGAACCGGGCCGACGTCCGGGAGCTGGACGCGGCGTGGCGCACGGTCGAGGCGGCCGACGACATCGGACTCGGACACACCTGACGCGTTGCCGACCGGCGGCCTGATCGTTGCCGGATCATGAGACCGTGTTCCGGACTGATCGTCCGTCATTAGGGGTGAGTGGGTGAACTGGGTCGACCTGCTGGTGGTGCTGCTGGCGCTGCTCGCCGCGGTGTCCGGCGCGCGCAGCGGCCTGGTGACCGCGCTGCTCTCCTTCCTCGGAGTCTTCCTCGGGGCGATCGTCGGGCTGAAGGTCGCCCCCGCGCTGCTGGACCAGCTGCACAGCCCGGTCGCCCGCCTGGCGCTCGGCGTCGGCATCGTGGTGCTGCTGGTGGCCCTCGGCGAGACGTTCGGCATGTGGGCAGGGCGCGAGCTGCGCGATCGGATCACCTCGCCCAAGCTGACCGGTGTCGACAACGCGCTGGGCTCGGTCCTGCAGTTCTTCGCGGTGCTGGTGGTGGCCTGGCTGGTGGCGCTGCCGTTCACCTCGGCCTCGGCGCTGCCCGGGCTGGCCTCGGCGATCAGCAGCTCGCAGGTGCTCGGCGGGGTCAACAAGGTGATGCCCGACCAGGCTCGGGCGCTGCCGAACGACCTCCGCGAGATGCTCGGCGTCACGGGTTTCCCGGAGGCCCTGGAACCGTTCACCGAGACGCCGGTCGCCGAGACCGCCCCGCCGGACTCCGCGCTGGCGGGCAGCGAGGTGGTGCGCGATCTGCGCCCCAGCGTGGTGAAGGTGCGAGGCCGCGCGACCTCGTGCTCGCGCGCGCTCGAGGGCACCGGCTTCGTGGTCTCCCCGCACCGGGTGATGACCAACGCGCACGTGGTCGCCGGTACCGACCGGGTCGCCATCGAGGTCGGCAGCGGCTCCTTCGACGCCGAGGTGGTGCTCTACCGCCCGGACGTGGACCTGGCGATCCTGGAGGTCCCGGCGCTCGACGCCGAGGCGCTGCCGCTCACCGACGGTGCGCGATCCGGAGACGACGTGATCGCCCTCGGGTACCCGCTGGACGGCCCGTACACGGCCTCGGCGGGACGCGTCCGCGAGCGCATCCGGCTGCGCGGTCCGGACATCTACGACTCGCAGACGGTGGTCCGCGACGTCTACACGGTCCGCGGGAAGGTCCAGAGCGGGAACTCCGGAGGCCCGCTGATCGATCCGCGGGGCGAGGTCGTGGGCGTCGTCTTCGGCGCCGCCGTGGACGACCCGGAGACCGGGTTCGCGCTCACCGCGGACGAGGTTCGCGACGAGGTGGCGGCGGCGCCGACCCTCGACGCGCCGGTCGACACCGGAGCCTGCACGAAGTAGCCGCAGGCACCGGGCGAGCATTTCGGCGGTACTGCGCGGACGCCTCCGCTCCCGCGGGGCATCGCGGCCGGTCGCCGCGAGGGCGCGCGGCGGAGTCGGGGCGATCCTGAGCGGTGCGGGGTCACGTGCTCGAGCGGTCGCTGCGCCGCTCGAGCCGTCGCGCGGGGGCGCCGCGGCCGGCGCGGAACGCTCAGGCGGTCGCTTCGGCGGACTCGGAGTGCTTGCGCTTGGTGATCTTCTTGGAGTCCTTCAGCGTGGCGATGGTCCGCTTCGGTGCGCTGAGCTTGCGGACGCGCCGGTAGCCCAGCAACGCCATCAGCCCCGCGACCAGGAGCATCACCAGGAACACGATCCCGAAGGAGGCCCAGCGCCAGATGCCCAGCGCGGCCAGCCCTTCGGCGGCGGTGAAGAACAGGAAGAACATGCTGAACGCGAGCACGGTCAGCGCCAGGATGAAGTAGACACTGCCCTTGACAGCCTTCTTGGCCTCACCGGCGATCTCGGACTTGGCCAGCTCCACTTCGGAGCGCAGCAGGGTCGACAGGTGCGTCGTGGCGTCGCGGACCAACGACCCGATCGACTCGTTCTGATCGGCGGTGCCCTCTTCGGACAGCGGGATGGACGTCACCGCGGTCCACCCCGCACCCTCACCGCTGCCATTGGTGGTCTTCTGGGCGCTGTTCACGCGCACCATCGTGCCACGAGTGATCAGGGAAGCGCCCGGCGACTCGCGACACGTTACCCGTGAGTGACCTCGGTCCGGCGGTTCAGTTCAGGGGAGTGAGGTCGGGGTCCGGGAAGGCGTTGTCGTCGCTGTTGCCGTTCTTGAGCTTGCGGCCGCGCCGGATCAGGATGGCGGCCGCGATCAGCGAGGCCGTGGCCGAAGCGATCAGCACCGCGGCCTTGGCCCGTTCGGCCGCCTCCCCGGTCAGCGACAGCTCGGCGATCAGCAGGCTCACCGTGAACCCGACGCCGCCGAGCATGGCCAGCGCGATCATGTCCCGCCAGGACACCGCGTCGGGCTTGCTCCCGATGCCGAGCTTCACGGCCAGCCAGGAGACGCCGAAGATCCCGAAGAGCTTGCCCGCCAGCAGGCCGACGATCACGCCGATGGCGACGCGGTCCTCGAAGATGGCCATCAGCGCGTCGGGGTTGACCGGCACACCGGCCGCGAAGAACGCGAACACCGGCACGATCAGGCCCGCCGACCAGGGCTGCAGCCGGTGCTCCAGCCGCATCGAGGGGGAGGCGGGTTCGTTCGGGTCCTGCTTGACGCGGGTGAGCAGGCCCAGCGCGACCCCGGCGATGGTGGCGTGGATGCCGCTGGAGTGCACCGCGACCCAGACCGCCACGGCCAGCGGCACGTACAACCAGGCCGCGGTCACCCGCTTGTGCTGCAGGAACCAGTACAGCGCGCACAGCGCGACGGCGGTGGCCAGCCAGACCAGGCTCATGCCGTGCGTGAACAGGACCGCGATCACCAGGATCGCGCCCAGGTCGTCGACCACCGCGAGGCTGAGCAGGAACACCCTGGCCGCGGTCGGCATCCAGGAGCCGGTCAGCGACAGCACGCCCAGCGCGAACGCGATGTCAGTGGCCATCGGGATCGCCCAGGCGTCGTGCGCGCCGGGGGTGCCGTGGCCGATGGAGAAGGCGAGCACCGCGGGCAGCACCATGCCGCCCGCCGCGGCGATGATCGGCAGTAGCGCGCTGCGGAGGTTGGACAGCTCGCCGAGGACCATCTCGCGCTTGAGCTCGAGGCCCGCGACGAAGAAGAAGATCGCCAGCAGCCCGTCCTTGACCCACTCGCCGACGCTGAGGTGCAGGTGCAGCAGGTGCGGGCCGAGCTCGAAGTCGCGCACCGCGGTGTAGAGGCCGGAGGCCGGCGTGTTTGCCAACACCAGAGCCACGGCCGTGGCGGCCAGCAGGATCATCCCGCCGACGGTTTCGGTGCGCAGGTACGCGGCGAAGTCGAAACCACGGTTGGCTCGGGAGTTGTTCTCGGACACGACCGCTCCGTTCGTGTGGGCAGCACGACTGGTCGCCGACCAGACTTCCCGGCACACCTGCAGTGAACCTTAACATCGATCAGTCCGCCGGTTTGCTAATGCAATCGGTCTGCTTTGTCCTTTTCGCAGGTCAGAGCGCCTTGCAAGGCCGTTGCAAGGGCGCTGGGCGGTGGTATTGCCGACAAAAAGAGGACGCCCCAGCACGGGGGCGCCCTCTTCTCGTCCGAGCGGTCGCGGCGGTGCCTCAGTCGTCGCTGGAGGTGTTGAGTCCCTTGGAGATGAGGTCCATGACGCTGGAGTCGGCG
>NZ_BAAARA010000040.1:0-19610 GCF_039531955.1 Saccharopolyspora halophila
CCGAAGCCCTCAAACCCGGCTTCGACGAGACCACCAGCACCAGGCTCCGCGCCCGCGTGGAAGCCCTCGCCACCAAGCACCCGCTCTACCCGAACATCTGAGCCCGCTGACGGCCCGACCACACGACTGCTCCCCGGGATCGATCCCGGGGAGCAGTCGTGCATCCGGGTGCTTGGCGCACGGATCGGCTCAGTACGACGTCGTCGTCTTGCTGGGGTGTTCGGCCGCGTCGGCCAGCTGCTCGAGCGCGCGGACCAGCTGATGGGCCTCCTTGGGGCGCAGCTCGCTGGGCTCGTATCCCCCGTCGCTGGTGGTGCGGCCCAGCCAGGTGATCAGGTAGCACTCCGTGCCGTCGGTCTCGATGGCGAGGTTGACCTGCTGATCGGTGCGCGAGGTCGCGAAGGAGGCCTGCCCGGTTTCGGCCCGCAACAGCTCCTGGAGGGCGCGGGCGAGCTCGCGGGCTTCGGCGGCGGAGAGCTCGCAGGGCTCGCAGGAGCTGTCCCTGGGACTGTCGACGAAGGCGATCAGATACGTCTCACCCGCCGAGCTCTCGACCGCCAGGTGGATCCGTTCCCCCGTGCGCGGAGCGTCGATGGCCACTGCCGCGGGGGAGCGCACGTTCCCTGTCCGGCGCATGGTGTCACCTCTTCCTCCGATCCTCCCCAGAGTGCACTCCACCCGCGGTGGTTTGTCACCCCGGTTCCTGCCCAACCGGACGGAATGTGTCGGGAAATTCACCGCAGGTCGGCACCGGATGCGGACAAACCCGTCAGAGCGCGGTCTCGGCGCTCTCCAGCCGCTCGACCCGGGCGGTGATCTCGCGCAGCAGCACCGAGGTGGGCACCCCGGCGAGCTCGGGTTCGACGCGCACCTCGGCGCCCGCCTCCTCCGCGGTCAGCCTTCCCGCCTTGACCAGCACCTCCAGCAGCGGAACGCCCAGCGCCCCGGCCATGATCCGAGCGTTTCCGATGTCCGGCCGGTACCCCTTGCGCCAGCGGAACACCACGCTGGGCTTGAGCCCGCTGTGCTCGCAGAAGTCGTGCACCGTCCAGCCGCGCACAGCCAGGTGCCGCTCCAGGTAGTCGACGAACTCGGCGTCGGGCGCGGTCGCGGGGACGACGCCCGCCGCATCGGCTTGTGGCATGCGTTCGAGCATAGTCACATCGATGAGATCGCGTGCAGTCCGCTGATCGAGTTGCCGCGGCGGACGACCCAGCGCGAGCGATCGTTCGGCACGGCCGACCCGGCCTGGATCGCGGAACCGCTGGAAAGCGCATGTGACATCGGTTAGAGTCCAGAACCATGAATGAGAGTCGCTGCGGCGCCACTCGTAGGACGTCCGATCACGATCCGTCGGATGTCCGGCGCACCGAATTGCTTCGTGGCCGACGGACCCGGACCCGCTCGGCCCCTCGTCCGAAGGTCTCCGCTCCGCGGACCCGCAGCAAGGCCGGAGTCCGGATCTCCTGCCACCTGCGCTAGCGGTCGAGGCGCTGCGGCGACCACGCCACCGGCGCCGACCGCTGCGCGCGCCGGACCGCCGACGGGCGCGCCCATGCGAACCCGTCGGCGGCGAGAGTCCGGAGCGGCGAGCCCGCAGCCTACCGGAGGGAGCGCGCCAGCTCACCGATGCTGCGCCGCCTCCCCCACGCGACCAGGGCCGAAAGCACCAGGATCGGGAGCACGCCGAGCGTCCCCTCGCCGAGCACGACGAGGTGGGTGACCAGGGCACCGATCATCAGCGCGACGAATGCCGCCCCCGCGAGCCCGGCCAGCCGGGGGATCAGCAGCGCGATCGCGCCGAGAGCTTCGAGAACGGCCACCAGGTACAGCAACCACGCACCGGCGCCGATGGCGTCGAAGGTGGCGACCACGGCCGGATCGCCCGCGAACTTGGCTCCTGCGGCGAACAGGAATGCCGCTGCCAGCAGCACCTGAACGACCCACAGGACGACGTTCGCGATGCGTCCGGTGACCTGCGGTGGCGCCGATTCGGTTCTGAGGTCGGCGTGTTGGGACATGGAGTGCTCCTCGGGGTTCGGTGCGGATGAGCTCGACACCGGACAACCCTCGTTGTTCGAGTAAGGTCGAAGTCAACCCGTCACCGAGCCCCGACCGGGCGGGAGCGGAACCGATCGCCGTCCGCGTCGTGGCGGCTGCACCTCGGTGTCGAGACGTCGCGCTCCGCGGGAGGCGCCTGCCGACCGGTGGACCGGAAGGCCGAGCGCAGCCGGAAGTCTCCCGGCGCCCCACCGGCGAGCTGCCCGCCATCGAGGACGGGATCGCCTGTCCGCGACCCCGCTCGAGCGTTCCCCGCGCGGGCGCCGAGCCGACCGACCGCCGGAGCTGGTCAGACGCCGAGCTCGTGCGCGGGTTCCTCGACCGGGGCTTCCTCGACTCCGGCCGCCCTCCGCTGCATCCGCCGACGGCGCCACCACCACGTGCCCACGCCTGCCAGCACCAGCGTGCCCACCACCAGCCAGCTCGCGCGCCCCAGCATCGTCTCGACGTACTTCGCCGACGCACCCGCTGCCCAGCCGATGCCTACATGGGTGCCCGACCAGGCGGTGGCTCCGACGAACGAGGCCGCGAAGAACCTCGGGTAGGACATGCCGCTCGCCCCCGCGGCGGCGGGCATCAGGGTCCGCACCACCGGCAGGAAGCGTGCCACCAGGACGGCACCCATCCCCCACCTGCACAGCAGCCTGCTCGCGCGGTCCCAGTGGTGCGTGCCGAGCTTGCGCACCACCTTGGTCTCGCGCATCTTCAGCCGGTACCGGCGGCCGAGCCAGTAGCCGATGTTGTCTCCCAGCGCCGCGCAGACCGCGACCGCGCCCGCCAGCGTGCAGAAGAACCCGAGGTCGGTGACCGCCGCCGAGGCCAGCAGCAACCCGCTCTCCCCCGGCACCAGGAAACCCAGGCCGATGGTGCACTCGGCGAGCACCAGGGCGCCGGTGACCAGCACCAGCAGCGGCCGCGGCAGCCCGGCGATCGCGGCCAGGATATCGCTGATGAACGTCACGGGTGAGGCTCCTCGGCGGAATCGGGCGCTGCGGTTCCATCACGCTACCGGGTGAGCCACGACTAGCAAGCCTTGACCCACGAGCACTCCAGATCCCTCTCGTCGACCGCGGTGCGCGGATCATCGAGTCTGCTGCGCCGTTCCGGCACCCGGTGCCCGCCGGTGCGGTCGGCGGCGCCGTCGTACTCGGCGAGCCGGACCGCGATCGCGTCCCCGATGTCGCGCGGCGCCGCGGAGAGGTGGTCGTTGAGCACCGCGGAGAACACCAGTCCGCGGCCGTCGGCGGCGGTGACGTAGCCGGACAGCGCGGTCACGCCGGTCATCGAACCGGTCTTGGCGCGCACGTTGCCCTCGGCCGCCGTATCGCGCATCCGGTTGCGCAGCGTTCCACCGACCATCCGGTCCGCGGCGCCCGCGACCGGAAGGGCGTTGCGGAAGTCCTGGAACCAGGGCATGCCCGCCGCCTCGTCGAGCAGGGCGGTGAGCTGCTCGGGCCGCACGCTGTCCATCCTGGACAGACCGGAGCCGTCGACCAGCCGCAGCGCGGCCGGGTCCACCCCGAGCCCGGTCAGCTGCTCGGCGAGCACACCGGTCCCGGCCTCCCAGCTTCCCGCGCCCGCCTCCTCCCGGCCCATGGCCTTGACCAGCACCTCGGCATGGCCGTTGTTGCTGAGCTTGAGGAAGGGCACCAGCAGTTCGCGCAACGGCATCGACTCGTGCGCGGCAAGAACCTGCGCCCCGGAAGGCGTCGGGCGCTCGCCGGTGCCCCGCACGGTCACGCCGTGCGCGGCCAGGGCGCGGCTGAACAAGTCGGTGGCGTACCCGGTCCCGTCCGGAACCGCCACCCATTCGCGCACCGCACCGGCGCCCTCCGGAATGCTGCCGGTGACCAGGACGCGCCCGCTGCGGTGTTCCCGCTCGACCGTCACGTTAGGCTCGCCGCCCGCCGTGGTGGTGACCCGGTTGTCGATCTCGAGCACGTCGGTGCCCGGGTCGAGCCGTACGTAGGCCGTCCGGCCGGGCGCGGTCGGGGCCACCCGCACGATCGCCGAGCCCGCGTCGTAGTCGGCGTCCGGCGCGGCGTTGAGCGCCGAGACCGGCGCCGAGTAGTAGTACGGCTCGTCGTCCCAGGCCCAGCCGGTTCCCAGCGGCACGTCGTCGAAGGCGGTGTCGTCGGCTAGCAGCTCGCCGCGCACCGCGCGGATCCCGGATTCGGCGATCCGCGCGGCGAGCCGGTCGTAGTCGGCGGCCAGCATCGTCGGGTCACCGGTGCCGCGCAGGTACAGGTCACCGTGCAGCAACGGGCCGCGCCGCTCGCCGTCGGTGAGCACCTCGGTGCGGAACCGGTAGTCCGGGCCCAGCGCTTGCAGCGCCGCGGCGGCGGTGAACAGCTTCGCGTTGGACGCGGGCTGGGCCCGGTAGCCGGGTTGCCTGCTGTAGAGGATCTCGTCGGTGCGCGGATCGCGGACCACGACACCGGCCTGCGCCCCGTCCAGCCGGGGATCGGCCAGGATCTCGTCGAGATCGGCCTTCAGCGCGTCCCGCCCGGTGGGCGCAGCGCCCGAGGGCGTCACCACGGCGAGCGGAATCGCCACCACCAGGCCCAGCACCAATGCCAACCGTCTGCGCACCACGTCCCCCTGCCCTGCGAAAGCGCGGCGGAGCACTGCCTCAGGCGTGGTGACAGTTTTGCCTAAAACTGTGCGCCCTCGGCGCCCGAGATGTCCGCACAGTTTTAGGCAAAACTGTCACGCCAGACACCGGCACCGCCGAGCAACCGGATACCTGGAGCAGCTCCTCAACTCCGGGATCGGGGAGCCTAGTGGACGATCGAGGGCAGCGGGTGGAACTCGCGCGAACTGATCAGCCGACGGCGATCGAGGTGGCCATGGCCAGCAGTGCCGTGCCGCAGCAGCGCTCGAAGACCTTCTGGCGGCGTGGCGAGGCGAGCAGTTCGGCGAGCTTGCCGACCGAGGGCACCACGACCAGCCACCACGCCGCGAACGCCCCGACCGCAACACCGCTGAGCAGCACGGCCTGCGGCATCGGAGCGGCCGCCGGGTCCATCGCCTGCGGGAGCAGCGTCAGGAACGTCAGCATCACCTTGGGGTTGAGCAGATCGGTCAGCAGCGCGCGCACGAACACCGAACGCCCCGACAGCGGCGCGTTCGGCTCTTCGCCGCCGGAAGGCGCCTTGCCCGACTTGCGCAGCACCTGCAGGCCCATCCACACCAGGTAGGCCACGCCGAGCGCCTTGACCACGAACAGCGCCGCGGGCACGGCCACCACCAGCGCGGACAGTCCCAGGCTCGCCGCCGTGGCGTGCAGGCACAGGCCGCAGACGATGCCCGCTGCCGCCAGCCAGCCGTACTTCCTGCCGTTGGCGGCGCTGCGGGTGACCATGACGAAGTCCGGCCCGGGCACCAGGACGATCACCAGTAGTGCCAGCAGGAACGACCCCCAGGCGATGTGCAACGTCGGCTCCTTCACAGCAGAGATCAAGAAAACGGGGAACGCGCACACCTTCCGCGTCTCGTTCGCCATCTCGCGAGCAGCTACGTAGCATGTTCGGTTATGGCGGAATCCGTAGAACTGGATTCGGTTGATTGGTGGATTCTCGAGGAATTGCAGAACGACGCCACGTTGCCGAACCGGACGCTGGCCGAGCGCGTCGGCCTGGCCCCGTCCAGCTGCCTGCAGCGGGTGCGGCGGCTCAAGGACCTGGGCGTGATCACCGGCTCGCACATCGACGTCGATCCGGCGGCGACCGGCCTCTCCCTGGAGGCGGTGGTGGCGGTCAACGTGCGACCGCACACCCGGCAGGTCGTCGACCAGTTCCGCGAGTTCGTGATGGCCCAGCCCGAGACCCGGTCGGTGCTGCACGTCAGCGGGCAAGCCGACTTCCTGGTACACGTGGCAGTCGCCGACACGACGCACCTGCAGGAGTTCCTGGTAGACAAGCTCGCGGCCCGCACCGAGGTCCGCAACTTCACCAGCTCGATCGTCCTCGAACAGCTGCACACCCGAGCGCTGACCCCGCCGAAACACCTGCGGCCGAAGAGACGTCGGCGCGGCTAGTTGATGTGGCTAATCATCCGTTGGAGGGTGCCAGCATGGCGAGCACGACCCGGCACGGCGACGAGGAACGCAAGCCCGATCATGTTCTCGGTCTGGTCACCGACCCCGATATGCCCACGCAGAGCGCCAACGAAACGGCGCAACGCGTGGTGGATTGGCTCGAGGAGGAGACCGGCGAGCAATGGGCCGTCGAGGTCGTCTCCGACCCGGTGACCGCGGGACACCCGGACAGCGACCAGATCCTGCGCGCCGTCGCCAAGCACCGCGAGCGCAACGACTGGCGCTTCGCGATCTGCGTGACCGACCTACCGCTGCTGCTGCGAAAGGGCATCCTGCTCGCCGACGTCAGCACCGAGCGCGGCGTCGGGCTGATGTCGCTGCCGATGCTGGGCGCGCTGTTGCCCCGTCGACGCACGTACCGGGTGATGGTCTGGATCCTGACCGACCTGCTCGGCAGTTCCGTGCCCGACATCAGCAAACCGTTCGTCCGCTCCACGCACGACGATTCGGTCGACGTGCGCTACATGACCACGAACAGGCGCGGCGGCGTGCGGCTGATGACCGGGATGGTGCGCGGCAACCGGCCGTGGACCCTGATGTGGGGGCTCTCCAGCGCGCTGGCGGCGGCGCTGGCCGCGGCGGGTTTCGGGATCTTCACCTCCACGGTCTGGCAGATCGGAGATGTGCTCGGACCGCTGCGGGCGCTGGGCACGATGCTGTTCGCGATCGGACTCATGACCGGGTGGCTGATCACGGCGCACGGGCTGTGGGAACGGGTCGGCCGCCGCGCGGTCCGGGACCGGCGCCTAGCGCTGCTCTACAACGCCTCCACGGTGACCACCCTGAGCGTCGGGGTGAGCCTGCTGTACCTGGTGGTCTACCTGGTGTGCCTGGTCGCCGGGGTAACGCTGCTCGACAGCATGATCCTGGAGAGCACGCTGATGCACCCGGTGAACTGGACGACCTACTTCAGGCTCGCGTGGATGGTCGCCTCGATGGCGATCCTGGCGGGTGCCCTGGGTTCCAGCCTGGAATCCGATGCGGCGGTGCGTCAGGCCGCCTACGGCTACCGCGAAGAACAGCGCCGCGCCGAGCAGGCCGAGCTCGAAGCGGACGAGGAGGCCGAGCAGCAGGGCAAGCAGGCCGACCGTTCCAGCCGCTAGGACCGGGCGGTCGATGCAGAAGGCTCCCGGAACCGACCGGATTCGCCGGGTTCCGGGAGCCGCACGACCGGGAAAGGAGCCCGGGAACGAGCCGATGGCTCAGCGGTTGACGCGCAGGAGTCCTTCCTGGACGACCGTGGCGACCAAGTGGCCGTCACGGGAGAAGAAGCGACCGGTCGCCAGGCCGCGCCCGCCGGAAGCGCTCGGCGACGCGCAGTCGTAGAGCAACCAGTCGTCGGCGCGGAACCGCCGGTGGAACCACATCGCGTGGTCCAGGCTGGCCCCCGCCACGTCGTCCAGTCCCCAGTAGACGCCGTGCCGCGCCAGCGGCGCGTCCAGCAGCGTCATGTCGGAGGCGAACGCCGCGATGCACACGTGCAGCAGGTCGTCGTCCGGCAGCACGCCGTCGGCGCGCATCCACACCTGGTTGCGGGCCGCGCGCGGGCCGTTCTCCCGGCTCTCCCACGGCGGCTCGGTCACGTACCGCACGTCGATCGGACGCGGCTGGGTCAGGCCGAGATCGGCCAGCAGCTCGCCCGCGCGTTCGCCGAAGGTCGGCAATGATTCCGGGTCGGGCACGTCGGGCATCTCGTCGGCGTGGTCGAGCCCATCCTCGTCGATCTGGAACGACGCGGACAGCGAGAAGATCGTCTTCCCGTGCTGCACCGCCACCACGCGGCGAGTGGTGAACGAACGACCGTCGCGGGTGCGGTCGACCTCGTAGACGATCGGGACGCTCGGGTCACCGGGGCGGATGAAGTAGGCGTGCAGCGAGTGCACCCGCCGCTCCTCGGGAACCGTCCGGCCGGCGGCGACCAGCGACTGACCCGCCACCTGCCCGCCGAAGACACGCACCGAGGTGGTCGCCGGACTCACGCCGCGGAAGATGTTCTCCTCGATGCGCTCCAGATCGAGCAGTGCTACCAGCCGATCCAGCACGGGCTGACCGTGCGGCGCTCCTGCTGCGTCGATCGGAACTCCCGTTCCCAGGTCGGATCCGGACGGGTCGGCTGCGGCGGCGCGGGCCGCTTCGGTCACGACGAACTCCTAGCTGTCTCTAGCCGGGTGCCGGACGGGAGAGGCGCGGACCGCCGCTCCCGTCCGATGAAGGCGTGGATCAGACGTGGTCTTCCTCGCCGAGCCGGTGCACGCGGATGAGGTTGGTCGACCCGACCGTGCCCGGAGGAGAACCGGCGACGACGACGACCATGTCGCCGCGCTGCGACCGGCCCAGGGACAACATCGCCTGGTCCACCTGCCGCACCATCTGGTCCGTTGTGTCCACCTTAGGCACCAGGAAGGTCTCCGTCCCCCAAGTGAGAGCCAGCTGACTGCGCACCGACTCCTCCGGGGTGAACGCCAGCAACGGCAGCCGCGTGTGCAGCCGCGCCAGCCGGCGAACGGTGTCTCCGGACTGGGTGAAGGCCACCAGCGCCTTGGCGTTGAGCCGCTCACCGATGTCGCGCGCCGCGTACGAGATCACGCCTCGCTTGGTGCGCGGAACGTGGCTCAGCGGCGGCGGCTCGGCCGAGCCGCCCTCGACGGCTTCGACGATGCGGGACATGGTCTGCACCGTCTCGACCGGGTAGGCGCCCACGCTGGTCTCGCCGGAGAGCATGACCGCATCGGTGCCGTCGAGCACCGCGTTGGCCACGTCGGAGGTCTCCGCGCGCGTCGGGCGCGAGTTCTCGATCATCGAGTCCAGCATCTGGGTGGCCACGATGACCGGCTTGGCGTTCTCCCGCGCGATCCGGATGGCCTTCTTCTGCACCAGCGGGACGTGCTCGAGCGGGAGTTCAACGCCGAGGTCACCGCGGGCGACCATGACGGCGTCGAAGGCCAGCACGATGGCCTCCAGGTTGTCCACCGCCTCTGGCTTCTCCAGCTTCGCGATGACCGGAACCCGGCGGCCGACCCGGTCCATGACCTGGTGCACCAGGTCGATGTCGGCCGGGCTGCGCACGAACGACAGCGCGATGAAGTCAACGCCCAGCTCGAGCGCGAACTCCAGGTCCTCGACGTCCTTTTCGGACATGGCGGGCACGGAGACGTCCATGCCCGGAAGGGAGATTCCCTTGTGGTCGGATACGGGACCGCCTTCGGTGACCTCGCACACGACGTCGTTTCCCTCGACGGCGGTGATGGTCATCCCCACCTTGCCGTCATCGACGAGAAGGCGGTCGCCGGCCTTGGCATCACTGGCAAGACCCTTGTAAGTGGTGGAAACGCGGTCGTGCGTGCCTTGCACGTCATCGACCGTGATACGCACGACGTCGCCGGTAGCCCACTCGACCGGTCCTTCGGCGAACTTGCCGAGCCGGATCTTCGGTCCCTGCAGGTCCCCCAGGATGCCCACGGCCCGGCCGGATTCCCTGGCCGCGTTCCGGACCATCTCGTAGACCTTCTGGTGGTCAGCGTGGCTGCCATGGCTGAAGTTCAGCCGGGCGACGTCCATTCCGCTGCTGACGAGCTCGGCCATCTTCTCCGGACTGGAGGTGGCGGGGCCCATAGTACAAACGATCTTGGCTCGTCGACTCACATCACGTCAGCGTAGTCTCTCGACCCTCGGGCGCAGTACTCAGCCACGCATCTCATGCTTCATCGGGGATATTCTTGCTTGATCATTACAGAACGCATCTCCTCCGGATCCCGTTCGTGATGTCCCTTCTGGTCAGTTGGGCGATCCTGTTCACCCCGGCCAGCGGGGTCCCCGCAGCCCCTCCGGGCACCGACAAGGTCATCCACTTCGCGTTGTTCGCAACCCTGGCCGCGACCGGTACCCTCACCGGCTTCCGCCGCCGCGGGCTCCTCCCCGCCCTGGTCGCCTACGCCGCCCTCTCAGAGATCCTCCAGGGCGTGCTTCCCCTCGGCCGCAGCTGCGAGGCCCTGGACGCCCTCGTCGACTGCGCAGGCGCCCTCCTCGGCTGCCTGACAGTTTTGCCTAAAACTATCCGGGCAAAACGGACATGATCATGCGGCAGTTTTAGCCAAAACTGTCAGCCGCCTACCGGCGCCGCTTCTCGGTGGTGCCGATGTGGTCGGCGCACCAGTGGTTGAGCTCGCGCACCGCCAGCCACGACTCGCGGACCCGCTCGATGCACGAGCGCTCGTGCAGCGCCTCGTCGGGCTCCCAGCTGCGGGCCGCGTAGAGCGTGCGGTGCCGCAGCAGGTCCAGGCGCGGGTGGTCGGCACCGAACCCGCGCGGACGGGTGCGCAACGTGCTTCCGGCGATCTCCCAGCCCGCGGCGTCCAGCTCGTCGATCAGCTCGCGCAGCCGCTGCCCGTGCACCTCGGTGTCCACCGCGGCCCGGAAGCGCGCCAGCTGGTCGGACTCGGTGTGGTAGCAGCCACCCGCGACCAGCATTCCCTCGGCGGAGATCTCCACGTAATAGGCGCCACCACCGCGCCCCTGCTCGATCACCGCACCGCAGTGCGTCTTGTACGGCGACTTGTCCCGGCTGAACCGCACGTCGCGGTGCGGGCGGAACACCTTCCCCTTGCCGAACCCGGGCCCGAACTCCGGCTCCAGCTCGGCCAGCAACGCCTCCATCGGGGCGCGCACGTGCTCGCGGTAGATGGCGAGGTTGTCGTTCCAGTAGGCCTTGGAGTTGTCCGCGAGGAGACCGTCGTAGAACTCCACCGCCGCGTCACCGAAGCCCTCGAATCGCACGCAAGCAGTCTATGCACTCGCACGCACCGAGCCGGGGCGGCGCCGAAGCGTGGAGGTGACAGTTTTGCCTAAAACTGTACGGGGGTTCGTGCCCGAAATGTCCGTACAGTTTTAGGCAAAACTGTCACCACCGCCGGCACCGGGACATCGCGCAACCCCGGTTCGAGTGCCGCATGCGGCTACGCGGAGTCGCCTGATCTTCGAATCGCACACCACCGCGTGACGAGCCGGCCGCTGAACCAAGATCGCAGGTCAGAGCTCCGAAATGCGGGTTAAGCTCGGGTGGTGGTCTCCACCGTTCGAGCCCGTGTGCGAGAGCCAGCGGGCAACCTCCCGGCCGACGTGACGAGCTTCGTCGGCCGGCGCCGTGAGATCACCCTGACCAAGCGACTGTTCGCCGAGTCCCGCGTTGTGACGCTGACCGGACCCGGCGGCGTCGGCAAGACCCGCCTGGCGGTGCGCGTGGCTTCCAACATGCGCAAGACCTTCCGGGACAAGGCCTGGTTCGTCGAGCTGGAGGAGCTCGACGAGGGCGCGCTGGTCGTCGACGCCGTCATCGAGCAGCTGGGCCTCGGCGGTGCCTCGGGCAACGGCCTGAACGCCCTCGTCGAGCAGCTCAAGAATCGCGAGATGCTGCTCGTGCTGGACAACTGCGAGCACGTGCTGGACGACGTCGCCCGGCTGATCGACGCCCTGGTGCGCTGGTGCCCCGGAGTTCGGGTGCTGACCACGAGCAGGCAGTCGCTGGGCGTGGCCGGCGAGTCCACCATCGTGGTACCGCCGCTGCAGGTGCCCGATCCCGAGCACCTGCCTCCCTCCGAGTCCTACGAGCAGTTCGCCTCGGTGCGCCTGTTCGTCGACCGAGCCCACGCGGTGGTGCCCGAGTTCGAGGTGACCGAGGACAACGCCGCCGCGCTGATGCGGCTGTGCCACCAGCTCGACGGCAATCCGCTGGCCATCGAGCTGGCCGCGGTCCGGCTGCGCTCGCTGTCGCTGCAGCAGCTGGAGGAACGGCTCTCCGAGCGCTACGAGCTGCTCACCGAAGGCCGCCGCGGGGCACCGCCGAGGCAGCGGACGCTGCGGGCGCTGATCGACTGGAGCTACGAGCTCGTCACCGAGGAGGACCGGCTCGCCTGGGCCAGGATGTCGGTCTTCCACGGCAGCTTCGACCTCACCGCCGCCGAGCACATCGTCGGCGGCGGGCAGCCCTCGGTCGACGCGCTGCGCGCGGTGCACTCGCTGGTGGACAAGTCGGTGCTCACGCGAGAGGAGGAGGCGGGCGAGGTCCGGTACCGGCTCTCGCACACGCTGCGCGAATACGGCCAGGAACGCCTCGAGGCCTTCGGCGAGGCCGATGCCCTGCGCCGCAAGCACTGCGCCCACTACGCCGAGATCGCCGCGCGCTTCTCCGAGCAGTGGCTCGGCCCGGATCAGGTCGCCTGGGTGCAGCGCCTGCGCGCCGACCAGGGCAATCTGCGCGGCGCGCTGCACTTCGCCGCCTCCACCCCCGATCTGGGCGACACGGCGTTGCGGCTGGTCACCAACCTCTGGGTCTACTGGGGCATCCGCGGGTTGAACGCCGAGGCCCGGCACTGGCTGGACGAGGTCCTCGAAAGCACGCCGCACGACCTGCCCGAACGCGTGCGAGCGTTGCGGGTCAGCGCCTGGTTCGCCCTGCTGCAAGGCGACATCGATCGGGTCGTGCCCACACTGGAACGCGCCACCCTGGTGGCCGCCCAGCGCGGGGACGAGATCGAGAAGGCGCAGCTGGCGCTGGTCAGCGGCCTGGCCGCGTTCTTCGCCAACGATCCGCAGCGAGCCATCGACCAGATCACCGGTGCGCTCGAGCAGTTCCGCGCGCACCGGGTCGCCACCGGTGAGCTCTGGTCGCTGCACTCGCTGGGCCTGATCAAGGGACTCACCGGCGACCACGAAGCCGGGCTGCGGCTGCTGTCCGAGTGCATCCAGCTGTGCACCGAGCACGGCGAGCTGTACTGGCGCTCGTACGCGCAGTGGGCGACCGCGCAGGTGCAGATGGGCCGGGATCGACCGGACCGGGCCGAGGTCTCGGTCAAGGAGGCGCTGCGGCTGCAGCGCAAGCTGGACAACCGCCTCGGGCTCGCCTTCGGCCTGGACACCCTCGCCTGGATCGCGCACCGGCAGGCACGGCACAACCGCGCGGCCCAGCTGCTCGGCGCCGCGGCGACGGTGTGGGACGCGGTGCGCATCGCCCCGGGGTTCTGGGCGCGCTACGCGGGCGCCCACGACGAGCGCGAGCTGCGGATCCGCGCCGACCTCGGTGATGCGGCCTTCGAGGACTCCTACGAGCAGGGGCGCCGGATGTCGCTGAGCCAGGCCGTCGACTTCGCGCTCGAGCTCAAGCGGCAGCAGGCGCGCAGCGCCGAGCCCGAGGAGAACGTGCACCCGATGCCGCTGACCCGCCGGGAGCGGCAGATCGCCGACCTGGTGGCGCAGGGCAGCACCAACAAGGAGATCGCCGAGAACCTGGTCATCGCGCAGCGCACGGTCGAAGCGCACGTGCAGAACATCCTGACCAAGCTCGACTTCTCGTCCCGCACGCAGATCGCGGGCTGGGTCGCGGGCCAGCGCGCGAGTGATGGAGCCGATAGCACCACCCCGTAACATCCGGGATAACATCACAGCGCGTAGCCGAAATCTTCTTTCCCGCCATGCTGGTGGACGAAACTAGGTAGTCGTCTACGTATTTCCAACCATGCACCAACACTCTCCGTGCCGGAGTCTGGGTTTTCGTGACCCCCGACGACACGAACTTCCCAGACCCGAACGCCCCCGACAGCAAGTCCCGCCAGGGCGGGCGGCACCGTTGGGAGAGGGCGGTGCCGCAGGCCGGCAGCTGGCTCAAGAGCGCGTTCCTCGGCGAGCCCGGCAAGGGCTTCCGAGTCGCTCCGAAGACCCGTTCGCTGCAGGTCGGCGTCGCGGCAGCGGCCTTCGGCGTGCTCGCCGTGTTCACCGCCGGCGGTGGCCAGGGCGCCGAGCCGGTCCAGCAATCCCCGCAGTTCCACGACGCCGCGATGGTGGCTCCGCTGAACCCGGCCCCGGCGGCCAAGCCCGCACCGGCCCCCGAGCAGGCCCCCGCACCCAAGCAAGCCCCGGCGCCCAAGCAGGCCCCCGCACCCAAGCAAGCTCCGGCGCCCAAGCAAGCCCCCGCACCCAAGCAAGCTCCGGCGGCTGCTGAGAAGCACGCCGAGAAGGCCACCCCGAAGAAGCACGCCGAGAAGCCGAAGGATCAGATCGACGCCTGGATCCAGGAGGCGGTCACGGTCATGGAGCGCAACGGCATTTCCCGCGAGCAGATCGACCAGCAGGCGATCCGCACGATCATCATGAAGGAGTCCAACGGCAACCCGGCCGCCACGAACAACTGGGACTCCAACGCCGCGGCCGGAACGCCGTCGATCGGCCTGATGCAGACCATTCAGCCGACCTTCGACTCCTTCGCGCTGCCCGGCCACCAGAACATCTACGACCCGGTGGACAACATCATCGCCGCCACCCGGTACTCGATCGATCGCTACGGCTCCCTGTCGGACGTGCCCGGCATCGCGGGTCTGCGCTCCGGCGGCAGCTACATCGGTTACTGATCCCCCAGGCGACCGCGACGTCCCGAGTCCACCCCCGAACCGGGGCGTCGCGGTCCCCCACCCCCCGAAAACCCTCGAAAACGGGACCCGGAATTGCAGGGAATTCCGGGTCCCGCTTTTGTCGGTTTTCGGGGTCTTTTGGGTGAGGTCAGTGGGGCGGCGTGTTGGAGGTGCAGCGGGGTTAGTCGGGGAGTTTGGTGGCGTGTTCGTCCAGTCCCGAGAGCGTTCCCTCGAAGGCTTCGGCGACCAGTTCGCGCATGGCCTCCTCGGCCCGGACCCGGTCCCCGCTGCGGACGCACTCGGCGATCTCGCAGTGCAGGCGCACCGCCACCGGACGCGGGTGCACGGGCATCAGGCCGTGGCCCGCGCGCCACCGGAGCAGCTCCTCGACGACCTCGTGCAGCTGGGCGAACATCTCGTTGCCGGACGTGGTCAGGATCAACCGGTGGAACTCGACGTCGGCGTCCATGAAGGCGTCCAGGTCACCTGCCCGCGAGGTGGCGACCAGCCGCTCCGACAGCGCGACCAACCGGCCCGCCGCCTCGTCGTCGCAGCGCCGGGCCGCCGCTCCCGCGGCCACCGGTTCGACCGCGGTGCGCAGCTCGGCCAGCGTCTTGAGCGAGGCCGCGCGGTCGGCGGTGAGCCGCCAGCGGATCAGGGTCGGGTCGAAGCTGTTCCACTCCTCGCGCGGGCGCACCACGATGCCGACCCGCTTGCGCCCCACGACCAGGCTGATCGAGGCCAGCGTCCGCACCACCTCGCGGGCGACGCTGCGCGAGATCCCGAACCGGGCCTCCATCTCGTCGATCCGGAGCACGCTGCCGGGCGGATGCGTGCCGTCCGCGATCTCGAGACCGAGCACTTCCAGCACCTTGTCGTGCAAACCGCCGACCATCCGCGCTCCTTCAGCCGTTGGAGGAACCCGCCGGGCATCCACCCGGCGCCCGGACACAGTAGGCCGTCAACCCGCGTGATGGGGTTAACAGTCATACTTAATCGTTCAATGAGCCGATAAAGTCATACTTATTGCTTAGGCTGTTCGGGCACCAGCTGCTCAACGAGGAGCCCCAACCAATGCTTTCCAGCCTCAACGGCTTCGCCCTGGCCCAGAGCGCCACGTGGTCCGCGCACGACGCGCGGCTGCTGACCGCCGCGGTCGCCGGCATCGCGGTGATCGTGCTCCTGATCAGCTGGGCGAAGCTGCACCCCTTCCTCTCCCTCGCCCTCGGCGCCACCACGCTCGGCGTCGTGGCGGGCATGCCGTTCGGCGACCTGGTCGACACCTTCACCGAGGGCCTCGGCAGCACGGTCGGTGACGTCGGCCTCCTGGTCGCGCTCGGCGCGATGCTCGGCAAGCTGCTCACCGACAGCGGTGGTGCCGAGCGCGTCGTGGAGACGGTCCTGGGGCGCACCACTCGCAAGACGCTGCCGTGGGCAATGGTGTTCATCGCCTCGCTGCTCGGCCTGCCGATGTTCTTCGAAGTCGGCGTCGTCCTGCTGGTCCCGGTCGTGGTCATGGTCGCCGCCCGCTCCGAGCAACCCGTGCTGCGGGTCGGCATCCCCGCGCTGGCGGGCCTGTCGATCCTGCACGGGCTCGTACCGCCGCACCCCGGCCCGCTGGCCGCCGTCGACGCCCTGCACGTCGACCTCGGACTGACCCTGGCGCTGGGCATCGTCGTGGCCATCCCGACCGCGATCATCGCCGGGCCGCTGTTCGGTTCCTACATCTCCCAGCGCGTCGACCTGCCGCCCGCCACGCACCTGCTGGGCCAAACCCCGGACCAGGAGGAGCACGAGCACCGGCCGAGCTTCCTCGCGGCCGTGGCGATGCTGCTGCTGCCGGTCGTGCTGATGCTCTGCAAGTCGGTCGCCGACCTGACGCTGACCGAGGGCTCCCTCGGCTACACGATCCTGGACACCATCGGCACGCCGGTCGTGGCGATGATGCTGACCGTCCTGATCGCGATCGTCGTGCTGGGCACCGGCGCCCGGTTCTCCCGCAACAAGATCTCGGACGTGGTCGGCTCCTCGCTGCCCGCGATCGCGGGCATCATCCTCATCGTCGGCGCCGGTGGCGGCTTCAAGGAGACCCTGGTCGAGTCCGGCGTGAACGAGATGATCACCGACCTGGCCACGGGCGCGAACCTCTCCCCGCTGATCCTGGGCTGGCTGATCGCCGTCGGCATCCGGGTGGCCACCGGTTCGGCGACCGTGGCCACCATCTCCGCGGCGGGCATGGTCGCCCCGATGGTCACCGAGCTGCCGCCTGCGCAGGGCGCTCTGGTCGCGCTGGCCATCGGCTCCGGCTCGTTGATCCTCTCGCACGTCAACGACGCGGGATTCTGGCTGGTCAAGGAGTACTTCGGCATGTCCGTGGGGCAGACGCTCAAGACCTGGACCGCCATGGAGACGCTGCTCTCGCTGGTCTCCTTCGCAGCCATCCTGGTGCTGTCCGTCTTCGTCTGACGCAGTCGCGTGAAAGCGGGGCCGGGCCAACGAGGTCCGGCCCCGCTTTCACGCTCGCGGTATATTGGTGGGTCGGGCCTATCGCCCGATCTGCCCAACCTGTTCTCGCACCGAGGTGGCGAATTTTGTCCGACGCCCGAGTCGATCGGGAAGCCGTCCGCGCCGAGGAGATCGCGAGCGAGCAGCAGTACCTCGACGTGCTGTACACCAAGCTCGACGATCTCCGGCAGGAGACCACCCAGCGGCTGAAGAACACGCTGCGCGACAGCGGCGGGCCCCCGCAGGCGCAAACCGAGCGCGACATCTCCACCCGGATGTACACCGACAGGCTGACCCAGCTCAGCGCCGTCGAGCACGGCATGTGCTTCGGTCGGCTGGACCTCGACAGCGGCGAGACCTTCCACGTCGGCCGGATCGGTCTGTTCGACGAGGAGAACGAGTACGAGCCGCTGCTGCTGGACTGGCGCGCCCCTGCCGCCCGGCCGTTCTACCTGGCCACCGCGGCCGCCCGGGACGACGTGCGCCGCCGCAGGCACCTGCGCACCAGCTGGCGCAAGGTCCTCGACTACGAGGACGAGATCCTCGATCTCGACGCAGCGGAGGAAGGCAGCGACCTCGGACTGGCCGGCGAAGCCACGCTGCTCGCTCGCCTGGACGCCCGGCGCACCGGGCAGATGCAGGACATCGTCTCGACCATCCAGGCCGAGCAGGACCGGATCATCCGCGCGGGCATGAACGGCGTGCTGGTCGTGCAGGGCGGTCCCGGCACGGGCAAGACCGCGGTCGCGCTGCACCGCGCGGCCTACCTGCTCTACACCTTCCGCGAGCAGCTGTCCAAGCGCGGTGTGCTGGTGGTCGGGCCGAACCCGACCTTCCTGCACTACATCGGCCAGGTGCTCCCCTCGCTCGGCGAGACCGGCGTGCTGCTGTCGACCGTGGGCGGTCTGTACCCGGGAATCACCGCCACAGCCGAGGAATCCGCGCGAGCCGCCGAGATCAAGGGCCGTTCGTCGATGATCAAGCTGCTCACCAACGCGGTCAAGGACCGCCAGCAGGTACCGCGCGACCACGTCGAAGTCAGCTTCGATCGCGAACCGCTGCGCATCACCAAGGCGGACGCGACCCACGCCCGCACCCGCGCTCGCCGGACCCGAAAGCCGCACAACCTGGCGCGCAAGGTGTTCCGCCGGGAGATGTTCGAGGCGCTGACCCTGCAGGTGGCCGACCGGCTCGGCAGGGAGCTGCTCGACAGCCGCGACCTCGACGACATCAACAACGAGCTGCGCGGTGACGAAGCCGTGGACGCCGCTCTCGAGCAGCTGTGGCCGGAGGTAACCCCGCAGCAACTCGTCGACGAGCTGTTCACCGACGAGAAGCGGCTGCACACCGCCGCGCGCAAGGTCCTCGACGCCGATGAGCGCGATGAACTGCTGCGCGCACCCGGTTCGCCGTGGACCCCGGCCGACGTACCGCTGCTCGACGAGGCCGCCGAGCAGCTCGGCGAGGACGACTCCGCGCAGCGCGCCGAGCAGGAACGCCAGCAGCGCGAGGAGCTCGCCTACGCCCAGGGCGTCCTGCACATCATGGAGCAGGACGAGGAGATCGCCGACGAGGAGCGGCTGCGCGTCTCCGACGTTCTCGACGCCGAGCTGCTGGCGGAGCGGTTCCAGGCTCGCAGCGATCTGACCGCCGCCGAGCGCGCCGCCGAAGACCGCACCTGGACCTTCGGGCACGTGATCGTCGACGAGGCCCAGGAGCTCTCCGAAATGACCTGGCGGGTGCTCATGCGTCGTTGCCCGAGCCGTTCGATGACCCTGGTCGGCGATGTCGCCCAGACCGGTGCGCTGGCAGGCACCGACGCCTGGGACGAGGTGCTGTCCCCGTACGTCCAGGACCGCTGGAAGCTCGCCGAGCTGACGGTGAACTACCGGACCCCCGCCGAGATCATGGACATCGCGAGCGACGTGCTCGCCGAGATGGACACGGACCTGGAGCCACCGCGCTCGGTCCGGACCAGTGGCCATCAGCCGTGGGTGCGCGCAGTCGACCGCTCGAAGCTGGTCTCCACGCTGCCCGAGGTGGTCCGGTCCGAGCTCGGCGAGGTCGCCGACGGCAGGCTCGCGGTGCTGATGCCCGCGCAACTGCTCGCCGAGATCGAGCCGGAGATCACCGAGGCGCTGCCCAGCGCGGCGGTCGGCAACGGCCCGGACGACCTGGAATCACCGGTGGTCCTGCTGAGCGTGGACGCAGCCAAGGGACTCGAGTTCGACACCGTGGTGCTCGTCGATCCGGAAGCCATCGTTGAGGGGTCCGACCGCGGGTTCAACGATCTCTACGTGGCCCTCACCCGGTCCACTCAACGACTCGGCGTCGTTCAGCTCGAAGGACTTCCCCACGTGCTCAACGAGACGTCCTTCCGCCGAGTCTGAGCACCGGTCGGCGACGCGCTCACAAACCGTCCGGAAGCACAAAAAAAGGGGTGCGACCCGTATTCGGGCCGCACCCCCGAGCTTGGAGTTCACTACTTGGTCGTGCATATAAAGAAGGGAGGGGTGCGGTATCCAGGATCAAAAGCCTGGATACCGCAC